>NZ_JBLUPT010000002.1:0-665270 GCF_048068055.1 Pseudomonas sp. NY15181 | reverse complement strand
CACCTCCGGCATCCGCATCGGCACCCCGGCGGTCACCACCCGTGGCCTGCAGGAAAGCCAGTGCCGCGAGCTGGCCGGCTGGATCTGCGACGTGCTGGACCACCTGGGCGACGCCGACGTGGAAGCCAAGGTGGCCACCCAGGTCGCCGGTCTCTGCGCGGACTTCCCGGTCTACCGTTGAGTTTTCCCGTCTCCTCGCGGAGACGGCGCCCCAAGGGCAGGTGAGGGAAACATCGGTCCCGACCCCAGCGCCGCAACCCTCACCCCACCCCCTTCCCACGGGAAGGGGAGCAAAAGATCAGGAGCATCGACATGCAACGCTATTCCGGCTTCGGCCTGTTCAAGCATTCCCTGAGCCACCACGAGAACTGGCAACGCATGTGGCGCACGCCCACGCCCAAGCCGGTCTATGACGTGGTCATCGTCGGCGGCGGCGGCCATGGCCTGGCCACGGCCTACTACCTGGCCAAGGAACACGGCATCACCAACGTCGCGGTGATCGAGAAGGGCTGGCTGGGCGGCGGCAACACCGCGCGCAACACCACCATCGTGCGTTCCAACTACCTGTGGGACGAATCCGCGCTGCTCTACGAGCACGCGATGAAGCTGTGGGAAGGCCTGTCCCAGGACCTGAACTACAACGTCATGTTCTCCCAGCGCGGCGTCTACAACCTCTGCCACACCCTGCAGGACATGCGCGACGGCGAACGCCGCGTGAGCGCCAACCGCCTCAACGGCGTGGACGGCGAACTGCTCAACGCGCAGCAGGTGGCCGAAGAGATTCCGTACCTCAACTGCACCAAGAGCGCCCGCTACCCGGTCATGGGCTCCACCGTGCAGCGTCGCGGTGGCGTGGCCCGTCACGACGCCGTGGCCTGGGGCTTCGCCCGTGCCGCCGACGCCCTGGGCGTGGACCTGATCCAGCAGACCGAAGTGATCGGCTTCCGCAAGCAGGACGGCGCGGTGATCGGTGTCGAGACCAACCGCGGCTTCATCGGCGCCAAGCGCGTCGGCGTGGTCACCGCCGGTAACTCCGGGCACATGGCCAAGCTCGCCGGCTTCCGCCTGCCGATCGAATCCCACCCGCTGCAGGCGCTGGTTTCCGAGCCGCTCAAACCCATCATCGACAGCGTGATCATGTCCAACGCCGTGCACGGCTACATCAGCCAGTCGGACAAGGGCGACCTGGTCATCGGCGCCGGCATCGACGGCTACAACGGCTACGGCCAGCGCGGCTCCTACCCGGTGATCGAGCACACCCTGCAGGCCATCGTGGAGATGTTCCCGGTGCTCTCGCGCGTGCGCATGAACCGCCAGTGGGGCGGCATCGTCGACACCACCCCGGACGCCTGCCCGATCATCGGCAAGACCCCGGTGAAGAACCTGTTCTTCAACTGCGGCTGGGGCACCGGCGGCTTCAAGGCCACCCCCGGCTCGGGCAACGTCTTCGCGGCGACCCTGGCCAAGGGCGAGCCGCATCCGCTGGCCGCGCCCTTCTCCATCGAACGCTTCCACACCGGCGCGCTGATCGACGAACACGGCGCTGCCGCCGTAGCTCACTAAGAGGGCCATCACCATGCTTCATATCTTCTGCCCCCACTGCGGCGAGCTGCGTTCCGAAGAGGAATTCCACGCCAAGGGCCAGGCGCACATCCCGCGCCCGCTCGACCCCTCTGCCTGCACCGATGCGGAATGGGGTGAGTACATGTTCTTCCGCGACAACCCGCGCGGCATCCACCACGAACTGTGGGTGCACGCCGCCGGCTGCCGCCAGTACTTCAACGTCACCCGCCACACGGTGACCTACGAAATTCTCGAAACCTACAAGATCGGCGAAAAACCCAGCGTGACCGCCGCCGATTCCGAGAAGAAATCCGCTTCCCAGCCCGCCGTGGAGAAGGCCTAATGAGCCAGATCAATCGCCTTTCCCGTGGCGGTCGCATCGACCGCAGCAAGACGCTGACCTTCACCTTCAACGGCGAGACCTACCAGGGCTTCGCCGGTGACACCCTGGCCGCCGCGCTGCTGGCCAACGGCGTCGACATCCTTGGCCGCAGCTTCAAGTACTCGCGCCCGCGCGGCATCGTCGCCGCCGGCGCCGAGGAGCCCAACGCCATCCTGCAGATCGGCTCGCGTGAAGCCACCCAGGTGCCCAACGTGCGCGCCACCCAGCAGGCGCTGTACAACGGCCTGGTGGCCAGCGCCACCAACGGCTGGCCGAACGTGCAGAACGACCTGATGGGGGTCTTTGGCAAGGTCGGCGGCAAGATGATGCCGCCCGGCTTCTACTACAAGACCTTCATGTACCCGCAGTCCATGTGGCTGACCTACGAGAAGTACATCCGCAAGGCCGCAGGCCTCGGCCGCGCGCCCACCGAAGTGGACCCGGACAGCTACGACTGGATGAACCACCACGCCGACGTGCTGATCGTCGGCGCCGGCCCCGCCGGTCTGGCCGCCGCCCTGGCCGCCGCACGCAGCGGTGCGCGGGTGATCCTCGCCGATGAACAGGAAGAGTTCGGCGGCAGCCTGCTCGACACCCGCGAAACCCTCGACGGCAAGCCGGCCGAGGAGTGGGTGGCCAAGGCCATCGCCGAGCTGCAAGGCAACCCGGACGTGATCCTGCTGCCGCGCTCCACCGTCAACGGCTACCACGACCACAACTTCCTCACCATCCACGAGCGCCGTACCGACCACCTGGGCGAAACCGCCCCGCTGGGCCAGGTGCGCATGCGCGTGCACCGCGTCCGCGCCAAGCGCGTGGTGCTGGCCGCTGGCGCCCACGAGCGTCCGCTGGTCTACGCAAACAACGACGTACCCGGCAACATGCTGGCCGGCGCCGTCTCCACCTATGTGCGCCGCTACGGCGTGGCACCGGGCAAGAAGCTGGTGCTGTCCACCAACAACGACTACGCCTACCGCGTCGCCCTGGACTGGCAGGAAGCCGGCCTGCAGGTGGTCGCCATCGCCGATGCGCGCCCCAACCCGCAGGGTCAGTGGGTCGAGGAAGTGCGCAAGCGCGGCATGCGCGTCATCACCGGCAGCTCGGTAATCGAAGCCCGCGGCAACAAGCGCGTGACCGGCGCCAAGGTGGCCTCCATCGACACCTTCCGCATGAAGGTCAACGCCCCGGGCGAATGGCTGGACTGCGACCTGATCGCCAGCTCCGGTGGCTACAGCCCGGTGGTGCACCTGGCTTCGCACCTGGGCGGCAAGCCGGAATGGCGTGAAGACATCCTCGCCTTCGTTCCCGGCCTGGCGTTCCAGAAGCGCATCTGCGCCGGCGCGGTGAACGGCGTGTTCCGCCTCGCCGATGCCCTGGCCGACGGCTACCAGGCCGGCAGCCAGGCGGCTGTCGACGCCGGCTTCAAGGCGATGGAGGGCGACCTGCCGGCCGCTTCCGAGCGCGTCGAGGAAGCCACCCTGGCGCTGTTCCAGGTGCCCCACGAGAAGTCCACCTCCCGTGCACCCAAGCAGTTCGTCGACACCCAGAACGACGTCACCGCCGCCGCCATCGAACTGGCCTGCCGCGAGGGCTTCGAGTCCATCGAGCACGTCAAGCGCTACACCGCGCTGGGCTTCGGCACCGACCAGGGCAAACTGGGCAACATCAACGGCCTGGCCATTGCAGCCCGTGCCCAGGGCAAGAGCATCGCCGACACCGGCACCACCATGTTCCGCCCGAACTACACCCCGGTGACCTTCGGCGCCGTCGCCGGCCGTCACTGCGGTCACCTGTTCGAACCCGTGCGCTTCACCGCCCTGCACGCCTGGCACGTGAAGAACGGCGCCGAGTTCGAGGACGTCGGCCAGTGGAAGCGCCCGTGGTACTTCCCCAAGCGCGGCGAAGACATGCACGCCGCCGTGGCCCGCGAGTGCCGCGCCGTGCGTGAAAGCGTCGGCCTGCTGGACGCCTCCACCCTGGGCAAGATCGACATCCAGGGTCCGGACGCCCGCGAGTTCCTCAACCGCGTCTACACCAACGCCTGGACCAAGCTGGACGTGGGCAAGGCCCGCTACGGCCTGATGTGCAAGGAAGACGGCATGGTCTTCGACGACGGTGTGACCGCGTGTCTGGCGGACAACCACTTCGTCATGACCACCACCACCGGCGGCGCCGCCCGCGTGATGGAATGGCTGGAGCTGTACCACCAGACCGAATGGCCGGAGCTGAAGGTGTACTTCACCTCGGTCACCGACCACTGGGCCACCCTGACCCTGTCCGGCCCCAACAGCCGCAAGCTGCTGGCCGAAGTCACCGACATCGACCTGGACAAGGAAGCCTTCCCCTTCATGACCTGGAAGGAAGGCAAGGTCGCCGGCGTCCCGGCGCGGGTGTTCCGCATCTCCTTCACCGGCGAGCTGTCCTACGAGGTGAACATCCAAGCCAACTACGCCATGGGTGTGCTGGAAGCGATCGTCGCCGCCGGCGCCAAGTACAACCTGACGCCGTATGGCACCGAGACCATGCACGTCCTGCGCGCCGAGAAGGGCTTCATCATCGTCGGCCAGGACACCGATGCCTCGGTCACCCCGGACGACCTGAACATGGGTTGGGCGGTAGGTCGCACCAAGCCGTTCTCCTGGATCGGCTGGCGTGGCATGAACCGCGCCGACTGCCAGCGCGAAGACCGCAAGCAGCTGGTCGGCCTCAAGCCCACCAACCCCATGGAAGTCCTGCCCGAGGGTGCGCAGCTGGTGTTCAACACCCAGCAGTCGATCCCGATGAACATGGTCGGCCACGTCACCTCCAGCTACATGAGCAGCAGCCTCGGCTACGGCTTCGCCCTGGCGGTGGTCAAGGGCGGTCTCAAGCGCATGGGCGAGAAGGTCTACGCCCCGCTGGCCGATGGCCGTGTGATCGAAGCGGAGATCTGCAGCTCGGTGTTCTACGACCCGAAAGGGGAACGGCAGAACGTGGATTGATTCGGAGCCGCCGGCCGCCCTCACCCTAACCCTCTCCCAGGGGGAGAGGGGACAGTTCGGAGCCGCCGGCGAGCACGACACTCACAGCACACTCAGCTCGGCCCCCTCTCCCTCCGGGAGAGGGCTGGGGTGAGGGGAAACAGGCGATATGCGCCCCCAAGGTGAACAGAACATGAGCAAAGCCAATCTCTACGAACAGCGTCCCGAAGCCGGCATCCAGGCCGAATCGCCTCTGCACCATGCCGAGCTGGACAAGCTGGCCAACCGCAAGGTGGCCAATGCCGGTGTGACCCTGCGCGAGAAGAAATTCCTCGGCCACCTGACCCTGCGCGGCGACGCCCACGACCCGGCCTTCGCCGCCGGCGTGAAAAAGGCCCTGGGCCTGGAACTGCCGGTAGCCCTGACCCTGGTGGCCAAGGGCGACACCTCGCTGCAGTGGCTCGGCCCGGACGAGTGGCTGCTGATCGTCCCCGGCGGCCAGGAATTCGCCGTCGAGCAGAGCCTGCGCAAGGCACTGGGCGAAGACCTGCACTACTCGGTGATCAACGTCAGCGGCGGCCAGACCCTGCTGGAACTGGAAGGTGCCAAGGTTCGCGACGTACTGATGAAGTCCACCAGCTACGACGTGCACCCGAGCAACTTCCCGGTGGGCAAGGCGGTCGGCACCATCTTCGCCAAGTCCCAGCTGGTGATCCGCCATACCGGCGAGCACACCTGGGAGCTGGTGGTGCGCCGCAGCTTCTCCGACTACTTCTGGCTGTGGCTGCAGGACGCCTGCGCCGAGTACGGCCTGCAAGTCGCCGCGTAAACGGCACCCCGTCCCCCTCTCCCAGCGGGAGAGGGGACGCAATCCGATCGGAGCCAGACCATGAGCCGCACTCCCGAGACCTGGATCCTCACCGCCGACAGCCCGAGCCTGCTGGGCACGGTCGACGTGGTCACGCGCTATCTGTTCGAGCAGAGCTGCTATGTCACCGAGCACCACTCGTTCGATGACCGCCTGGCGCAGCGCTTCTTCATCCGCATCGAGTTCCGTGCCGGCGACGGCTTCGACGAAGCGGCCTTCCGCGCCGGCCTCGCCGACCGCGTCTCGCCCTTCCAGATGAACGTCGAGCTGACGCCGCCAGGCTACCGCAGCAAGGTGGTGATCATGGTCTCCAAGGCCGACCACTGCCTGAACGACCTGCTCTACCGCCAGCGCATCGGCCAGTTGCCGATGGACGTGGTGGCGGTGGTCTCCAACCACCCGGACCTGGAGCCCCTGGCGCGCTGGCACGGCATCCCCTACCACCACTTCCCGCTGGACCCGAACGACAAGGGCGCGCAGGAGGCGAAGGTCTGGCAGGTGATCGAACAATCCGGCGCCGAACTGGTGATCCTCGCCCGCTACATGCAGGTGCTCTCCCCCGAGCTGTGCCGCCGCCTGGACGGCTGGGCGATCAACATCCACCACTCGCTGCTGCCCGGCTTCAAGGGCGCCAAGCCCTACCACCAGGCCTACCAGAAGGGTGTGAAGCTGGTCGGCGCCACCGCCCACTACATCAATAACGACCTCGACGAGGGCCCGATCATCGCCCAGGGCGTCGAGCCGGTGGACCACGCCCACTACCCCGAGGACCTGATCGCCAAGGGCCGCGACGTGGAATGCCTGACGCTGGCGAAAGCCGTGGGCTTCCACATCGAGAAACGGGTCTTCCTGAACGCCAACCGGACAGTGGTGCTGTAAACGCACCACTTCCGTAGGGCGCATAACGCCGAAGGCGTTATCCGCCATGCCAACCCGAACGGCGGATGGATGGAGCTCATCCGCCCTACGGTCCTGATACACCGAACAGCCCCCTCTCCCTCCGGGAGAGGGTTGGGGTGAGGGGCCTTTCAAGCCGCCACCCGACCACAGAGCAACACCGACAGACCCGCCGGCTGCCAGCAGTACTTACCGGTCCTGTCGCGCAACACACGACATCCCAGTGCAAAACCGTGTGGCCGTAGTGCCCGCATTTGTACCCACAAACACAATGAGGAATGCGTATGTCTGGCAATCGTGGTGTGGTTTATCTCGGCCCGGGCAAGGTCGAAGTACAGAACATCCCCTATCCGAAGATGCAGGATCCGCAGGGCAAGCAGATTGACCACGGGGTGATCCTGCGCGTGGTTTCCACCAACATCTGCGGCTCCGACCAGCACATGGTGCGCGGCCGTACCACCGCGCCCGTCGGCCTGGTGCTGGGCCACGAGATCACCGGTGAGGTGGTGGAAATCGGCCGTGGCGTGGAAACCATGAAGATCGGCGACCTGGTCTCGGTGCCGTTCAACGTCGCCTGCGGCCACTGCCGCACCTGCAAGGAGCAGCACACCGGCGTCTGCCTGACGGTCAACCCGGCCCGCGCCGGCGGCGCCTACGGCTACGTCGACATGGGCGGCTGGGTCGGCGGCCAGGCCGAATACGTGATGGTCCCCTACGCCGACTTCAACCTGCTGAAGCTGCCGAACCGCGAGCTGGCGATGGAGAAGATCCGCGACCTGACCTGCCTCTCCGACATCCTGCCCACCGGCTACCACGGCGCCGTTACCGCCGGCGTTGGTCCGGGCAGCACCGTCTACGTCGCCGGCGCAGGCCCGGTGGGTCTCGCCGCCGCCGCCTCGGCCCGCCTGCTGGGCGCCGCCGTGGTGATCGTCGGTGACGTCAACCCGACCCGCCTGGCCCACGCCAAGGCCCAGGGCTTCGAGATTGCCGACCTGTCCAAGGACACCCCGCTGCACGAGCAGATCGCCGATCTGCTGGGCGAGCCGGAAGTGGACTGCGCGGTCGACGCGGTGGGCTTCGAAGCCCGTGGCCATGGCCACTCCGGGTCGCAGCACGAGGCCCCTGCCACTGTGCTCAACTCGCTGATGGGCGTGGTTCGCGTTGCCGGCAAGATCGGCATTCCGGGCCTGTACGTCACCGAAGACCCGGGTGCGGTGGACGATGCCGCCAAGCATGGCGCGCTGAGCATCCGCTTCGGCCTGGGCTGGGCCAAGTCGCACACCTTCCACACCGGCCAGACCCCGGTGATGAAATACAACCGTGCGCTGATGCAGGCCATCATGTGGGATCGCATCAAGATCGCCGACATCGTCGGGGTGGAAGTCATCACCCTCGACGACGCGCCGAAGGGCTATGGCGAGTTCGATGCCGGCGTGCCGAAGAAATTCGTCATCGACCCGCACAACATCTTCCGCGCCGCCTGACGGCGCACCCACCCCCGGCCGCGGCCCACTACCGCGGCCGTCTCTCCAGGGGAGCCGCAAGGCTCCCTCTTTTTTTTGCCTGTTTTTCACCCAGTACGACGCCGTGCCGTGCGGATCGCGAGCAAGGACTGGGCGTCCCCCTCGGTCCTACAAGAGCCGCGCCCGGACGCACCAGCCTCCGCACACGTCATCCCCGCGAACGCGGGACGCGGCTTCGTCGCGAACAGCGCTTGCGCTGGCCCGAAGGGGTGTCACCCGGAAACGACGTAAGAGCAACTGTCTTCTGCTGGGATATCTGCGCCAGTGCTTGCCCTCACCCCAGCCCTCTCCCAAAGGGAGAGGGGGCAGATCGTGCCGACTGACGTCGAGGTTTCATCCTGTACCGAACGGTCCCCTCTCCCGCTTGCGGGAGAGGGTGAGGGGCTCTTGATCTCATAGGAGCGGACTCTGTCCGCGATTTCCCGCCCCAACGCCGTGCCGTGCGCTTCGCGGACAAGATCCGCTCCTACAAGAGCGGTCCCAGCACGCCGCCTGGCCGGACCATCAACCCAGCAACTTCTTCGCCATCCGCTCCAGGGCCTGGCGCTGGAAGGCGCGGAAGTCGGCGTCCGGCTGCTGGCCTTCGAGCATCGGCAGGAAGGGATCGACCACTTCGGTGCGCACGCCGGCCATTTCCTCGATCACCGCGTGGCCGCAGAACGGCACGTAGGCTTCGGCGTAACCGCCCTCGTGAACCACCACCAGGCGGCCATCGCACAGGCGCTCGGCGGCGTCGCGCACGGCGGCGGTCATGAAGCGGAAGGTCTCGCTGTGGGCCAGCATGCGGGCCAGCGGGTCCACCCCGTTGGCGTCGAAGCCGCTGGCGACCACGATCAGCTCCGGCTGGAAGCGTTCCAGCGCCGGCACGATGATGGTTTCCATGGCCACGCGATAGGCGTCGTCACCGCTGCCCGGGTAGAGCGGCACGTTGAGGTTGTAACCCTTGCCCGCGCCCTCGCCGATGTCGTCCACCGCGCCGGTGCCGGTGGGGTAGCAGTCGGCCTGGTGGATCGACAGGGTCAGTACGTCGTCGCGGCCGTAGAAGATTGCCTCGGTGCCATTGCCGTGGTGCACGTCCCAGTCCAGCACCGCCACGCGCTGGATGCCGTGGCGCGCCTTGGCCGTCTCCACCGCCACGGCGATGTTCGCCAGGTAGCAGAAGCCCATGCCCCGATCCGGCAGGCAGTGGTGGCCCGGCGGACGCGACAGCGCGTAGGCGTTGTCCAGCTCGCCGCGCAGCACCGCGTCCACCGCGGCGATGGTCAGGCCGGCGGACTGCCGGGCGATGTCGTAGGTGCCATGGCTGACCATGGTTTCCTCGCCCATGTCGCCGTGGCCGACTTCGCTGTATGCCTTGAAACGCTCCAGGTAGCTCGCCGGGTGCACCCGCAGCAGGTCTTCCTCACTGGCCAGCGGCGCGCTGGAAAGCTTGAGCTGATTGCTGAGGCCCGAGACGTCCATCAGGCTCTTCAGCCGGCGCTTGCTCTCGGGCGACTCGGCATGGCCGCCGCCCACCGGCGGCTGCAGCCAGCCACCGACCGGGAGGATCAACGCGTGCAGCCCGGTCGCGTGCCAGAAGCAGCGTTCGTCGAAGAAGAATCCGGTACGACGGCTCATGCGCGGGCCACCTTCAGGTTCTGTTGGCGCTTGCGGCTGAACAGCCAGTAGACCGGCGAAACCACACCCAGGCCGACCACCCAGGAGATGTCCGCACCGTTCATGGCCTGGGCGGCCGGGCCGGTGTAGAGCGCGGTGGACATGAAGGGAATCTGCACCAGGATGCCGAAGATGTAGCAGTTCACCGCGGTCCAGTTGAAGGTGCCGTAGATGCCGCCGTCGCGGCGGAAGAACGACAGCACGTCGTATTCGCCGTGGGCCACCAGGTAGTAGTCGACCAGGTTGATCGCACTCCAGGGCACCAGCACGTAGAGCAGCAGCAGGATGAAGTTGGTGTAGTTGGCCATGAAGTTGTCCTGGCCGAGCAGGGCGATGGCCAGCGAGCCGCCGAACAGCACCAGGGCGATCACCGCGCGCCAGCCGGCCTTGGCGCTCCACGCCGGGATCAGGGTCTGGCCGACGGTGATGGTCGAGAGCGTACCGCAGTACAGGTTCATCGAGTTGGTGGCGGCGATGCCGAAGGAGAACACCGCGACCATCACGGCGCTGAAGCCGCCGGTCATCTCGATCAACCCGGCGATGACATCGCCCTCGCCGACCGCCAGCCCCACCAGCACACCCAGCAGCATCGGCAGGATCGAGCCCAGGCAGCAGCCCCAGTAGCTGGACCAGAAGGCCGTACGCGAACCGGTGCCCTGGGGCATGTAGCGCGAGTAGTCGGAAACGTAGGGCGCGTAGGCCAGCTGCCAGAGGGCGGCGATGGACAGCGCGCCGAGGAAGCCGGGGATGGTGGTCTGGTTGCGCTCGAGCAGGTCCGCCGGCAGGCCGTGGACGAACAGCAGCCAGACGAAGCAGACCAGCAGCACCGCCCCGGACAGCCAGCACATCAGCCGGGTGTAACCGTGGATCAGGCGGTAGCCGAAGATGGTGGCGATGACGCTCAGCGCACCGACCGCGAGGATGCCCTCATTGGTGCTGATCGCCGGGAAGCGCGCGCTCAGGGTCTGGCCACCGAGCACCAGGTTGGAGGCGAAGAAGCCCAGGTACATGATCACCACCAGGGCCACCACCAGCAGCGAGCCGAAGGAGCCGAACTGGCCACGGGTCTGCACCATCTGCGGCACGCCCAGTTGCGGGCCCTGGGCCGAGTGCAGGGCCATGAAGATGCCGCCCAGCAGGTGGCCGAGCACCAGCGCCAGGACCGCGCTGAAGAACGGCAGCTTGAACACGGTGACGGCCAGCGCACCGGTGACCACGGTAAGCAGCATGATGTTGCTGCCGAACCAGATGGTGAAAAGATCACGGGCACGGCCGTGACGTTCATGGGCGGCAATGGGCTGAATGGTGCTCAGCTCCAGAGTCGCCGACGAATTTTGCGTCGTTGTCATTGGAGGTCTCACGCAGGATATACGAGGCAGGTGCCCGGCGCGGACGCCGGGCACGAGTCAGGACGGGATCAGTGCGCCGCCCAGGCGTTGAAGCGCTGTTCCAGTTCCTCGCCGTGGTCGACCCAGAAGGCGGAGTCGACGGCGCGGGCGCCTTCCAGGTTGGCCGGCGCGGTGGGCAGTGCGTTGCGCACGTCCGCCGGCAGCAGGTCCAGGGTGCCCTTGTTGACCGGGCCGTAGGGGATGTTGTCGGAGAAGACCTTCTGGGTCTGCGGCTGGCTGGCGAAGGCGATGAACTTCTCGGCCAGCGCCTTGTTCGGGGTGCCCTTCACCACGGCCCAGTATTCCGGGTCGTAGAGGCTGCCCGGCCAGACGATGCCGAGCTTCACGCCTTCCTTCTGGGCGGCGGCGATGCGGCCGTTGTAGGCGGCGCTCATCACCACGTCGCCGGCGGTCAGCCACTGCGGCGGTTGCGCGCCGGCTTCCCACCACTGGATGTTGGCCTTGAGCTGGTCGAGCTTGGCGAAGGCGCGGTCGACGCCCTCTTTCGTGCCCAGCACCTTGTAGATATCTTCCTGCTTCACGCCGTCGGCCAGCAGGGCGATTTCCAGGGTGTACTTGGCGCCCTTGCGCAGGCCGCGCTTGCCCGGGTATTCGGTGGTGTTCCAGAAGTCCGCCCAGGTCTGCGGCGCCTTGGCGACCTTGGCGCTGTTGTAGGCCATCACCATCGACCAGACGTAGGTGGCCACGCCGCACTCGCTCAGGGTGCCGGGTACAAACTGCGCCTCGCCGCCGATGGCCGCCGGATCGATACGCTCGAACAGGCCCTCGTCGCAGCCGCGCAGCAGCTCCGGGCTTTCCACTTCAACCACATCCCATGTGACCTTGCCGACGTCGACCATGGCCTTCACCTTGGCCATCTCGCCGTTGTATTCACCCGCGACGATCTTCCCGGCGCCGCTGGCTTCGAAGGGTTTGAAATAGGCCTGCTCCTGGGCCGCCTTGGTGGCGCCGCCAAAAGAGATCACGGTCAGGCTTTGCGATTGCGCCTCGGCACTGCCGGCAATGGCGGCGGCGAGCAGGGCGCAGGACAGGGTTGCGTGCTTGAGCAAGGACGGATACATGGAACGAACTCCCACAGCCGATTGGCGTTGTTGTGTTGCTGGGCAGTAGCCGGCGACAAACCGGCCAGAAGGGGTTCCATCGCGCGGGCGTCGTTGCGCCCGCGGCGTTGTTGTTCGGAATTCTTGTTGTAGGAGCGAGCTTGCTCGCGAACGCTCTTTGCGAATCCGCAGCGAGGGCGGTTCGCGAGCAAGCCCGCTCCTGCAGGGCGTGCCTTACAGCACGCCGATTTCCTGGGCAGTGCGGTCGACCGCGCGGCGGGTCTTCTCGACCAGCTCGTCGATCTCGGCACGGCCGGCGACCAGTGCCGGAGCCATGATCATGCGGCCGAGGGTGGAACGAATGATCAGCCCCTCTTCGAAGCCGATGGTGCGGCAGCGCCAGGCGATGTCGTTCTCGTTCTCGAAGCGCTTGCGGGTGGCCTTGTCCTGGACGAACTGCAGCGCGGCGACGAAGCCGGTGCCCTGGATGTCGCCCACCAGCGGGTGGTTGCCGAAGACTTCGCGCAGGCACTGCTGCAGGTACGGGCCGGTATCGTTCTTCACCTGGTTGACCCAGCCCTCGTCACGCAGCGCGCGCAGGTTGGCCACGGCCACCGCCGCCGCCACCGGGTGGCCGGAGTAGGTCAGGCCGTGGGCGAACACGCCGCCCTCTTCCACCAGGGTCTGGGCGATGCGCTTGCTCAGCACCAGGCCGCCCATGGGGATGTAGCCGGAGGTCAGGCCCTTGGCGATGGACAGGGTGTCGGGCTGGAAGCCGAAGTGCTGGTGGGCGAACCACTCGCCGGTACGGCCGAAGCCGCCGATCACTTCGTCGGCGCACAGCAGCACGTCGTACTGACGGCAGATGCGCTGGATTTCCGGCCAGTAGCTTTCCGGCGGGAAGATCATGCCGCCGGCGCCCTGGAACGGCTCGGCGATGAAGCCGGCGACGTTCTCGGCGCCCAGCTCCAGGATCTTCTCTTCCAGCTGCAGTGCGCAGCGACGGCCGAACTCGGCCGGGGTCAGGTCACCGCCGGCGGCGAACCAGTAGGGCTCGTCGATGTGCGCGATGTCCGGGATCAGGCCGCCCATCTCGTGCATGAACTTCATGCCGCCCAGCGCGGTGGCCGCCAGGGTGGAGCCGTGGTAGCCGTTCCAGCGGCCGATCATGATCTTCTTCTGCGGCTTGCCGGCGACCTGCCAGTAACGGCGCACGGTACGGATCAGCACCTCGTTGGCCTCGGAGCCGGAGTTGGTGTAAATCGCGTGGCTGTAGTGGTCGGGCAGCAGGCTGAAGAGGGTCTCGGAAAGCTCGATCACCGCCGGGTGGGTGGTGTGGAAGAACATGTTGTAGTACGGCAGTTCATCCAGCTGCGCGGTGGCGGCGGCGGTCAGGTCCTTGCGGCCGTAGCCCAGGTTGGTGCACCACAGGCCGGACATGCCGTCGAGGTAGCGCTTGCCGTCGTTGTCCCACAGGTGCAGGCCTTCGCCGCGCACCATCACGCGCGGGCCTTCGGCGTTCAGCGCCTTCTGGTCGAGGAAGGCATGGATGTGGTGAGCCGCGTCCGCTTTCTGGTAATCGCGGGTGTCACGTTGCGGTCTGATCGGGTCGGTCATCGACGTTCTCCAGGTTCCCGAGGCGTACGTCTGGCCATCGGGGATTGCAGGGGATCGAGGGCGACGGACTTACCTGGGCAGTCTCACCGGCCGTCTCGAGCGGTTCGGGTACGAAAATAAGTTAGAGCATCATCCGCTTGCCCCTCCGGAGCGCGACCCGCGCGCGGTGTGCGGGTCGAGTCCGGACGGGCTTCAGCGCAGCTGGAACCAGGTGGTCTTGAGCTGGGTGTATTTGTCGAACGAATGCAGCGACAGGTCGCGACCGAAACCGGACTGCTTGCCGCCGCCGAACGGGATCGCCGGGTCGAGGGCGTCCACGGTGTTCACCGACACGGTGCCGGCATTCAGGCGGCGCGCCACGCGGTGGGCACGGTGCAGGTCGTCGCTCCACAGGGAGGCGGCCAGGCCGTAGATGCTGTCGTTGGCCATGCGCACGGCGTCGTCTTCGCTGTCGAACGGAATCACCGCCAGCACCGGGCCGAACACTTCGTCGCGGGCCAGGCTCTGCTCCGGGCGCACACCGGTGAAGATGGTCGGCTCGATGAAGTTGCCGGAGCCGTTGAAGCTCAGCTGGCGGCCACCGCAGGCGAGCGTGGCGCCGTCGCTGGCGGCCTGGTCGATGCAGCGCAGGATGCCGGCGGTCTGCTTGCCGTCGACGATGGCACCGGCGCGGCTGGCCGGGTTCAGCGGGTCGCCCGGCGCCCAGTCGCGAGCCTTGGCGATCAGGCGCTCGACGAATTCGTCGTGGATCGAACGCTCCACCAGCAGGCGCGAGTTGGCCGAGCAGACTTCGCCCTGGTTGAAGAAGATGCCGAAGGCGGCTTTTTCAGCGGCGAGGTCGAGGTCGCGGCAGTCGGCGAATACCAGGTTCGGGCTCTTGCCGCCGCACTCCAGCCAGACCTGCTTGAGGTTGGACTGGGCGGAATACTGCATGAAGTACTTGCCGACCTGGGTCGAGCCGGTGAACACCAGGGCATCCACGTCCGGGTGCAGGCCGAGGGCCTTGCCGGCGGTCTCGCCCAGGCCGGGCACGACGTTCAGCACACCTTCGGGCAGGCCGGCTTCCAGCGCCAGCTCGGCCAGGCGCAGGGCCGAGAACGGCGACTGCTCGGCGGGCTTGAGCACCACGGAGTTGCCGGCGGCCAGGGCCGGCGCCAGCTTCCAGGCGGCCATGTCGAGGGGGAAGTTCCACGGCACCACGGCACCGATCACCCCCAGGGGGGTGCGGGTGATGGTGGCCAGGGCGTTCTGTGCGGTCGGCGCAACCTGGTCGTAGAGCTTGTCCAGGCTTTCGGCGTACCAGGAGAAGACCCCAGCGGCGCCGGGTACGTCGATGTTCCAGGCGTCCATCACCGGCTTGCCCATGTTCAGGGTATCGAGCAGAGCCAGCTCGTCGCGGTGCGCCATCATCAGCTCGGCGAGCTTCTGCAGCACGGCCTTGCGCTCGCGCGGCGCCATGCGCGCCCAGGGACCTTCTTCGAAGGCCTGGCGGGCGATGCGCACGGCGGCGTCGACTTCGGCCTCGCCGCAGGCGGCGACATTCGCCAGCAGACGGTTGGTCGCCGGGTCGATGGAAGCGAAGGTGGCGCCGTCACGAGCGGCCACGCGGCGGCCGCCGATCAGGGCGCTGTCGATGAAGGTCTGCCGGGCAGCGCGCTGCTGCCAGTCGTTGAGCTCGTACACCAAGGCACTCCTGCTTCAGTCGCGTCGAGGCGACTGTGTTTGTTCTGGATGTGCAATCGATGGTCGCCCAAGCCCCGGCATAGGAAAATTATTAAATTTGTCTTCGGGGTATATGAAAAAGCTGGGCAGCCCGCACCGCTATGGTTCGCGGTGCGCTGGCGTGCACCACTTCCGGGCCGCCGGTCAGCGGGTGAGCGCGGTGTAGAGCTCGGGGCGGCGGCCCGGCAGATAGGGGAACGTCTCCGCCAGATTGGCCCGCTGGTGCGGGTCCAGATTCACCAGCAGCATGCTCTCGCCCGAGCCGGCCACCGCCAGCCGTTCGCCGTCCGGCGCGGCGATGCAGGAGCCGCCGAGGAACTGCAGCCCCTCCTCCACGCCACTGCGACTGCAGCAGGCGACGAACAGCTGGTTCTCCAGCGCCCGCGCCGGGGCGATCACGCTCGACACCACGGCGTACTCCGGGGTCAGCGCGGTAGGGATGAGGACCAGCCCGGCGCCGCTCAGGGCATGGGTGCGCACCGCCTCGGGGTATTCCAGGTCAACGCCATTGAGCAGGCCGATGCGCCAGCCGGCGTAATCGAAGGGTTGCGGCAGGCGGTCACCGGCGCTGAACAGCTCCGCTTCCATGGCGCCGAACAGGTGCGTCTTGCGGTAATGGGCCATGGCGTCGCCCGACGGACCGATCACCTGCACCGAGTTGTACGGCTTGCCGCCCTGGGGGTGGCGTTCGGCGTAGCCGTAGGCGATGGCGATTCCCAGGCGCCGCGCCACCAGCTCGCCGATGCAGCGCGCCGACGGGCCGTCCGCAGGCTCCGCCAGCTCGGCCATGCGCTGCGGGACGTTGTAGCCCCCCAGCCACAGTTCCGGGCACAGCAGCAGCTGCGCGCCGGCAGCCGCCGCGGCGTCGGCCTGGCGCTCCAGCTGTTCGAGATTGCCGGCGATGTCGCCGGGAAGTCCGCAGGTCTGCCACAGGGCGATGCGCATGAGCTTTACTCCGTGCTGCGTGTAGGGGAATTGCGCGGTCGCCGGAGTATGCCCGTGCCCGGCGGGACGCAGCAGACGGTCAAGGCCATGAAAAATGTGGTCGCCGGCGAGGAAAATCTTCGCCACGGGCGTCCCCCGCGGGCCGGCGCAACACGGTATCTTGTATAAAAAAGCATCAACGAGGCGTGCAGTGGCTTCCTATACCTTGCGGCAATTGAAGTATTTCGTGACCACCGTGGAATGCGGCAGCGTGGCCGAGGCGTCGCGCAAGCTGTACATCGCCCAGCCGTCCATCTCCACGGCGATCAAGGGCCTGGAGGAAAGCTTCGGCGTGCAGCTGTTCATCCGCCACCATGCCCAGGGCGTCTCCCTGACCCCCAGCGGCGCGCGCTTCTACCGCAAGGCGCAGGAGCTGCTGCGCATGGCCCACGAGTTCGAGCAGAACGCCCTGGCGGACAACGACGTGGTGGCCGGGCAGATCGACATCGGCTGCTTCGAGACCGTCGCCCCGCTCTACCTGCCGCGCCTGATCGCGGGCTTCCGCGAGCGCTATCCGGGCGTGGAAATCCGCATCAGCGACGGCGAGCAACAGGAGCTGGTGCAGGGCCTGACCGCCGGCCGCTTCGACCTCGCGCTGCTCTACGACCACGACCTGGACGGCACCATCGCCACCGATCCGCTGATGCCGGCCCAGCGCCCCTACGCGCTGCTGCCTGAGGACCATCGCTTCGCGCAGCAGGAAAAGGTGTCGCTGCGCGACCTGGCCCTGGAGCCGATGATCCTGCTCGATGTGCAGCCAAGCCGTACCTACTTCGTGAGCATCTTCGAGGAACTGGGGCTGAACCCGCACATCGCCTTCAGCTCGCCGTCGATCGAGATGGTGCGCGGCATGGTCGGCCAGGGCTTCGGCTTCTCGGTGCTGGTGACCCGCCCGCACTCGGAGTGCACCTACGACGGCAAGAAGGTGGTGATGGTGAACATCGCCGAGGACGTCAGCGCCTCCGGGCTGGTCGCCGCCTGGCTCAAGCGCGCCCAGCTGACCAAGCCGGCGCAGCTGTTCGTCGATTACGCGCGGGAGGAGTTGAGCGGGAAGCATTGAGGCGGCATTTCGCTTTTCGTAGGAGCGAGCTTGCTCGCGAACCGACCCTCGGCGCCTGGGTATTCCCCTCACCCTAACCCTCTCCCAAGGGGAGAGGGGACTGTTCCGCATGCGTTGAAAACTCGGTACTCGCCGGCTGACTCCGCACCCTGTAGACACAGAGGACAGCCCCCTCTCCCTCCGGGAGAGGGCTGGGGTGAGGGAAGTCCGAGGCACAGGACTACCCCCCTCCCATCACTCCAAGTGCCCCACGCCGACCTCCGGGGTTACAATCTCGCCCCCTTTTCGTTTTCGTTGTCCTGCCCCGCCCCATGCTCATCTGGAAAGAGCGCGTACAGCGCCTGATCACCCTCGTCCTCGGCCTGCTGCAGCGCTACCCGCACCTGGTCGCCCTGTTCGGCTTCTGTTCCGGGGTGTTCAGCTTCATCATGGTGGACCGTCACCGCGCCGGCTTCGCCCGGGTGATGGCCATCGTCATGCTGGTGAGCTGGGTCTGGCTGATGCTGGAAAACCTGCTCACCGACCGCTTCAAGCGCCGCTTCGGCTGGGAGGTGCCGCCGGGGCTTCTGCGCTACGCGACACAGCTGATCCACCAGGAAAGCCTGTTCTTCTGCCTGCCGTTCTTCTTCGTCACCACCACCTGGAACAGCGGCCAGGCCCTGTTCACCGGCGCGTTGACAGTGGCCGGGCTGATGGCGATCACCGACCCGATCTACTACAAGTTCCTCTCGGTGCGGCGCTGGACCTTCCTCGGCTACCACACCCTGACGCTGTTCGCGGTGCTGCTCACCGCGCTGCCGATCATCCTCCACCTGAGCACCCCGCAGAGCTACCAGGCGGCTCTGGGCATCGCCGTGCTGCTGTCCTTCCCGAGCCTGGCGGTGACGGTGAAGATCCACAAATGGTGGCGCTGGCTCGCTCTCGTCGGCCTGACCCTGTCGATTGGCGCGGTGGGCTGGTTCGCCCGCGCCTGGGTGCCGCCCTCGACCCTGTGGATGACCGAGATGGCGGTGACCGAAAGCTTCGACAACGCCCAGCGCACCCCTGGCGACAGCCTGGAGAGGGTGAGCCTCGCGCAGATCCGCAGCCAGGGCCTCTATGCATATACGGCGATCAACGCGCCGCGCGGACTGGGCGAGCGCATCTACCACGCCTGGCGCCTGAACGGCCAGGAAGTCGACCGCATCGCCCTGGACATCAAGGGTGGCCGCGAAGCCGGCTACCGTGCCTGGACGCACAAGCAGAACTTCCCGACCGACCCGGTCGGCAATTGGCAGGTGCAGGTGCTGACGGAGGCCGGCCAGGTGATCGGTACGCTGCGCTTCGAGGTCACACCCTGACCGCCCGGTATCCTTGACCAGCGTCGGCGCTTTCCCCTACAAGAACCTCTCCCGAGAACAAAAAGCGCCGAGAGAGTCATGACCGATACCGCCTTGCACCCATTCGACCGCGCCGTCGCCCTGCAACCCGTGGAAGGCCAGCCCGGCCTGTACGACGGCCATACCAGCCCGGACTACTGGAACATGGTCGGCCCCTTCGGCGGCATCACCGCGGCCATCCTCCTGCAGGGCGCGTTGCGCCATCCGCAGTTGCTCGGCAGTCCACTCTCGCTGACCGTCAACTACGCCAGCGCCGTGGTTTCCGGGCCCTTCCAGGTCCAGGCCACGCCGGTGCGCACCAATCGCTCGACCCAGCACTGGCTGCTGCAACTGTTGCAGGCCGATGAAAGCGGCGAGCCGCAGGTGACCACCACCGCCACCCTGGTCACCGCCCTGCGCCGCGAGACCTGGAGCCAGACCGATCTGCACCTGCCCCAGGTGCCAGCCGCCGCCGAACTGGAACGGATCGCCAGCCTCGCCAAGGGCGTGGCCTGGGTGCAGCAGTACGAACTGCGCGCCATCAGCGGCGGCATCCCGTCCAAATGGGACGGCAGCGGCGAACACAGCCGCAGCCAGTTCTGGCTGCGCGACGCCGAGGCCCGCCCGCTGGACTTCCTGTCCCTGGCGGCGATGAGCGACATCTTCTACCCGCGCGTCTGGCTGCGCCGCGCCAACCCGGTACCGGCAGGCACCGTGTCGATCACCACCTACTTCCACACCGACGTCGCGCAACTGGCGGAAGCCGGCACCGGCTACCTGCTCGGCGATGCCCGTGGCCAGGCCTTCCGCAACGGTTTCTTCGACCAGGCGGCGGAGCTGTGGAGCGAGTCGGGCGAGCTGCTCGCGACCAGCAACCAGATCGTTTACTACAAGGAATAAACGCCGGGCCCGCTCCTACAAAAAAGCCAACAAAAAGCCCGGCACTTGGCCGGGCTTTTTCATACCTGCGAGAAGGCTCAGACCTTCTTCACGAACTCCGACTTCAGCTTCATCGCGCCGATGCCGTCGATCTTGCAGTCGATGTCGTGGTCGCCGTCCACCAGGCGGATGTTCTTCACCTTGGTGCCGACCTTCACCACCAGGGACGAGCCCTTGACCTTCAGGTCCTTGATCACGGTGACGGTGTCGCCGTCCTGCAGCAGGTTGCCAACGGAATCCTTGATCACGCGGGCATCGCCATCCGCCTCGGCCGCGCCGTTGGCGGACCACTCGTGGGCGCACTCCGGGCAGATCAGCAGGTCGCCGTCTTCATAGGTGTATTCGGAGTTGCATTTCGGGCAGGCAGGCAAAGTGCTCACGGCGATTCTCACATTGGAACGGTTGAAAGACCGCAGAGTATATAAGGTTTATGCCCTTCCTGTCGGCCATCACAGTCGGACAGCCTTCTTTCCTTTCTCACAAGAACGTTTCGGAAAACTCCCCACAAGGCTCGGAACCTTCGGCATTCCCTCTTCGGCAACGCGCGGCAAAGCTTGCGGGCCTCGGCCACCCGGCCGATTTTCCGCCAACCGTTGATAGTGAGCATTCCATGAAACGACTCTGCCTCCTCCTCGCCACCTGCGCCGTCCTCGCCGCCTGTGACAAGAAACCCGAACCGGCTCCGCAGGCCAGCGCGCCCGCCGCCCAGCCAGCCGCTCCGGCTCCGGCTCCGGCTCCGGCTCCGGCTGAGCCTGCCGCAGCTCCGGAAGCACAGGCCGCACCGGCGGAAGCGCCGCAGTCCACCGAGCAGTCCACCGCCGAGCAACCCGCCGAGCAGCAATCGCAGCAGTAAAGTCACCGGCGTGCGTCCTTCGGCGCACGCCCATCGCGCAGGCAAAAAAAAAAGGGGGAGCATCGTGCTCCCCCGGGGACTGAACCTTAAAGACCCGTCTGTCCTTGGTCAGCCTTCAATTTCTACCAGGATCTCACCGGGGTTGACCCGGTCGCCCTTGGCCACGTGAATGGCCTTCACGGTGCCGGCGATGCCCGCCTGCACCTCGGTTTCCATCTTCATCGCTTCGGTGATCAGCACGGCTTGGCCGGCCTTCACGCTGTCGCCTTCCTTCACCAGCACGTCGACGATGTTGCCCGGCATGGTGGTGGTGACGTGACCCGGCTCGCTGGCGATCTTGCGCTTGCTGCCGCCACCGCTGACGAACTCGTTGAGCGGCTCGAACACCACTTCTTCCGGCATGCCGTCCACGGACAGGTAGAAGTGGCGCTTGCCGTCGGTCTTCACGCCGACGCCGGTGATGTCCACGCGGTAGGTCTCGCCGTGCACATCGACCACGAACTCGGTCGGCACGCCTTCGCCACCGGCCGGGGCGACGCCCTTGCCGTTGGGGATCGGCAGCAGCTCTTCAGGCTTCAGGGTGCCGGCGGCGCGCTCTTCGAGGAACTTGCGACCGATGTCCGGGAACATGGCGAAGGTCAGCACGTCCTCTTCGGACTTGGCCAGGCTGCCGATTTCCTCGCGCAGCTTGTTCAGTTCCGGCTTGAGCAGGTCGGCCGGACGCACGTCGATGACTTCCTCGTTGCCGATGGCCTGGCGGCGCAGCGCTTCGTCGATCTTGCCCGGCGCCTTGCCGTAACGGCCCTGCAGGTAGAGCTTCACCTCGTTGGTGATGGTCTTGTAGCGCTCGCCGGCCAGTACGTTGAAGAACGCCTGGGTGCCGACGATCTGCGAGGTCGGGGTAACCAGGGGCGGGAAGCCCAGGTCTTCGCGAACGCGCGGAATTTCGGCGAGCACTTCCGGCATGCGGTTCAGCGCGCCCTGCTCCTTGAGCTGGTTGGCCAGGTTGGAAATCATCCCGCCCGGCACCTGGTTGACCTGCACGCGGGTATCCACGCCGGTGAACTCGCTCTCGAACTGGTGGTACTTCTTGCGCACGGCGTGGAAGTACATGCCGATTTCCTGGATCAGCTCCAGGTCCAGGCCGGTGTCGAACGGGGTGTCGCGCAGGGCGGCAACCATGGATTCAGTGCCCGGGTGGCTGGTGCCCCAGGCCATGCTGGAGATGGCGGTGTCGATGCGGTCCGCACCGTTTTCCACAGCTTTCAGCTGGCACATGCTGGCCACGCCGGCGGTGTCATGGGAGTGCACGACCACGTCCAGCGGCAGCGCGTCCTTCAGCGCCTTGACCAGCTCACCGGTGGCGTACGGGGTCAGCAGGCCGGCCATGTCCTTGATGGCGATGGAGTCCACGCCCATGTCAGCCATGGCTTTACCCTGGGCAACGAAGGCCTCGATGGTGTGCACCGGGCTGGTGGTGTAGGCGATGGTGCCCTGGGCGTGCTTACCGGCGGCCTTCACGGCTTCGATGGAGGTGCGCAGGTTACGCACGTCGTTCATCGCGTCGAAGATGCGGAACACGTCGATGCCGTTGACCGCCGCCTTGGCGACGAAGGCGCGCACCACGTCATCGCTGTAGTGGCGGTAGCCGAGCAGGTTCTGCCCGCGCAGGAGCATCTGCAGGCGGGTGTTGGGCAGGGCGGCCTTGAGCTTGCGCAGGCGCACCCACGGGTCTTCCTTGAGGAAGCGCACGCAGGCGTCGAAGGTGGCGCCGCCCCAGACTTCCAGCGACCAGTAGCCGACCTGGTCGAGCTTGTCGCAGATCGGCAGCATGTCTTCGGTACGCATCCGGGTCGCCAGCAGCGACTGGTGGGCGTCGCGCAGGATGGTATCGGTGATGGTGACTTTCTTGCTCATTCGATGATCCTCACAGGCCAGCGTGGGCGGCAATGGCGGTGGCGATGGCGATGGCCAGGTGCGACGGGGTGCGCTTGATGGAGTACTCGGTCAGTTCCGGGTGGCTCTCGACGAAGCTGGTGTTGAACTGCGCGCTACGGAATTCCGGGTTCTTGAGGATTTCCTGGTAGTACGCGGCGGTAGTCTTCACGCCCTGCACGCGCATGTCGTCCAGTGCACGCAGGCCACGGTCCAGCGCCTCTTCCCAGGTCAGCGCCCAGACCACCAGCTTCAGGCACATCGAGTCGTAGTACGGCGGGATGGTGTAGCCGGTGTAGATCGCCGTGTCGGTGCGCACGCCGGGGCCGCCGGGCGCGTAGTAGCGAGTGATCTTGCCGAACGAGGGCAGGAAGTTGTTCTTCGGGTCTTCCGCGTTGATCCGGAATTGCAACGCGAAACCACGGTGGATGATGTCTTCCTGCTTGACCGAGAGCGGCAGGCCCGAGGCGATGCGGATCTGCTCGCGGACGATGTCGATGCCGGTGATTTCCTCGGTGATGGTGTGTTCCACCTGCACGCGGGTGTTCATCTCCATGAAGTACACCTCGCCATCGGCGAGCAGGAACTCCACGGTGCCGGCGTTCTCGTAGCCCACGGCCTTGGCCGCGCGGACCGAGAGGTCGCCGATGTAGGCGCGCTGCTCGGGGGTGAGCTGCGGGCTCGGGGCGATCTCGATGAGCTTCTGGTTGCGGCGCTGGATCGAGCAGTCGCGCTCGAACAGGTGCACGGTGTTGCCGAAGGAGTCGGCCAGCACCTGGGCTTCGATGTGCTTTGGATTGACGATGCACTTCTCGAGGAAGACTTCCGCGCTGCCGAAGGCCTTGGTGGCCTCGGAGATCACGCGGGGGAAGTTCTGTTCCAGCTCTTCACGGCTGTTGCAGCGGCGGATACCGCGGCCGCCGCCACCGGAGGTGGCCTTGAGCATCACCGGGTAGCCGATGCGCTCGGCTTCGGAGACGGCTTCAGCCAGATCCGCGACGTTGCCTTCGGTGCCGGGGGTGCAGGGCACGCCGGCGGCGATCATGCTGCGGCGCGCTTCGGTCTTGTCGCCCATGCGGCGGATCACTTCCGCCGACGGGCCGATGAACTTGATGCCGCGCTCGGCGCAGATTTCCGCCAGCTCCGCGTTCTCGGAGAGGAAACCGTAGCCCGGGTGCAGTGCGTCGCAGCCGGTTTCCACCGCCAGGTTCACCAGGGCGCGCGGGTTGAGGTAACCGGCGAGCGGGTCGGTGCCGATGCTGTGCGCTTCGTCGGCACGCTTGACGTGCAGGGCGTGGCGGTCGGCGTCGGCATAGACGGCCACCGAACGGATGCCCATCTCGGCGCAGGCGCGCACGATCCGGACAGCGATTTCCCCACGGTTGGCGATCAGGATTTTCTTGATCACTACGGCTTTCCCTCGGCCCGGGCCTTGCGGACCCCGGCGTAAAAACCAATCGGCAGCTCCGGCACCGGCAGCTGGACGTGTGGGCCGGAGCGGGTTCCGGCGTGGATTTACCCTAGCGCGGGAGGGAGGATTAACCAAAATCAATAATTATTGGGGTAGCCATAAAGAATGCTTTATAGTCCCTGGAAAATGTCGTCATCAGGCAGGCTTCTATGCGTAAGTCATTGATGCGTATGACCCTTCGCCAGCTGCAGGTTTTTCGCGCGGTGTGCGAAAGCCGTTCCTACAGCCGGGCGGCGGAGGAAATGGCGCTGACCCAGCCGGCGGTCAGCCTGCAGATCCGCCAGCTGGAAGAACTGGTCGGCCAGCCGTTGTTCGAGTACATCGGCAAGAAGCTCTACCAGACCGATGCCGCCGACGCCCTGCTGCGCGCCACCACCGACATTTTCCAGCGCCTGGAAGTGCTGGACATGAACCTCTCCGACCTCAAGGGCTCGCTGCAGGGCCAGCTTCGCCTGGCGGTGGAATCCAGCGCCAAGTACATCACCCCGCACCTGTTCGCCGCCTTCCACGCACAGCACCCGGACGTCAGCCTGAACCTCACGGTGGTCAACCGCGCCCAGGCGATCAAGCGCCTGTCGGACAACCGCGATGACCTGGTGATCATGTCCCTGGTGCCCCAGGACATGGCCCTGGAATTCCTGCCCTTCCTGAACAACCCGATCATCGCCGTGGCGCCGCCGGATCACCCGCTGTGCAACGCCGCCAAGCTGTCGCTCAAGGACCTGGAGCCCTATCCGCTACTGGTCCGCGAGCCCGGCTCGGGCACGCGCAAGGCCTGCGAGGAACACTTCCAGCAGAAACGCGCGCACTTCCCGCAGACGCTGGAGTTCGCCTCGCTCGAAGGCTCACGGGAAGGGGTGCTGGCGGGGCTGGGCCTGGCGCTGCTGCCGCGCCATGCGGTCAGCCGCGAACTGCATTCGGGCCTGTTGCGCGAACTGCCGGTGGAAGAGCTGCCGTTGTACCGCAGCTGGTGTCTGGTGCACGCCCGCGGCAAGCGTCTGAGCCCCGTGGCCCAGGCGTTCGTCGCCTTCATCCGTGAAGAGCGGGCGCTGATCAGCCAGCTGGCTGAACGCTTCGCCGGCCCGCCCGTGCAGAAGTGAGGTAGGCGGCGGCGATCAGATCGGGGTAATCGGAGGTTTCCACGGCGAGGCGTTGCGCCTCCATGCGGTCTTCGATGGCGCGGCGGAACTGCATGCGCCGCTGGTCTTCAATCTTGCGGCGGGTCTTGGCGTCCAGTTGGAACTGGGTGTCGTCGATATGGCGGGGCATCTCGCATCTCCCAAGGCCGAAGGGCTGGAGACGCCAGCATGCTGACGACCGATGACCGTTTGACGACGTGGCGGTGAAGCGCCGGTGACGCCGACGAGCGGTCGGCGGGAGTCTCTTCCGGGAAGTCCAAACGAGGACCTTCCCCTCACCCCAGCCCTCTCCCGAGGGAGAGGGAGCCGTCCGTGCCAACGGATACTGCGGCTTCACTTCGCACCGTACAGTCCCCTCTCCCTCTGGGAGAGGGCTAGGGTGAGGGGCTCTGCACCGCGAACCAGCCTCAGGACGCCTCTTCCGGGCGCTCCTCGTGGCTCTTCACCACTTTCGGCGACAGGCGCAGGCTACGCAGGCTGCGCTTCACGCTCTTGAGGTGGTTGACCAGGTCCGGGCCGCGGGCCATGGCCACGCCCATCGCCAGCACGTCGATCACCACCAGGTGGGCGATACGCGAAGTCAACGGCGTGTAGATGTCGGTGTCTTCGTGTACATCCACCGCCAGGTTCACCGTGGCCAGGTCCGCCAGCGGGGTCTGGCTCGGGCACAGGGTGATCAGCGTGGCACCGGCCTCGCGCACCAGGTTGGCGGTCACCAGCAGGTCCTTGGAACGGCCGGACTGGGAGATGCAGATCGCCACGTCAGAGGGCTTCAGCGTCACCGCCGACATGGCCTGCATGTGCGGGTCGGAGTAGGCCGCCGCCGAGAGCAGCAGGCGGAAGAACTTGTGCTGGGCATCCGCCGCCACCGCGCCGGAGGCGCCGAAGCCGTAGAACTCCACGCGCTGGGCATGGGCGATGGCCGCGATGGCGCGCTCCAGGGCGTGGGTGTCGAGGTGCTCGCGGACTTCCATCAGCGAGTGCAGGGTGGTGTCGAAGATCTTCAGGCTGAAGTCCGCCACCGAGTCGGTCTCGTTGATCGAGAACTGGCCGAAGCTGGCGCCGGCGGCCAGGCTCTGCGCCAGCTTGAGCTTGAGGTCCTGGAAACCGCTGCAGCCGATGGCGCGGCAGAAGCGCACGATGGTCGGCTCGCTGACGCCAACGCCGTGGGCGAGGTCCGCCATGGAGCTGTGCATGACCGATGCAGGGTCCTGCATCACGTGATCGGCAACCTTGAGCTCCGATTTGCGGAGCAGATGACGCGACTGGGCAATGTGCTGCAAAAGGTTCACAGGGGTAGGCTCGGTGATGATTGTCTGAGAATTCTGTAGTCTTGTTGTAGTTATACTACAAATCGACTCGCCAAGCCCAGGGAATACGTCTTGAATACGCCCGCCAGCCCTAGTCTCCCCAGCTCCTGCGACATCCTGGTGTTCGGCGGTAGTGGCGACCTTGCCCTGCACAAGCTGCTGCCGGCGCTCTATCACCTGCACCGGGAAAACCGCCTGCCGGCCGACACGCGGATATTCGCCCTCGCCCGGAGCAACCGCGACACGGCGTCCTACCTCGCCCTGGCCGAACGCAACTGTCGCGCCCAGGTGGCGCGCAACGACTTCTCCGCCGAGGCCTGGCGCAGTTTCGCCCAGCGCCTGGAATACCTGGCGATAGACGCCTCGCAAAGCGCCGACTTCGGCCGGCTGGCCAAGGCACTCAAGCGCAGCGAAGGCCGCGTGCTGGTGCATTACCTGGCCACCGCGCCCAGCCTGTTCGCACCCATCGCGCAGAACCTGAAGGTCGCCGGGCTGGCGGGGCCGCTGGCGCGCATCGTGCTGGAAAAGCCGCTGGGCCATTCGCTGGACTCGGCACTGGCGATCAACCAGGCGATCGGCGAGGTGTTCGACGAATCCCGGGTGTTCCGCATCGACCACTACCTGGGCAAGGAAACCGTGCAGAACCTGATGGCCCTGCGCTTCGCCAACACCCTGTTCGAACCGGTGTGGCGCAACGGGCACATCGACCACGTGCAGATCACCGTCAACGAGACCCTGGGCGTGGAGAACCGCGGCGCCTACTACGACCATGCCGGGGCCATGCGCGACATGGTGCAGAACCACCTGCTGCAGCTGCTCTGCCTGGTGACCATGGAAGCGCCGGTGCGCTTCGACGCCGAGGCGGTGCGCAACGAGAAGGTGAAGATTCTCCAGGCGCTCAGACCAATTTCCGGGCAGGACGTGCAGGACAAGACCGTGCGCGGCCAATACACCGCCGGGCACATTGGCGGGCAGGAGGTGCCGGCCTACTGGTTCGAGAAAAATGTCGACAACGACAGCGATACGGAGACCTTCGTCGCCGTACAAGCCGAGATCGACAACTGGCGCTGGTCCGGCGTGCCGTTCTACCTGCGCACCGGCAAGCGCATGGCGAAGAAGTGCTCGGAGATCGTCATCCAGTTCAAGCCGGCACCCAACGGCCTGATCGGCGGCGCCAGCCCGGCCAACCGCCTGTGGATAAGGTTGCAGCCCGAAGAACGCATCAGCGTGCAACTGATGGCCAAGGCACCGGGCAAGGGCATGCAGCTGGAGCCGGTGGAACTGGACCTGAACCTCGCCCTCGCCTTCAGCCACAACAAGCGCCGCTGGGACGCCTACGAGCGCCTGCTGCTGGACGTGATCGAGGGCGACTCGACCCTGTTCATGCGCCGCGACGAGGTGGAAGCAGCCTGGAGCTGGGTCGACCCGATCATCAAAGGCTGGCACGAGCACTACCAGAGCCCCCGCCCCTACCCGGCCGGCAGCAATGGGCCGGAGCAGGCGCAGACCTTGCTGGAGTTGCAGGGGCGCAAGTGGCTGGAGTGACGTGCCGCGTCCTCATGCCTGACCTGTAGGAGCGAGCTTGCTCGCGAACCGCATGGCACCGTGCCGACCCGGTTCGCGAGCAAGCTCGCTCCTACAAAAACATGCTCCGTTGACCTCGCTCAGCACGCGCAAGCACCGGATTCCCTAGAGTGGCGGCCTTTTTCCCACGACCCGCTCCGCCGCCATGTCCCGCACCCCGTTTTCCCCCGAACTGCTCTGCCCCGCCGGCTCGCTGAAAAGCCTGCGCCACGCCTTCGCCTATGGCGCCGACGCCGTCTACGCCGGCCAGCCGCGCTACAGCCTGCGGGTGCGCAACAACGAGTTCGACCACGCCAACCTCGCCACCGGCATCAACGAGGCCCACGCCCTCGGCAAGCGCCTCTACGTGGTGGTGAACATCGCCCCGCACAACGCCAAGCTGAAGACTTTCCTGCAGGACGTCGAGTCGGTGATCGCCCTCGGTCCGGATGCGCTGATCATGTCCGATCCCGGCCTGATCATGCTGGTTCGCCAGCATTTCCCCGAGGTTGATATCCACCTGTCGGTCCAGGCCAACGCGGTGAACTGGGCCAGCGTGGAGTTCTGGCGGCAGCAGGGGCTCAAGCGGGTGATCCTGTCCCGCGAGCTGTCGCTGGAGGAAATCGGCGAAATCCGCGAACGCGTGCCCGGCATGGAGCTGGAAGTCTTCGTCCACGGCGCGCTGTGCATGGCCTACTCCGGGCGCTGCCTGCTGTCGGGCTACATCAACCGCCGCGATCCCAACCAGGGCACCTGCACCAACGCCTGCCGCTGGGAGTACCAGACCCACGCCGCCCACGAGGACGAACTGGGCCACGCGGTGCGCAACGTCGAGCCGACCCTGGGCATCGGCGCGCCGACCAGGGAGATCTTCCTGCTCGAAGAGGGCAACCGCCCCGGTGAGTTGATGGAGGCCTTCGAGGACGAGCACGGCACCTACATCATGAACTCCAAGGACCTGCGCGCCATCCAGCACGTGCAGCGTTTGACGCAGATGGGCGTGCATTCGCTGAAGATCGAGGGCCGCACCAAGTCCCACTACTACGTCGCGCGTACCGCCCAGGCCTATCGCAAGGCCATCGACGATGCCGTCGCCGGCCGTGCCTTCGACCTTGGCCTGATGGACACCCTGGAGTCCCTCGCCCACCGGGGCTACACCGAAGGTTTCCTGCGCCGCCATGTGCACGACGAGTACCAGAACTACCAGTACGGTCACTCGCTGTCCGAGCGCCAGCAGTTCGTCGGCGAGTTCACCGGCGAGCGCCGCAACGGCCTGGCCGAGGTACGGGTGAAGAACCGCTTCGAAGTGGGCGACAGCGTCGAGCTGATGACCCCGGCGGGCAACCGCACGCTGCGCCTGCAGACGCTGGAGAACAACCGGGGCGAGTCCATCGGCGTGGCGCCGGGGGATGGGCATGTGGTCTACCTGCCGATACCCGAGGGGCTGGACCTGCAATACGCGCTGCTGATGCGCAACCTGAACGGCGGGACCACGCGGGATGCGCGGGAAACTGCATCGGCCGGCGGTTGCGGGAATGACTGCGGCAAGTGCGGATGCGGCGGGAGTTGAACGCGCCGCGCTTCGACTGAGGGCACCCTAATCCTCTCCTAGAGCGAGAGGGGACTGATCGGCGCAGGATGAAAGCTCGGCGTCAGCCGGCACGGACGGCTCCCTCTCCCTCCGGGAGAGGGCCGGGGTGAGGGGAAAAGCCCCTGCGCCAATGGTTCGCGAGCAAGAACTAGGCGTCCCCCTCGATCCTACGAAGAGCGGAGTGTCTTCACGGATTCTGCAAGAACACCACATAGCCCCTGAACCACGGGCTCCGGGCCAGGTAATCGGGCGCCTGCCACTGCCCGTACTGCGCCAGCCCGATGCGGAACGGCAGCTGCAGCCGCGCCACGCGTGGCAGGTAGGCCTGGTAGTTGGGAATGGTGTGCCGCCCCTGGTAGGTCTGCACCACCACCTCGTCCACCACGCCGGCCAGGCGGTTGATGGTTTCCGGCGCGCCGTTGCTGCCCCAGTCCATCAGCCCGGTGATGCTCAACCGACAGTCGGGCGGCAGGCGTTTGCGCAGGTCCTGAAGGAAGTCGACGTACTCGTCCAGGTAGCGCGTGCGCGCATCGAAGTCGATCTGCACCCCCACCACCGGATTGCCGGCGGCGCGCCAGCGGCGCAACTGGGCCAGCAGGGTGCGGTAGATGCCCTCGTGCCAGTGCAAGGTGTGGGCGCGGTAGACCACCCAGACCTCGCCCTGGGTCAGGCGCGGAATGGCGATGCCCTGGGCGATCAGACGGGCGTTGCCGTTGCCGTAGCGCGGCGCGCTGACCTGGCCCTGCAGCACGTAGAGGGTACGCGCCCGGGCCAGCACCGGCTGCGCGGCGACGCCGCTCCACAGCCAGAAGGCGTCGTGGTCGGCGGCATCCACCTCGCCCGCGCCGGCTCCGGCGCTGCCCAGCAGCAGCGTCAGGGAGACCGCGACGGCCCGCAGCATCGGCTTACCAGTAGTACTTCAGCGCCTTCGCCCAGGGCGTGGCGGCGTACTGGCTCTTCAGCGCGCGGAACCACTGCTTGCGCTGGGAGGGCGCGATGTCCTGGCTGCCGCAACCGTTGAAGCCGCTGGGCGCATAGCAGTTGATTGCGCGGAACAGCGCATAGGCACGGTCATCTTCCGGCGCCTGCTTGTCGGCGATGATCTTGAGGTAGCCGTCCATACGGGAATAGGCGGTGCCGGGGAACAGCGACTCGCTGCCGCCCAGCTCACGCTCGCCCGGCGGGTTGTCCAGCGGGAAGCCATCCAGGTTGTTGCGCAGGATGAACTCGCCCAGGCAGTTCAGCGCCTTCGGCGGCTGCGGGCTCTGTTGCAGGTCGCGGGCCACGTCGACGATCGCCGGGCACTCGTAGCCGCTGTCGTTCTTGCCGCCCGGCCACTGGAACAGCGTCAGCGGCATGCTGCCGTAGAGGTAGCCGATGCTGGCGCCCAGCGGCTTGCTGGTCGGCTCGGCGGGCAGCAGCGCGAGGTCGTCGATGAAGGCCTGATACTGGCCGTGCAGCAGGTCCTTGTAGAGCAGGGCGAACAGCGCGGTGTCGCGCTCCTCGACCGAAGCCGAGGTCGAACGCGCCTGCTGGCGCAGAAGGTCGGGGCCGGCGACGTGGCGCAGGAGAATCTCGCGGATGATCGGCGTCTGCACCGGCGAGCCCTCGGCGAAGACCTTCACCAGGCGGTCGCTGCGCTCATAGTTGAAGGCCAGCGCCAGCTCCAGCTGGTCGCGCTGCATCGGTTGCCTGGCCAGGGGCAGCAGACGCAGCCAGAGCTTCTCGGCGCTCAACCAGTCGTTGCCGGCCTCCAGGGCGAAACCACGCAGGGCCTGCTGGCTGAAGGCGAGGTAGTCGAGCTTCCCGGGAATGTCCTCGGGCAGGCTCTTGAGCGCCTCGGCCGGCTTCTCCTCCACATACAGCTGGTAGGCCGCGGTCAGGTAGTCATGCAGGCCAGGCTGCTTGGCGAACAGATCCTTCTGCCCCGCCAGCCCTGCACTGTCCAGGGCACGCGGCTCGTTCGGCTCGTGATGGCGCATCTGCATCAGATCGAGCACGGCCAGCAGGCGCGGGTCGCGGACTTCCGCCGGGTGGGCGGTGACCAGCAGCTTGTTGTCGACTTCCTGGATCAGCGGCGCAAGATCCGCGTCATGGCGGGCGAACAGCTCGGCGTATTCCCCGGCCAGCCGGCCCTCGTCGCCCATCAGCCAATAGACGCGGCGCAGCAGCCCCTTGGCCGAGTCGGCGTACTGGCCCTGTGGATAACGCTTGAGGTAGTCGCCCAGGCTCGCCTCGGCATTCTTCAGGACGTTCTTGTCGACCTTGCGCAGGTCCGGGTAGCCCATGTCGTCGAAGGCGTTCTGCTGGGCCTCGTTGAGCTGGCCGCGGGCGACCATGTAGCGGGCGGTTTCCTGCAGCCAGGGCAGGTCGCTGTCCTGCAAGGCGCGGAAGGCCTTGAGCGCCTCGCCGAAGCGACCGCTGTAGAACTCCGCAGCGCCCTTGAGGTAGGTGGCGAACGCCTTGCCCGGCGCGGATTGCAGGTTGGCGGGGAGGATCACGGTGAGCTGGGTGTCGTCCCACTGGCAGGCGCCGAGCAGGCTCAGGCGGCCACGCGCCAGGCTCTGCCGCTCATCGCCCGACAGCCCCTCGACGAGCAGCAGTTGGCCGAGGAAGTCCTGGGCGGTGGCTGCGTTGTTGCTGCGGCAACGGCTGCCTTCGCCGTTGGCGAAGCTGTCGGCGGACTGCGCCAGGCTGTCCGCCGGCAGGCCGATGCGCGCCACCAGGTCGGCCAGCGGCGCGGATGCCTGGGTGCCGCTCGCCGGGCCGTCGGTATCGGCAGACTGTCCATCGTCGAGCAGGCGCGCCATCGGGAACGGCACCTTGCCGTAGCCCAGCTGCTGCTCGTCGTCGGAGAGCGGACGGTCCGGGAGGTTCGCCTGGCCGGCGTCGGCCAGCAGCAGCTGCAGGTTGATCCGGCTGTCATTGCCGGGGCTCAGGAATGGCAGGCTGTTGCACACGTCCAGCGTGTCGCGCTTGAGGTTCCAGCTCGGGTAGCAGGAATCGTCGCTGCTCGCGCGCGCTTCCTGCACGCCGAGGCAGCCAATCGTCAGGGCCAGCAGGGTAAATCCGTGCAGACGCATGGAGGGTCCTTGTCCGTTTGGGCCCGCACGCCAGGCGCGGGGAGTTGGTTCAGTGGGGGAATCTTACCTCGCGCTACCCACACTTGCCCGTTTCCATCCGCGCAAACTGTAAACGCGATCTACCGCACAGCACGGCCTGCGACACGTTGTCCAGCTACGTGCTTGTTTGTTCCCGCTCAAGGAATCGGCATGCCCAACGGGGTTCTCTGCACCTGACGACAGTTCGTCCATTACGGAGAAGTACCCATGCATGATCAGGAAGAGATGTCCCTTTCCCGCCGCACCCTGCTGGCCGGCGCGGTAGTGCTCGGTGTCACCGGCTCGATGCTCGGCAGCGCACGGGCCTTCGCCAAGGGCGAGCCCGCGCCGAAAACCACGGAGCCGGCGCCTGACCTGTCCACGCTGGAGCACGTCCAGGTCGAACTGGTCGCCCCGCCCTTCGTCCATGCGCACGAGCAACGCGCCAAGGGTAAGCCCCGTGTGGTCCAGTTCCGCGTGGTGATCGAGGAGAAGAAGCTGGTCATCGACGACGACGGCACCGAAATCCACGCCATGACCTTCAACGGCTCAGTGCCCGGGCCGCTGATGGTGGTGCACCAGGACGACTACGTCGAACTCACCCTGGTCAACCCGGCCAGCAACACCCTGACCCACAACATCGACTTCCACGCCTCCACCGGCGCCCTGGGCGGCGGCGCGCTGACCATCATCCAGCCCGGCGAGGAGGTCAAGCTGCGCTTCAAGGCCACCCGCCCCGGTGTGTTCGTCTACCACTGCGCGCCGGGCGGGGCGATGATCCCCTGGCATGTGGTCTCGGGCATGAACGGCGCGATCATGGTGCTGCCGCGCGACGGCCTGAAGGACCGCGACGGCCGTGCGCTGAAGTACGACAAGGTGTTCTACATCGGCGAGCAGGACTTCTACGTCCCGCGCGACAAGGACGGCAACTTCAAGCGCTACGCCAAGCCCATGGACGGCTACAACGACATGCAGGAAGTCATGCGGGGGCTGATCCCCAGCCACATCGTGTTCAACGGCAAGGTCGGCGCCCTGACCGGCAAGAACGCGCTCAGCGCCAACGTCGGCGAGACCGTCCTGCTGGTCCACTCCCAGGCCAACCGCGATACCCGTCCGCACCTGATCGGCGGCCACGGCGATCACGTCTGGGCCACCGGCAAGTTCAACAACCCGCCGGAGCAGGACCTGGAAACCTGGCTGATCCCCGGTGGCGCGGCCGGCGCATCGCTCTACACCTTCCGCCAGCCGGGCCTGTACACCTACCTCAACCACAACCTGATCGAGGCCGTCCTGCTGGGCGCGGCCGCCCATATCCAGGTCGAGGGCCAGTGGGACTCCGACCTGATGAGCCAGATCGAGCCACCGACGCCGATCAAGTAAGGCCCACGGCCGGCCCTCGGGGGCCGGCCATCTCCCGGTCTCTTTCCGGACATCGCAGCCCATGCGCAAGTCAATCCTGGTCGGCGTGCCCGCCGCTCTCCTGATCGGTGCCGCCGCGCTACTGCTACCACCGCAGTACGACACGACGCTGGCGCCGGAAACCGTGAAGCTGGCGCCGCGCGAATTCAGCTTCCGCCCCGCCGGCGACTACTGGCAGGAAAAACGTGCGGTCGACGCTCCGTCACAGCGTAAACGCCTGGCACCCGGCTTCGAGGTGATGAAGTACCAGGTCAGCCAGGCCGAATACGCCCGCTGCGTGGCTGCCGGCGACTGCCTGGCGCTGGACGGCAACCTCGCGGCGAGCGCCGACCTGCCGCTCACCGGCGCCAGCTTGCTGGATGCGCAGCTCTATGCCGACTGGCTGTCCAAACGCACCGGGCAGCGCTGGCGCCTGCCCACCGACCAGGAATGGGCTTTCTTCGCCGGCTCGCGCTGGGCCGATGATGCCCTGCGCATCGAGGGCGACGACGGCAGCAACCCGGCCCGGCGCTGGCTGGCCCGCTACCGCTTCGAGGCCGAGACCCGCACCAGTGCCTCGGGGCTGCCGCAGCTGCGCGGCAGCCACGGCCTGAACGAATTCGGTGTGGCGGACCTGGGCGGCAACGTCTGGGAATGGACGCAAAGTTGCCACCAGCGGGTCAACCTCGACGCCCAGGGCAGCCAGACCGACCGCGCGCAGTACTGCTCGATCCGCATCGCCGAAGGCCGTCACCGCGCGGCGATCAACGATTTCGTCCGCGATGCCCGCGGCGGCGGCTGCAGCGCGGGGCAACCGCCGGACAACCTGGGCTTCCGCCTGGTCAGGGACATCCCTTGATTCCCCTCAAGTCTCGCTGACCGCCGTCCTGGGTATGCTGCGGCGGGACCCAGGGAATCATTGCCGTGACCGCCGATATCTCCCTCAGCCGCGCCTGGCTGGCCAACCTGCCGCCATTCGCCAACAGCAGCCCCGGAGAACAGGACGACATCCTGCACCTTGCTAGCGTGCTGAGCCTGCGCAGCGGCGCCACCGTGTTCGAGCAGGGCGCGCCGGCGGATGCGGATCGCCGGCGACGAGCGACCTCCCACAGGCGCAGGCACCTGACCGCGATCAAGGAACTTCGCACGTCCCGATCCCTAGACTGACCGCCACCGTCACGTCGGCCGCAGCCGCCGTTACCTCTCTCCCCAAGGCCCGCCATGAACGAAAACCTCCTCGAACGCACCCTGAGCGATCTGGCTTTCAGCCTGCCCGGCAGCACCGCCCTGTTCCGCGACTACAAACTGGACTTCTGCTGTGCCGGCCAGCGCAGCCTGGGCGAGGCGGCCAGCGAGCAGGGTCTCGACGCCCAGCGCATCGCCAATGAACTGCAGGCGCTGCCGCCCGCGAACGACCAGGTCGACTGGCGGCACAGCAGCAACGACCAGCTGATCGACCACATCCTGGAGCGCTACCACAAGGTCCACCGCGCGCAGCTGCCGGCGCTGATCCCGCTGGCCGAACGCGTCGAGAATACCCACGCCGCACACCCGCAGTGCCCCGCCGGGCTGACTGCGCACCTGAAGAAGATGCAGGAAGAACTGGAATGGCACATGTGCAAGGAGGAAAGCGTGCTGTTCCCCTGGCTGCGCCAGGGGATTCCGCTGACCCACGTGCAGGGGCCGATCGGCGTGATGCGTCATGAACACGACGAGCATTCGCAGTCGCTGGCGGCGCTGGCCGACCTGACGGGTGACCTCACCGTGCCCGCCGACGGCTGCAACAGCTGGCGGCACCTCTACGCCGGGCTGGAGGAACTGCGCCGCGACCTGATGCAGCACATCCACCTGGAAAACAACCTGCTGTTCCTAGGCGCCAACCATCCGGCCTGAGGAGCCGCCGAGGGGTTCCGGGCAGATACGGCCAAGGTGTGCGGGACTGCCGTCGAAAGCGGTGGCCGTGGACGCAGACCGGACCCATTTCACACCTAAGACAAGGCGCGATGGGCTCTTGATCGCCATCAAGCCAAGGCCGTTCAGGACGCTCCTAGAATCGCCCCGGATGCCAGGCGGGAAGCCGGCGTCATCGATCGGCGCCCCGGCGCCCAGCCCCGAGGAGGAGATTTCATGAACAAAGCCCTGGTTGCCCTGCTGCTTGGCGGCCTGCTGGTCCAGACGACGGCGATGGCCAGCACCGGCGAGGAGCTGTTCAAGGCCAAGGCCTGCGTGGCCTGTCACGCCGTCAACAAGACGGTGGTCGGCCCGGCCTTCAAAGAGGTCGCGGAGAAGTACGGCACCGACGGTGTTGCACACATCAGCAACAGCATCAAGGCCGGTAGCAAGGGCGTGTGGGGCCCGATCCCGATGCCGGCCAACGCCGTCAGCCCGGATGAGGCCGAGACCCTGGCCAAATGGATCGTCACCCTCAAGTGACGCCATCCCGAGCGGCCGGCGCGCTCAGTGCCGGTCGACGCTCCTCAGCAGCTCCAGGCAATCCCCCGCCGCCAGCGGCGGGCTGATCAGGAAGCCCTGGATCTCGTCGCACTGGTGGGCACGCAGGAAGCTCAGCTGCTCGGCGTGTTCGACGCCCTCCGCCACCACCTTCAGCTCCAGGCTGTGCGCCATGGCGATGATCGCCCGGGTGATGGCCGCGTCCTCGCCCTGCTGCGACAGGTCGCGGATGAAGGTCTGGTCGATCTTCACGTAGTCCACCGGGAAGCGCTTCAGGTAGCTGAGCGAGGAATATCCGGTGCCGAAGTCGTCGATGGCCAGCTTCACGCCCATCTCGCGCAGCTGGCGGAAGGTCGTGGTGACGCTCTCGACGTTGTCCAGCAACTGGCTCTCGGTCAGTTCCAGCTCCAGCAGGTGCGGCGGCAGGCCGGTTTCGTCGAGCACGGTGCGCACCAGTTCGACCAGGTTGCCGGTGCGCAGCTGGTGTACCGAGAGGTTCACCGAGACCCGCAGCTCATGACCCTGGCGCTGCCAGGCGCGGGCCTGCTGGCAGGCGCGGCGCAGGACGAATTCGCCGATGGCGCCGATCAGCCCGGTTTCCTCGGCCAGGCCAATGAAATCCCCCGGCGGCACCATGCCCATCTCCGGATGGCGCCAGCGCACCAGCGCCTCGGCGCTGTCCAGGCGCTCGTTGGCGAGGTTCAGCTTGGGCTGGTAATGCACGTCCAGCTGGCCCTCGTCGATGGCCTTGCGCAACCGGGTTTCCAGTTGCAGGCGCTCCAGGGTGCAGGCCTGCAAATTGTCGGTGAAGAACTGGAAGGTGTTGCCACCCAGGTGCTTGGCGTGATGCATAGCCATGTTCGCCTGGCTCATCAGCGCGGAGATTTCCCAGGCGTTGTCCGGCAGCAGGCTGATGCCCACCGAGGCGCTGATCACCAGTTCGTGGCCGCCCACGGTCATCGGCGTGCGCAGCTTGGCCAGCAGGCGACTGGACAGCCGCGCCAGCGCCGCGAGGCTGGCGTAGGAGTCGATCAGCACGGCGAATTCGTTGCCGGACAGCCGGGCGATGGTGTCGGCCTCGGGCACCGTCTGGGTCATGCGCCGGGACATCTGCCGCAGCAGCTGGTCTGCGACTTCGTGGCCGAGGCTGTCGTTGAGCAGCTTGAAGCGGTCCAGGTCGATCAGCAGCAGCGCCGCCGTGCGGCCTTCCTGGCGGGCGCGCTGGCTGGCCTCGTGCAGGCGCTCCTTGAACAGGCTGCGGTTGGCAAGTCCGGTGAGTTCGTCATAGTGCGACAGGTAGCGCAGGCGCTCCTCGGCGTCGCGGCGGGCGGTGAGGTCGGCGAAGAAGCCGACCACGTGGGTCACCTGGCCACGGCCATCGCGCACCACGTTGAGCTGCAGCCACTGCGGGTACAGCTCGCCGTTCTTGCGCGTCTCGATCAGTTCGCCCTGCCAGGTGCCCTCGCATTCCAGCTCGGTGCGGATCGCCTGGTAGCGGCGCAGGGTCTCCGCAGAGCCCATCAGCCGGCTGACGTTGCGCCCCAGCAGTTCCTCGCGGCGGTAGCCGGTGAGGCGGGTGAAGGCTTCGTTGAGGGCGAGCAGGCGGTAGTTCGGGTCAAGGATGATGATGCCTTCGCTGGCCGCCTCGAACACCGTGGCGGCCAGGCGCTGCTCTTCCTCGCGCAGCTTGCGGGCGGAAATGTCGCAGCGGGTGCCGACCATCCGCGTGACCTGCCCGAGGGCGTCACGCTCCATCGCCCGGCCACGGTCCTCGACCCACACCCAATGGCCGTCGGCGTGGCGCACGCGGTATTCGATGCGGTAGCCGTCGGTGCGGCCCTTGAGGTGCTCGACCAGCGCCCGGCGCAGCAGCGGCAGGTCGTCCGGGTGCAGGCGCGGGCGCAGGTCGTTGCGCACGCTCTTCACCGACGCCTGGGTGAGGCCGAAGATTTCTTCCAGGTGCGAGTGGTGCACCTCGTCGGTCAGCAGGTTCCAGTCCCACAGGCCCAGTTCGCTGGCTTCCAGCGCCAGGGCCAGGCGCGCCTCGGTGTGGCTGAGCTGCGCGCTGCCGGCCTCCACCCGCGCTTGCAGGGCGTCGCGGGCGCGGCACAGCTCGCGCTCGGCGCGGCGGCGCTGCTCGACTTCACGCTCCAGGTCCTGGTTCAGCGCCTCGGTCTGCCCCTTGGCGCGCTCCAGGTGCGCCACCAGCGCCTGGGCCTGGAAGCGCCGCAGCAGGCTGGTATGGACCAGCCGGTGAATCTGCCAGGCCACCACCAGCAGCGCCGCCAGCAGGATCACCCCGAGCACGCCCCAGCCCTGCTGCAGCGGGTTATCGCTGATCAATAAATAGGCAATGGATGGGAACAGGCAGGGCAAGGCGAAGGTGAGGAAGGCTGGCAGGCTGACCGCGTAGGCCACGCTGGCCGACAGGATGGCGGCGGCGATCAGACCGAACACCAGGGCCTGCTGGAGGAAGGCGTCCGCCGGCACCAGGGCGATGGCGGCGAAGGCCAGGGTCAGGCCGGAAGCTCCGGCGCCGAACAGGAAGGTGCGTTGCCAGTGCGGGCTGGCCTGACGCTCGGCGCAGGCGCCATTGAAGGCGGACACCTGGATCAGCCGCAGCACGGCCAGCAGCACCAGCGATATCAGCCAGCCGCCGAGCAGCGCGGTGGATACGCGCTCCCACAGCAGACCGGCACAGGCCAGACCGTTGAGCAGCATGAGCAGCGTCGGAACCCGCGACCCCTGGTACAGCAGGCGGGTACGTTCGACGGCAATCTCGTGAGCATACTGCTGGCGGATCTCGGCATGGCTCACCGGGATCGCCGAAGGCTCTACATAAGCAGTCATAGGCGGTTTTTCTTGTAGGTTCTGGCCTAAGAGTCGGCGGAGCATAACCGAGGACAATCCTCCGCTAACAGCATCACAGATGGCATTTCGCCGGCTGCCTGCCCATCTTTCGTCGGGAATCCGCCGAACGGCGGGCCGGTTTGCCCGGGTTTCGGCCCCACCGGTAGAATGCCGCCCCATGAATGACGACCTCTCCCTCCTGCTCAACTCCCTCAATGACCCGCAGCGCCAGGCCGTGGCCGCGCCGCTGGGGCGCCAGCGCGTGCTCGCCGGCGCCGGGTCCGGCAAGACCCGCGTGCTGGTGCACCGCATCGCCTGGCTGATCCAGGTGGAGCGCGCCTCGCCGCACAGCATCCTGGCCGTGACCTTCACCAACAAGGCCGCCGCCGAGATGCGCGCGCGGATCGAGCAGCTGCTGGGGATCAACCCGGCGGGCATGTGGGTCGGCACCTTCCACGGGCTGGCGCACCGCCTGCTGCGCGCGCACTGGCAGGAAGCCAACCTGCCGGAGAACTTCCAGATCCTCGACAGCGACGACCAGCTGCGCCTGGTCAAGCGCGTGGTGCGCGAGCTGGGCCTGGACGAGCAGCGCTGGCCGCCGCGCCAGGCGCAGTGGTTCATCAACGGGCAGAAGGACGAGGGCAACCGCCCGCAGAACATCCAGACCAGCGGCGACCTGTACCTGTCGACCATGGTCAGCATCTACCAGGCCTACGAAGAAGCCTGCGCCCGCGCAGGCGTGGTGGACTTCGCCGAGCTGCTGCTGCGCTCGCTGGACCTCTGGCGCAACCGCCCGAGCCTGCTGGAGCACTACCAGCGGCGCTTCCGCCACATCCTGGTGGACGAGTTCCAGGACACCAACGCCGTGCAGTACGCCTGGCTGCGCTTCCTCGCCAAGGGCGGCGAAAGCCTGATGGTGGTGGGTGACGACGACCAGTCGATCTACGGCTGGCGCGGCGCGAAGATCGAGAACATCCAGCATTTCGCCGACGACTTCGCCGGCACCGAGGACATCCGCCTGGAGCAGAACTATCGCTCCACCGCGACCATCCTGAAAGCCGCCAACTCGCTGATCGCCAACAACAGCGGGCGCCTGGGCAAGGAACTGTGGACCGACGGCGTCGACGGCGACCCGATCACCCTCTACGCCGGCTTCAACGAGCACGACGAAGCGCGCTACATCGTCGAAACGATCGAAGACGCCCTGCGCAAGGACGGCCTCAAGCGCAGCGAAATCGCCATCCTTTACCGCTCCAACGCCCAGTCCCGCGTGCTGGAAGAGGCGCTGCTGCGGGAGAAGATCCCCTACCGCATCTATGGCGGCCAGCGCTTCTTCGAACGCGCCGAGATCAAGAACGCCCTGGCCTACCTGCGCCTGATCCGTCTGCGCGACGACGACGCGGCGCTGGAGCGGGTGATCAATGTGCCGCCGCGCGGCATCGGCGAGAAGACCGTCGAGGCGATCCGCAACGCCGCACGCCTGAACGGCACCTCCATGTGGCGCGCGATCAACGACGTGATCGCCGCCAAGGCCGTGGCCGGCCGCGCCGCCAGCGCGCTCAACGGCTTCCTCGAAGCCGTCGACCTGCTGGCGCTGAAGGTGGAAGGCCTGCCGCTGCACCAGATGACCCAGATCGTCATCGAGCAGTCCGGCCTGATCACCTACCACAAGGAAGAGAAAGGCGAGAAAGGCCAGGCCCGGGTGGAAAACCTGGAAGAACTGGTCAGCGCCGCCCGCGCCTTCGAGACCCCGGACGACGAAGACACCCCGCCGCTGGTGGCCTTCCTCGACCACACCGCGCTGGAATCCGGCGACACCCAGGCCGACGCCTTCGAGGACAGCGTGCAGCTGATGACGCTGCACAGCGCCAAGGGCCTGGAGTTCCCGCTGGTATTCCTCGCCGGCATGGAAGAGGGCCTGTTCCCGCACAAGATGAGCCTGGAAGAGCCCGGCCGCCTGGAAGAAGAGCGCCGCCTGGCCTACGTGGGCATCACCCGCGCCATGCAGCGCCTGGTCATGACCTACGCGGAAACCCGCCGCCTGTACGGCAGCGAGACCTACAACAAGGTCTCGCGCTTCGTCCGCGAAATCCCGCCGAGCCTGATCCAGGAAGTACGCCTGTCCAACTCGGTGAGCCGCCCGCTCTCGGGCAACCAGCGCAGCGGCAACCTGTTCAGCGGCGCCAGCGTGCCGGACACGCCGTTCAGCCTCGGCCAGTCCGTGCGCCACCCGCTGTTCGGCGACGGCGTGATCCTCAACTTCGAAGGCTCCGGCGCCCAGGCACGGGTACAGGTGAACTTCGACAGCGAGGGCAGCAAGTGGCTGATGATGGGTTACGCGAAGCTGGAAGCGATCTGACGTACCCGCTTCCGCTCTTGTAGGAGCGGATATTATCCGCGATTGCGCCGCTCAGGAACCTCGCGGACTAGGTCCGCTCCTACAAGAGCGAGAGCATTCAGGGGCGCCGGCAAGTCTGCGGCAGGGCCTTCCCCCTCACCCCTGCCCTCTCCCTCTGGGAGAGGGTTAGGGTGAGGGCCTTTGGAATCACCGGCGGGCGGTGAAATTCGCCATCCCCCCGCGCCTACAGAAAAGCCTCAATGCTGCCCGCCACCGCTCTGCTCGAAGGTCTCGATCAGCGCCACCTGCATCCGCGAATGCACGCGGATGAACCAGCGCCAGAACACCGCGATCACCAGGGCGGCGATCAGCGCCACCACCACCAGCAGCTCACCCGGCGGCAGGATGCTCGAACTGAGCGCCGCCAGCAGCAGCATCATGCCGCCCAGCGAGAGCAACGGGATCAGCTCGGAAATCACCCGGCGCACCCGCGCCGTATGGCGCCCGGCGCTTTCCGCCTTCACCCCCATCTCCGCCAGCAGCATCGCCAGCGCCTTGAGCTTGCGGTAGGCGGCGATCAGGAATGGCAGCGACAACAGGAGCGCGGCACCCCAGACCAGCGCCTTGTGCAGCGCTTCCTGCTCGACGATATCAGCCAGCCACTGGGAAATGGTCCCGGCGAAGTAGGCCAGGCCGAAGAAGATGGCGATCACCAGCGTCAGGTTCACGCCCACCTGCAGCAGGATGCGGCGGATCATCCCGGCGAGTATTGCCTTGTCGCCGCGCGGCTTGATGCTGCGCAGCCATTCGCCATACAGGCTGAACACCCGCACCATGGGCGACGGCAGGCTGCGGCCCAGGTACAGCGCCAGCGGATCGGCGGAACGGATCAGGTAGGGCGTCAGCAGCGTGGTGATGGCCGACACGCCCACCACCACCGGATAAAGGAAGTCACTGGTCACGCCCAGGCTCATGCCCAGCGCGGCAATGATGAAGGAGAACTCGCCGATCTGCGAAAGGCCCATGCCCACGCGCATCGAGGTGCGCCCGTCATTGCCGGCGATGAAGGCGCCGGCGCCGCAGGACACCAGCTTGCCCAGCACCACCACCAGGGTGATCACCAGGATCGGCGCGGCGTAGTCCACCAGCACCTCGGGGTCGATGGTCAGGCCGATGGCGACGAAGAAGATCGCGCTGAACATGTCGCGCACCGGCTCCATCAGCCGCTCGATCTGCACCAGCTGGCGCGACTCGGCCATGATCGCGCCGATCAGGAAGGCGCCCAGGATCATGCTGTATTCCAGCTTCACCACCAGCAGGCAGAAGCCGAAGCACAGGCCCAGCACCGTCACCAGCAGCATCTCGTTGCTTTCGAACTTCGCCACGTAGGCCAGCAGGCGCGGCACCAGCAGGATGCCGACGACCAGCGCGACGACCATGAACAGGCTGAGCTTGCCGACCGTGGAGAACACCTGGTCGGCTTCCACCGTGCCGCTCACGGCGATGCCGGAGAACAGCGCGATGATGCCGATGCCGAGGATGTCCTCGATGATCAGTACGCCGAAGATCAGCTGGGCGAAGCGCTCGTTCTTCATCTTCAGGTCGCCCAGCACCTTGATGATGATGGTGGTCGAGGACATCGCCAGGATCGCGCCGAGGAACAGCGAGTCCATGGTGTTCCAGTCGAACAGGCGGCCGATCTCGAAGCCGGCCCAGATCATCAGGGTGATTTCCAGGAACGCAGCGATGAACGCCGTGGCGCCGACCTGGAACAGCTTGCGCAGGGAAAACTCCAGCCCCAGGCAGAACATCAGGAAGATCACCCCCAGCTCGGCGAGGGTCTTGATGGTCTCCTGGTCGTGCACCAGGGCGAAGGGCGGAGTGTGCGGGCCGATGATCACGCCCGCGATGATGTAGCCCAGCACCACCGGCTGCTTGAAGCGGTGGCAGAGGATGGTGACGAAACCGGCGATCAGCATGATCACCGCGAGGTCCTGGATGAAGTCGATGGCATGCATGGTCGGCGGTCCTCGCGGCGTGGGGTCTGGGGATCGCGCGGCGAAGGCCTCGCTCAGCGAAGCCTAACACCCGACCTGACCGGCGGGCGGTTCTGAAAGAATCAGTAACAGACTGATTTGGAAAGGGAATCCCCAAGCCCCATATAGGGCAACAGCGCGAAACAAAATCCGGCTGGCCCTCACTGGCCCCGGCCGGCAACATGACGCGCGTCGAATACCAACCAAGAGAATGACAACGATGAAGCGCTTTCTCAGCCTTGCCATGGCCTTCTGTGTCGCCGTGACGCTCAGCCTCGACGTCAACGCCGCCAAACGTTTCGGTGGCGGCAAGAGCATGGGCTCGGCGCCGAGCCACCAGACCCGCCAGGCGCAACCTTCCGCCGCCCCGACCTCCCCCACCGCGGCGCCCGCCGCTGCCGGTGCTGCCGCTGGCGCAGCCGGTGCCGCCGCCAAGAGCGGCGCTTCGCGCTGGCTCGGCCCGCTGGCCGGCCTGGCCGCCGGTGGCCTGCTCGCCTCCATGCTGATGGGCGACGGCTTCCAGGGCATGCAGTTCCTCGACATCCTGATCATCGCGCTGATCGCGTTCATCGCCTTCCGCTTCATCGCGTCCCGTCGCCGCCAGCAGCAGGGTCACCAACCCGCCATGGCCGGCCGCGCGCCGATGCAGCGTGAAATGTCCGCCGCGCCGCCGTCGATCTTCGGCGGTGCCGCGCGCCCGGTGATGGACACCCGCCCGGTGATCAACGCGCCGAGCTGGTTCGATGAAGCCCGCTTCATCGGCGCCGCCCGCGAGCACTTCATGGCGCTGCAACAGCACTGGGATGCCAACGAGATGGACAAGATCGCCGAGTTCGTCACCCCGCCGATGCTGCAGTTCCTCAAGCAGGAGCGCGCCGACCTGGGCGACGGCTACCAGTCCACCTACATCGACAACCTCGATGTGCAGCTCGAAGGCGTCGACGACAACGCCGAGAAGACCATCGCCACCCTGACCTTCAGCGGCGTGTCGAAGACCTCGCGCTTCGACCAGGGCGAGCCCTTCAGCGAAAGCTGGCGCATGGAACGTGCCCAGGGCGAGAACCAGCCCTGGCTGGTGGCGGGCATCCGTCAGAACTGATCCTGCGCGCAACACTGAAAAAGCCCGGCCTTGGCCGGGCTTTTTCGTTTCTCGGGGAAATCCAGCGCGATGACCTTCCCTCACCCCAGCCCTCTCCCAGAGGGAGAGGGGGCCGTTCAGTGTGATCGGCAAGAGGACGCTTTCCCAGCCAACCGCCCGTCCGGACGCCGCCACGGCAGTGCTCTTGCGCCAAGTGCCGGCTACTACTGTATAAAGCGCGCCATTCGTCGAATGTAGAGAGGCCCCGCCTGTGGAAGATGTGATCGAGAAACTGCGTGAAGCGAACGAACCGGTTCCCGTCCCGCTGGAATTGCCGGACGAAGAGCTGCTGGTGGAAATCGAAGAAGCCCTGCTGATTGGCATTCCGTCGGAATTTCGTGAGTTCCTGCTGCAGGTCAGCGACGTGATTTATGGCCGTCTGGAGCCGGTCACGGTGACCGATTCGCACTCCCACACCTACCTGCCAGAGGTGGCTGCCGTGGCCTGGTCGATGGGCCTTCCGCGCGAGCTGATCCCGCTCTGCGCCGATGGTGACGACTACTACGCGGTGGCCGAGGACGGCGAAGTGGTGCTCTGGGCCGACGGCGAACTCACCGAGGAAACCTGGGACTCGGTGTGGACCTGGGCACGCGACGTATGGCTCGACACCTGATCCGAGACTTCGGAATTTCCTGACACTTCGATGGTCTCACTGGCAACTCACCGTACCTTCGGCCCTTTTGCTGTCCAGGCCAGGCACGATGCCTTGTTGTGGAGATGCTATGAAGTTCAAAGCCCTGTTCACCTGCCTGTTGCTGCTCGGCCTCGCCGGTTGCGCCGACAAGGCCGTGGTGACGCTGCAGGATGGCAGCGAAATCCTGGTGAAGGATCACTCTGATTACGACAAATACAATGACTACTACGAATTCGAGCAGCTCAATGGCGACACCATCCTGATCAAGAAGGACAACGTCCGCTTCATCAAGACGCCCTGAGCGCCGACACGGTGAGACGCCGATCAGCCAGGAGGTGAGCGCAGCGCTCGCGCTCCGGACTGTTCCTATCCGCTTCGCTGCGGGGCCTAGCGCACCCCCAGCCGTCCCCCGCTCTCCAGTTCGAGCAGATTGAGCAGGTACTGGCCGCAGTAGCCCAGGTCCTGCTCGATGGCTTTGCGCGCGCCCGCGCCATCGCCACGCTCCAGGGCGCGCAGCGCGTCTTCGTGGAAGTCGTTCAGGCGCAGCGACAGGTCGGCCTCGGTGAACAGGCGGTTGAAGAACGGCCCGACCTGCAGCCAGAGCGCCTCGATCATGCGCAGCAGGGTCGGGTTGCCGCAGGCGCTGTAGAGCGTGAGGTGGAACAGGCTGTTGGCGTCGAGGTAGCCCTGCACGTCACGGGCGTTCAACGCGTGCTCCATACGCTCGGTGCATTCGCGCAGCACCTCCATCTCGGCCGGACGCAGATGCCTGGCCGCATCCTCCACCGCCAACCCCTCCAGTGACTGCCGCACCTGCAGGATCTGCAGGTAGCGCTCGCGGGTCATCACCGGCACCCGCAGCGAGCGCTGCGGCTCGCCTTCGAGCGCGCCCTCGGCGACCAGCCGCTGCAAGGCGGCGCGCACGGGCATCGGGCTTGTGCCCCACTCCTGCGCCAGATCGCGGATCTTGAGCCGCTCGCCGGGCTGGAACCGCCCGGAGAGCAGAGCCTGGCGCAGGTTCAGGTACAGCTGTTCCTGAAGGTTGTCGGCCATCGCAGATCACTCCCGGCCGGCCGGCGGCGCCGGCAGTTGGGCGAAGGTCAGGCTGCAGTTGTGGGTCATCTCGCTATCCTCGTTTTCCGGCAGTGACTTGGAAAGTCACTGCCGTTCTGTGATCACAAAACCTGTTGACAACCAGATTAACAGTTGAATATCGACATGTATTGACTTTTTTGTGATCACAAATAGAAGATGTGCAAAAAAACACACGAGGTGTGCAACATGACCGCCAGCGGAATCGCCCAACAGGCCGTTGATCTCTTCACCGCCCGTGAGCGCCAGCGCTTCCTGGAACAGAACCCCAAGTCCGTCGCCCTCGCCGAGCGCGCGCACAAGTCGCTGTACGCCGGCGTGCCGATGCACTGGATGGCTGACTGGTCCACGCCTTGCCCGCTGTTCGTCGAGCACGCCCAGGGTGCCCGCTTCTACGACGTGGACGGCCATGACTACGTGGACTTCTGCCTGGGCGACACCGGCAGCATGTTCGGCCACTCGCCGGCGCCGATCGCCCGCGCCCTGGCCGAGCAAGGCGCCCGCGGCCTTACCACCATGCTCCCCGGCGAAGATGCGGTGGTCTGCGGCGAGCTGCTTGCCGCGCGTTTCGGCCTGCCCTACTGGCAGGTGACCGCCACCGCCACCGACTCCAACCGCTACGTGCTGCGCTGGGCCCGCGCGGTCACCAAGCGCAAGACCCTGCTGGTGTTCGACGGCTGCTACCACGGCACCGTGGACGACGTGATGGTGCGCTACCGCGACGGCGAGACCGTGCACCGCTCCGGCCTGGTCGGCCAGGCCTACGACCTGACCCAGCACAGCCGCTCCATCCCCTTCAATGACGTCGAGGCGCTGGAAGCCGCGCTGGCCCAGGGCGACGTCTGCGCCCTGCTGTGCGAGCCGGCGATGACCAACATCGGCATGGTCCTGCCCGATCCGGGCTTCATGCAGAAGTGCCGCGAACTGACCCGCAAGTACGGTTCGCTGCTGATCATCGACGAAACCCACACCATCTCCACCAACATCGGCGGCTGCACCAAGCTGTGGAACCTCGACCCGGACTTCTTCGTGGTCGGCAAGCCGATTGCCGGCGGCGTGCCCTGCGGCATCTTCGGCTGCAGCGCGGAGATGGCCGAACGCATGGCCGCCTCGCGCAAGAGCGCCCAGGAAGACAGCCATGGCCACGGCCACAGCGGCATGGGCACCACCCTCTCGGCCAACGCCCTGGCCATGCACTGCATGCGCGCCAACCTGGAACAGGTGATGACCCAGGCGGCCTACGACCACATGCTGCCGCTGGCCAAGCGCCTGGCCGACGGCTTCCGCACGCTGATCGCCAAGCACGAGCTGAAGTGGTCGGTGACCGAGCTGGGCGCGCGCAGCGAGTTCCAGTTCTGCCCCGTCTCGCCGCGCACCGGCGCCGAGGCCGAAGCGGCCTTCCATGACGAGCTGCAGATGGCCCTGCACCTGTACCTGATCAACCGCGGCATCCTGATCACGCCGTTCCACAACATGACTCTGTGCTGCCCGGACACCACCGCCGCAGACGTGGATCGCCTGATCGCGACGCTGGATACGGGCATCACCGAGCTGCTGGCCATCCCCGGCGCGCGCGAGGCCTGATCGCTACACCTGACCCTGTAGGAACGAGGGGGGCGCCTAGCCCTTGCTCGCGAACGCTCTTCTGCGATTCAGCTGCAGGGTTGGTTCGCGAGCAAGCTCGCTCCTACACAAGAGACAATCCGGCGCCGAGCGCCACCGAGGACTACCATGCAATTCGCCGATCGAAAGGAAGCCGAAGCCTTCCTCGCCGCCCACCCGGATGTGCGCAGCATCGAACTCTTCATCATCGACTCCAACGGCATCCCGCGCGGCAAGCTGCTGCACCGCGACGAGCTGCTGGCGATCTACGACAACGGCCGCCCGCTGCCCAGTTCGATCCTCGCGCTGACCGTGCAGGGCGAAGACGTCGAAGGCACCGGCCTGGTCTGGGAAGTCGCCGACGCCGACTGCTGGACCTACCCGCTGCCCGGCAGCCTGACCCTGCAACCCTGGCGCGCCAGCCCCACCGGCCAGCTGCAGGTGAGCATGCACCCGACCCAGGGCCTGCCGGCCACCCCGGCCGACCCGCGCCAGGCGCTGAGCCGCGTGGTCGACCGGCTGAAGGCCGACGGCTTCCACCCGGTGATGGCGGTGGAACTGGAGTTCTACCTGCTGGACAAGCAGCGCGACGCCAACGGCCGCCCGCAACCCGCGCTGCAGATGAACGGCACCCGCCCGGAGGCGCCGCAGGTCTATGGCGTCTATGAACTGGAACAGCTGCAGCCGTTCCTCGATGACCTCTACGCCGCCTGCGAAGTACAGGGCCTGCCGGTGCGCACGGCGATTTCCGAATACGCGCCGGGCCAGGTCGAGCTGACCCTGGAGCACCGCTTCGACGTGATGCAGGCCATCGACGAAGGCGTGCGCTACAAGCGCCTGGTGAAGGGCGTGGCGAACAAGCACGGACTGCAGGCCTGCTTCATGGCCAAGCCGTTCGGCGACCGCGCCGGCAGCGGCATGCACCTGCACGTCAGCCTGGCTGACGAGCAGGGCAACAACCTCTACGCCAGCGAAGACATCCACGGCACCCCGCTGCTGCGCCACTCCATCGGCGGCATGATGGCGCGCCTGCTGGATTCCCTGGCGATCTTCTGCCCCAACGCCAACTCCTTCCGCCGCTTCCAGGCCAACAGCTACGCGCCGCTGGCCAAGAGCTGGGGCGTGAACAACCGCACCGTGTCCTTCCGCGTGCCCGGCGGCCCGGCCAAGAGCCGGCACATCGAGCACCGCATCTGCGGCGCCGATGCCAACCCCTACCTCGCGGCGGCGGCGATCCTCGCGGCCATCCACGAGGGCATCCGCGAGCAGATCGATCCGGGCGCGCCCATCGTCGGCAACGGCTACGAGCAGGCCACCGAATTCCTGCCCACCGACTGGCTCACCGCGCTGCGCGCCCTGGAGTCCTCCACCTGGGCCCGCGAGGCGCTGGGGGAGGAATTCCTCAAGGTGTTCCTGGCGATCAAGTGGGAGGAATACCGCCAGTTCATGGGCGAGGTCGGCGAGCAGGACTGGCGCTGGTATCTGCATCACGCCTGATTCGCACGGGACGGGCGAGGTGAAAGCCTCGTCCGTCGTCGTTTCCGATCGTGGATAACTGCCAGTGGATTCCCCTCGCCTTGTGGATAACTCCCGCGCTCTGGCGCGGGGTTTCCGACACACGAAAGACTTACGAAAAATTTACCCTGGCAGAGTGAAGAATCTGGTCTTTTCTTGGTCTGTAATTGCACGGGGCGCGGGTGCGTCCCGTCGTCGAAACGGCGACCGCCGGTACTGCCTGCCGGCCGCCGTCCTCTCTTAGGCAGGGAGAACCCGTAGACAATGAGCACTCCTGTCGTACTGATCACCGGCGCCGCCGGTGGCCTCGGAAAAGCCATCGCCAAACGCTTCGCCCAGAGCCACTGGCGCATCGCCGCCACCGACGTCGACCGCGCCGGCCTGCATGCGCTGAACGCCCAGGTTCCGCTGGACGCCACCGCCGTGGGCGACCTCAGGCGGGCCGACAACTGCCACAGCCTGGTCTCCGACATCCTCGCCCGCACCGGCCGCCTCGACGCCCTGGTGAACGCCGCCGGCGTCTGGCGCGAAGGTCCGGTGGAGGACTTCAACGAGGACGACTTCGATCTGGTGCTGGGCGTGAACCTCAAGGCCGCCTTCTACATGTGCCAGGCCGCGACGCCTTATCTGAAGGAAAACCACGGCTGCATCGTCAACATCTCCAGCGACTCCGGCCGCCAGGCCTATCGCGGCTCCGCGGCCTACTGCGCGAGCAAGGCGGCGCTGACCATGCTCACCCGCACCCTGGCGCTGGAACTGGCCGAGTCGGGCGTGCGGGTCAACGCCATCTCCCCGGCCGACATCGCCACGCCCATGCTCGACTACCAGGCCGAGCGCTACGGCCAGGGCAACCCGGACGCCTACAAGCGCGCGCTGCTGAAGGATTATCCACAGGGCAAGGTGTCGCGCTTCATCCGCCCCGAAGAAGTCGCCGAACTGGTCTGGTACCTCTGCAAGCCGGAATCCGAAGCCATCACCGGCGCGGACCTGGCGATCGACTTCGGTCTCTCGGCCGGACGCTGACCCAGGCAATGGACGGGCGGCGCAAGGCCGCCCGCTCCCTTCGATGAGTTTCCCTGGCGGTCCTCGCCAATGGGTTGTATAGAAAAAACTGTGTCGTCAGTCCCGCCCCGGTGCGTCCAGAGTGGGTCCCTTTTCCATTCGCCACAGAGAACAGCATGGAACCCGGCAACCACCAGCTCAGCATGACCGTCCTGATGACCCCCGACATGGCCAACTTCTCCGGCAATGTCCACGGCGGCACCCTGCTCAAGTACCTCGACGAAGTCGCCTACGCCTGCGCCAGCCGCTACGCCGGCCACTACGTCGTCACCCTGTCGGTGGATCAGGTGATCTTCCGCGAGCCGATCCACGTCGGCGAACTGGTCACCTTCCTCGCCTCGGTGAACTACACCGGCCGCACCTCCATGGAGATCGGCGTGAAAGTGGTCACCGAGAACATCCGCGAGAAGTCCGTGCGCCACACCAACAGCTGCTTCTTCACCATGGTGGCGCTGGACGATGAGCGTAAACCGACGCTGGTCCCGCAGCTGGAGCCGCAGACCAAGGACGAGAAGCGCCGCTTCGCCCAGGCCCAGCAACGCCGCCAGCTGCGCCAGGAGCTGGAACAGCGCTACAAGGCAATTCGCGACGAATGACAGACGATCGCGACATTTCTTGATAAGAATTGCCTGTGTCGCGAAAAAAATCTGTTGCGTCAACGAGTTACTCTTGCGTGAAAGCAATGTAGGAAATCATTCCAGCGCCTAGAGTTTTCGTACGCGGGTTTGCCCCCGTGATCCACCTTCGAGCAATCCGAGCCACCGGTTCGGGTTGCTCCCTGCGTGCCCGGAGCCCAGACCATGCATCACACGCCCCTGCTTACCACCCTCGCCGTCGGCTTCGTGCTGGCCTTCGTCCTTGGCGCCCTGGCCAACCGCCTGCGCATCTCGCCGCTGGTGGGCTACCTGGTCGCCGGCGTGCTGGCCGGCCCCTTCACCCCCGGTTACGTCGCCGACCAGGCGCTGTCCGGCGAAATCGCCGAACTCGGCGTGATCCTGCTGATGTTCGGCGTCGGCCTGCACTTCTCGCTGAAGGATCTCTTGTCAGTGAAAGCCATCGCCATCCCCGGTGCGGTGGTGCAGATCGGCGTCGCCACCCTGCTCGGCATGGGCCTGGCCTGGGCGATGGGCTGGCAGTTCGGCGCCGGCCTGGTGTTCGGCCTGGCGCTGTCGGTGGCCAGTACCGTGGTCCTGCTGCGCGCCCTGGAACAGCGCCAGCTGATCGACACCAAGCGCGGCCGCATCGCCATCGGCTGGCTGATCGTCGAGGACCTGGCGATGGTCCTCACCCTGGTGCTGCTGCCGGCGCTGGCCGGTTCCCTGGGCGGCACCTCCGACGGCAACGAGGGCGGCGTGCTGATGCCGATCCTGCTGACCCTGGGCAAGGTCGCCGCCTTCGTCGCGGTGATGATCCTCGGCGGCCGGCGCATCGTGCCCTGGGCCCTGGAGCGCGTGGCCAAGACCGGCTCGCGCGAGCTGTTCACCCTGGCCGTGCTGGCCATCGCCCTGGGCATCGCCTACGGCTCGGCGGTGATCTTCGGCGTGTCCTTCGCCCTGGGCGCCTTCTTCGCCGGGATGATCCTCAACGAGTCCGAGCTGAGCCACGAGGCGGCGGAAAACTCGCTGCCGCTGCGCGACGCCTTCGCCGTGCTGTTCTTCGTCTCGGTGGGGATGCTGTTCAACCCGGCCATCCTGGTCCAGGAGCCGCTGCCGGTGCTGGCCACCTTCCTGGTGATCGTGTTCGGCAAGTCCGTGGCGGCGTACGTCATCGTGCGGTTGTTCGGCCATCCCAACAGCACCGCGCTGACCATCGCCGCGAGCCTGGCGCAGATCGGCGAGTTCTCCTTCATCCTGGTCGGCCTGGGCGTCAGCCTGCACCTGCTGCCCGAGGCGGGACGCGATCTGGTGCTGGCCGGGGCGATCCTGTCGATCCTGGTCAACCCGCTGCTGTTCATCGCCATCGACCGCCTGCAGGCGCGCCAGGCGCAGAAGGCCGAAAGCGAGCCGGGCGTGGTGCAGGTAGAGGCCCAGGACCTGCCGCCGCCGGTGCTGGAGCATGACCACGCCATTCTCATCGGCCACGGCCGGGTCGGCGCGCTGGTCAGCGAGCGCCTGCGCCAGGACAAGGTGCCGCTGGTGGTGATCGAGGACAAGCGTGAGAAGGCCGCCGAGTTGCGCGAGCAAGGCCTCTGCGTGGTGGTGGGCAACGCCGCCCATCCCGAGGTACTGGCCCAGGCCAACATCGCATCGGCGCGGTGGCTGCTGATCGCCATCCCCAACGGTTTCGAGGCCGGGACCATCGCCAGCCACGCGCGGGCGATCAACCCGCAGCTGAACATCGTCGCCCGCGCCCACTTCGATGCCGAGGTGGACTACCTGGAGCAGAACGGCGCCAACCTGGTGATCATGGGCGAACGGGAAATCGCCCGTGGCATGGTCGAGCGGGTGGAGCGTCAGGGGGTCGAAAGGGCCGTCAGCGACGACGCGTTGCCGCAGTCGGCCTGAGGCCTGGTACCGGGCTTGCCCTCACCCCAGCCCTCTCCCGGAGGGAGAGGGAGCCGTTCGGCATTCTGTGGATATATCGGAGTCAGCCGACGAACTTCGCTATACCCGCACACTCAGGACAGTCCCCTCTCCCTCCGGGAGAGGGTTAGGGTGAGGGGAAAGCTCAGCGCAGGACTTCCCCAGAAACTCGCTCAACTCACCCCAGCTTCACCGCCTCGAACTTCACCCGCGGATGCGCAATGCGATCCTGCGCCCGCACCAGTTCCAGCTCGTAGCTGCCGCAGGCCTGGGTCTCCAGCAGCACCTCATGCACGGCGGCGGCGCAGAATTCGAAGGCGCTGCGTAGGTCGTCGCCCAGCAGCAAGCGGGCGAGGAACAGCCCGGAGGTGAGATCGCCCACCCCCACCGGCTGGCGCGGGAAAGCCAGCAGCGGACGGCGCAGATGCCAGGTCTCGCCCGGCGTCACCAGCAGCATCTCGAAGGCGTCCGCCGGCTTGCCCGGATAGTTCAGGTGCTTCACCAGGACTGCCTTCGGGCCGCGCTCCAGCAGGCCGCGCGCCATGGCCACGCAGTCTTCCAGCGAGGTCGGCTGGCGGTCGCAGAAGCTGTCCAGTTCAAGCTGGTTCGGGCACAGGTAGTCGGCCACGGCGGCGGCTTCGTTGAGCAGGAACTCGCCGACTTCCGGGGCGACGATGCAACCCTTCTCCGGATGGCCCATCACCGGGTCGCACAGGTACACCGCGCGCGGGTTCACCTCGCGGATACGGCGTACCACTTCGAGGATCGAACGCCCCTGCTCCGCGCTGCCCAGGTAACCCGACAACACCGCATCGCAGTTGCCCAGTTCGCCGATGGCGGCGATGCCGTCGACCAGCGCGGGAATCTGCTCCGGCGGCAGCACCTGGCCGGTCCAGTGACCATACTGAGTATGGTTGGAGAACTGCACGGTATTCAGCGGCCAGACGTTGACCCCGACGCGGCGCATGGGGAACTCCGCGGCGCTGTTGCCGGCATGGCCGAAGACGACGTGGGACTGGATGGCGAGAACGTGGGGAGTGCGCGACATAACGGTGTCCTGCTACGGAATGGGGCAGTATGGGGCGCAATTCAGACGCTGTGAACATCCGCCCCTCGCCGCCCGGCGGCGGAGTGAGTAAGCTGGTGCGCCGATTCCGAGGAAGTTGAAGTGGACCTGGGCAATCTTTTCGTCTTCATGCTGGCTGTAGCGGCTGCCGCCTGGTGGTGGCGCGCCCATGGCATCCGCGAGCGTGCGCTGGTCCTGGCCAAGCAGCACTGCGCGCGCGAGGGCGTGGAACTGCTCGACGAAGCCATGGCCCTGCAGCGCATCCGCTTCCGCCGCGACGGTCGCAACCACCTGCGCCTGGCCCGCGAATACGCTTTCGAGTTCACCGCCACCGGGCAGGAACGCTACGCCGGGACCATCCGCATGTTCGGCCATTACCTGGGCCGCATCGAGCTGGCGCCGTTCCGCATGGCACCCGAGCCGCGCGCCAGCGTCGTGCCGGTTGCGACCTTCAACCCGGTCGATGACGAGATCGTCGACGCGGTGTTCGACGAGAGCCCGCCGCCGCGCCCCAAGGCCGAGGTCGTGCGCCTGGATGAATGGCGCCGGGCGCACCAGGACAAGAAGGTCGGCGACTAGAGCTGGGCGCGGATCCTGCGCCAGTCCTTTTCCACCGCCGCCGTCATCGCCCTTCGCAACATCCAGCAACGCCCACGGTGCCAGGGCGAGTGCCGGCGCTTCTGGTTGCGCCGGCAGGCCTCGAACAGCCAGTCCGGATCGAAGCCCTCCCACACGCCCACCGTCACCCAGGCGTTGCTCCAGACCACCGGCGCCACTTCCAGGCGGTAGATCGCCTCCAGCTCTGCCACGGAAAAGCCGCTGATCGCCAGGGTCTTCGCGATGGCAGCACGACCGGACTTGTCCAGCTCGGTGTCCAGCCACAGCTCGGACAGCGCCAGCCAGACGGACTCGCGGGCCGGGTCGCTCATTCGTGGCCCAGCAGGAAGCGCGAAACGCGCTCGGCGCTGTCCTCGGGGAATTCCTGCATGAAGCAGTGCCCGCCATCGACGCATTGCCCGCTGATCGCCGGGTTGCCCGCACACCAGCGCGCCACCGCCTTGGGCACGAAGGGGTAGGTGTGCTCGCCGAACAGCACCTGGGTCGGCGTCACCACCTTGTTCAGCGACGGCCACAGGCGCTTGGGGAAGGAGCTGAAGATTTCCGCCTCGCGGCTGGGCCGGCATTTCAGCTCGACGCCGCCCTCCACCGTCTTCATCGCGTGCTCGACGTAGGCCCACAGCGCCGCGTCGGTCCAGCCCTTGAAGATGCCCCGACCGTGCAGGCCGGCGTAGGCGGCCTCGCGGTCCGGCCACTGGCTGCGCCGCGCGCGCGCCTTCTGCACCATGGTGCGGCGCTGGTGCAGGCCGAGCACCTCGGAGAGCGCCATCACGCCGATCATCGCCGGGGTGAACAGCACCGGGTCGAGCAGCACGGCGCGGCGGAACAGCTGCGGATGACGCCCCAGGATCAGGCTGGTCAGCACGCCGCCGAAGCTGTGCCCGCAGGCGTAAGCCGGTACTTCACCGAACACCCCGCGTCCGGCCTCGAAGGCTTCCACCGCCATCTCGGCGTTGCGGTTCCAGCCGTGGAAGCGCCCGCCATGGTCGCTGTCGCCGTGGCCCTGGACATCGCACAGCCAGAGGTCGAAATCCTTCGCCAGCAGTTTCAGCATTGGCTCATAGGCGCGGGTGCAGAAACCGTTGCCATGAAGAAAGTGCAACAGCGGCTTGCCGCTGGGCTCGCTGCGCCAGCCGCGCAGGGTGAAACCGGCGGACCCTTCGTGGGTCCAGGACAACAACTGCATGGATGCGTCTCCGTCAGGACGCCCGCAGTGTAACGAGGCGGCCGGGCGCCGAACCAGTGCGACAACATGCTATCGTCGCCGTCCTATGCTCGACTTGCTTCGAAAATGCCGTTTCCCCGCCCCCTTCGCCTCGCTCTGATCAGTCTGCTCCTGCTGGCCGGCCTGCTGCTGCCGGCGTACTGGGCGGGCGAGCAGGCGCGGCAGCGGGCGCTGCTCGCCGAGGCGGAAGCGGCCCATGAGCAGCTCGGTCTCTACGCCAATTCCCTGCACACCCTGATCGAGCGTTTCCGCAGCATTCCGGCGGTACTCGCCCTCGACCCCGACCTGCGCAGCGCCCTGCAAGGCCCGGTGACCGGCGAGCTGCAACACCGGCTCAACCTCAAGCTGCAACAGATCAATGCCGCGGCGCGCTCCTCCACCCTGGAAGTGCTCGACCGCGAAGGCCTGGCGGTGGCGGCGAGCAACTGGGACCTGCCGACCAGCTACGTCGGCCACAACTACAGCTTCCGCCCCTACTTCCGCCAGACCATCGCCCAGGGCGCCGGGCGCTTCTATGCGGTGGGCGTGACCACCGGGATTCCCGGCTACTTCCTGTCCAACGCCGTGCGCGACGACGCCGGCAACTTCCTCGGCGCCATCGTGGTCAAGCTGGAGTTCCCCGACCTGGAGCACCAGTGGAGCCAGACCCCGGACGTGGTGCTGGTGAGCGACAGCAAGGGCATCGTGTTCCTCGCCAACCATCCGCGCTGGCGCTACCGCGAACTGCTGCCGCTGGACGCCGTGGCCCGCGCCGAACTGGCCGACACCCGCCAGTACCACCGGCAGCCACTGAGCGCCCTGCCCCACCATACCCTCCGGCGCCTGGGCGACAGCGCCCGGCTGGCGCGGGTGGAAGGCCAGGAAATCGACGGCGACTACCTCTGGCAATCGGTCGAGCTGCCCGAGGACGACTGGACCCTGCACCTGCTGCGCGATGCCCGCGGCGTCCAGTCCGACGTCACCAGTGCGCGCCTCGCCGCCGCCGGGGTCTGGCTGGCACTGGTGTTCCTGGTGCTCTGGCTGCAACAGAGGCGACGGCTCGCCCGCCTGCGCCAGCGCAACCAGGAAGAACTGGAGCAGCTGGTGGAGCAGCGCACCGCCGCCCTGCGCACCGCCCAGGACGGCCTGGTGCAGGCCGCCAAGCTGGCGGCATTGGGGCAGATGTCCGCGGCCCTCGCCCACGAGATCAACCAGCCGCTCACCGCCCAGCGCATGCAACTGGCCAGCGTACGCCTGCTGCTCGACGCCGGCCGCCAGGACGACGCCCGCACCGCGCTGCTGCGGGTGGATGAACTGCTGGAGCGCATGGCCGCGCTCACCGGCCACCTGAAGACCTTCGCCCGCAAGACCTCTGGCGGCCTGCGCGAGCGCATCGAACTCGGCCACGTGCTGGACCAGGCGCTGCACCTGCTCGCCGTACGCATCCGCGACGAGCGGGTGGAAATCGTCCGGTACCTGGACGAGCCGGCCTGGGTGCTGGGCGATGCGATCCGCCTGGAACAGGTGCTGGTCAACCTGCTGCGCAATGCCCTGGATGCGCTGGCCGGCATCGAGCACCGGCGGATCACCCTGAGCCTACGCCGCGAGGGCGACCACTGGTGCCTGGAGGTAGCCGACAACGGCCCCGGCATCGACGAGCAGAACCTCGCCAGCGTCTTCGACCCCTTCTTCACCACCAAGCCGGTGGGCGAAGGACTGGGCCTGGGGCTCGCGGTATCCTACGGCATCGTCCACGAACTCGGCGGCCGCCTGATCGCCACCAACCAGCCCTCCGGCGGCGCGCTGTTCCGCCTGAGCCTGCCCGCCGCCCCCGAAGAAAACCGAGCATGAGCCAGACCATTCTCTTCGTCGACGACGAAGCCGCCATCCGCGAAGCCGTGCAGCAATGGCTGCAACTCTCCGGCTTCGACGTGCGCCTGTGCAGCAGCGCCGACGAGTGCCTGAAGAGCGTGGCGCGCGAGCTGCCCGACGTGATCATCAGCGATGTGCGCATGCCCGGCACCGACGGCCTGGCCCTGCTCGAACGCCTGCAACAGCTCGACCGCGACCTGCCGGTGATCATGGTCACCGGACACGGCGACGTGCCCATGGCGGTGCAGGCGATGCGCCAGGGCGCCTACGACTTCATCGAGAAGCCCTTCACCCCCGAACGCCTGCTCGACAGTCTGCGCCGCGCCCTGGAGAAACGCCGGCTGGTGCAGGAGAACCGCCAGCTGCGCGAACAGGCGGCGCTCAAGGACCAGATCGAATCGCGCCTGCTGGGCGTGTCGCGGCCGATGGAAACCCTGCGCCGGCAGATCATGGCGCTGGCCGGCACCCCAGTGAACGTGCTGATCCGTGGCGAGACCGGCAGCGGCAAGGAGCTGGTCGCGCGCTGCCTGCACGACTTCGGCCCGCGCGCCGGCAAGCCCTTCGTCGCGCTGAACTGCGCGGCGATCCCCGAGCAGTTGTTCGAGACCGAACTGTTCGGCCACGAAAGCGGCGCCTTCACCGGTGCCCAGGGCAAGCGCATCGGCAAGCTGGAGCATTCCAACGGCGGCAGCCTGTTCCTCGACGAGATCGAAAGCATGCCACTGGCCCAGCAGGTGAAGCTGCTGCGGGTGCTGCAGGAGCAACAGCTGGAGCGCCTGGGCTCGAACCAGAGCATCAAGGTCGATCTGCGGGTGATCGCCGCGACCAAGCCGGACCTGCTGGAAGAAGCCCGCGCCGGGCGCTTCCGCGAGGACCTGGTGTACCGCCTGAACGTGGCCGAACTGCGCCTGCCGCCGCTGCGTGAGCGCCGCGAGGACATCCCGCTGCTGTTCGAACACTACGCGGGGCTTGCCAGCGAGAAGTTCGGCCGCGAAGCCGCACCGCTCTCGGCTACCGAGCTGGCCCGCCTGCTCGCCCACGACTGGCCGGGCAACGTGCGCGAACTGGCCAATGCCGCCGAGCGCCACGTGCTCGGCCTGGACCGCGACGATGCGCCCGTCGAGCCCGCCGGCAACGGCCTGTTCGAACGCATGGAAGCCTACGAGGCCCAGTGCATCCGCCAGGCGCTGGGCCAGTGCAAGGGCGACATCAAGGCGGTGATGGAGCTGCTCGGCCTGCCGCGCCGCACCCTCAACGAGAAGATGCAGCGCCACGGGCTGAGTCGCGGGGATTACCTGGGCGAGGACTGAGACCGGCCTTTGCGTCCCGGCAGCCAGCGCGTGCCGAGGCGGGCCCAGCCGGCGAGCAACAACAGCGGCCCGAGGATCGAGATCGTCACGACCAGGGGTAGCCCGATGGACGTCTGTGCGCGCATCAGGGCCTCATGGAACAGGACGTAGCCGAGCACGCCGATCAGCGCCGTGCACAGCAGCCAGCCAAGACCGATGGCCACGCCCGCCAGCAGGACGCGGCCGGCGGAATATCGAGGCAGCCAGTCGGGAAGACGCGTGTAGATACACAGCAGGACCAGGGCGGCGGGAAGCAACCACGCCAGCGCCTCCAGCGCAGTTCCCCAATACCCCATCCGGTTGAGCACGAAGAGACGCACCAGCCCCGAAAGCAGCTTTGCGGTGAACCCGGCAAAGGCAAGGGCAACCCCGAGCGCTACATGCATCCGCCGGATCGGCGGCGGCGCCTCCGTGGGCTGGCGCTCACAGCGTGAACGGGTGGCCGCCAAAACCATCCACAGGCAAATCAGGTACAGCACAAGCTGCACCAGGGCCCCGCCAAGCAGCGCTATCGGGATGACGACGAACGACTGGTCGCTGAGATCACCCAGCCAGAAGGCGAATTCCTGTATCGGCTGGACGAGAACCTTGCTGTAGAGCTGCTCCGCAGCCATCTGCAGCGCGAAAAACACCACCACGATGACCGCGAAGGGACGGAATCTCAGGATCCCGTGTCGCTCGCGCTGGGCCTGCATGAATAGCACCACCAGGGCACCACTGACGGCCAGCGACGACAGCCAGGTGCCGAGCTGCCCCGGCAGTGCCTGCAGCAGCCGCTCGGAGGGAGCACCGCTGGACCACTGCCACAGCGTCTCAAGCAACCGCGCGCCGATGCCGAGCAGGAACAGCGCGGCAACTGCGACATAGGGCTGCCAGAGCGCCGGTATGCGAGCGCGCGTTTCCTTTGCCGGCTCGGCCCGTGGGGTGATGAAGGGACTTTCCTGCACGCGGCGACATCCTGGGCGACTGAAGCGAAGCCCCATTATGCAGAGAGCCGTCGATCGAGGGCGAGGCGGCGATACGCCCGCCCGTGCCAGCTAGCGAGCCAGCTGGTCGGCGAAGAACCACCCCGTGCACCAGCGAGCCAGGGGCCAGAGCAGCGCCAGCAGCAGGATCGCCGGCGGCAGCAGATAGAGCGGCAGGCTGTTGGAGTTCAACGAGCTGTAGGCGGCGAAGGCCACCACCAGCGAGACCAGAATGATCGCCACGCCCCACAACGCCAGAAGCACCAGCGCGCAGGCCAGCACCCGCCCAGCCGCGAAGCGCGAGACCTGCGACGGCAGGCGCGTCTGCACTGCGGCCATGACGATGACGAAGGGCAGCAAACAACTACCCAGCACACCAATCGATTGCCAGGCATCACCGCTGAGGTATAGGTACATGGCTCCCTTCGCCACCATTGCGAGAGTCTTGTGGAGTAGGCCACTGAAACAGAGAGCGATACCCACTGCCACCTGCCAGCCCTCCACAGGCGCAGCCCTCGCAGGGCTGGCAAGTTCCGAACGCTGACGCGCAGCCCGCAGAACACACCACAGCGGAAGTATGCATCCAAGCGCCAAGCTCAAAAGGCTAACGGTCAGCGAATGCAGCACCATCCAGAACGAGCGTCCCTCCTGCTCCATCGCCCATTCGTAAAACGGCAAGCTGAAATAGGCAATGGCTGTGCCCACTCCAAGGCTGACCAACAGGTAGAGCCCGGCATAGGCAGCCAACAGGATTGCCTGCGGCTCGAAGCGTGCAATGCCATATCGCTCACGCTGCTGGTGAACCAGCAGGAGAACAGCGGCGGAATACAACAACATTCCGCCCGCCCAGTTGGCCGTCATCATCGGCAGGTAATCCAGTACGCGCTCCCGATGGCTCGCCAGTTCGCTCATCAATTGCCATCCAATATTGACGATGAAGACCAACGCAGACGCCACGGCCAGGGCGGCGATAAATAGATAGGGCTGATGGGTAGCGGCACTTGGCTGAGCTGGCGAGGGTAGAAGCTGCGCTGCTGGTGTGGAGAAAGGGTTTTCGTTAGTCATCTCGGCATCCTTGTCGAACCGCGCCGATTCCACCAGAAGCCATGAGCCGTTACCAGCACGTTGCGCGCGGGCAAAAAAAAGCCGCTGATAGCAGCGGCCTTGAGATAGACGTCGATTCGGAGCAATCACATATCGGCGTCGGGAAGCTTGCCGGCGGTGAGGCCGGGAACGGCGCTCCTCGAAAGCAGCGCTGTTGGGTCAAGTATATTGACCGATAAGACAGGAATACAGATCACTGGAGGCGAAAGACTGTTACAGCATCTGTAATAGTCGTCTTCCAGACGCAGGAAATGCAGGCAAAAAAACGCCGCATGTCTTATGCGGCGCAAGGTGTTGAGAAGCCCGGCTCACGCACCGGGCCTCCCGGGGGAAGTGGCCGATCAGGAATCGGCGCGGCTGTCGGCAGCGGCCTTGGCAGTCTGCTCGGCGGACTGGGCCTGCTGCTGGGCAATCACTGCTTCGTTGGCCTTGACCATCTTGTCGGTCATCAGGCGCGATTCTTCGGCGAAGCTCAGCTGGGTGAAGGACAGCGTGCAAACGGACAGCAGGGCAGCAACATAAAGCGAACGGGACATGATGAAGATCCTTTCTGAACACCCGGTTGGTCGGGGTTGGAGAAAGGTTACGGCGCAACAGTGGGTAGAAAAATAGCTAGCTAACCAACAAAGCATTGCCTAAAAAGCAACAATCGTCGGCAATCGTTCGAGAAGCCCGATATAGAGCACTGCGTGGCGACTTGTCGCAGTCCGGTGGCAGCTCAGGCCCAGTTGACGGGATCGTTGAGCGCCGCTTCGTCGTCTTCAAAGACCTTGGGCAGCTCCGCCTTGAGGAACTCCACCCAGGTGCGGATCTTCGCATCGAGGAAGCGCCGCGACGGGTACAGCGCGTAGATCTGCCGCACATGCAGGCTGTGCCGGGGCAGCACCCGCACCAGCGAACGCTTGCGCAGGGCCGGTGCTGCGACATAGCTGGGCAGCAGGCAGATGCCCATGCCGGCGGCGGCGGCGCCGGTGAGCGCCTCGGCCACGTTGACCATGAAGGTGTCGCGCGGGCGGATCACGCTGGCCTCGTTGCCCTCCTCGAAGGCCCAGCCCTCCGGGAAGGTCGGGTCCTGCAGGCGCAGGCACTGGTGCTGGTGCAGGTCGGCAACGCTCTGCGGGGTGCCACGGCGCTTGAGGTACTCGGGGCTGGCGCAGAGCACGCTGTAGATGGTGCCCAGGGTCTGGGCGACGAATTCGGAGTCGGGCAGCTCGCGGTCGCGGGTGATGACCACGTCCTGGCCTTCCTCGAGGATGTCCGGCTGGCGCTGGGCCAGGGTCAGCTCGATGTAAACCTCGGGGAAGGACTCGCAGTAGCGCGAGATCAGCGGGATCAGGTGCTGCTGCCCAAGGCCGGTGAGCGAGTGCACGCGCAGGCGGCCGCGCGGCTTGAGGTGCGCGCCGCTGGCCTCGGCCTCGGCTTCGTCGACATCCGCGAGGATTTCCCGGCAGCGCTGCAGGTAGCGCTCGCCGGTTTCGGTCAGCGCCAGGCGGCGGGTGGTGCGGTGCAGCAGGCGGGCTTCGAGCTGGGATTCGAGATCGGAGACGACGCGGGAGACCTGGGCTGTGGATAACCCCAGGGCGTTGGCGGCGGCGGTAAAGCTGCCGGCATCCACCACCCGGACGAAAGCCCGCATCGCGTGAAGTACGTCCATGGATTCCCCTGCTCATCCAGCTTGTAGGAAGCGACGACAATTGTTGTCTTCGCCGCAAAACTGAATCGCAGTATAGGGTCGTTTTTTACCGATTGTTACCACGTATAGTGCCGGCCAAGTCGCTGCAGCAACGTTGGGCATACCAGGCTCATCGTACGGCCGCCGATACACCAATCGACGGCCATCTCCCCCGCGCATACCTGGCTGCAGCGGCTGACTTTTTCTCCTGGGGCGGCCAATCTGCGGATGGCCGCCCTTTTTCGTTTCTGCCGGGTAAGTTCGGCGCGAGGGCGGTCCCCTCACCCCAGCCCTCTCCCCCAGGAGAGGGGGCAGTTCGTGCCGGCTGACACCACTGCTTCATCCTTCGCCGATCAGTCCCCTCTCCCTCAGGAGCGGGGCGCGCAGCCAGGGTTATGGTGAGGGCCGGCGGAATCTCCGGAGTATGCCGAGGTTCGCGAGCAAGGACTGGGCGTCCCCCTCGCTCCTACAGAAAAGCGGTCAGCGTGGCAGCGGGTAGAGGCGCTCGTCGAACTGGTCCAGACGCACGAACTCCAGCGGCTTGTCTTCGTCCAGATGCTGCAGGCGCTCCTGGTACTGGCGCAGGAAGTCCACGCGCGCGTCGTTGCTGATGTAGGGCACGTGCCAGGCGACGAAGGGCGGCAGCACGGTCATGCCGGTGTAGGCCAGGGTGCCGCGCAGGATCGGCCGCAGCATGTCTTCCAGCGGGCCGTGGATGGCGCCTTCGCCGAACATGTGGTCGCGCCCGCCGAGGGTCACGGTGACCAGCGCCTTCTTGCCCGCCAGGCCGCCCTGGTCGTAGAAGCGCTTGCCGCCATAGCAGATGCCCGAGACCAGTACGCGGTCGAACCAGCCCTTGAGGATGGCCGGCGCGGAGAACCAGTAGATCGGGAAGTTGAAGATCACCAGGTCCGCCCAGAGCAGCTTGTCCAGCTCGGCCTGGATGTCGGCGGCGATGGTCTGGCTCTTGGCGCCTTCGCGCTGCTCCAGCGCGTAGACGAGATAGTCCGGGTTGCTGCGCGCGCCGAAGTCGGCGGCGCTGGCCACCGGGTTCCAGTTCATCGCGTAGAGGTCGGAGACCTGCACTTCATGGCCCTGGCCGCGCAGGGTTTCTTCAGCGAGCTTGTACAGCGCGGTGCTGAAGGATTGCGGTTCGTTGTGGGCGTGGACGATCAGTACGTTCATGTGGATTCCTGACAAGTCGGTGAGCGGAACTGCGCTCACCCCTGCCCTCTCCCGGAGGGAGAGGGGGTCTGTTTAAAGCTGGATGGCCTTGAGCTCGACGAACTCGTGCAGGCCCTGCTCGCCCCATTCGCGGCCGTTGCCGGACTGCTTGTAGCCACCGAAAGGCGCACGGTAGTTGAAAGCACCGCCATTGACGAAGCATTGGCCGGCGCGCATCTGCCGGGCGAGCTTCAGGCCCTGCTCGCGGTCGCCCGCCCAGACGGCGCTGGACAGGCCGAACGGCGAGTCGTTGGCGATGGCGATGGCCTCGGCTTCATCGGCGTAGGGAATCAGGCAAAGTACCGGGCCGAAGATTTCCTCGCGGGCGATGCGCATCTGGTTGTTCACGCCGGCGAAGATCGTCGGCTGCACATAGTGGCCACGCTCCAGCCCGAACGGCCGCTCGACCCCGCCGCAGACCAATTGCGCGCCCTCCTCCTGGCCGACACGGATGTAATCCAGCACGGTGCGGCGCTGGCCGGCCGAGCACATCGGGCCGAGGAAGCTGTCGGCGTCCAGCGGGTCGCCCAGTTTCAGTGCTTCGGTTTCGGCGCGGGCGATCTCGACGGCTTCGGCGTAGCGATGGGCCGGCAACAGCATGCGGGTCAGAGCGGTGCAGGTCTGTCCGGAGTTGATCATCACGTCCTGCACGCCGTGGCGCACTGCGGCGGCCAGGTCGGCATCGGCGGTGATCAGGAAGGGCGACTTGCCGCCCAGCTCCAGGCACACGCGCTTGACCGTCGGCGCCGCGGCTTCGGAGACCTTCACGCCAGCGCCGGTGGAACCGGTGAAGGACACCATGTCCACGTCCGGATGCCGCGACAGCGCTTCGCCGACCTTGGAGCCGGGGCCGCTGACCAGATTGAACACGCCAGCCGGCAGGCCAATGGCGTGGACCATGTCGGCCAGCAGGAAGGCATGCAGCGGGGTGTCCTGGCTCGGCTTGACCACCACGGTGCAACCGGCGGCGAGCGCCGGGGCGAGCTTGCCGATCAGCTGGTGCAGCGGGTAGTTCCAGGGGTTGATGAAGGCGCAGACGCCCACCGCTTCCTTGACGATCAGCGAGTTGCCGACCTCGCGCACTTCATCCATGTGCGCGGCCATGGCGGCGTAGCTCTCCAGGCCCTCGATCGGCCCGTCGACCTGCACCATGCGGCACCACTGGATGGGCATGCCCAGCTCGGCGGTGATCAGCGCGGCCATCTCGTCGGCGCGGTTCTTCAGTTGTTCGGCGAGGGCGCGGATATAGCCGGCACGCACGTGGGACGGCGTCTGCGACCAGGCCGGGAAGGCGCGGCGCGCGGCGTCTACCGCGCGGTTCACGTCGGCTTCGCCGCCCAGCGGCACGCGGCCGACGCATTCCTCGGTGGCCGGGTTCTGCACCTCAGCCAGGCCTTGTCCTTGCGGCGCCACCCAGGCGCCGTCGATGTAGAGCTGCGTACGGTCATGCATAACGCTTTTCCTTCAACAGTTCGGCGGCGCACAGGGCGATGCGGCGGCAGGCTTCGCGCAGCGGCTCGGCGCCGAGCACCAGGCCGAGGCGGATGTGCCCGGCGGCGCTGGGACCGAAGGCTTCGCCGGCCAACACGGAGACGCCGTGGCGGTCCAGCAGCAGGTTGGAGAAGTCCTGGGCGGACAGGCCGGTGGCCCGGATGTCCACCATCACGAACATGCCGCCGTCCGGGCGCAGGGCGCGCACGCCGACGCAATCGGCCAGGCAGTCGATCACCAGGTCGCGGCGCTGGCGGTAGGCTTCGCGCATGGCGTCCAGCTCCGGCAGCTGGGCTTCCAGCGCGGTGCAGGCGGCGTCCTGGATGAAGTCCGGGGAGCCGTAGAGCATGCACAGGGCGAGGTTTTCCAGGTGCGCGCAGAGCTCCTTCGGGCCGACCACCCAGCCCACGCGCCAACCGGTCATGGCGTGGGATTTCGACAGGCTGTTGAGGGTCGCGGTGCGCTCGGCCATGCCCGGCAGGCTGGCGGGGCTGATGTGTTCGCCGTCGAACAGCAGCTCGCTGTAGACCTCGTCGGAGATCATCCACAGGTCATTTTTTACGCACAGCTCGGCCAGCTTTTCCCAGGTGGCGCGCGGCAGGCTGGCGCCGGAGGGGTTGTGCGGGCTGTTGATGGCCAGGGCGCGGGTGCGCGGAGTGATCAGCGCGGCAACGTCTTCGGCCTGCACGCGGAAGCCGTGCTCGGAGCGCACCGACACCGGGATGACCTTGGCGCCGCAGGCACCGAACACCGCTTCGTAGGTGACGTACATCGGCTCGGCGACGATCACCTCGTCGCCCGGATTGAGCACGCACTGCGCCACGGCATACAGCGCACACTGCGCGCCGGCCAGCACGACCACGTCATCGGCGGTGACGGCCTGGCCGCTGCGCTGGCTGTGGCGACGGGCGATGGCTTCGCGCAGCGAGCGCTTGCCGCGCACATCGGCGTAGTGGGTGTTGCCGGCCAGCAGGCTGTCGATGGCGGACTGGACGATGGGCACCGGGGTGTCGAAGTCGGGGTCGCCCACCGACAGCAGGAGGATGTCGTCGCCCTGCTCCATGCGCGCCAGGGCGCGGTAGTGGATGTCCCAGGCGGCGGCGCCGTCGCCGGCGATACGTTGGGTGAAGTTGGAATAGCGCATGGGATTCTCCTTGGAGCCTGCCTGCACGGGCGGCGACAGGCTCGAATGTTCAGTGACCACGCCAGGGCCTGCACGGCCCCGGCGGGTGCGACGGACCTACTTGGCGCAGGCGTGTTTCAGCTCGATCAGGGTCACGCCCGGATGGGCGAAGCCGGCGCGCAGGTCGCGCTCCAGTTCGTCCAGGCTCTGCGGCTGGCGCATCTCGCAGCCGTAGGCGCGGCCGAGCAGGGCGAAGTCCGGGTTGCGCGGCAGGACGCCGATGGGCTCGATGTCCAGGCCGATCATGTCGTCGCGGATCTGGCCCAGCGCATCGTTGTTCCACAGCAGCACCACCAGCGGGCTGTCCAGCTCCTCGGTGGCGGTGGCCAGTTCCTGGGCGGTGTAGAGGAAGCCACCGTCGCCCACCAGCACCAGGCCGGGGCGCTCCGGCGCGCCGAACTTGGCGCCGATGCCGGCGGGCACGCCATAGCCGAGGGTGCCGTAGCCGGTGGGGTGCAGCCAGCCGCGCGGCGCCTTGCTCGGGTAGAGGTAGTTGCCGCTGTAGGCCAGCTGGGTCATGTCGCTGGCGATGAAGGCGTTGTCCGGCAGGGCCTTGGCAATACGCTCGAGGATCGACTTGTGGATGAGTTGCAGCGGCGCGTGGCCGGCATCGATCTGCGCGCGCAGTTCGGCGATGCGCGACTGCGACTTGGCGGCGTCACGGGTGGCACTGGGCAGCGCGGCGAGCAGCGCTTCGGCGGTGGCCTTGGAGTCGCCCAGCAGCGCCACGGCGCTCGGGTAGAAGTCGTTGAACTTGCGCGAGTCGACGTCGACGCGGATCACCTCGCCGGTCAGCGGCAGACGGTCGCGCCAGTAATCGGTGTCGGCCATTTCGGTGCCGATGGCCAGGACCACGTCGGCCTCGGCGATCATGTCCCAACCGGCCTGGGTGCACAGGGTGGCGCCCGCAGCCAGCGGCGCTTCCGGCGCCAGCAGGCCCTTGCCGGCGACGCTGGTGAACAGCGGCGCGGCCAGGCGCTCGCTCAGCGCGGCCAGGGCGTCGGCGGCATGCAGGGCGCCGCCGCCGGCGATGATCATCGGACGCTGCGCGGCCTGGAGTTTATCCACAGCCTGCTTGAGCGCTTCGCTGCTGGGCTGGCCACGGCCGGCGCGGCGTACCACTTCGTTGGTCCAGTCGCGGGTGATGGGCGCGGCGAGCACGTCCAGCGGCACCGAGATGTGCACCGGGCGCGGACGCTCGCTGTCGAACACGGCGTAGGCGCGGGCGATCAGCTCGGGCAGGTCTTCGGGGGTCAGCGCCACGGCGGAGAACGCGGTGATCGGCGCGGTCATGGCGCGCTGGTCCTGGGTCTCGTGCAGGCAGCCCCAGCCTTTGCCCAGGCTGGCGGTGTGGTTGACGCTGGAAATCACCAGCATCGGGATCGAGTCGGCGTAGGCCTGGCCGATGGCGGTGGCGGCGTTGGTCACGCCGGGACCGGTGATGATGAAGGCCACGCCGGGCTTGCCGCTGACGCGCGCATAGCCGTCGGCCATGAAGCCGGCGCCCTGCTCGTGGCGGGTCAGCACGTGGCGGATGCCGCTGCCGGGCAGGCCACGGTACAACTCCAGGGTGTGCACACCGGGAATGCCGAACACGGTGTCGACGCCGTAGTTGGCCAGCAGGCGGACCAGGGCCTGGCCGCCGGTGAGGTTCTTATTGTTCTGCATGTTCACTCCTCGAAGCGTTTTTCGTAGGAGCGGGCTTGCCCGCTCCTACAGGCAGGTTCATTCAGCGACGCGGATCAGCGCATCCACCGCCACGGCGCCTTCGGCGTCCGCCAGCAACGGGTTCACGTCCAGTTCCAGCAGGTTGTCCACGTGCTCGCAGGCGTAGTCGGCGACCGCGCGGATGGCTTCCACCAGTGCTTCCAGGTTCACCGCCGGGCGGCCGCGGAAGCCGGTGAGCAGCGGCGCGCTGCGCAGGCTCAGCAGAGCGTCGCGGATCGCCGCGTCGGTGGTCGGCAGCAGCAGGCTGCGGCTGTCCTTGAGCAGCTCAACGAGGATGCCGCCGGCGCCCAGCACCAGGGCGAGACCGAAGCCGTTCTCGCGCTTGATGCCGACGATCAGCTCGGCCAGCGGCGGATTGGCCATGCGCTCCAGCAGTACCTGGTCGAACGGCACCGTGGGCGCGTGGCGGGCGATGTTTTCGCGCATGTCGAACAGCGCGGCTTCCAGCGCGGCCTCGTTGCGCAGGTTGAGCGCCACGCCGCCGGCCTCGGTCTTGTGCGGCAGCTGCGCGCTGACCACTTTCAGCGCCAGCGGGAAGCCGACATCGCCAGCAGCCTCGCGAGCCTGGGCCGGGGTGCTCAGGGCGGCGCGCGGCAACGGCAGGCCGAAGGGTTTCAGCGCCTGCTTGGAATTCCACTCGTCCAGCAGGCGGCCTTCGGTGTCGAGGGCCTGCGGGCAGAGCGGTACCAGCGCGGCTTCGCCACGGGCCAGCAGCGCTTCGCGGCGCTGGCGGTAATGGGCGATGCGGCCCCAGGCGGCGAGGCCGTCTTCCACGCCTTGCAGCGCGGCGACGCCGTGGGAGTGCAGCAGTTCGCGGGCATGCTTGGGCAGCAGCTCCGGCAGGGCGGAGGCGATGAAGCCAACCTTGCCATGACGCTCCAGCGCGGCGCAGTACAGTTCCAGCAGCAGGTCGCACTGCGGGCGTTCGCCGGTCTCTTCGCCGGGGTAGTCGAGCACCAGCAGGGCAGCGTCAGCTTCGGTCTGCAGGGCGCTGTCGAGCATGCGGTTCAGCGCCGGGCCGTCGCCCCAGATGGCGGTGGTGAAGTCCAGCGGGTTGGCGATGTTGGCGTAGTCCGGCAACACCTGGGCCAGCTCGGCGCGCTGGGCGTCGACCAGCTTGGGCAGGGCCAGGCCGTTGCGCTCGGAGTAGTCGGCGATCAGCCCGGCGTCGCCGCCGGAGCAGGCCAGCGCGGCGAGGCTGGGGCCGGCCGGCAGGTTGCCGCAGGCGGCAGCCTTGAGGGTTTCGATGAAGCTGACCGGGCCACTGACGCGGATCACCCCGAGGCGGTCGAACAGCGCGTCGTACAGCGCATCGGAACCGGCCAGGGAGCTGGTGTGGCTGAGCGCGAGCTCGGCGCCGATCTCGGAGACGCCGGTCTTCAGCGCGATCACCGGGATGCCTTTCTGCAGCGCCTTGAAGGCGGCGCGGGCGAAGCCGGGGACATTCTTCAGGCCTTCCAGGTGCAGGCCGATGGCGGTGACGCGCGGCTCGTCGAGCAGCACGTCCATCAGCTCGGCCACGCCCAGCTGGGCCTGGTTGCCCACCGAGGCCATGTAGGCGATCGGCAGCGAGCGGTCGCTCATGGACAGGTTGTAGGCGAAGTTGCCGCTCTGGGTCAGCACGGCCACGCCCTTCTCCACCAGGTGCCCGCCGTGGGCCACCGGCCACAGCGCGGAGCCGTGCAGGTAGTCGAGCAGGCCGTAGCAGTTGGGGCCGAGCAGGGCCATGTCGCCGGCGGACTGGAGCAGGCGGCGCTGCAGCGCTTGACCCTCGTCGCCGGTTTCGGCGAAGCCGGAGGCATAGCAGATGGCGCCGCCAGCGCCCTTGGCGGCCAGTTCGGCCACGGCCTGTACGGTCAGGTCGCGGTTGGTGGCGATGAACACCGCATCCGGACCTTCAGGCAGTTCGGCGATGCTGCGTACGCAGGGCACGCCTTCGAGTTCGTCGTATTGCGGGTTGACCAGCCACATCTGGCCGGCGAAGCCGCCTTCGGCGCAGCGCTTGAGGGCGCGCGCCATGCTGCGGCCGCCGATGAAGGCCAGGTGACGGGGCGCCAGCAGGCGCTGGAGGTTTTCTCTTTTCATGTCAGGTCTCGACAGTGTTTATCCCTCGGCCAACCCCTCTCCCTCAGGGAGAGGGGGCACGAAGGATCAGCGCAGCAGCGGGCGCAGCAGTTCGCGGGAAATGATGTGGCGCTGGATTTCCGAGGTGCCTTCCCAGATGCGCTCGATGCGCGCATTGCGCCAGATGCGCTCCACCGGACCTTCGTCCATCAGGCCCATGCCGCCGAAAATCTGCACGGTCTCGTCGGCGACCTTGCCCAGCACTTCGCTGGCGAACAGCTTGGCCATGCCGGCCTCGCCGTCGGTCATGCTGCCGCGGTCCATCTTCCAGGCGGTGTGCAGGGTCATCAGCTCGGCGGCGCGGATCTGCGTGGCCATGTCGGCGAGCTTGAAGGAGATGCCCTGGTAGCTGCCGATGGCTGCACCGAACTGCTTGCGGTCGGCGGACCACTGCAGCGCCAGGTCCAGCGCGCGCTGGGCCTGGCCGACGCAGTTGGCGGCGACCATCACGCGGCCGGCGGTGAGCCAGGCGTTGGCCACTTCCCAGCCCTTGTCCACTTCGCCGAGGACCTGGGAAGCCGGCACGCGGCAGTCGTCGAAGAAGATTTCGTAGGTGTGGTAGCCCTTGTTGCTCACGCATTTCGGGCCACGGCGCACGGTCATGCCGGCGGTGCCCTTGTCCACCAGGAAGGCGGTCACGGCGTTACGCTTCTTGCCGTTGCGCTCGAAGGTGTCGGTCACCGCGAAGACGATGGCGAAGTCGGCGTGGCCGGCGTGGCTGATGAAGTGCTTGGAGCCGTTGATCACGAAGTCGTCGCCATCACGCACGGCGCGGGTCTTGATCGAGTTGGCGTCGGAGCCGGCGCCCGGCTCGGTGAGGGCGAAGCAGTCGATCTTCTCGCCCTGCACCACCGGCAGCAGGTAGTCCTGGATCTGCTGGCCCTTGCAGGCCATGAGGATCTTCGAGGGACGCGCGACGAACACGTGCAGTGCCCAGGAGACCTTGGACAGTTCGCGCTCGACCAGCGCCTGGGACAAGTAGTCCAGGCCGCCGCCGCCCACTTCCTCGGGCATGTTGAAGGCATAGAAGCCGGCCGCCAGGGCCTTGCCGCGAATCTGCGCGGCCAGTTCCGGGGACACCGCATCAGCGCGGTCCACTTCCTCTTCGTACGGCAGCAGCTCTTTCTCGACGAAAGCCTTGACCGACTCGACGAGCATTTCCTGTTCTTGGGTCAGTTGGAAATCCATCACATCACCTGCAGCCGTTAGCGGCCTTTGAATTGGGGGGAGCGTTTTTCGGCCACGGCGCGCAGCGCCTCGGCGGCATCTTCACTACGGCCGCAGAGCAGGCCGGCGGCCTGTTCGGCCTCCAGTTGCTGGGCCAGGGTGCGAGCGGCGCCGTCGCGCATCAGGCGCTTGGTCTGGGCGAAGGCGAAGGTCGGACCGGCGGCCAGGCGCGCGGCAAATTCACCGACGTGCGCAAGCAACTGCTCATCGGCGACCACTTCGCTGACGAGGCCAGCGTTCAGGGCGCGCTCGGCGTTCCACAGCTCGTCGAGGAACAGCAGGCGCTTGGCCGCTTCGCTGCCGATCAGGCGCGGCAGGTGCCAGCTGGCGCCGGCGTCCGGGCAGTAGGCCATGCCGGTGTAACCGGCCTTGAAGCGGGCGGAGGCGCCGATGACGCGGAAGTCGCAGCACAGGGTCAGGTCCATCCCGGCGCCGACGGCGGTGCCGTTGACGGCGGCGATGGTCGGCTTGTCCAGGCTGTACAGGCGGCGCATCAGGGCGTGGGCGGTTTCGGTCCAGCCGTAGGTTTCCAGCTCGCCGCGCGCTTCGGCCTCGGCCCATTCGGCGAGGTCGGCGCCCGCGCAGAAGCTGCGGCCCTGGCCGGTGAGCACGATGACGCGCACCGCCGGGTCCGCCTCATGGGCGTCGAGCAGGGCGTGCAGGTTCTTGAGCGTCGGGATGTCCAGCGCGTTGCGCTGTTCGGGACGGTTCAGGGTGATCCAGGCGATGCCGTCCTGGACCCGGCTGAGCGGGGATGCTTGAGTCATGCGGCCCTCATTCTTGTAGACGATTGTGTTGAGGCGTTGGAGCCAATACTAAACAAGTGTTCAGTAAGGCGGCAATCCACCCGAATGGGGGGCTTGTAACGCCCTCGGTAGCGGCGGGAAGGCCGCGCGGTGCGGGGGTCGAGGGGTTTTGCGGGGGCTTGGCGGGAGACGCTGTTACAACTTCGAACAATCGTTCAGCAAGAGATGGGACGGGTGGAGTACCTGTAGGAGCGAGCTTGCTCGCGAACGGACGTCCCGGCGACTCCGGAGCTGGGTAGGTTCGCGAGCAAGCTCGCTCCTACGAAGAGCCCCAAGACCAAGAGCCAAAGAAAAAGCCCCGCTGTGCGGGGCTTTTCCGGTGCAGTCAGGCTCAGCCGATACTCGGCACCGCCTCGTCGATCAGCACCTGCCCGCGCTTGCGCTTGAGCACGTAGTAGGCCAGGTAGCAGGCCGCCATGAAGCCGAAGCCCCAGTACAGCGACGGACGCTGGGTCGGGTCCATGGCGAGGAACACGAACAGCGAGCAGCAGATCGCGATGCACGCCAGCGGGATCAGCGGGAACAGCGGCGCTGCGTACTTCAGGTCGGCCACGGTACCGCCCTTGGCCATGTGTTCGCGACGGAAGCGGTACTGGGCGTAGGCGATGACGATCCAGGTGACGGTGCCGGACATCCCGCTCACCGCCATCAGCACCATGAACAGGGTGTCGGCGGCGACGATGCTGGTCAGCAGCGACAGCAGGGCGAAGGCCAGGCTGATCAACAGCGCGTAGAGCGGCACGCCACGGGCGCTGAGCTTGGACAGCTTGCGCGGCGCCATACCGGTCTTGGACATGGCCCAGAGGATGCGGGTGGAGGCATACAGGCCGGAGTTGCCCACGGACAGGATGGCGGTGAGGATCACGAAGTTCATCAGGTCGGCGGCGTAGGGAATGCCGACCATGTCGAACACCTGCACGAAGGGGCTTTCCATAAGGCCGGCCTGCTTCCACGGCACGATGCAGGAAAGCACGACAATCGCCAGCACGTAGAAGATCAGCACACGGAACACCACGTTGCGCACGGCGCGCGGGATGCTCTTTTCCGGCTGGTCGGTTTCGCCGGCGGCGACGCCCATGATCTCGCAGCCCTGGAAGGCGTAGACCACCGTCATCATCACCGCGAACACCGCGGACAGGCCGTTGGGGAACAGGCCGTCGCTCATCAGGTTGGAGAAGCCCGGAGCGGCGGCGCCGCTGTTCAGCGGGATGCCGCCGAAGATCACCAGCAGGCCGACCACGATGAAGGCCAGGATGGCGGCGACCTTGATGCCCGAGAACCAGTATTCCGCCTCACCGAAGGCACGGGTGGCCAGGGCGTTGAGGGAGAACAGCACGACCACGAAGAAGCCCGACCAGATCCAGATCGGCACCTCGGGGAACCAGCGGGTCATCAGCATGCCGGCGGCGGTGAACTCCAGCCCAACGGTGGAGGCCCAGCTCATCCAGTAGACCCAGCCGATCATGAACCCGGTGGCCGGGCCGATGAAGCGCGTGGCGTGGGCCTGGAAGGAGCCGGAAACGGGCATCTGCACGGACAGCTCGCCCAGGCAGACCATCACCAGGTACATCAGCAGGCCCGCGACCAGGTAGGCGAGGATGGCGCCCATGGGGCCGCCGGAGCCGATGGTGACGCCCGAGCCCATGAACAGGCCGGTGCCGATAACGCCGCCCAGGGACAGCATGAAGATGTGGCGGCTCTTGAGCGCGCGGGTGAGCTGGATCTTGTCGCCGCTCTTGGCGTGATAGGTCTCAGACATGGCGCACCTCCGCAGAACGGCGGGCGCGGCTGAGCAGAACTCTACGTTGGATCATTATTCTTATCTCCAATCAATCAGAGGCCGTGGCTCGGGCACGGATGCCACCGGATTATTGGAAGGCGATGTAAGACCCCGTTGTTCGGGCGGATCGAAGTTGTAGGAAGTTGTAAGGATTTTGTGCAGGGCGCGTGGGGCGGGGGTTTGAGGCTTTTGATTTTCGTACGAGCGAGCTTGCTCGCGAACAGATTCAGCCGGCGATGACGGGGTTGGGCGGGTCCGCGAGCAAGAACTTGGCGCCCCCCTCGGTCCTACAGGTGAGTGGAGTTCTCCGGCGATATCGGCACGAGGGCTTTCCCCTCACCCCAGCCCTCTCCCAGAGGGAGAGGGGGCAGATTGGTGCGATTGGCCAGTTCTGTGTCAGCCGGCGAGCGCCAAAGTTACAGCTCGCTCGGGACAGTCCCCTCTCCCTTTGGGAGAGGGTTAGGGTGAGGGAGAGCAGGCAACGCAGAAATTAAGCCTGGGCACCCTTCAAAAGCTCAAACGCCAGAGCCCTCTCCCGCTCCAACCGTTCAGCCCATTCACCGAGAGATTCCCCCGCCAACGCCGCCTGCTCCAGCGCCCCCAGGCCATCCCCCAACCCGCGCAACCCCATCGACCGGCAGCTCCCCGCCAGCCGGTGCGCCAGGCTGGCCACCTCCACGGCATCCTCCTGGCGCAGCGCATCGAGCAGCAGCGGCCACTGCTCGTCGAGCAGCTTCCACAGGCTGGCGAGCAGCTCGTTCAGCTTGTGTTCGCCGAGCAAGCGTCTATGGGTATCGAGCACCTGGCGGTCCAGCGGGCCGTTATCCACAGCCTCCGACAGCGGCGCCACAGCCACGCCGGACAGCGCGCGGCGCAGGTCGTCCAGGCGCAGCGGCTTGCCCAGCACGCCTTGCATCCCGGCTTCGAAATAGCGACGAACCATCCCCGGCTGCACGCTGGCGGTGAAGGCGTGGATCGGCGTGATGGCGTTGAGCCCGCCGGGCTGCTTGCGGATCGCCCGGCACAGGTCGAGGCCGGTCATGCCCGGCAGGTGCATGTCCAGCAGGATCAGGTCGAAGGTTCGCTGGGCGGTGAGCGCGAGCGCCGGCTCCGCGTCGTCGGCGAGATAGACGTGATGACCGTCGCGCTCCAGCAACCCCTGGGCGACCTCGCGGTTGAGCGCGACGTCCTCCACCAGCAGCACCTCCAGCGCCAGCTTCGGCTCGGCAACCTGTTGAGCACGCGGGATCCGCCCCGGCGCCAGGGTGATCTCGAACCAGAAGGTGCTGCCCTCGCCCTCCAGACTTTCCACGCCGATCTCGCCGCCCATGGCTTCCACCAGCCGCTTGCTGATCGCCAGCCCCAGCCCGGTGCCGCCGTAGCGCCGCGCCACCTCGTCGCTGGCCTGGGTGAAACGCTGGAAGATCTTCTCCTGCTGCTCGGCGGAGATGCCGATGCCATCGTCGATCACCGCGAAGCGCAGGCGCTGCCCGGCGTCGTCCGGCTCCAGCAGCGTCACCTCCAGCAGCACCTCGCCGTCCTCGGTGAACTTCACCGCGTTGGCCAGCAGGTTGCTCAGGACCTGGCGCAGGAACTGCTCGGCACCCCGGCAGGCGTCCCGCACCTGCGGGTCGACGCGTAGGCGCAGGCAGATGCCGTTGCCTTCGGCGCGTGGCTCCAGCAGGGTCACCACGTCGTCGAGCAGGCGGCGCAGGGAGAAGTCCACCGGCTCGGGCTGGGTCGCGCCGTCCTCCAGCTTGGCGAAGTGCAGCACCTCGTTGAGGATCGCCAGCAGCCCCTCGCCAGCGGTGGACAGCGCCTGCAAGCGGCGCCTGTCCTGCTCGCCCAGGGGCGCGGCGCGCAGCAGTTCGGCCATGCCGAGGATGCCGTTGAGCGGCGTGCGGATTTCGTGGCTCATGGTGGCGAGGAAGCGGCTCTTGGCGCGGTTGGCCTCCTCCGCGTCCTCCTTGGCCCGGCGCAGGCTGGCGGTGCGCCGCTCGACCCGGCGCTGCAACTCGTCGCGCTTGCTCTGCAGGGCGGCGCGGTCGGCCTCGCGGCGCCGCAGTTCCGCGCGCAGGGCGCGGCGCAGGTCGTCGAGGGCGTCGGCGACGGTATCGATCTCGTCTTCCTTGCGGCGCTTGTGCAGCGCCAGCTCGGTCTGCAGGTCGCCACCGGTCAGGCCGCGGACGAAGTCGGCCATGACGCGCAGGTGGCGGGTGACCAGGCTGTGAAACAGCCAGCTCAGGGCCACCGCCAGGCCGCAGAGGAACACGCCCATCCACAGCAGGTTGGTCAGGCCGCCGAGCAACAGGCGGCGATAGACCGCGCCGAGGTCGATGCTGATTTCCAGCTCACCCAGGGCGCGACGTTCGCCGTCCGGCGGCTGGAAGGCCAGGGCGTAGTGCTCGACGCGCAGCGGACCGTGCTTCACCTCGGCGTCCTGCGCCAGGTTGAAGTCGGTGCTGCGCAGACGCACCTGGGCGATGTCGGGGAAGTCCGCCAGGCCGTGCAGCTGCACGTTGAGCTGCTCCTGGTTGAGGTCCCACAAGCTGCGCTCGAAGCTGGCCAGGTAGCCAACGCGGATCAGCTCCAGGCGCGCATCGATGTCGCGCATCTCGCGGCGGTATTCGAAGTACAGCTGCACGGTACTGGCCAGCACGGTGAAGCACAGGCTGAACAGCAGCACCCGCAGCAGCAGGCGCCGGGCCAGGCCACCGGGCAGCTTCAACGCGGCACCCCGTCGCCGGCGAGCATGGCGCGGTAACCCTGTTCGCTCTCTTCCAGCCAGCGAGCAACGCTGCCGTCATCCACGCGTTTTTTCAGCACTGCGTCGATCTCGTCCATCCGCGCGGCCAGTGGCGAATGGCGCGACACGGCGATGCGCAGGTAATCCACGGTCAACGGTTTGGGCAAGGCGACGATGTTCTCGCCACCGGCCAGTTGCTCGACGAACAGGGTGCCGGTGCGCCGCTCGTGGGCGATGAAGTCGATGCGCTGGCGGATCAGCTTGCCGAAGTTCTGCCGGCTGTCGGAGACCCACTCGACGTTGCCGTGGTCGGCGACGAAGCGGTCGAATTCCGGCCCGTAGCTTTCGCCGAACAGCAGCCCGCCCCGGTAGTGGGCGAGGTCGCCCAGCTGGTCGAAGCGCACCGGCTTGCGGCGGTTGTAGAAGATCGCCACTTCCTCGCGCAGCACCGGCACGCGGGAGAACAGCAGGCCGTCGTCGCGCTGCGGGGTCTGGTAGGCGAGCACCAGGTCGACGCGGCCTTCGGCAGCGTCCAGCAGGCAGCGTTTCCAGTTGCCCAGCACCACGGTCTGCACCTGGTAACCCAGCTCGCCGAGCACGCGGCGCACGGTCTGCGGCGCCAGGCCATGTACTTCATGGCCGTCGCTCCAGGAGATGGGCGGGTAGACGGGGTAGTCGCAGTAGCGGATCGGCGGCGCGGCGTTGGCGCTGGTCGCCACGATCAACGGTAGCAGCAGGCACAGCACGGCCAGCCAGCGCATGGTTCAGGCGTCGACGGGCGTGGCGGTGAACAGGTAGCCGGCGCCGTGGATGGTGATGATCAGCTCGGGCTCGGCCGGATCGTCACGCAGCTTGCGGCGCAGGCGGCCGACCAGCACGTCGATGGAGCGGTCGTTGGGCAGCCATTCGCGGTTGCGGATCTGGTCCATCAATTGGTCGCGGCTCAGGGTGTGGCCGGTGTTGCGCAGGAACACGCAGAGCAGCTGGAACTCGCCGTGGGTCAGCGGGGTTTCGCTGCCGTCGCGGTCGATCAGGCGACGACGGTCGGGGTCCAGGGTCCAGTGGGCGAAGCGCTTGTGGTTCTGCCGGGCCGGCTGGGCAGTCGGGCCCTGGCGGGCGTGGCGCACGCGGCGGATCAGGTTCTTCGCCCGCGACACCAGCTCGCGCGGGTTGAGCGGCTTGATCACGTAGTCGTCGGCGCCGCACTCCAGGCCGACGATGCGGTCGATGTCGTCGTTGCGGCCGGTGATCAGGATGATGCCGACCTCCGAGCGCACGCGCAGCTCGCGGGTCAGGGTCAGGCCGTCCTTGCCGGGCAGGCGGATGTCGAGCATCACCAGGTCGATGGGCTGGTCGCCACGCTCGGCCTCGGCCAGGCTCGCTTCGGCCTGTTCGGCGGTGCCCGCGCAGAGCACGTCGTAGCCTTCCTCGCCGAGGTAAGCCTGGAGGAGCTCGCGAACCACCGGATCGTCGTCGACGATCAGTACACGGGAAGTCATCGCAATACCCTGCTGACGCCACCGCTCGGTGCGGGGCAGTTCTTGTTATTAGTCTAGAGAGGTCTGTAGGACCGGTCCTGCGGACGCAGCAGGTTACCGATCGCTGAACAATCGATCAATAACCCGCCGCCGCACGGCTGAAGCGCTGCCGGCCGCCGTGCTGCAGGCCGTCCACCCAGGCTTCGCAGATCTGCACGCCCTGCTCCGGGGTGAAGGTGTTGGGGTTCAGGCCGGACTCCAGCCACAGGCCGTCGAGCAGGGCGCTCAGGGCGATGGCGGCGAGCTCCGCATCGAAGTCGGACCAGCCCTGCTCCTTCGCCAGCTCATTCAGCGCCTGCGCCAGCAGCGAGCGGTACTCGCCGTAGGAATGGTCGTGCGCCTTGTTGATTTCCTCGGCGGTCTTCACCGCGCCCCAGAACGCCAGCCAGGCATCCAGCAGCTGCGGGTCGAGCAATTCCGCGGAAAACGACGCGCGGAAGAACGCCGACAGCCGCGCGCGCGCATCGGGCGCCGCTTCGGCGATGGCTTCGCGGAGCAGCTGCATCACCCGCCCGGTGACGGTCAGGTAGGCCTCGGCAACCAGTTCGTCCTTGCCCGAATAGTGGTGGTTGATCAGCCCCACCGAGACGCCGGCCTCGGCGCAGATCTTGCGGATCGACGCGCCCTGGAAGCCGTGGCGCTTCAGGCAGGCGAGGGTCGCCTCGATCAGCAGCGCCTTGCGCTGTTCGGGCTCCAGTCGGGCAAAGCGGACTTCCTGGTTCATACCTGTGATTCCGGGTGGGGGATGGGGAGAATTTGAACGATTGTTCGACAAGATGCCAGTCCCAGGGTCTGGCGTCGTTTCGACGCGGTCATAGCAACGGTAACAGAACCTACCTACCCGTTCGGGGAATGGTCCGCCAACCGGGGCTGGCCGAGAGTGGCTCCATCAGCGAACACAACAACAGGTGGACTGACATGCAGAAGACCCTCGCTGCAGTACTCAGCGCGGCACTGGCGACCTTGCCGGCGCTGGGTCACGGGGAAGAAAGCAGTAGCGCCAATACGCTGCGGCTGTACAACTGGTCGGACTATATCGGCGAACACACCATCGCCGATTTCGAGAAAGCCACCGGCATCAAGGTGGTCTACGACACCTTCGACTCCTACGAAACCGTGCAGGGCAAGCTGCTGCCCGGCCGCTCCGGCTACGACCTGGTGGTGCTCAACGCCGCCCTGGTGCCGCCGCTGCTCAAGGCAGGCGTGTTCCAGCCACTGGACAAGGCCAAGCTGCCGAGCTGGAACAACCTCGATCAGGAAGTGCTCAAGCACCTGGACCACTACGATCCGGGCGTGAAGTACTCGGCACCCTATACCTGGGGCAGCAACGGCATCACCTACAACATCGACAAGATCAAGCAGCGCATGCCCGACGCGCCCATCGGCTCGCTGGCGATGCTGTTCGATCCGAAGATCGTGTCGAAATTCGCCGATTGCGGGGTGACCATCATCGACTCGCCCACCGACGTGATCCCGCTGGCCCTGGCCTACCTCAAGCGCGACCCGAACAGCGCCTTGCCCGAGGACCTGAAGGCCGCCCAGGACCTGCTGCAGTCGATCCGTCCGTACATCCGCAAGTTCGACTCCACCAGCTACCTCAACGGCCTGGCCAACGGCGACCAGTGCATGGCCATGACCTGGTCCGGCGACTACGCCACCGCCCAGGCCCGCGCCGACGAAGCCGGCGCCAAGGTGAAGCTGGGCTACTTCGTGCCCAAGGAAGGCTCGCTGATCTGGTTCGACGACTTCTACATCCCGGCCGACGCGCCGCACGTGGAAAACGCCCACAAGTTCATCGAATACATGCTGCAGCCCAAGGTGGCCGCCGAGGTCAGCGACTACATCCGCTACGCCTCCAGCAACGCCGCCGCCAAACCGATGCTCACCGCCGAAGTGCGCAACGACCCGGCGATCTACCCCGACGCCGATACCCGCGCCCGGCTGTTCACCCAGAAGGTGCAGAACCCCAAGGCCACTCGCCTGATCACCCGCACCTGGGCTGCGGTGAAAACCGGAACCTGACGGACCGCGAAAAACCCGCCCCGGCCTGACCGCCGGGGCACGGGGAGAAGGCTCTCCCCCACACGAATAACCGAAAGACGAAAGGTACAGACGATGAACACCCCAACCCCAGCCTTCTTCGCCCAGTTCAACGACGAGCAGCTGGTCGCCGCCGACAAAGCCCACTACGTACACGGCTACCACGTGTTCGACGACCACCGGGTCAACGGTGCGCTGAACATCGCCGCCGGCGAGGGCGCTTACATCTACGACACCAAGGGCAATCGCTACCTGGATGCCGTGGGCGGCATGTGGTGCACCAACATCGGCCTGGGCCGCGCGGAAATGGCCGACGCCATCGCCGAGCAGGTGCGCCGGCTGGCCTACTCCAACCCCTTCTGCGACATGGCCAACGTCACCGCCATCCAGCTCTGCGAGAAGCTCGCGCAGCTCGCGCCGGGCGACCTGGACCATGTGTTCCTCACCACCGGCGGCTCCACCGCCGTGGACACCGCCTACCGGCTGATCCAGTACTACCAGAACTGCCGCGGCAAGCACGCCAAGAAGCACATCATCAGCCGGGTCAACGCCTACCACGGCTCGACCTTCCTCACCATGTCCCTGGGCGGCAAGGTCGCCGACCACCCGGCCGAGTTCGACTTCCTCAAGGACGTCATCCACCACATCTCCTGCCCCAACCCCTACCGCGCGCCGGAAGGGATGACCGAAGGCGACTTCCTCGAACTCCTGGTGAAGGAATTCGAGGACAAGATCCTCGAACTGGGTGCCGATAAGGTCGCCGCCTTCTTCGCGGAACCGATCATGGGCTCGGGCGGCGTGATCATCCCGCCCAAGGGCTACCACAAGCGCATGTGGGAGGTGTGCCAGCAGTACGACGTGCTCTACGTCGCCGACGAAGTGGTGACCTCATTCGGCCGGCTCGGCGCCTTCTTCGCCTCCGAGGACGTGTTCGGCATGCAGCCGGACATCATCACCACCGCCAAGGGCCTGACCTCCGGCTACCTGCCGCTGGGCGCGTGCATCTTCTCCGACCGCATCTGGAAGGTGATCGCCGAGGCCGACCAGGGCCGCTGCTTCGCCCACGGTTTCACCTACAGCGGGCACCCGGTGAGCTGCGTCTCGGCGCTGAAGAACATCGAGATCATCGAGCGCGAGAACCTGCTGGAGCACGTGAAGGACGTCGGCACCTACCTGGAACAGCGTCTGCAGGAACTGGCCGGGCTGCCGTTGGTGGGCAGCGTGCGCTGCCAGAAGCTGATGGCCTGCGTCGAGTTCGTCGCCGACAAGCGCACCAAGACGCTCTTCCCCGAGGAGCTGAACATCGGCGAGAAGATCCACCTGCGCGCCCAGGCCCGCGGCCTGCTGGTACGGCCGATCGTGCACCTGAACGTGATGTCGCCGCCGCTGACCATCACCCGCGAGCAGGTCGACGAGATCGTCGACACCCTGCGCGAGGCGATCCTCGAAGCCGCCGAAGACCTCAAGCAAAGCGGTGATTACGCGGGGAACTGATGACTGATCCGAGGATTTTGCCTACACCCCGGCAGCCCTTTAGACTGCCGGGTATGAGCGAATCCCAGGCACTGAGCGAATCGTCCGACGCACCGGCCCTGCATGCCTGGCATGCGGGGCTGGCGCGCGCCATGGGCAGCGTCGGCGAAGTGGCCTTCGTCGAGCGCCTGGCCGAGGCGCTCGACTGCCTGGTGCCGGTGGAGTCCGTGATGCTCGGCCTGGAGCAGCGTGGCCAGCCTCCGCAACCGCTGTACCAGCGCGGCATAGTCCCGGAGCACCACGAAGGGCTGATCGATCGCTACTACGCCCGTGGCTACCTGCTCGACCCCTTCTGCCTGGCCATGGAAGACGGCCTCACCGAAGGCTTCTACCCGCTGGCCGACATCGCCCCGGACGACTTCTTCGCCAGCGAGTACTACAAGACCTACTACCTCAAGTTCGGCTGCACCGAGGATTGCCACTTCATCGTCGACCTGGGCGAGCAACGCAAGGTCTCCCTGTGCCTCTACCAGGGCCGCAGCGGCGCGCGCTTCACCGAAACCCAGCTGGACCTGCTGGCCGGCGCCCTGCCACTGGTGCGCGAGCTGATCCTCCAGTTCGAGCGCAACGGCGGCCTCGACCTGCTGCTCGCCGGTCGCGGTGACGGCAGCGTAGCGGCGGCCCAGGCGCCGCTGAACCGGCACATCCGCGCCGCCTTCATGAACTTCGGCGCCGACCGCCTGACCGAGCGCGAACGGGAAATCGCCCACCTGCTGCTGCGCGGCCACTCGGTGAAATCCAGCGCGCGGGTGCTCGACATCTCCCCGGAAACGGTGCGCATGCACCGCAAGCACCTCTACACCAAACTGGAGATCAACTCCCAGGCGGAACTCTTCTCGCTGTTCATCGACTGGCTCACCGGCGGTGTGAGCGCGGCCTGAAACAACGGCTGACGTAGGGCGTACAACCGTTCGCGGTTGTACGCCGATACGCCTGGCTCGCCATCGACTTCACGGTCATGCCGGAAGTGCTCCGGAGCCGCACTCCGGGTTCGAAACCGAGTGATCGGGAGCCAAGGCCAAGCGGCGTATAACGCGGAGCGTTATACGCCCTACACCCTAGCTGGACTGCGTCGCCGGGATACTCGTGGAACGAGAACGCATCGAACTCAACCGATGCGGCGCCCGGCCCGAAAATCTGCCAACCTATTGCCGTTCCCGCTGTCTGACCCGTGCCCAAACCACCCGGAGAGCTCCCGATGCGCCGCTGGCTACCCGCCCTGCTACTGGCCACCACCCTGCCGTTGCACGCCGCCGAAACCAAGCCCACCTACGGCCCGGAGCTGGAGCGCTTCCAGTACGCCTTCCCGGTCGGTCACTACAGCTTCGTCTCCCAGGGCCATCACATGCACATGGCCTACATCGACGTGAAGCCCAAGCAGCAGGCCAACGGTCGTACCGTGGTGTTGCTGCACGGCAAGAACTTCTGCGCCGGCACCTGGGAAACCACCATCGCCGCGCTGAGCGACGCCGGCTACCGGGTCGTGGCGCCGGACCAGATCGGCTTCTGCAAATCCACCAAACCCGAGCGCTACCAGTACAGCTTCCAGCAGCTGGCGACCAACACCCACGCCCTGCTGGAACACCTGAAGGTCGGCAAGGTCACCCTGCTCGGCCACTCCACAGGCGGCATGCTCGCCACCCGCTACGCGCTGATGTACCCGCAGCAGGTCGAGCAGCTGGCGATGGTCAACCCCATCGGCCTGGAGGACTGGCAGGCCCTGGGCGTGCCCTACCGCACCCCGGACCAGTGGTACGAGCGCGAGCTGAAGACCAGCGCCGAGAGCATCCGCCAGTACGAGCAGGCGACCTATTACGCCGGCCAGTGGAAGCCCGAGTACGACAAGTGGGTGAACATGCTCGCCGGCCTGTTCAACGGCGCCGGCCACGAGCGCGTGGCGTGGAACTCGGCGCTGCTCTACGACATGATCTTCACCCAGCCGGTGGTCTACGAATTCGGCCAGCTGAAGATGCCGACCCTGCTGCTGATCGGCACCAAGGACAACACCGCCATCGGCAAGGACATCGCCCCGGCCGAGCTGAAGGCCAAGCTGGGCAACTACGCAGAGCTGGGCAAGCAGACCGCCAAGGCGATCCCCAATGCCACCCTGGTGGAGTTCGACGACCTCGGCCACGCGCCGCAGATCCAGGACCCCAAGCGCTTCCATGAGGCGCTGCTCAAGGGTCTGGCCGACCTCAAGCACTGATGAACCTTCCGCGATCTGTCGATCGCGGACGGAGTCCGCTCCTACGGCCCTTGAAACATCGGTGTGGATTCCCCCTCACCCCCACCCTCTCCCTCCGGGAGAGGGTGGGGGTGAGGGCCAGCAGAGGCACTGGGCCCGACCTGTAGGAGCGAGCTTGCTCGCGAACAAATCGCCCGGCAGCACCGGGGCCAAGCAGTTCGCGAGCAAGGACTCGGCGCCCCGACGGTCCAGCAAAAGAAACCGCAGCACTCAGCCCAAACAAAAACGCCGGCTCCCCTCGCGGCGAGCCGGCGTCGAGTGCCCCGAGCCCCGTCAGCCCAGGTTCTTGCCCAGCAGCGCGTGGTACAGCTCGCTGTCGCCGAGCACGCCCACCACGCGGTTCTTTTCCTGCAGCACCAGCTTGTGCCCGGTCTGGTAGCGGATCTGCAGCGCGTCGCGCATGCGGATGTTGACGTCCACCAGGGTCGGCTCGTGCTTGAGCTTTTCCACCGCGTCGCCCGGCTGCCACTGCTGCAGGTCGATGATGTTGCTGCCCAGGCGCGCGGCCTTGATCTGGTTGGTCTCGGTCAGGCCGAGCCAGCAGTCGCGGCCCTGGTCGAAGCACACCTCGTCGGCCTGGCGGCGGCACTGGTCCAGGCCACGCATGAGGCTGGAGCCGCACAGCACGTTGAGCGGGTTGGTGTGGGCGACGAAGGTACGCACGTAGTCGTCCGCCGGGCTGAGCACGATTTCCTCGGGCTTGCCGTGCTGGATGATGCGGCCGTCCTTCATGATCGCGATGCGCGTACCGATCTTCAGCGCCTCGTCCAGGTCGTGGCTGACGAAGACGATGGTCTTGTGCAGCTGGCGTTGCAGCACCAGCAGTTCATCCTGCAGCTGCTGGCGGATCAGCGGGTCCAGCGCGGAGAAGGGTTCGTCCATCAGCAGGATGTCGCCATCCATCGCCAGCGCGCGGGCCAGGCCGACGCGCTGCTGCATGCCGCCGGAGAGCGAGTCCGGACGCTTGTCGCGCCATTGCGACAGGCCGACCAGCTCCAGCTTCTCGTCGATCACCTTCTTCCGTTCGTTGGCCGGGCGGCCCTGCATTTCCAGACCGAAGCCGATGTTCTCGGCCACGGTCAGCCAGGGCATCAGCGCGAACTTCTGGAACACCATGGCGATGCGCTTGGTGCGCATGGTCTTGAGCGTTGCCGGCGAGCAGTTGGCGATGTCCACCTGCTGGCCTTCGTGCTCGATCAGCAGCTTGCCGCGGCTGACCCGGTTGAGGCCGTTGATGCAGCGCAGCAGGCTGGACTTGCCCGAGCCCGACAGGCCCATCATCACGCAGATTTCGCCGCGGTTGACGTCGAGGTTGGCGTTCTCCACCCCCAGGACCTGACCGGTGCGCTTGAGGATTTCCTCGCGACCCATGCCCTGGTCGAGCAGCTTGATGGCTTCCTTGGTGTGGGTACCGAAAATCACATCCACATTTTCGAATCGAATCGCCGACATAGTGCTTACCTCCCCCGCAGCGAACGTTGCTTGCACACCCGGTCGAGCAGGATGGCGAGCAGTACGATGGCCAGACCGGCCTCGAAGCCGAGGGAAATGTCCGCCGTGTTGAGCGCGTTGACCACGGGTTTACCCAGGCCATCGGCACCCACCAGCGCGGAGATGACGACCATCGACAGCGACAGCATGATGCATTGCGTGACCCCGGCGCCGATGCTGGGCATGGCGTGGGGCAGTTCGATACGGGTCAGCAGTTGCCAGCGCGAGCAACCGAAGGCCTTGCCGGCGTCCAGCAGTTCCGCCGGCACGTCCTGGATACCCAGGCAGGTCAGGCGGATGGGCGCGGCGATGGCGAAGATCACCGTGGAGATCAGACCCGGAACCACACCCAGGCCGAACAGGGTCAGGGTGGGGATCAGGTAGACGAAGGTGGGTACCGTCTGCATCAGGTCCAGTAGCGGCCTGAGCGCGGTGTAGAACCAGGGCTTGTGCGCCGCCAGGATGCCCAGCGGCACCCCGATGGCAATACACACGACCGTGGCGAAGATCACCTGCGCCAGGGTCTCCATGGTCTCCTGCCAGTACCCCAGGTTGAGGATCAGCAGCAGCGAGGCCAGGGCGAACGCCGCCAGGCCCCAGCTGCGCTGGATGTAGAACACCACGATTACCATTAGCGCGATCAGGGCCAGCGGGTTGAACCAGAGCAGGCTGTTGGTGACAGCGTGAATCAGGAACTCGAGGGTGTCGGAGATCTTGTCGAAAAACGCAGCGCCATGCTGGGTGAGCCACTCGACGAAGGCGGCGATGTGTTCACCCAGCGGGAGCTTGTGGTCAGTCAGAAACATAATGCGGGCCCATCAGAAGCTTGAGGAATCGGCCAACGGCAATTACTTCGGCACTTATTTCGAGAATGCCACCTTGGCTGCCGCCAAGGCCGGTTTGCCGTCACGGGTGGTCACGCCGGCGAGCCAGGCGTCGAGCAGTTCCGGATGGTCCTTCAACCAGGCTTTGGCCGCCTCTTCGGGCTTCTTGCCCCCGTTGAGCACGGCATCCATGAGTTTGTTTTCCATGTCCAGGGTGAAGGTCAGGTTGGTCAGCAGCTTGCCGACGTTCGAGCACTCCTGGACGTAACCCTTGCGGACGTTGGTATAGATGGTCGCGCCGCCGTAGTTGGGGCCGAATACGTCATCCCCGCCCTCGAGGTACTTCATCTTGAAGCGGGTGTTCATCGGGTGCGGTTCCCAGCCCAGGAACACGATCCACTGGTTGCGGCGGTCGGCGCGTCCGACCTGCGAGAGCATGCCGGCCTCGCTGGACTCAACCAGCTTGAACTTGCCCAGGTTGAACTGGTTCTTGTCGAGCATGCCCTGGACCAGGCGGTTGCCGTCGTTGCCCGGTTCGATGCCGTAGATCTTGTTGTCCAGCTTGTCGGCGAACTTGGCGATGTCGGCGAAGGACTTCAGGCCGCCGTCATAGGCCGCCTGGGTGACCGCCAGGGTGTACTTGGCGCCTTCCAGGTTGGCCTTCACGGTCTCCACCGAGCCGTTGTCGGCGTAGGGCTTGATGTCGTTGGCCATGCTCGGCATCCAGTTGCCGAGGAACACGTCCATGTCCTTGTTCGCCAGCGACTTGTAGGTCACCGGTACGGACAGCATGGTTACCTTGGTGGTGTAGCCAAGCGATTCGAGCACCTGGCGGGTGGTGGCCGTGGTCACGGTGATGTCGGTCCAGCCGACGTCGGAGAAGCGAACCGTGCCGCACGACTCAGGTTCAGCGGCCTGAACCGCCAGCGGCGCGCAAACGGACACAGCCAGCAGCAAAGACTTGCAACCTTTCATGGACGTACTCCTCTGCGGGGTGGGGCGCCGGCGCTACCCGCAGTGGGCGCGGCGGTCTCTTGTTGTTAGTAGGGCCAGGGTTGAGGCCCTTTTCTCGTCATTTCGTGATCGATCATGGAACAGGAAAAATTCGCCGCATACCGGGTGCGTCGCAACCAGTGCAGGCGAAGTCGCATTCAGCACCAGGCATGTCGCATCCAATTCAAAGGCCCGGTCCAGGCGACCTGCGAGGGTCGTGATCAGTCCTTGGCAAGGGACTTCGAACCCTCCGCCGCGCCGCCGGAAGCGCTCGGCGCGACACCCTGCAACCACATGTCCTGCACCTGCGGATTGGCCTTGAGCCAGCTCTTGGCGGCCTGCCGCGGATTGCGCCGCTCGTTGAGCACCGCATCCATCAGCTGGTTCTCCATCGCCAGGTCGAATTTCAGGTTCTTCAGCAGCCGCGCGACATTCGGGCACTCCTGAAGATAGCCTGCCCTGACGTTTGTGAAGACCGTGGCGCCGCCATAATTCGGCCCGAAGTAGGCATCGCCTCCGTCCAGGTACTTCATCTGCAGACGCGTATTCATCGGGTGAGGTTCCCAGCCCAGGAACACGATCGGCTGCTTCAGCGCCCCGGCGCGCTTCACGTAGGCCAGCATGTCAGCCTCGCTGGACTCCACCAGCTTGAAGTCGCCCAGGCCGAAGGCCTTCTCGTTGATCATCTTCTTGATCAACTGGTTGCCGTCGTTGCCCGGCTCGATGCCGTAGATGCGGCCGCCCAGCTGCTCCTTGAACTTGGCGATGTCGGCGAAGCTCTTCAGGCCTGCGTCATAGGCGTACTGGGGCACCGCCAGGGTGTACTTGGCGCCTTCGAGGTTGGCCCGCACGGTCTCCACCGTGCCCTTGTCGGCGAAGGGCTTGATGTCGCCCGCCATGCTCGGCATCCAGTTGCCGAGAAACACGTCGATCTTGCCCTCTGCCATGGACTTGTAGGTGTCCGGCACGGACAACCGCTCGACCTTGGTGCGGTAGCCCTGGTGGGCGAGCACCAGGCGGGTGACCGCCGTGGTGACGGTGATATCGGTCCAGCCCACGTCGGCGAAACGCACGACGGCACAGGATTCCGGCTCGGCAGCCCGGGCAACGCCCGGCAGTACCACGGATAACGCCAACAGCGACGACACAAGACTCTTCATGAGACCAGCCTCTGACTGCGGGGAAGGGGGCGCGCACGGTCCGATACCGTTCGTCGGGGTCGGATCATGGAACAAGGCGGATTCCCGCGCCTATCGACCAATCGACGTCCGGCCCCTGGATGTCGCGTCCAGACATGACCTCGTCGTCGACGGAACACCAACCCCCGCGTTACCGCCGCCGCGCCCTGCTGCTCGACGCCAACGGCGCTTTTGGATATGGCCAAGTCGGTGCCGGAAGGGGCCGCGCCAGCGCATGGGTCGATGATGGCGGCGCAACGCGGGCACAGGGACGTGCCCCCGCCCCCACCCTCGCAGGATGCGCAGCCCGCTCGGAGTCCGGCATGGCAATCAGTGTGTTCGACCTGTTCAAGATCGGTATCGGCCCCTCCAGCTCGCATACCGTCGGCCCCATGCGCGCCGCCGCGCTGTTCGTCGGCCACCTGGGCCAGCGCCAGCTGCTCGAACGCACCCGCCGTATCGAAGTCCGCCTATATGGCTCGCTGTCGGCCACCGGCGTCGGCCACGGCACCGACCGCGCGACCATCATGGGCCTGATGGGCGAATGGCCCGATCGCATCGACCCGCAGCAGATCGAGCCGCGCATGGCCGCCCTGCGTGAATCTGGCGAGCTGCTGCTGGCCGGCACCCACGCCGTGCCCTTCGACTGGGTGCGCGACATGCGCCTGCTCGACGAGAACCTGCCCTACCACCCCAACGCCATGCGCCTGACTGCCTTCGACAACGACGGCGAGCTGCACAGCGACACCTATTACTCCATCGGCGGCGGCTTCGTCGTCGACGAAGAGCAGGCCGCCTCTGGCAGCCTCGACACTGACAACACCGTCCTGCCCTACGACTTCTCCAGCGCCGCCGAACTGCTCACCCTGTGCCGCCGCCACAACCTGCGCGTGTCCGAGCTGATGATGGCCAATGAGCGCATGTGGCGCAGCGAAACCGACATCCGCGAGGGCCTCAAGGTCATCTGGCAGGCCATGCGCGACTGCGTGAACAGCGGCCTCAACCAGGAAGGCATCCTCCCCGGCGGCCTCAACGTGCAGCGCCGCGCCGCGCGCCTGCACCGCAGCCTGCAGGAAATCGGCAAGCCCAACGTCATCGGCTCCACCCTCTCCGCCATGGAGTGGGTCAACCTCTTCGCCCTGGCGGTGAACGAGGAAAACGCCGCCGGCGGGCGCATGGTCACCGCGCCCACCAACGGCGCGGCGGGGATCATCCCGGCGGTGCTGCACTACTATATGCGCTTCAACCCCGACGCCAGCGACGACGACGTCACCAACTACTTCCTGGCTGCCGCCGCCGTCGGCATCCTGTGCAAGAAGAACGCCTCCATCTCCGGCGCCGAAGTCGGTTGCCAGGGTGAAGTGGGCTCGGCCTGCGCCATGGCCGCCGCCGGCCTCGCCGAAGTCCTCGGCGCCAGCCCCGAGCAGGTGGAGAACGCCGCCGAGATCGGCCTGGAACACAACCTCGGCCTGACCTGCGACCCGGTCGGCGGGCTGGTCCAGGTGCCCTGCATCGAGCGCAACGCCATCGCCGCGGTGAAAGCCATCAACGCAGCCCAAATGGCCCTGCGCGGCGACGGCCAGCACTTCATCAGCCTCGACCAGGTGATCCGCACCATGCGCGACACCGGCGCCGACATGCACGACAAGTACAAGGAAACTTCCCGCGGCGGCCTCGCCGTCAGCAGCATCGAGTGCTGACCCCAAAATCGACCACTCGGTCGTAAAAACGCCACAATATGGCGCAGCAGTACGCGCGTACCGATCACCCAACGAGCGTTACCGTTTGGCGCAAAGCACCGCCGGCACCGTGACCGGCGAGTGCTACCGAAATCCCCAGGCCCCACCTCATACGTATTTGCGACCTGCAGCGGGTCGCAATCCGACCCGTTAAAAACGGCATTCCCATGCCGTTTTCTTTTTTTATTGAACGCTCAATCAATGTAGGCATGGCATTTGCCTTGCAATACGTAGAGGAACAGCCAGGGGACCGCCCATGGCGGACTTTCCCCAGCAGACAACAAACATAAGAAACGCCTCCCAAGAGGCGACTGTGACTAGCGTGAGGTGATCGAATGAACGCGTTCAACCCCGGAGTTCCCCCGCAAAACCGAGCTCCGCAGTCCATCGGCTTCCTGCTGTTGGACAACTTCACCCTGATCTCCCTGGCCTCGGCGGTGGAACCGCTGCGCATGGCCAACCAGCTATCCGGTCGCGAACTCTACCGCTGGCACACCCTGAGCCTCGACGGCCGCCAGGTCTGGGCCAGCGATGGCCTGCAGATCACCCCCGACGCTTCCTGCGACAGCGCCCCGCAGATGGACACCCTGATCGTGGTCGGCGGCGTCGGCATCCAGCGCAGCGTCACCCGCGAACACGTCACCTTCCTCCAGGCGCAAGCGCGCCACGGCCGCAAGCTGGGCGCCGTGTGCACCGGCAGCTGGGCCCTGGCCCGCGCCGGCCTGCTCGACGGCTACGACTGCAGCGTGCACTGGGAATGCCTGGCCGCCATGCAGGAAGCCTTCCCCCGCGTGGCCATGAGCACCCGCCTGTTCTCCATCGACCGCAACCGATTCACCTCCTCCGGCGGCACCGCGCCGATGGACATGGTGCTGCACCTGATCGGTCGCGAGCATGGCCGCGAACTCTCCGCCGCCATCTCCGAGATGTTCATCTACGAACGTATCCGCAACGAACAGGACCACCAGCGCGTGCCGCTCAAGCACATGCTCGGCACCAACCAGCCGAAGCTGCAGGAAATCGTCGCGCTGATGGAAGCCAACCTCGAAGAGCCCATCGACCTCGACGAACTGGCCGTCTACGTCAACGTCTCGCGCCGCCAGCTCGAGCGTCTGTTCCAGAAGTACCTGCACTGCTCGCCGTCGCGCTACTACCTGAAGCTGCGCCTGATCCGCGCGCGCCAGCTGCTCAAGCAGACCTCCATGTCGATCATCGAAGTCGCCTCGGTTTGCGGCTTCGTCTCCACCCCGCACTTCTCCAAGTGCTACCGCGAATACTTCGGCATCCCGCCGCGCGACGAACGCCAGGGCCAGCCGATCGGCCAGCCGGTCATGGTCATGCCCATCCCGCAGGACCTGGCCCTCATGCCCAACTCCTCGGCCATCTCCGCCCTCAGCCAGGCCCAGGGCGAATCCACCTTCGCCAGCGTGCGCGTGCTCTGACAACCGGCTAACGCCAAAGCGCCCTCTCACACCGAACAGCCCCCTCTCCCTCCGGGAGAGGGTTGGGGTGAGGGCAACTCCGCGCACAGAGATTCCCCTTCGTAGAAGCAACTGTCTTCTGGGCTCCCGCGTTCGCGGGAGTGACGGTGTTATGCACCATCCTCCGCACACGTCATCCCCGCGAACGCGGGGGATCCAGAAAACTATGTCGAAGCAGACTGAGGGCCCCTGATCGCGGATAAATCCGCTCCTACGAAAAGCGGCTACCGCCCCTCCAGCTCCATCAACCGCGCCGCATCGACTACGCGCATCCACAACCGCCCCTGCCAATCCAGCACCGCCACCTGCTGCCCCTGCATCTCCCGGAACTGGTGGCGCGGCAACAGCGCGTTGTGCTGCTCCGCCTCGCGCAAAACCGGCGCCACCTCATTGCTCAACCACTGCCGCAGGCTGCGGTTCTCCGGGTGGTAGAAGTGCAGCATCAACAGCGCATACACACCGCTTTCGCTCACCAGCAGCTCATCCTCCTCCGCGCCCGCCAGGCGCTCCCAGCGCGACTGGTCCGGGTCCAGCTTCTGCGCCACGCGCGGGCCCAGGTGGCTGGCCGTGAGCTTGGCCAGGTCACGCAGGACGAACCACGCCTGCTGATCGATCAGCACGCCACGCAGCCGCCGGCTGTAACGCACGAAGGAATGAGGAATCAGGCCGTCTTCGGCCGAGAAGGACGTCGAAGTATTCATGCTGTAGCTCCTTGCTCATGACAGGAAGCCGCCGCCCGAAACATCCGAAAAGGGAGGCGGACCGTGCAAGGGTGGAAAACCGGAGAACTTACGAAAGAAGACCGGCCGGACTGAAGTCCGCCTCACACGGTCCGCCATAGAAAACCAGAGCAAATCGACTTTGATGGCCGATCATCTCTGCTATGGCGTTCGTAAGTTCTAAGCAGGTTTCCACACCTGACCACGCCGAAACGTGGTGCCAGGAACGCTACGCAGAGGGCTTGTAAGACCGCAACGCCGGCGCAGTGTAGGGCGTTTCCCCAAATCCCCCGCACTAAAGAGCGCGACCGAGGAAAATATTCCTCACCGGGAGAACGTCGTCTCCTTGTAGGAGCAACTGTCTTCTTCTGGGGAGTCCGTGCCGATGCATCCCCCTCACCCCAGCCCTCTCCCTCAAGGGAGAGGGAGCAGTCCGAGCCGGCTGACGCGAAGGTTTCATCCTGCACCGAACGGTCCCCTCTCCCCCTGGGAGAGGGTTAGGGTGAGGGCCGTCCCGAGTGCAGATGTATCTGGTAGGAGCGGACCTTGTCCGCGAAATCCATCGCGGAAGAATCTGTAGCCGAAGGAGCTTGCTGCCGTACGGCGCCCGTGCAGGAGCGTTCCATACCCGCGAATCGCGCACACGGCCAGCTTCTGAAGACCGGCTCCGATGCCTACAGCGGCAGACTGAGCTGCCACGACACCCCGAACCTGTCGCTCACCCAGCCAAAGCGCCGACTGAAACCGTAGACCCCCAACGGCATATAGACCCGCCCACCCTCGGCCAGCACATCGAAAATCCGATCCAGCACATCCTGCGAATCGAACTCCACGAAGATCGAACAGGACGGCGTGAAATCGAAGTCATGCTTCACCGGGCTGTCCGAGCACATGAACGCCTGCCCGCACACCACGAAGCGCGCCACCTTGATCGTCCCCTCCGGCCCCGGCTCACCGGCGGCGTAACGCTCCACGTGCAGCACGCGGGAATCGGGGAAGGTGGCGAGGTACAAATCCAGCGCCGACTGCGCGACGCCGCCCTGGAACATGAGGAAGGGGGTGGCTTGGGCCATGACGGCTCTCCTTCGGTTGAAGGGGGCAGTCTAGGTCACGAGTAGGCCGTTTCCGAATCGATCGGGTCTCGTCGCCTGAATAAGCCCATGGGGTTAGTTTCACCTTTGCGCATCGTCTCACTCGAGGAGAAGTGACCATGCAATGTCCGGTCTGCGGTCAGGCTGACCTGGTGCACGCCATTCGCGACCTCCCCTATTCCTACAAGGGGCAGGCCACCACCATTGCCCAGGTTGAGGCCGACTGGTGCGATGCCTGTGGAGAATCCATCTTCGGGCCAGACGAAAGCGAGCGCGTCATGCAGGCCATGGCAAAGCACCGCCGTCAGGTGAACCAGGACCGGCTACCAAATGCTGATCCGTGAGGTCCGCAAGGATTGGCCGAGGAAGTGCGCCGAGACTGAAAAAGAGGACAGATTTAATTCCCGCACTCCAATCCGACTTTGGAGTAGAAAAATGAACCTGCCCCCTTGCGGTCCACTACTTCAGAGCGTCCTTCATGAACTGCAGTCTCTCGACAATCCCCTGACTGGCACCAGGGCCAGGCGCCAGGTCGCATTCATCCCAAGGCACCACCCTGCCGTCCACTTCATCGACCATCATCGGGCGCAGCGGCCTTCCTGAAGTCCTGTCCACAACCTGTACGGCGATCTCATCCGAGACGAAGTGCTGATTGCCCCAGGCGATCAAGGCATAAAGCACGACCTGCAGATCCCTCCCTTTTCCGGTCGGGATGTACTCGTGTCGGAGCGGTTTGACGCAGTAGGCGCGGCGCTCCAGCAGCCCAGCCTCCACGAGCGCGTTCAGCCTGCGGGTCAGCATGTTGGGAGCGATGTTCAGGCTTTTGGAGAACTCGTCGAATCGGGATACCCCCTGCAGCGCGTCGCGCATGATCAGCAGGCTCCACCATTCGCCAACCTGCTCCAGGCTGAGGGCGATCGGGCATAGGGAGTCAGAGAGGGTCTTACGCTGCATAGGCATCGCTCATGGTTGTCCGGAAAAAATCCGCTCCGGATGTGACTTTCATTATGATAGTAACTTCCTTTACCCAGGTATTTAACCGTAAAGGAGCGAAGCCTTCATGAGAAAGCGTGTCGTCGTTACCGGAATGGGGGCGGTTACACCGCTCGGTCGAGGTGTTGAACTCGTATGGGAGCGACTGCTCGCAGGTGCCTCGGGTATTCGTGCCCTGCCAGAGGAGCTGATTGGCGATCTGGCCGTGCGCATCGGCGGTCAGGTACCCGGGCTTGAGACAGATCCTCTGGGCGGGTTTGACCCTGACAGCGTTCTTTCCCAGAAGGAGCAGCGCAAGGTCGATCGCTTCATCCTGTTCGCCTTGGCCGCAGCGGAAGACGCCCTGGCACAGGCCCAATGGGCGCCGACCTCCGCCATCGAGCAGGAGCGCACTGCCACCATCATCGCCTCGGGCATCGGCGGCTTCCCGGCCATTGCGGACGCGGTGCGTGCCACCGACAGCAAAGGCCCACGCCGTCTCTCGCCGTTCACCATACCGTCCTTCCTCTGCAACCTCGCCGCCGGCCAGGTCTCCATTCGCCACCATTTGAAAGGCCCCCTGGGGGCACCGGTCACGGCCTGTGCCGCCGGCGTACAGGCCATTGGTGACGCGGCTCGCATGATCAGGTCCGGCGAAGTGGACATCGCGCTGTGTGGGGGCGCGGAAGCCGCCATTCACAGAGTCAGCCTCGCGGGTTTTGCTGCCGCGCGAACCTTGGCGAGCGCTTTCAATGATGCCCCCGAAAAAGCCTCTCGCCCCTTCGATAGCGCGCGGGACGGCTTCGTCATGAGCGAGGGCGCGGGCCTTCTGGTGATCGAAGAACTCGAGCACGCCCTGGCACGCGGAGCCACGCCCATCGCAGAACTGATCGGCTACGGAACCAGCGCCGACGCCTACCACATCACCTCGGGGCCGGAAGATGGAGACGGGGCCCAACGGGCCATGCGCCAGGCATTGCAGCAAGGCGGCGTCGCACCGGGCCAGGTCGGCCACCTGAACGCACATGCCACGTCGACGCCGGTTGGCGACAACGCCGAGCTGGCGGCGATCAAGGCCGTCTTCGGAGAGACGTCGCCCGTGATCAGCGCCACCAAATCCTCGACGGGCCACCTGCTCGGCGCGGCGGGAGGGATCGAGGCCATCTTCACCGTGCTGGCCCTGCGGGACCAGGTAGCGCCACCGACACTGAATCTGGAGAACGCCGATCCCTCCTCCGAGGGCTTGGACATTGCCCGCACAAGAACGGAGCTGGCGACCGACTACGCACTGTCGAATGGATTTGGCTTCGGTGGTGTAAATGCCAGTGTGCTGTTCAAGAAATGGCAGGGTGAGTAAGGGGGCGTCAGCTGCCAGATCGACGGTGGGGAGGGGAGCTCCGGCGGCTCGCCCATGAGAACTTCCCCGCCACAGGCAGGGAAGTTGATTTGGACGCTTGGACGGGACATGGGAATCGGCGCACAGGAGCAGCCCTCCCGTGAGCCCAATTTTCAGGGCTTGGGCACCAGCGCCGGCAGCAGTTGGCGGGAGATCGCCTCGCGCACGGCGGGCAGCAAAGTGGCGTTGCCGACGAGCAGTTCCTCCACCAGGCGGCGCAGGGCCATGGAGCGTTCCGGGGTCAGGGCGCGCACGGCGTATTCGCAGGCCTGCTCGGCGGTGACGTCCGGCGGTACGGCAAAGCCCAGCGCCTGCAGGCGCTCACGGAAATCGTCCTGGTCGATCAGGTCGGCGTGCATCATGGCAGTTCTCCTGGGAGCGGCTTGGTTTCCACCGATTCTGGTAAGCCCGGCGAGGGGCGGCAAGCACCCGGTCGATGGAATGTCCTCAACGGGCACGCGCAGGTCGTTTTCGGCTAACCGCACGGGCGACCCGACAGGCAGACTGAAATCCATGCACAACCCGTGAGCCTTGCCGGCCCGGGCCTTGAACACACTGAGAGCCAGACACCGGCTCGCTTTGTCCCCTGTCACGCGTCGGGCGTCCCAGGGGATTTTTTTTGCCCTCGCGCTAGACACCCGCGCGGCAGTGCCGCCAGAAACACTCCAGGCCCGGCGAGAGGAACTTGTCGCGCTGGCGCAGCATGTAGAAGCGCCGCCGCAGCGGTGGCAGGCTGCTGCGCAGCTCCACCAGCGCCCCGCAGGCCAGCTGTTCCTCGACCACCCAGCGCGACAGGCAACTGATCCCCAGCCCGGCGGCGACGCTGTGCTTGATCGCCTCGGAGCTGCCCAGGTCCCGGCTGTCCTCCAGGTAATGCAGGTGGCGCAACAGGGCATGGCTGACCTGCTCGCGCGTCCCCGAACCCGGCTCGCGCAGCAACCAGCGGGCGCGGCGCAACTGCTCGCGGGAGACCTGCGGCCGCGACGCCAGCGGATGCCCCGGCGCCGCCACCACGATCAGGCTGTCCTCCAGCCAGGGTTCCACCAGCAATCCCGGCTCGTGGCAGGGCCCTTCGATCAGGCCGATGTCCGCGGCGAAGGCCGCCACCTCGCCCACCGCCGAGCCGGTGTTGCCGATGTTCGCGTTCACCCGGACGCTCGGCTGCACCTGCTCGAAGGACGCCAGCAGGCGCGGCAGCACGTAGTTGCCGATGGTGCTGCTGGCGGTCACCGTCAGGCTCGCCTGGGGCGTGGCGGAGGCCATGAATTGCTGCTCCAGCTGCGCCATGCCGTCCAGCAGGCGTTGCGCCTGGGGCAAGAAGCGGCGACCGACCTCGCTCAGTTGCAGGCGCTTGCCGACCCGGTCGAACAGGCGCGTGGACAATTGCGACTCCAGCTCGTTGAGGGCCGCGCTGGTGGCCGACTGCGACAGCGAAATGGATTCCGCCGCCGCCGTGGTGCTGCCGGTGCGGGCCACCGCGCAGAAGATCTGAAGCTGGCGAAAACTCAGGGCCATGGACTTATCTACCTGTTTTTCAGGTATTTAATACAGGAACTATTCGTTTAACAAATTAATACCCGGCTCTTACCGTGCACCTTGTGACCTCACCAGAGGAGCGAAGGATGCACACCCTCTCCGTCTTTACGGCCAACCGACCACCGGCCCGGAAACTCCTGCCCGGCCTGTTCCTGGGCGCAGCCCTGGCCAGCGCGTCATTTCTCCTGGGATGTACGCATTGGCCGCACTACAACGGCATCTGCGTGCCGATCCGACTGATCCTGGCATGAAGGAGCCGACCGCATGAGCGATTCCCAGCAGCGCGGCGGCCTCGATCGCCGCCACTTCCTCCAGGCCGCCCTGCTCACGGGCGCGGGCCTGGCCACCCAGCCACTCCAGGCACTGGCGGCGAACGTCGTCCGGCAGCCCTTCGCCAACGGCGAGCGGGAGCTGGTCGCCTATCCGCAGAAGCGCCCGCTGATGCTGATCACCACGCGTCCTCCGCATCTGGAAACGCCCTTCGAGGTGTTCGACGAGAGCCTGCTGACGCCCAACGACGCCTTTTTCGTGCGCTATCACCTGGCCAACCTGCCCACCCGCATCGACCCGGCCAGCTATCGCCTGCGCGTGCACGGCCAGGTCCGCCAGGCGCTGGACCTCGACCTGCCGACACTCAAGGCGCTGGGCGAGGCCGCGGAGGTGGTCGCGGTCAACCAGTGTTCCGGCAACAGCCGTGGCTATTTCGAGCCACGGGTCTTCGGCGCCCAGCTGGGCCACGGCTCGATGGGCAATGCCCGTTGGGTCGGCCTGCCGCTGCGCACAGTGCTGAACCACGCCGGCGTGCTGGACGGCGCTCGCCAGGTCACCTTCCGTGGCCTCGACCAGCCTGTGCTGCCGGCTACGCCGAGCATGACCAAGGCCATCGATATCGAGCACGCGCTGAGCGCCGAACCGCTGATCGCCTGGAGCATGAACGGCGAAGACCTGCCCCTGCTCAACGGCTACCCGATCCGCCTGGTGCTACCCGGTTACTTCGGCACTTATTGGATCAAGCACCTGAGCGAGATCGAAGTCATCGACCACGAGTTCGACGGCTTCTTCATGCAGAAGGCCTACCGCGTCCCCGACAACGATTGCCAGTGCCTGCCGGCCGGCAGCACGCTGGGCGCCAGCCGCCCCATCGGCCGCCTGCCGGTGCGTTCGTTCGTGACCAGCCTGCGCGAGGGGCAGACCCTTCAGCTGGGACAGAACCAGGCCCTGCGCGGGATCGCCTTCGACGGCGGCAGTGGTATCCGCAGTGTGGAGATTTCCGACGACGGCGGTCGCAGCTGGCAACCCACGCGGCTCGGCGAGGACCTGGGCAATTACTCGTTCCGCGAATGGCGTGCGGAATGGCGGCCACGCCAGCGCGGCGTCATTCACCTGCAAGTGCGGGCCCGGAACGCACGGGGCGACACGCAGCCGGCGGAGCCGACCTGGAACCCCGGCGGCTATGCCCGCCACTCGATCGAATCGCTGCCGCTGCACATCATCTAGAACAGGAACGCCTGCCATGCCTGCAATCAGATTCCTGCTCGCGCTCGCCTGCTCCGGCCTGCTGGCGACAGCCGTGCGGGCCGAGCCCGTGAGCATCGAGCTGCCCACGGAAACCGCACGCCTGACGCCTTCGGAACTGCCCGGCTACGCCATCGCCAACCAGAAATGCACCCTCTGCCATTCGGCGGACTACATCCAGCTGCAGCCTCCCGGCATGAGCGAAAGCCAATGGCGTGGGGAAGTCGCGAAGATGCAGCATGCCTACGGCGCGCCGGTCGACGATCGCCAGGCCGATGCCATCGCTGCCTATCTGGCCGACGCCTATTCCGGCAAGCCTCGCGCCCAGGCCGTCGCCACAGCGCCGGCACCGACGCCAGCCAGCCCGGCGCAGCAGGATGCCCGCAGCCTGCTCGACGCCAACGGTTGCCTGGGTTGCCATGCCCTCGACCGCACGGTGGTCGGCCCGGCCTACCAGGCGGTGGCCGGGCGCTATCGAGGTGATCCGCAGGCGCTGCAGAGCGTGACCGAGCACATTCGCCAAGGCGGCGTCGGGCGCTGGGGACAGATCCCGATGCCGCCGTTCCCGGCGCTGGACGATGTGCAATTGAAGACGCTGGCCGAGTTCATCCTCGGCCAGCCAGCGCCCTAGCGGAGGAAGCGCCGCAGCGCTTGGTAGAGCGCCCGGTACAGGGCCTCCACCTCCTCCACGCCGCGAGCACGCAGGGCGCCATGCACCAGGCCATGGCCGGGGAAGAACTCGCAGTCGACTCCGGCCTCGCGTAACGCCATGCAGTAGCGCTCACCGTCATCGCGCAGCGGGTCGAACTCGGCGACGGCGACGAATGCCGGCGGCAGGCCACGGAAGTCGCCAGAGCGCAGTGGCAACGCCAGCGGATCACGCCAATCGCCAGCATGGGGCAGGTAGGCCGCCAGACAGGCGTCGAGGTCTTCCCGCGACAACAGTGGCGCATCGGCACAGGACGTCCGCGAAGGTGTCTCGCCGTCCCCCAGTGCGGGGTAGATCAGCAGCTGTCCACCGGGTTGCGGCTCGCCCGCCTCACGCAAGGCCAGGCACAGGGCGACGGCAAGGTTTCCACCTGCGCTGTCACCCATCACCAGCAGCCGTGAGGTATCGACTGGTTCGCCCAGAGTGCCGCTGCGCAGGCGCCGCCAGACGGCGAGGCAGTCATCCAGCGCGGCGGGATACGGGTGCTCCGGCGCCAGCCGATAGTCCACCGCCACCACCAGCGCGCCCAGCTCGAGCGCCAACTCGGCGGTGATGAACTCATGGGAACCCAGGCCACCCAGCGTCCAGCCGCCGCCGTGCAGGTAGAGCACGGTGGGCCAGCCGGTAGCGGGTGGAAGATCGGCCGGACGGTACAGGCGTACGGTGGGCAGGCGGTCCAGGCACAGCTCACTGATGCGCAAGCCCGGCGGACGCGGCGGGGTGAAGTCGGCCGCCATACGCTCGTAAGACGCGCGCTGGGCAGTGATGGAAGGGTCCTTCGTGGCGTAGGACTGGGTCCTCGCGACGAAGGCCCGCATGGTGTCAGACAGCGGATAGTGCCGCGTCATCGGCGATCAACCCGGCAGGCCAATCGTGCGCCCGACATAGTCCGGGCGCGGCAATGTGCGGTGTGCCTCGGCCAGCTGCAGCACGCGCTCCAGCACCACACCTTCGAAAGGTGCCGAGCGTGCGCCACCTTCGAGATTCACGTGCAGCAGCATCTGTTCGCTGGCGGCCAGGGCGAGGTCTTCGCCGGCGCGATGCAGGCTGTGGAAGATGTGCAGGCGCTTGCGGTCATGGGCGATCAGCTGGGTGCGCACCTCCACCTGCTCGTCCTGCTTCACTTCGTGCAGGTAGTTGAGGTGGACTTCGAGGGTGAACAGCGAGTCGTTCGTCGCGGCGCGGTGCTCGGCGTCTAGGCCCAGGTGATCCATCAGGGCGTCGGTGGCGTAGCTGAACAGCAGCAGGTAGAAGGCATCACGCAGGTGGCCGTTGTAGTCGGTCCACTCGGCGAGGATGGGGGTTTCGTAGGTTTTCAGGGCGTGCATGGCATGACTTCCGTGAGGCCCTCACCCCAGCCCTCTCCCTGAGGGAGAGGGGGCGGTTCGGAGCGGGTGATGAACCGTGAGGTTAGTCGGCGAAGGCGAAGCCGTGTTTGGCCTTGGTGTCCTTGATGGCGCCCAGCACGGCCAGCAGGCAGTCGTCGCGGTAGCGTTCCAGCTCGGCGATGCTGCGCGAGCCCTGCTGTTCGGCGGTGCCTTCCACCACTCGGTCGATCAGGGTTTCGGTCAGTTCCGGAGCCGGCAGGTAGGTCCAGGGGAGCTGCAGGGCCGGGCCGAACTGGGCCATGAAGTGGCGCATCCCGGCGTTGCCGCCGGCCAGGGTGTAGGTGAGGAAGGTGCCCATGAAGGACCAGCGCAGGCCGGCGCCGAAGCGGATGGCGTCGTCGATCTCGCCGGTGCTGGCGACGCCGTCGTTGACCAGGTGCAGCGCCTCGCGCCAGAGCGCTTCGAGCAGGCGGTCGGCGATGAAGCCGGGCACTTCCTTGCGCACGTGCAGCGGACGCATGCCGAGGGACTCATAGACCTTGATCGCCGCCTGCACGGCTTCCGGCGCGGTCTTCTCGCCGCCCACCACTTCCACCAGCGGCAGCAGGTAGACCGGGTTGAACGGGTGGCCGACCACGCAGCGCTCGGGGTGCGTGGCGTCGGCGTAGAACTCGCTGGGCAGCAGCCCCGAAGTGCTGGAGCCGATCAGGGCGTTGGGCTTGGCGGCGGCGCTGATCTTGGTGTGCAGCTCGCACTTGAGGTCGAGGCGTTCGGGGGCGCTTTCCTGGATGAAGTCGGCATCGCACACACACTCTTCGATGGTGGCGACGAAGCGCAGGCGGTCCTGCGAGGCGCCGGGGGCCAGGCCCGCTTTTTCCAGCGCCGGCCAGGCATTGGCGATGCGGGCGCGCAAGGCGGCTTCGGCGCCGGGGGCCGGGTCCCAGGCGATGACGTCGAGGCCGTGGGCCAGGGCGCGGGCGACCCAGCCGCTGCCGATGACGCCGCTGCCGAGGGCGGCGAAGGTTTTGATTTGGGTGATAAAGGACATGGAAAGCACTCCAAAGAGGGGCAGTGGCACCGTGTAGGAGCGAGCTTGCTCGCGAACAGAGTCAACCGGCAGCTCAAGAGCTGGGCGGGTTCGCGAGCAAGCTCGCTCCTACGAAGGGCGTGGCGGTCAGTTCATACGGCGGAATCAACGGGCCTTGAGGTTCATCTTCTTGCGCCCTTCGGCCGGGGTCAGGGCGCGCCCGCCGAGGCGTTCGATGATCTCGATGGCGCGTTCGACCAGTTGGCCGTTGCTGGCATGCACGCCACGGTCGAGCCAGATGTTGTCCTCCAGGCCGACGCGCACGTTGCCGCCCAGCAGCATGGCCTGGGCAACCATGGGCATCTGCGAGCGACCGATGCCGAAGCCGGCCCAGGTCAGGCCCGGCGGCAGGTTGTCGGCCATGGCCTTCATGGTGGTGGTGTCGGCCGGCGCGCCCCACGGGATACCGAGGCAGATCTGGATCAGCGGGTCTTCCAGCAGGCCTTCCTTGAGCATCTGCTTGGCGAACCAGAGGTGGCCGGTGTCGAAGATTTCCAGCTCGGCCTTCACGCCCAGCTCGGTGATGCGCTTGGCGCCAGCGCGCAGCTGGGCCGGGGTGGAGACGTAGATGAAGTCGCCGTCGCCGAAGTTCAGGGTGCCGCAGTCCAGGGTGCAGATTTCCGGCAGCAGTGCCTCGACGTGGGCCAGGCGCTCGATGGGACCGACCAGGTCGGTGCCGGCGCCGAACTCCAGCGGCCGTTCGCCCTTGCCGATCTCGAGGTCGCCGCCCATGCCGGCGGTGAGGTTGATGATGACGTCGGTGTCACTCTCACGGATGCGCTCGACCACTTCGCGGTAGAGGTTCACGTCGCGGCTGGGCTTGCCGGTCTGCGGGTCGCGGACGTGGCAGTGGGCGACGGTGGCGCCAGCCTTGGCGGCCTCGATGGCGGCGGCGGCGATTTCCTTGGGGGTGACGGGGATGGCCGGGTGCTTGCCGACGGTGTCGCCGGCGCCGGTCACCGCGCAGGTGACGATGACTTCGTAATTCACGGTGGGCATTCCTTCTTGTGGGCGAACGGAACCCCTGCGCGGCGGTGCGCAGGGCGTTCCGCAGGGAGTTACTTGAGCGAGACCTGAACGGCGCCGAGGCCGTCCTTGCCGTCGAAGGTGGTCACGCCGGCGAGCCACTTCTGCAGGGACTCGGGGTGCGCCTTGAGCCAGGCCTTGGCGGCATCCACCGGCTGGGTGCGGTCGAGGATCGGCGCCATCACCTGGCTGACCTGTTCGCTGGTGAAGCTCAGGTTGTGCAGCAGCTTGGCGACGTTGCCGCACTGCTGCTGGTAGCCGCCAGCGGTCATGATGGAGACGGTGGCGGAGCCTTCGTTGGGGCCGAACGCGTCGTCGCTGCCGGAGAGGTATTTCATGTCGATCTGCAGGTTCATCGGGTGCGGCTTCCAGCCGAAGAACACCACCCACTGCTCGCGCTTGATGGCGCGCTTGACCGCGGTGAGCATGCCGGCCTCGCTGGACTCGACGATCTGGAAGCCCTTCAGGCCGAACTTGTCGTCGGCGATCATCTTCGCGGTGATGCGGTTGGAACCGCTGCCCGGCTCGATCAGGTAGATCTTGTTGTCGAGCTTGTCGCGGAACTTGGCGATGTCGGCGAAGGTTTTCAGGCCACCATTGTAGACATAGGTCGGCACGGCGTAGGTGGACTGCGCGTCGGGCAGGGTGGGCGGGGAGATGACGTCGATCTGCTGCTTGTCGAGGTAGGGCTTGGCGACCGGCTGCATGGTCGGCTGCCAGTAGCCGAGGAAGACATCCAGCTGCTTGTCGGCCATGCCGGCAAGAACGATCTGCTGCGAGGCGCTGGTCTGCTTGACCTTGTAGCCCAGGCCGTCGAGCACGGCTTCGGCAATTGCACTGCTGGCCACCACGTCGGTCCAGTTCACCGACCCCATACGTACGTTCTGGCATTGCGCGGGCTCGGCGGCCCAGGTGGTGTTGGCGGCGAGTAACAGCGCGGCGCAGCCGACCGCTTTGATCGTTGACTTCATGACATCTCCCACAAGGCCTTTGCGGCGCTGGTTATCGTTGTTGTTTGTCATGCGGTCCCTCAGGGCGGGACTGGTGTTCACGTTACGCAGCCAAAGACCCCGCGAATCGCACTGGGGCGACCAGCTCTTGCACAGCAGCGACCACCCCGATTGCCAGCGCCGGCGAATTGCACTATGCCAGTCGAACGCCTCCCGGCCGCCGCCTTGAATCGCACGGTATCCAACATGTCCCAAGACTTCTGGTTCCTGCTGTTGCCCGGCTTTTCCGTGATGGGTTTCGTCTCCGCCGTGGAGCCGCTGCGCGTGGCCAACCGCTTCCGTAGCGAGCTCTACCGCTGGCACCTGATGAGCCTCGACGGCGGGCCGGTGCTGGCCAGCAATGGCATGTCGATGAACGCCGACAGTGGCCTGGAAGCGCTCAAGAAAGGCGACACGTTGCTGGTGGTCGCCGGCTTCGAGCCGCTGCGCGCCTGTACCCCGGCGCTGCTGCACTGGCTGAAACGACTCGACCGCGATGGCGTGATCCTGGGCGGCATCGACACCGGCAGCTTCGTGCTGGCCGAGGCCGGGCTGCTGGCGCGGCAGCGCTGTACTGTGCACTGGGAGGCCCTGGAGGCCTTCCGGGAGACTTATCCACAGGTGGAGGCGACCCAGGAGCTGTTCGAGATCGACGGCCCGCGCATCACCTCCGCCGGCGGCACGGCATCCATCGACCTGATGCTCGATCTGATCGCCCAGGACCACGGCCCGGAGCTGGCGGTGCAGGTCTCCGAGCAATTCGTGGTCGGCCGTATCCGCACCCGCCAGGACCACCAGCGCCTGCAGGTGGCCAGCCGCTACGGGGTGAGCAACCGCAAGCTGGTGCAGGTGATCGGCGAGATGGAGCGCCACACCGAGCCGCCGCTTTCCACGCTGGAGCTGGCCGAGCACATCCAGGTCACCCGGCGCCAGCTGGAGCGGCTGTTCCGCCTGCACCTGCACGACACGCCGTCGAACTTCTACCTCGGCCTGCGCCTGGACAAGGCGCGCCAGCTGCTGCGCCAGACCGACATGAGCGTGCTGGAGGTCGGCGTGGCCTGCGGCTTCGAGACGCCCTCCTACCTGTCGCGCAGTTACCGGGCGAAGTTCGGGGTGTGCCCGAGCCAGGACCGGGTGGGATTGCGCAAGGCAGTGGCGAAAGCGGCAGCACCGCCGGCATGAATACCGTGTAGGGGCGAGCTTGCTCGCGAACAAGAACCCGCTGCGGGAGCGTTCGCGAGCAAGCTCGCTCCCACGAAAAGCGCATTGGCAATATCTGTGGGATTACCGTCATTTACCCAGAACCGGGACATACGGAGGATGCACACAGGTTCCTCATCCACTGCCCCTCGGAGACCACCATGAGCGAAGCCCGTCCCCCTCTCCCGCCCTTCACCCGGGAAACCGCCATCCAGAAGGTCCGCCTCGCCGAAGACGCCTGGAACAGCCGCGATCCGCAGCGCGTATCGCTGGCCTACAGCACCGACAGCCACTGGCGTAACCGCGCGACCTTCCTTGAGGGCCGCGAGCAGATCGTCGAATTCCTCACCGCAAAATGGGTCCGCGAGCAGGAATACCGGCTGATCAAGGAGCTCTGGGCCTTCACCGACAACCGCATCGCGGTGCGCTTCGCCTACGAGTGGCACGACGACTCGGGCAACTGGTTCCGCTCCTATGGCAACGAGAACTGGGCGTTCGATGAGAACGGCCTGATGTTCGAGCGGCGCGCCAGCATCAACGACCTGCCGATCCGCGAGGACGAGCGCCTGTTCCACTGGCCGCAGGGTCGGCGGCCGGATGATCATCCGTCGTTGAGCGATCTGGGGCTGTAACCTTCGGGGCACGACAGGACCAGGGACGGCAGGGGGCTCGTACAGCGTCTAACTCTGCGGTTGCAGCACGACAATCTGTTCGCCTGCTCACGAATTTGAGCCAGCATGGCGCAACATGAAATGCCGGCCCGCGCAGATCACAGTCTCTGCACTATGGTTGAGCGCAGTTCTCTCAAGGAAGGTTCCCACCATGGTTCTACGCCCGCTCCTGTCGTCCCTTGCCCTGGCCATCGGCCTGGCGCAGGGTGTTCCCGCCGCACTGGCGGCCGACACCCCGTCCACCACTGCACAATCCGCCGCTGCCGAGCTGAAGTGGCCACGCGACTTCGCCCTGGGCGAGCAGCACGTACAGATCTTCCAGCCCCAGATCGAAGCCTGGGACGGCACCCGCATGAGCGGCCGCGCGGCGATCGCCGTGGGCGCCGCCAATGCCGCGCCGACCTATGGCGTGGCGCTGTTCTCCGCCGCCGCCGCCATCGAAAAGGACAGCGGCCTGGTGCAGCTCAGCGATATCCGCATCGACAAGGTGGAAGTTCCCACCGAACCGGACAGCGCCGGCAAGGTGCGCGACGCCCTGGTGGCGCATCTGCCCAAGGACGGCCTGACCGTTTCCCTCGACGAACTGCAGGCCAGCTACGCGGTGAACCAGCAGCTGGACAAGCTGCGCCACGTCGAAGTGAAGAACGACGCGCCGCAGATCGTCTTCGCCAGCACGCCGACCGTGCTGGTGATGATCGACGGCCAGCCGAACTGGCAGTCGCTGCAGGGCAGCGACTTCGAGCGCGTGCTCAACAGCCGCGTGCTGATCCTGCGCGACGCCCAGGGCAACAACTACCTGCACGCGGCAGGCAGCTGGTACACGTCCCAGTCGCTGGAGGGCAACTGGCTGGTGCTGAGCCAGCCGCCCAAGGCGCTGCTCGACGCCCAGCAGGCCGCCGCCAAGGCCGGCCCGGTGGACGCGCTGCTGCCCAAGGACGGCAAGCAACCGGCGAAGGCGCCGGCGGTGCTGATCGCCACCCGTCCCACCGAGCTGATCGTCAGCGACGGCACTGCGCAGATGGCGCCGGTGGACGGCGTCAGCCTGCTGACCATGCAGAACGCCGATCACGCGGTGTTCGTCGATCCCACCCACAACACCTGGTACGTGCTGGTCTCCGGTCGCTGGTTCAGCGGCCCCGGTGAAAAAGGCCCGTGGCAGTACGTCGAGGGCAAGGACCTGCCCGCTGACTTCGCGAAGATTTCGCCCAAGGACCCGAAGGCCAACGTATTGGTCTCGGTACCCGGCACGCCGCAGGCCAAGGAGGCCGCCATCGCCGCGAGCATCCCGCAGACCGCCACCGTCTCGCGCAGCAAGACGACGCTGAAGGTGAACTACGACGGCGCGCCGAACTTCCAGCCGATCTCCGGCACCAGCCTGAGCTATGCGGTAAACACTCCGACGCCGGTGATCGAGGTGGCGCCCAACCAGTTCTACGCGGTGAACAACGGCGTCTGGTTCGTCGCCCCCAGCGCCACCGGCGCCTGGCAGGTGGCGACCGAAGTGCCGACGGCGATCTACGGCATCCCGCCCAGCTCGCCGGTGTACTACGTAACCTACGTGCACATCTACTCGGTCACCCCGCAGACCGTGGTGGTGGGCTACACGCCCGGCTACCTGGGCGTGGTGGTGAACAGCGACGGCACGGTGGTCTACGGCACCGGCTACACCTACCCGGCGTACGTCAGCAGCACCGTGTACTACGGCTACCCGCCGACCTACGGCTACGGCGCCGGCTTCGCCGTGGGCGCGTTGACCGGGTTCGCCTTCGGCTTCGCCGCCGGTTCCTGGTGGGGCTCGCCCGAGCCCTACTGGGGTCCGTACTGGGGCCCCTACCCGGCCGGCGGCTGGAGCTACACCAACATCAACCAGGCGAACTTCTACGGCCGCTGGGGCCAGGGCTCCGTCACCCACGCCTACGGCTACAACGGCTGGACTGGCACCCAATGGCAGGGCAGCTCGGCGGTCGGCTACAACCCGCGCACCGGCACCCACTTCGCCGGCAGCCAGGGCTCGGCCTTCAACCCCTACACCGGCCAGGGCGCCGCCGGCCGCCGGGGCGCCTACGCCAACGCCGCCACCGGCATGTCCGGTGCGGGCCGCAGCGGCGTCGCCTACGACCGCGACTCGGGCGACTTCGCGGCGGGCCAGCAAGGGATCAAGCACAACGCCCAGACCGGCCGGACCACCATCGCCGAGCGGGGCGTCTCCGGGGATGTGGACGACGGCCGCGGCAGCTACGACCGCCAGAACCAGGGCATCAGCTACAACCGCCGCACCGGCAACTCGGTGGCCTGGAAGAATGGCGATGTCTATGCCGGCCACGACGGCAACGTCTACCAGCACACCCAGGATGGCGGCTGGCAGCAGCACACCGACAACGGCTGGCAGCCCGTGCAGCCGAGCCAGAGCAATGTGCGTAGCCAACTCGACCAGCAGTACCAGTCGCGCCAGCTGGGCGAGCAGCGCTTCGGCCAGACCCAGCGCCAATGGGGCGGTGGCGGATTCGGCGGCGGCCATTTCGGCGGAGGGCACTTCGGCGGATTCCGCCGCTGACGCTGTGGACAAGGTTTTCCACACCCTGAAGGGTTGTGGAAAACCTTGCGGGCAAGGCTGAGAAACTTATCCACACGCCTTGCCCTCTCCCTCGCCGGCTCGGCAAGATGCCCGCTTCCACCCATCCTGCGGGGGTCGCCGTGACCGCTCTGTTCCAGGCCCTTTGGCCGTTGTTCGCGCTGATCGTCGGCGGCTACGTGCTGCGTCGCAAGGGCTTCCCCGGCGAGGCGTTCTGGCCTGCCGCCGAGCGGCTCAACTACTTCCTCCTGTTTCCCGCGCTGCTGGCCAGCAGCCTGGCCAATGCGCCGCTGAACGACCCGGGCCTGGCCCGTCAGGCACTGGCGGTCATCCTCGGCCTGGGCGTTGCCTGGGCCGCCCTGCTGATCGTCAAGCGCCTGCGCGGCTGGAGCGCGGCGCGCTTCGGTGCCATCGCCCAGGGCGTGCTGCGCTTCAACACCTACCTGGGGTTGGCCGCCGTGGGCAGCCTGTACGGCAAACCGGGCCTGACCCTGGCCGCGCTGATGCTGGCGCTGATGGTGCCGACGGTGAACGTGATGTCGGTATGGGCGCTGACCGCCGAGCGCGGCATCAGTCTGCGCGGGCTGTTGCTGCCGATCGTGAAGAACCCGCTGATCCTCGCCTGCGTAGTCGGCGCGCTGCTCAACCTGAGCGGCATCGGCCTGCCCGGCGGCAGCGACCGGCTGCTGAACCTGCTGGCGGTGGCCAGCCTGCCGCTGGGCCTGCTTTGCGTGGGTGCGGCGCTGCAACCGCAGGAGCTGCGCGCAGAGGTGTCGGCGCTGGGCTGGAACTGCGCGATCCGCCTGCTGGCGATGCCACTGCTGGCCTTCGCCATCGCCCGCCTGTTGGCCCTGCCGGCGCTGGAAAGCGCGCTGCTGGTGCTGTTCTTCGCCCTGCCCACCGCGCCGACGGCCTATGTGCTGACCCGCCAGCTGGGCGGCGAGAGCCATCTGATGGCGGGGATCATCACCCTGCAGACGCTGCTGGCCGGCGCCAGCCTGCTGGTGGTGATGGGGGCGATTCAGGCGCTGGCCTGATTGTCATTCCCCCGCTCCTACGGGTCTCTGGAACTTATCCACACGCCCGCGCCGACTCGCGTACAAGCAACTGTCTTGCCCCGGATAAATCCGTGCCTGTGCTTTCCCCCTCACCCCAGCCCTCGGCTTTGGCATCCTGCGTCGCTCTACCTCCTGCATCCATGCAGTCGTCTCCCTCAGGGAGAGGGGGCAGATCGAGCCGACTGACTCCATGGTTTCATCCGGCACCGAATGGTCCCCTCTCCCCTTGGGAGAGGGTTAGGGTGAGGGTGAGGGCAGGCCCTCGCGCAGGACTTCATGTTACCCACAGGGCCTGGCATCGGTTCGCGGGCAAGGACTGGGCGTCCCCCTCACTCCTACGAAAGGCCGCTCCCGATCAACGGCACCACCTCGCGAAAGCCTGCTGAAAGCTTGACCCCCTAGCATCGCCGCCCTCGGCCCTTGCGGCCGCACAAAAACAACAATCGGTGATCGCCATGTTCCATGCCCTGTCCTCCCCCGCTCCGTCCACGCCGCGCCCATTCCCCCGCAGCCACCGCTGATTCCCGCGCCGACACGGAGTTATCCCCATGCTGACTTTCCTCGCCTTCGCCATGGTGGCGACCTTCATGTTCCTGATCATGACCAAGCGGCTGTCGGCGCTGATCGCGCTGATCCTGGTCCCGATCTCCTTTGCCGTGCTCGGCGGCTTCGCCGCAGGGCTCGGACCGATGATGCTGGACGGCATCCGCACCCTGGCGCCAACCGGGGTAATGCTGATGTTCGCCATCCTCTACTTCGCCATCATGATCGACTCGGGCCTGTTCGATCCGGCGGTGCGCAAGATCCTCAAACTGGTGAAAGGCGACCCGCTGAAAGTCTCGATGGGCACCGCCGCGCTGGCGATGATCGTCTCGCTCGATGGCGACGGCTCGACCACCTACATGATCTGCGTGGCCGCCGTGCTGCCGCTCTACGGCCGGCTGGGCATGAGCCCGCTGCTGATGGCCTGCCTGATCATGCTCTCCAGCGGCGTGCTGAACATGACCCCTTGGGGCGGCCCCACCGCCCGCGCGGCCAGCGCGCTGCACGTGGACCCGGCGCACATCTTCGTGCCGATGATCCCGGCCATGCTCGTCGGCATCGCGGCGATCTTCGCCATCGCCTGGTTCTACGGCAAACGCGAGCGTGCGCGCCTGGGCGAGCTGCACCTGCCGACCGACCACGAGGCACTGGCTGAGGTCAGCGTCTCGCAGTACCCCGAGGCGCGGCGGCCGAAGCTGCTGCGGTTCAACGGCGCGCTCACGGTGGTGCTGATGGGCACACTGATCGCCGGCCTGCTGCCGATGCCGGTGCTGTTCATGATCGCCTTCGGTATCGCGATGATCGTGAACTATCCCTGCATCATCGAGCAGAAGGAGCGCATCGGCGCCCACGCCGGGAACGTCCTGGCGGTGGTTTCGCTGATCTTCGCCGCCGGGGTGTTCACCGGCATCCTGCAGGGCACCGGCATGGTCGAGGCGATGTCCAAAGGCCTGCTGGCGGTGATCCCGCCCTCCATGGGGCCGTATATGGCGACCATCACGGCACTGGTGAGCATGCCGTTCACCTTCTTCATGTCGAATGACGCTTTCTACTACGGCGTGCTCCCGGTACTCTCCCAGGCCGCCGCGCAGTACGGCATCACCCCGGTGGAAATGGCCCGCGCCTCCATCGTCGGCCAGCCGGTACACCTGCTCAGCCCGCTGGTGCCCTCGACCTACCTGCTGGTGGGCCTGGCCAAGGTGGACTTCGGCGACCACCAGCGCTTCACCCTCAAGTGGGCCGTGCTGGTGTGCCTGGCGATCCTCGCCGCCGCACTGCTGCTGGGCCTGTTCCCCCTGTTCAATCAATGAACAGTTCAATGACTGACTTCGAGTAACCGTAAATGGAATGGCTGACCAGCCCTGAAATCTGGATTGCGTTCTTCACCCTGACTGCCCTGGAGATCGTCCTGGGCATCGACAACATCATCATGATTTCCATCCTGGTCGGCCGCATGCCCAAGCACATGCAGCCGCGCACGCGCTTCTTCGGGCTGGCGCTGGCGATGGTCACCCGCATCCTGCTGCTGTTGTCGATCACCTGGGTGATGCGCCTGACCGCCGACCTGTTCACAGTGTTCGGCCAGGGCATTTCCGGGCGCGACCTGATCCTGTTCTTCGGCGGCCTGTTCCTCCTGTGGAAAAGCAGCACCGAGATCTACCACGGCCTGGAAGGCGAGGACGAATCCGAGGGCGAACCCACGAGCATGATGGGCGGCTTCATCGGCACCATCATCCAGATCGCCATCATCGACATCGTGTTCTCGCTGGACTCGGTGATCACTGCCGTGGGCATGGTTTCCAACGTGCCGGTGATGATCGCCGCGATCGTCGTCGCCGTACTGGTGATGATGCTGGCGGCCGGCGCCATCAGCGACTTCATCGACAAGCACCCGTCGCTGAAGATGCTGGCGCTGTCCTTCCTCATCGTGGTCGGCACCGTGCTGATCGCCGAGGCCTTCGAAGTCCACGTGCCCAAGGGCTACGTCTACTTCGCCATGGCCTTCTCGCTGGCGGTGGAAGCGCTGAACATCCGTATGCGCACCGCGCGCGGCAAGAAGGACCTGGAGCCGGTGAAGCTGCGCAAGGATATTCCGGGCCAGTAATTCACAGGCAAGGGAAAACCGGGCTATCCACAGCCCGGTTTATCCACAGATCCAGAGCGACATCCTCAAGGGCGGGCGACCGGTTTCGGCCAGTTCAGCACGCCCTTGTCGTTGAAGCGCACCGTACCGAACAGCCCGCCGGACAGCTTGCCGTTGATCTCGTAGGGCATGCCCTGGCGCGGTGGTCCGCCGGACAGGCCCCAGGCCTGGCGGAAGGCGGAGAACGCCGAGATGCTGATCGGCACGCTGATCACTTTTTCACCAAAGCGCGGCACCTGGCCGCTGGCGTCACTCACCCCGCTGGCCAGCGGCTGGCCGTTCACCGCCAGGTCCAGGGCGATGCCGTTGTAGTCGATGGCGTCCTCGTTGGGGTTCTGCACCCGCAGCTTCACGGCGAAACGCGCCTCCATGCCCTGTCCGGTGATGGGCTCCAGCCCGACCAGATCGACCCGCAACGGGTCGCGCAGGCCGAACAGGCTGCTACATGCGCCCAGCGCCAGTACCATGGCGATCAGGCCGCCCCGCCGAGCGATCTCTCGAATACCTCGCATGCACACTCCTTTGATGAATGGGCCAGACGCCGGGCCGATGCCTGGCGCGCTTCCATTCCCCGGGGATTTTATCCACAGGGCATGGCAATACGGCTGTTCCAGGCCAGGCCACGCCTTGTGAACAGTCCGTCGCCGCACGACCACATCATGCCGCACGATGGCGCCGGATCAGCTTTACTCAAGCACAGGAACCCCAGCGAATCAGGCATTTGGCGAACCCTCAGGGAAAAACACGGGTCTACCCAGACAGTTGGATGACAACGCCTGAACGCTGCCGTGTCCTAATCGGCCTTCCGCGCTATCGGGTTGCGGGCGAGGTCGTCGGGGGCTGTTGAGGTCAGCGGCCCCGAAAGCGTGAGGGGGCCCGACATGCTCAAACTGCTCGATCTACTCTCCGCCGTCGCCCTGTTGGTGTGGGGCACGCATATCGTGCGCACCGGCATTCTCAGGGTCTACGGCACCCATCTGCGCCGCGTGCTGAGCCACAGCGTACAGAAACGGCCGCTGGCCTTCGCCGCGGGTATCGGCGTGACGGCCCTGGTGCAGAGCAGCAACGCCACCGCGCTGTTGGCCACCTCCTTCGTCGCCACCGGCCTGATGGCACTGGCGCCGGCCCTGGCGATCATGCTCGGCGCGGACGTCGGTACGGCGCTGATGGCGCGGGTGCTGACGCTGGACCTGTCCTGGCTCTCGCCGCTCTTGATCTTCTTCGGGGTGATCCTCTTCCTCAGCCGCAAGCAGACCCGCGCCGGCCAGCTCGGCCGGGTGTTCATCGGCCTGGGGCTGATCATCCTGGCGCTGCAGCTGATCGTCGCCGCCGCCGAGCCGATGACCCAGGCCAAGGGCGTGAAGGTGCTGTTCTCCAGCCTGACCGGCGATGTGATGCTCGACGCCCTGACTGGCGCGCTGTTCGCGATGATTTCCTATTCCAGCCTGGCCGCCGTGCTGCTCGCCGCGACGCTGGCCACCTCCAAGGTGATCTCGCTGAAAGTGGCGCTGTGCCTGGTGGTCGGCGCCAACCTCGGCAGCGGCATCCTCGCGCTGATCAGCTCGGCTTCGCAGAATGCGGCCGGTCGGCGCGTGGCCCTGGGCAGCCTGCTGTTCAAGTTCGCCGGCTGCCTGCTGGTGCTGCCGCTGGTGGGCCCGGTCGCCCAGTGGTTGGACGATTGGCCATTCCGCACCCAGGAGCTGGTGATTGCCTTCCATGTGCTCTACAACGCCACCCGCTGCCTGGCCTGCCTGCCGCTCACCGAGCAGATGGCCCGGCTGTGCACCCGGCTGATGCCGGACCGGCAGTCCCCCGAAGACACCGTGCGACCCCGTCACCTCGACCCGGCGGCGCTGGACACGCCGAGCCTGGCGCTGGTCAACGCGGTGCGCGAGACCCTGCGCATGGGCGACATCGTCGAGCAGATGCTGAACCACCTGATGCAGGTTATCCACAGCGGCGATGCGCTGCTCGCCAAGCAGATCCGCAAGCAGGATGACGACGTCGACGCGCTCTACACCGCGATCAAGCTGTACCTGGCGCGCATGCCCCGCGAGGACCTGGGCGAGCGCGACAGCCGGCGCTGGGCCGAGATCATCGAACTGGCGATCAATCTGGAACAGGCCGGCGACATCATCGAGCACATGCTCGGTGCCGTGCAGGACAAGAAAACCTCGCGCAGCCGCTCGTTCTCCGACAACGGCCTGGAGGAGATCACCGTGCTGCACGGGCAACTGGTCAGCAACCTGCGCCTGTCCCTGTCGGTGTTCCTCAACGGCGACCAGGAAGGCGCCCGCCGCCTGCGCCGCGCCAAGCAGCGCTTCCGCCTGCAGGAACGCCACTTCGCCCACGCCCACGTCGACCGCCTGCGCCAGCAGGTGGTGCAGAGCATCGAGACCAGCTCGCTGCACCTGGACCTGATCAGCGACATGAAGCGCCTGAACTCGCTGTTCTGCGCCATCGCCTATGCGGTGCTGGACAACCCGGACGCCAGCACCGGCGAAGCTCACCAAGCCGAGGATTTCGTCGAGCCTGAAATCGAGGGGACGCAGCAGGCCCCGACATCCGACTCGCGCGTGGCCGGTTGAATCGGCACGAAGCCGCGAACAACAGGTTACTCCCGGCCCAGGGTTAGGGCAGAATCCGCTGCCATGGACGCAAGCTCTCAAACACACCGGAAGCCCTCGGTCAGCGCCAGCCTGACCCAGGCCGTGCTGCTGGCCGCGGCCCGCCTGGGCCTCGACCGCGATGCACTGCTCGCCGCCAGCGGCCTGCAGGAAGTCCAGCTCGGCGATCCCGACGCGCGCATCGATTTTCCCCACCAGGAACGGCTCTGGGACGCGATCCAGTCCCGACTGCCCAACCCGGAGCCCGGCCTGGCCTTGGGGCGCGCGCTGTCGCCGGCCTCCTTCAGCGCCCTGGGTTACCTGTTGCAGAGCAGCACGACGCTGGGCGACGCCCTGGAGTCGGCCTTGCGCTACCAGCGCCTGGTCGGTGAAGGCGGCCAGGTGACGATCGAGGCACAGCCCGAAATCATCTGGGTCGCCTACCGCCCGCTCAATCCCGAGCAGTCCGCCACCCGCCCCCGCGCACTGGCCCTGCTGGGCTTCTGGGCGCGCCAGCTCAAGGCCCTGCTGCCCGGCCTGCAACTCGCCGGCTGCCGCTTCATGCACCGCCAGCCGGCGCACATCGAGGACTACGCCACGGCCTTCGGCTGTCCGCTGCACTTCGAGGCGCAGGACTATGCCCTGGGTCTGCCCAAGGCGATGGTCGGCGCCGCCCTGCCGCAGGCCAATGCACCGCTGCGCGACCTGCTACGCCAGCACGCCGAAGGGCTGTTGGCGCGCCTGCCCAGCGCCAGCGTCAGCGGCCGGGTGGTCGCGCTGCTCGGCGAACAGCTCACCCGTGGCGAACCCGGCCGTGCGGCCCTGGCCAGCGAACTGGGCCTGAGCGAACGCACCCTGCAGCGGCGGCTGGCGGAGGAAGGAAGCAGTTATCAACAGCTGCTTGCCGACACCCGGCGGCAACTGGCGGAGCGCTATCTCAGCGAAGACAACCTGCCGGCCACTGACATTGCCGCACTGCTCGGCTACTCCGAGCCCAGCGTGTTCTTCCGTGCGTTCCGCCACTGGACGGGCCTGACGCCGGGCGAGTATCGCCAACGCCGCCGCGACTCGGGCAACTGAACGCCAGCGGCCCCATGCGAGGCCGCTTTTCACAGGTTTGTCTACAGGTTATCAACAGACCGTGCGTCAGCCATTGATCCCACGGGTATCAAGGAACGCCAGGAACGCCTCCCGGCTGGAGTAACGCGGCTGGTAGCCGAACTCTTCCTTGAGCCGCCGGTTGTCCAGCACCGGACGGTAGCGCAGGAAGTCGACCTGCTCAGGGCCATAGGTCGACAACCCCAGCGGCTTGAGCAGGCCAAGCCCCGCGCGCAGCAGGGGGGCCGGCCAGGCCTGGTAAGGCTTGCCAAGCAGCTCGGCGATCTCGCGCAGCGACAGCGCCCCGTCTCCCGCCAGGTTGTAGATACCCTCGCAGCCCTGCTCCAGCCCCTGGCGAATGACGTTCACCACGTCCTGGTCCCAGATGAACACGAAACGGCTGGGATGGCCGATGACGCCCAGTACCTTGCGCTGGCCGAACAGTTCGATGAGCGGGTTATGCACACGCCGGCCGAGGATGGTGCCGGGCCTCAGGACCAACTGTTTGAGCTGTGGATAACGTTGCCGCATGTCGGCCAGCAGCTGTTCGACCGCCTGCTTGTGGCGGACGTGCAGGAAGCGCGGATGGCTACGCAGCGGCTGGCTTTCATCGATCCATTCGGCGTTGTCGGGGTGATAGCCGTAGGCGGCCCCGGAACTGGTGACGATCAGTTGCTGCACGCCAAACTCGCAGGCGGCCTCGATCAGTGCCTTGGTGCCGCCGACCTCGGCGGCGTAGAGCTGCGCCTCGGTCATCTCGCGCGGGGGATTGATCACTGCAGCGAGGTGGACAATGGCCTCGGGGCGCCATTTCTCCATGCAGTACCTCACCTTGGAGGGCACGCTGATATCCAGTTGAAGCGGCTCGATGTTCGGGCGCAACCCGTGCGAGCTCAGACTGCGAACATCGGCGGCGATCAGTGTCCAGTCGAGATGCTGCACAGCAAGGTCGCTGAGCAGACTCTGGCCGAGAAAGCCGGCCGCACCGGTAATCAGGACACGCATGAAGCCTCCGAATCTCTACATCCATGGCGAAGACATGACCCGCGCGCGCTCCGCCTCAAGCCCCCACAGTGACGATAGAAGCCGTGGGCGATGATGCAAGGAACCAGCCGTAGAGCGGATTACGGGTAGGTTCGAGCCGGTCGATCCGCTATCCTCGTCGCTTTGCATTCAGGCTCCCAGGCTTTTTGCTCATGCGCTGGCTGTTGTTCCCCCTGCTGTCCCTGCTGCTTGCTGGCTGGTCCCACGCCGATCAGCGCCAGACGGTGGAGGCGTATCAGCTGGAAAACGGCATGGGCGTGCTGTTCAAACCCACCCGAGAGAAAGGCCACGTCTCCATCCGGCTGATCGTCGGCGTCGGCTTCAGCGACTTTTCCTGCCATGACCGCCAGTTGCCGCACCTGATGGAGCACCTGTTCTTCAGTGGCCTGGACGGCGGCGACGAAGCCGACCTCGAGGCCCGCATGCAGGCCCTGGGTGGCCAGTGGAACGCCTATACCAGTGAAGGCGATACCGCCTTCGTCGTCGAGTCGCCGGCCGCCACCCAGCGCCAGGTGCTCGACCTGCTGCTGGAAGCCATCACCCGCACGCAACTGACTCCGCAGAAGATCGCCTCGGCCAAGCAGGTGCTGGTGCGCGAGGACGGCGGCCACTATTCGCACCTGCAACGCTGGCTCGACCACCAGAACGTCAGCCGCGCCGGCCAGGAACAGCTTGCCGTGGAACTGGGGCTGACCTGTGCCGAGCGTGCGCCGGTCGCACATCTGAGCCAGTCCCAGCTGGACCAGTTGCGCAAGGACTGGTACGTGCCGAGCAACATGACGCTGATCATCGTCGGTGACCTCGATCCGCGCCTGCCGGTGTACCTGACCCGCACCTACGGCGCCCTGGTCGATCACGACACGCCGGAGCGCCGCGAGCTGCCGGTGATGAAGGGGCCGGCCGAGCGCCAGCGCACGCTGACCACCAGCCTGTTCGGCGAGAGCTCGGTGCTGCACTGGATATTCCCCGAGCCCCAGGATGCCGACGGTGCGTCTCTCGATCTCCTGCAGGCCTACCTGAATGACGCGCTGTACAGCGAGCTGCGGGTTCACCGCGAGCTTTCGTACGGCCCGTGGAGCGAGCGCAGTGCCTGGGCCAACCAGGGATTCCTCAGCCTGAACGCCGACATCGAGCGTGACGACCAGGACGCCACGCTCAAGGCGTTGCACGAGGTGGTGGACAAGATTCGCCATGACGGTTTGGACCCGGCGCGCTTCAGTCGGATTCAGCGCGTGGCGCGGGCCCAGCTGGCCTGGAGCACACCGGGTAATTCGACGCTGGCGGACTATTACTGGGGCGCGCTGGCGGACTTCGACGATGGTCGCTTCCCGGACGAGGACAAACGCCTGGCGAAGGTCAGCCTGCAACAGGTGAACGAACTGGCGCAGCGACTGTTCAAGGACGACGGTTACCTGCGCATCGAGAAGCCACTGCTGGACGACGATACCGTCTATCCACTGGCCGCCGTGGCTGCGCTGCTGATTGCCGTGCTGCTGGGCCTGGCATTGTGGCGCCGACGAGGCTGAAGCCCCGCCGGAGCAGAGGACTTACAGGGCCAGGCGGCGAATCACCTGGCAAGCGTCATCCGGATCGAGTTGGGCGCGGAAACCCAGTTCACGGGACATGTCACGCATGTCGCGGTCCATGGAGGAGTCGATCGAGTACATCTGGCTGAAGCCATTGCGCTTGGCGACGTCGATCAGGTGACGCATCAGCGCGACATCCAGGCCCAGTTGCTTCCACTCGTCGGCGATGGTCACCGCGCACTCGCACTGCTGGCCATCGACTGCCGCATAACGGCTGATACCCACTTCCCGCAGCTCGCCGTCGACATGGGTCAGCGCGATGAAGGCCATGGTGCGCTGGTAATCCACGTCCATCAGCTGGTCGAGCAGTTTGTCGTCGACTTTTACTTCGCCGTGAAAGCGGAACTTGCGGGTCATGGGCGACAGGCGCTCGAGGAACAGGCGCTCGCGCTCGCGGTCTTCCGAACGCAGCGGGCGGATCAGCACATGGCTGCCGTCGTCGAGGGTTTCTATCCAGTGATCGGCGCCTACGGCCGCGAGGGCTGCAAGCTCCGCAGGGTTGCTGTGGGTCATCATGACGCGGTCTCCACTGGCGAAGAGGGATTGGGATGAACCTATCCTTCTCCCTCCGTGTCCGGGCGAGCCTGACTTGAGTCAAGGCCGTCCGGATCGACCGTGAGGCAGAACGCCGCAGCCAGTCTCGACAACCGCTGAGCGCGAATTCCCGGACGTCGAGGGCCCTGCGGACAGACGCTTCACATACGGCAGACTGCTCGGCGAAAGACGCTGCAAAGGAATACCACTCGCACCGTTACTGGCAATAGTTTCCTACAGAAATGTCTGTAGGAAACTTTCGCGTAAAAAGATGATTTATAAAGGAAACCCTTAAATAAGAATCTTAATTTTATATAGGAATATTCCTTAACTAATCGTTAGTTTTTCCCCAAAAGGGAGAACAACGAATGAGATGGGGAATACTGTGTTTCCTCGCGCTGACGGGCTGCAACGGATGGGTCTCCCCGGAAACCGACCGGAATCTGACCGATCGCTACTTCAGTGTTTTTTCCGGCCCCCCACTGCCGGGAATGATGGTCGCCTCCGCTGTCCAGTGGAATTCCGATTACGCCGTCACCGCCGCACACACGCCTTACCTGCGGAATCAGGCGTATCGCTGCAGCACCGGCTGCGACCTGCTGTTCATCACGCACAAGGCCGACGGGCAGATCCCCCGCTGGCGCGACTTCCGCCCGGGTGAAGCGGTTATCACCCTGGGCAGCAGCAGCCTGTTGATCCCGATGAGCGCTCAGGGGCGGGTCTGGCCGGTGCCTTTCATCAAGCCCGGCTCGGCCAGCCAGGAGCGTTACGGCCTGCATGACGCGGCGATCGCCAAGGGCATGTCCGGTGGACCGCTGATTGCCAATGACGGCAGCGTGCTGGGGATCAATATCGGCTACAGCAAGGGCTGGTCAACGCCGGCGAATCGACCGGAGCTGGCCGGGATGCACCGGCTGAGCGTCTTCGTTCCCTACAGCGTGATTCTGCGGGAATGGCACTTGTTCGAAGCACAGACGGCGAAGAACGCCGCCCACTCCCTTCAAGCGAAGAACCAGTAGCACACCCCGATCGAAGCCAGCACGCCGGCGAGGTCCGCCAGCAGCGCACAGCCCACCGCGTGACGGGCACGCTGGATGCCCACCGCGCCGAAGTACACGGCCAGCACGTAGAAGGTGGTTTCCGTGCTGCCTTGCACCGTGGCCGCCACCAACGCCGGGAAACTGTCCACACCGTGGGATTGCATGGTTTCCAGCAGCATGGCCCGCGCCGCGCTGCCGGAGAACGGCTTGACCAGCGCAGTGGGCAGCGCGTCGACGAAGCGGGTGTCCCAGCCGATGCCTTCGACTACCCAGCGGATGCCGCCCAGTGCCATTTCCAACGCTCCGGAGGCCCGCAGCACGCCGACCGCGCAGAGCATCGCCACCAGGTAGGGCAGCAGGCTCTTGGCGACGTCAAAGCCTTCCTTCGCGCCTTCGACGAAGGTTTCGTACACCGGCACCTTCTTCAGCCAGCCAACGAGGAGGAACAGCAGGATGATGCCGAACAAGGTCACGTTGCCCAGTAGCGACGACAGCTGCGCCAGCGCGGTGGCTGAGAGGCCGGCGAGCAATGCCATGAAGGCGCCCAGCGCCAGCGCCCCCGGAATCAGGTAGGCCAGCACCACCGGGTCCCACAGCCGCAGGCGCTGCATCACCGACACGCTCAGCAGGCCCACCAAGGTGGAGGCGCTGGTGGCTAGAAGGATCGGCAGGAACACCAGGGTCGGGTCGGCGGCGCCCTGCTGGGCGCGGTACATGAAGATGGTCACCGGCAGCAGGGTCAGCGACGAGGCGTTGAGCACCAGGAAGAGGATCTGCGCGTTGCTCGCGGTGGTGCTGCTCGGATTGAGTTCCTGCAGCGCCTTCATGGCCTTGAGGCCGATGGGCGTGGCGGCGTTGTCCAGGCCCAGGCCGTTGGCGGCGAAGTTCAGGGTGATCAGGCCGATGGCCGGGTGGCCGGCGGGCACTTCCGGCATCAGGCGACGGAACAGCGGGCCGAGCAGCACGGCCAGCTTCTCCACCAGCCCCGCCTTCTCGGCGATGCGCAGGAAGCCGAGCCACAGCGTCAGGGTGCCGAACAGCAGCACCATGACGTCCACCGACAGCTTGGCCATGGAGAACAGGCTTTCCACCATGGCGGCGAAGACGGTCGCCTCGCCTCCGAGCAGCCAGCGGGAAAGCGCGGTGACCGCCGCGACGATGAAAAAGCCCAGCCACAGGCCATTGAGCATGGAGAGTCCCCCTTGGAATGGCCCGGATGATAGCGGCACGGGCACACTGGACGCCAGAAACGACAAGGCCCCGGACAGTGCCGGGGCCTTGTGGATAACCCGTGCGGGTCAGCGGGTGGCGGTGCCTTCCTTGCCATCGAGCAGTTGCTCGGCGCGACCGCTCTGCATGGCTTCCCAGTAACGGGCGCCCTTCTGCGCGTCGTAGACGCCTTCCCACTTGGAGATCACCAGCACGGCCAGGGCGTTGCCGATCACGTTCAGCGCGGTGCGCGCCATGTCCATGATGCGGTCGACGCCGGCAATGAAGGCCAGACCTTCCAGCGGAATGCCCACGCTGCCCAGGGTGGCGAGCAGCACCACGAAGGAAACACCCGGCACGCCGGCGATGCCCTTGGAGGTGACCATCAGGGTCAGCACCAGCATCAGTTGCTGGCCGATGGACAGGTCGATGCCATAGAGCTGGGCGATGAAGATCGCCGCGATGCTCTGGTACAGGGTCGAGCCATCGAGGTTGAAGGAGTATCCGGTGGGCACCACGAAGCTGCTCACCGCCTTGGGCGCGCCATAGGCTTCCATCTTCTCGATGATGCGCGGCAGCACGGTCTCGGAGCTCGCGGTGGAGTACGCCAGGATCAGCTCGTCCTTGAAGATGCGCATCAGCTTGATGATGGAGAAGCCGAACAGGCGCGCGGCCAGGCCCAGCACCATGAAGGCGAAGAAGGCGATGGCGAAGTACACCAGCACCACCAGCTTGGCCAGCGGCAGCAGCGAGGCGAAGCCGAAGTTGGCCACGGTTACGGCGATCAGCGCGAACACGCCGATGGGGGCGTAGCGCATGATCATGTGGGTGACGCGGAACATGGCCTCGGCCACGCCCTGGAACATCTTCACCAGCGGCTCACGGGTCGGCGCCGGCAGCGAGGACAGCCCCAGGCCGAACATCACCGAGAAGAAGATGATCGGCAGCATCTCGCCACGGGCCATGGCCGCGAAGATATTGGACGGGATCAGGTTGAGAATGGTCTCGATGAACGCGTGGTGGTGCTCGACTTCCTTGGCGGTCTGCGCGTACTGGGAGATATCCACAGTGCCCAGGGTGCTCATGTCGATGCCGGCGCCCGGCTGGAACACGTTCGCCAGCAGCAGGCCGACCACGATGGCGACCGTGGTGATGATTTCGAAGTAGACGATGGTCTTCAGGCCGATCCGACCGAGTTTCTTCGCATCTCCCATGCCGGCGATGCCGACGACGAGCGAGGAAATCACGATCGGCACCACGATCATCTTGATCAGGCGGATGAAGATGTCGCCGGCCGGCTGGAGGATATTGCTGATCCACCAGGCCTTGTCCGCGCTGAAGTGGTTGAGCGCGGCGCCCAGTGCAATTCCGAGTACCAGGCCGATGAGGATCTGCCAGGCGAGGCTGAGCTTGGCTTTGCCCATAGTTGAGTCACCCTTGATTCTTGTGGAAGTCGGGGTTCCGCTTGGCCATCGGGGTGCCGACGGCCAGCGAAAAAGGGGCGCATCATTCCTACGCCCCGCGCCCTCGTCTAATGCCGGAGGCGCCTACCCTATGCACAATCGGCATAGGAAAAGGCACTTGAAACCGTGGTTCCAAGTCTTTCGGCCCTTGATTTATTGCATGAAGCAGGCACCTCAACGCCTGTCACGCAGCGCTTTGCAAAGCCGGCTAGGCTTGTTTGCAATCATGCCGTCAATGGCGCGGGTTGAACGGATGAGCCGTCCGGAATCGAGACATCCGGTTTTCCAGTTACCGGATGTACGGTCACATCGAAGGACCGTCACGGAGGGCCATGGCCAAGGAATGAGGCCACTGGACCGCAAGGCTGGCAGGATCGCGGGCGCTGTGGATAAGTCGCCGGAATCCGCGCTTCATTGTTGCGGTGTTGGTGTATCGGGATAAATCAGCCGACGGGAATCGGCGAGGCATTGTAGGACGTTTCCTAGTCACTTCGGATTGATCGACATCAGTTAAGTTCGTGCTGGTTCGAAGCGGCACGCGGCTACCCTTCGCTGCCGCAAGCATGCCAGCCGAGTCTGTGAACGACGCGGTGAACCTTCAGATACAGGACTCTCTATGACACGACTCTCGGTAGTACCCACCCTGCTGTTGGCCGGCACCCTGGCGCTGGCCGGTTGTTCCAGCCAGAAGCCGGATGCCTCGCAGTATTCGGGCTTCCTCGACGACTACTCCCAGCTCAAACCCGCCACCTCGCCCAGCGGGCAGCCGGTGCTGCGCTGGGTGGACCCGAACCTGAAACTGAGCAACTACAGCTCGGTGCTGGTGGAGCGGCCGGTGTACTTCCCGCAGCCCAAACCGACCGAGAACGTCGACCAGACGACCCTGAACGCCATTCCCGACTACCTGAAGCAGCAGATCGAGCGGCAGTTGAGCAGCCGCTACCGCGTGGTGCAGCAGGCCGACCGCGACACCCTGGTGCTGAAGACAGCGATCACCGGCGTGAACGTTTCCACCGAGGGCCTGCACGCCTACGAGGTGATCCCGATCGCCCTGGTGGTCGCGGCCACCACCACCGCCATCGGCACGCGGGACCAGGAAACCGAGGTCTATGTGGAAATGGAGGCTCTGGACGGTGCCACCAGCAAGCCGGTGGCCAAGGTGGTGCGCAAGGGCGCCGGCAAGACGCTGGAGAACACCAGCACGCAGCTGACGCTGAACGATCTGAAGCCCGTGCTCGATGGCTGGGCGCGCGACGCCGCCAACTTCAAGCCGTAAACGCTCCGGCTCTGCGGAACCGAGGTGAGGCGAACGACTGTCTCGTCCTCACGCCGGTTCCGCCGCAGCCCTTTCCCCTGACCTGGTCCGCCGTTGCGGAGGCACTCCCTGTACCCCTGGGTCGCTCAGGGCCTGTATCACCCCGAACATCCCGGCCCCCTGGTCATGCGCGGCCTCCGGCCACGCTCAATCAGAACCCGCTCGGATCACTCCTGAGCTCTTCATCCAGAACGCCTTTCACCGCGTCATCGGGTTCGCCCAGCCGACGCAGGCGGGCGTGCCGGCTCGGCGCCTGCTCCGGCGGCAGTCCTTCGGGCAGCTTCACATAGAGGGCATAGGCCTTCTGCTTATCCCAGGTGAAGACGACATAGAGCCGCTGGGCGGTGCAGTCGCAGGCTTCGCACAGTTCGCCCACCAGATACTTGCCGATGAAGTCCATCGCCGTGCTCGTCATCAGTATAGAAACGGTGTCAGTCCCGCCAGCGCCTGGTGATGAGCGATACGACGAACAGCACCAGGAACAGGACGAACAGGATCTTGGCAATGCTGGTCGCCGCACCGGCGATACCACCGAAACCCAGTACGCCGGCAATGATGGCAATGATCAGGAATGTCAGAGCCCAGCTGAGCATGGGATATCTCCTCTTCTCGTGGTGTATTCACGTCACTGCCGGAGTAGCCGTCGAGCCTATTACCGTCCCGACGTCCCGGTCATCCGGTCGTGGATTCAGAACACCCAACCACCGTGTCGCGCGATTGCCGCCTGCGGCTCGTGGAGCTTCGCGCTCCAGCGCCGGTCGAACTCATCCCTGGCCGGAAGCGGCTGTGGATAACGCGAGATGTCCGGCAGCGCGCCGGACGCGCTGGGGATAACTACCTGGGGATAGCCCGCAGGCGGCGATATCAGCTGTACCTGGTGGATCAGCAACAGAAGCAGGGCGATGGTCAGCAGGACCCGGCTCCAGACATCGACAGGCGTTTCGTGGCTATTCATCCCGGTTCTCCTGGCCGTGCGAGCCTCCTTGTTCAATGCCGGCGGCGTGGACTGATTTCCTTGGAAGTCTGCACGCCACATGCCAGGCCGCTTCTGTCTTTTTTATCCTTCAGGAACAACGTGTTGGGTTACTCCTGCGAAGCGATTCCGTCCGCATCCTGCACGATTGCCAGGCTTTCACCGTGCATTTTGCAACCGCGCCGGCGAGGGCCCGGCTGCGATCACTCGTCGGGCGCGACCCGCGCTGAGCCTGGGTAACTCCCTGCACAGAGGGCGCGGCTCATGTGCGAATTTCCCCTGGGGACGGACGATACTGGCCGGTGGTCTGGCCGGCCACCTTCAAGGCGCTGGCGTCCACCTCATGAACGCCGCGGGTCTTTCGCGCGGTTTCGATCAGTTGCTGGCGCTCGGCATTGGTGGGCACCACGCCACTGAGGCTGACCACGCCATCGCGGGTCGACACGCCGATGGAAAGCCCGCTCAGCGCATGGCGCGCCAGCACGTCGGCCTTTATCTGGCTGGTGATCCAGGCATCGCTGACTGCGGCCTGGGCGTCGTTCACCGAGTCTTCCAGCTTCTTGGTCGACGAGCCTTCCGGCACCACCTTCAGGCGGTTATCCACAGAGGCGACCCCTTCGGTCTGCGCGGCCAGATGGGACGCCTGCTGGCTGGCTTCCTCGCTGGGCACCGTCCCCTCCAGGGTGACCGCTCCCGCCTTGCTGGACACCTTGATGTCCAGCCCTTCGGCGGGCTTATCCAGCAGCAGCTTGGCCTTGACCCGGGCGTCCAGCGCCGCGTCGTCCCAGCGCTGCACCGTATCGCTGCGCGGCGCCTCGCCACTGGCCAGCGCCGAATCGACGGTAATACGGTTATCCACAGAGATGATGCCTTCGACGCTCATCGCCACCTGTGCCGCCAGCTCACGCTGTTCTTCACTGGCAACCTGGCCGCCCAGCACGGCGCGGCCCCTTTCCACATCCACGCTGAGCTTGAAGGGCTTCAGGTCGCGGTTGAGGTTGATGGCGGTCCAGATCGATCCCTCCTGGCGCGCCTCGGCCAGTTGTTCGGTAAGAGTGGATTCCTCGGCCTGGCCGACCAACGGCTGGGTCGCCAGCAGAGCGCTGCCGAGGGCCAGGACAAGCAGCTTCGGGGTGGCCATGGTGTGCTCCTTGGCGTTTTTCTGTACTGCCAGTAGAGACAGCAAAACGCCCCTGCCGGTGCCATTCTGTTGATAAGTCCTTTTATTTCAACACATTACCCAGCTTGTGGATAACTACGCCCTTGCACCCTGCCCGACGCTCTGGAAAGAGCCTTTGCAACTTGCACGAAATTTCCGGGACTAAGAATTAACCTAAGACAGATAATGAGGATCACCCTGAATGGACGCACCGCCTGAACAACAAGGCCGCATCCTTCTGGTCGACGACGAGCCCGCCATCCTGCGCTCGTTCCGCTACTGCCTGGAAGATGAGGGCTATAGCGTTGCGACCGCCAGCAGCGCCGCCCAAGCCGACACGCTGCTGCAACACCAGGTCTTCGACCTGTGCTTCCTCGATCTGCGCCTGGGCGAGGACAACGGTCTGGACGTACTCGCCCAGATGCGCGTCCAAGCCCCCTGGATGCGCGTGGTCATCATCACCGCCCACTCCGCCGTGGACAGCGCGGTGAATGCCATGCAAGGCGGCGCCGCCGACTACCTGGTGAAACCCTGCAGCCCCGACCAGCTGCGCCTGGCCGCAGCCAAGCAACTGGAGGTCCACCAGCTGACGGTACGTATCGAGGCGCTGGAAGGCGAAGTGCGCAAGCACGGCGACATGCTCGAATCCCATAGCCCGGCCATGGCCGCCGTACTGGAGACCGCCCGCCAGGTCGCCGCCACCGACGCCAACATCCTCATCCTTGGCGAGTCAGGCTCGGGCAAGGGCGAACTGGCGCGGGCCATCCACGGCTGGAGCAAGCGAGCGAAGAAACCCTGCGTGACCATCAACTGCCCATCGCTGAGCGCCGAGCTGACCGAAAGCGAACTGTTCGGGCACAGCCGTGGCGCGTTCACCGGCGCCACCGAGAACACCCTCGGGCGCATCAGCCAGGCCGACGGCGGCACCCTGTTCCTCGACGAGATCGGCGACTTCCCACTGGGCCTGCAGCCGAAACTGCTGCGCTTCATCCAGGACAAGGAGTACGAGCGGGTGGGCGACCCGGTGACACGCAACGCCGACGTGCGCATCCTCGCCGCGACCAACCGCGATCTGGCCGGCATGGTCGCCCAGGGCAGCTTCCGCGAGGACCTGCTGTACCGCCTGAATGTCATCACGCTGAACCTGCCACCGTTGCGCGAACGCGCCGAAGACATCCTGAACCTTGCGGAGCGCTTCCTCGCCCGTTTCGTCAAGGATTACGGCCGTCCGGCCCGCGGTTTCACCGACGACGCCCGCGACCTGCTGCGCCGCTATGGCTGGCCCGGCAACGTGCGTGAGCTGAGAAACGTTATCGAACGTGCGAGCATCATCTGCAATCAGGAGATGATTGGTACCGAACACCTCGCCCCCGGCGAGCACTCGGCAAACGCCACACCGCGCATCGGCGAAGCACTCAGTCTGGAGGAACTGGAAAAAGCCCATATCGCTGCGGTAATGGCCTCCAGCGCAACCCTCGATCAGGCCGCCAAGACCCTGGGCATCGACGCATCCACGCTGTACCGCAAGCGCAAGCAATACAGCCTGTGAAACTGCACCTGCCGCTGACATTGCGCACGCAGCTGTTCCTGAGCATCTCGGCGCTCATGACGGTGGCCCTACTGGGCCTGCTGCTAGGGCTGTTCAGCGTGGTGCTCACCGGTCGCGAGCAGGCGGAACTCATCCAGCGCAATTTCGACACCATCGAGGTCAGCCAGCAGTTGCGCCAGGCCCTGGGCGATGAGTTGGTCCAGGTACTCAGCACGGAACCCGACACCCAACGCCTTGAGGGCGCCCGCCAGTACTTCCGCGATGCACTGGAGAGCGGTCTGCAGCGGGCTTCCAGCGACACGGAACGGCAGCTGTTGCGGCAGATTGCCGACGCCCACCGGCAATTCGTGGCGGCCATGGACAATTCGGGGCCCGGACGCTCCGAGCTGCTCGACGACAGCGACCTGAGCCGGAACCTGGATGAGCTTCGCCAGCAGCTGCTCGCCCTGCACGAGTTCGCCATGCGCAACATCGACACTCAGGAAAGCGATGCCCGCACCCGGACGCTGCTGATCAGCGGGCTGCTCGGGCTGGTGGGCGTGGCCATCCTGCTGATCGGCTTCATCACCGCCCACAGCATCGCCCGCCGCTTCGGTGCGCCCATCGAAGCCCTGACCAAGGCCGCGGACAAGATCGGACACGGCGATTTCGACCTGACACTGCCGATTTCCCCGGTGGCCGAGATGTCCACCTTGAGCCGCCGCTTCGGCCTGATGGCGGAGGCCCTGCGCCTGTACCGGGAGACCAACACCGAAGCCATCGGCTACGGACGCCGGCGCTTGCAGGCGGTGCTCGACAGCATCGACGACGGCCTGGTGATCCTCGATCGCGAAGGTCGCATCGAGCACGCCAATCCGGTCGCCAGCCGCCAGCTGTTCTCCAGGAGCGACCCGCATGGCCAGGACCTCGGTGCGCTGCTGGACAACCCGGAGCTGACCCAGGCCACCCGGCGTGTCCTGGCGGGCAACCTGCTGGAAGAAACGCCCCAGGACCTGGTGGTGGAGGTGAACGGCGAGCAGCGGCTACTGACCTGGGGCATGTCGCCGGTCACCCACGACGACGGCCGCAACATCGGTGCGGTGATGGTGCTCCGCGATGTCACTGAACAACGCGCCTTCGAGCGGGTGCGCAACGACTTCGTGCTGCTCGCCTCCCATGAGCTGCGTACGCCGGTGACCGGCATGCACATGGCCTTCGGCCTGCTTTCCGAGCGCCTGGCTTTCCCCAAGGGCTCCCGCGAGCACGATCTGATCACCACGGTCGATGAGGAGATGCGGCGGCTGGTGCTGTTGATCGGCGACCTGCTGAATTTCTCCCGCTATCAGAGCGGCACGCAGAAGCTCAGCCTGCAGCCTTGCGACATCACCGATATCCTGGCGCAGGCCCGGCAGCGCTTCGAAGGCCAGGCGCGAAGCCAGAACATCGATATCCAGCTGGAAACCGCCGCCGACCTGCCGCCGCTCAACCTCGACCGCCTGCAGATAGAACGGGTCATCGATAACCTGATCAGCAACGCCCTGCGCCACTCCCGCGAAGGCGGGGTGATACGGCTGCAGGCGCGTTGTCACGACGAGCGGGTAACGATCGCCGTGGAGGACAACGGCGACGGGATTCCCTTCAGCCAGCAGAACCGCATCTTCGAGCCCTTCGTCCAGGTGGGGCGCAAGAAGGGCGGCGCCGGTCTCGGCCTGGCCCTGTGCAAGGAGATCGTCCAGCTGCACGGCGGGCGCATCGTCCTGCACTCGCAGCCGGGCAAGGGTTCGCGCTTCTACGTGCTGCTGCCGGTTTAACTGGTCGGCACGGCCAGCAACAGCGCTGCGGTTTCCAGGTCCGGCTCGCCGTCGAAACGGTCCGGGCGGAAGCGCATCTGGAAGGCCGCGATCACGTTGCGGGTTTCCTCATCCAGCACTCCATTGAGCGGCACCGCGTAGCCGTGGCGCGCCAGCTGCTGCTGGAACCACCCCGGGACGGGCAGCTGGCCGTTCAGCTCACCCAGGCGGCGGGCGATCTCACCGGGCTTCGGCCAGGGGATCAGGCCGGCATCGGCGAGTCTCTTCCAGGGGAACAGCGGGCCCGGATCGACCTTGCGCTGCGGGGCGATGTCGCTGTGGCCGAGGATGTGTTCCGGGGTGATGCCCTGGCGCTTGCTGATGTCCTTGAGCAGGGCGATCAGCGCGTCGATCTGCCCATCAGGGAAGGGGTACCAGATCTTGCCACTGGGGGTTTCACGGTAGCCGGGGTTGACCAGTTCGATGCCGATCGACGTGGAGTTCAGCCAGGTGCGGCCCTGCCATTCGCTCTGCCCGGCGTGCCAGGCGCGGCGGTTCTCGTCCACCAACTGGTAGATGGTCGGCGGCTGGTCGCCGATCAGGTAATGGGCGCTGACCTCGCCGCGCGTCAGGACCTTCAGCGAACCCGGCAGGTTCTCCGAGGTGTAATGGATGATGATGTACTGGATGCGGCTGTCCTGGTTGCGCGAGACATGCGTGCGATCGATCTGCAGTCCCTGCTCGGCGCAGCCGGCCAGCAGCAGGGCGGAGAGGACGAGACTGAGGGCGCGAAGGGTCATGGGCTCACTCACGCGGCGATGTGCAAGACGCTGCGCAGGTTCTGCAGGAGCATGTTCACACTGAGCATGATCAGCAGCATGCCGGCCAGACGCTCCACGGCGGTGAGCCCGCGAGGACCGAGGAAGCGCTGCAGGAACGAGGCCTGGAGGAGGATCACGGCCGTCGCCGCCCAGGCGAGGATCACCGCCAGGTACAGCTCCCACAAGGGACCAGTGTAGGTGGTGCGCAGGGTGATCAGCATCGCCAGCGCCGAGGGACCGGCCACGGCCGGGGTGGCCAGCGGCACCAGCAGCGGCTCGCTGTCGGGCATGTCGCCCAGCACGCCCTGCGGGGTCGGGAAGATCAGGCGCATGGCGACCACGAAGAGAATGATGCCGCCGGCGATCCCGGTGGCTTCCTTCGACAGCCCAAGGCCGGTGAGGATGTGTTCGCCGAGCGTGAGGAAGATCAGCAGCAGGCCGAGTGCGAGCAGCAATTCGCGCAGGGCGACCTTGAGCCGGCGCTCGGCGGGGACGGATTTCAGGGCGGCAAGGAACACCGCGATGTTGCCGAACGGGTCGGTGATCAGAAAGATCAGGACGGCGACACCGAGCATGATCGAGGGACTCCGGCAGGAAAGACGCCACCGACCGGATACCAGCGCAGGTCAGGAAAACGTCTGTGGATAACGAAATAGCGTAGTCCCGCCTGTGAATAAAAACTTACCCACAGACGGGATGAAGGAAGGTCAGGACTTCTTGATCTTTTCCGGCCGCTTCCAGCCTTCGATCACGCGCTGCTTGGCACGGCCGACTGCCAGGGTACCGGCCGGAACCTCTGCGGTAACGGTGGAGCCCGCGCCAGTCGTGGCGCCGGTGCCGATATCCACAGGCGCGACCAGGGAGTTGTTGGAGCCGATGAAGACGTCTTCGCCGATGGTGGTGCGCCACTTGTTGGCGCCATCGTAGTTGCAGGTGATGGTGCCGGCGCCGATGTTGGTGCGCGCGCCGACTTCGCTGTCGCCCAGGTAGGTCAGGTGGCCGACCTTCACGCCGTCCTGCAGATGCGCGTTCTTCAGTTCGACGAAGTTGCCCACGTGCACCTGGCGCTCCAGCACGCTGCCCGGACGCAGGCGGGCGAAAGGACCGACGTCGCTGTCCGGGCCGACGTGGGCGCCTTCCAGATGCGAGTTGGCCTTGATGATGGCGCCTCGGCGCAGGGTGCTGTCCTTGATGTAGCAGTTCGGGCCGATCGAAACACAGTCTTCGATCTCCACCTGACCTTCGAGGATCACGTTGATGTCGATGCTGACGTCGCGGCCGACGCTGACCTCGCCACGCACGTCGAAACGCGCCGGGTCGATCAGGGTTACACCCTGGGCCATCAGGCGACGCGCCACACGCTGCTGGAAGAAACGCTCCAGCTCGGATAGCTGTAGACGGTCATTGGCGCCCTGGACTTCCATGGCGGCCTGCGGTTGCGCGGTGGCTACGCGCAGGCCGTCGGCCACGGCCATGGCGATCACATCGGTGAGGTAGTACTCGCCCTGGGCGTTGGAATTGGAGAGGCGCGACAACCAGCCGTCCAGGCGCTCGCGCGGCACGGCGAGGATGCCGGTGTTGCCTTCGCGGATGGCGCGCTGCTCGGGGGAAGCATCCTTCTGCTCGACGATGGCCTGAACCTCGCCGGCAGCGTCACGGATGATGCGGCCGTAGCCAGTCGGGTCATCCAGTTCCACGGTGAGCAGCGCCAGTTGTTCGGCGGTGGCCTGGGCCATCAGGCGCTCCAGGGTCGGCTGTTCGATCAGCGGCACGTCGCCGTAGAGGATCAGCACCTTGTCCGCACTGAGGAACGGGGAGGCCTGGGCTACGGCGTGGCCGGTGCCGAGCTGCTGCTCCTGGATCACGAAATTCAGATCATCCGCCTGCAGCCGTTCACGCACGAGCTCCGCGCCGTGCCCGATCACCACATGAATGCGGGAGGGATGGAGCGTACGCGCGGTGTCGATCACATGGGCGAGCATCGGCTTGCCAGCGACCGGGTGCAGGACCTTCGGCAGGGCCGAACGCATGCGCGTACCCTGGCCGGCGGCGAGAATGACGATTTCGAGGGACATGAATGACAGACCGTCCTGATGAGCGGGGAGACCCCGGGTGTGGAAAAAGAAAAAGGGTAGCCAAGGCTACCCTTTTCCAATTTGTCGCTGAAGCCCCGAGGAGCTTCGCGCGGCTCAGCCGCCGAACTTCTTGCGAACCTGCTGGACCGTGCGCAGTTGCGCTGCGGCTTCGGCCAGGCGGGCTGCGGCGGAGCTGTAGTCGAACTCGGCACCTTTGGTGTGCAGAGCCTTCTCAGCTTCCTTCAGTGCGGTCTGGGCAGCCGCTTCGTCGAGGTCGCCTGCGCGAATCACGGTGTCGGCGAGAACCTTGACCATGTTCGGCTGCACTTCGAGGAAGCCACCGGAGATGTAGTACACCTCCTGTTCGCCACCCTGCTTCACCAGGCGGATCGGACCGGGCTTGAGCTCGGTGATCAGCGGCGCGTGGCCCGGAGCGATACCCAGATCGCCCAGCGAGCCGTGCGCAACGACCAGCTCGACCAGACCGGAGAAGATCTCCGCTTCGGCGCTGACGATGTCGCAGTGGACTGTAATAGCCATACCCTTGCCTCACGTAAGCGCCCGTTGCCGGGCGCACGGATTACAGCTTCTTCGCTTTCTCGATGGCTTCTTCGATGCCGCCGACCATGTAGAACGCCTGCTCGGGCAGGTGGTCATAGTCGCCGTTGAGGATGCCTTTGAAGCCAGCGATGGTGTCCTTCAGGGAGACGTACTTGCCCGGGGAACCGGTGAAGACTTCTGCCACGAAGAACGGCTGGGACAGGAAACGCTGGATCTTACGAGCACGGGCCACCAGCAGCTTGTCGGCTTCGGACAGTTCGTCCATGCCGAGGATCGCGATGATGTCCTTCAGCTCCTTGTAGCGCTGCAGAACGTACTGCACGCCACGAGCGGTGTCGTAGTGATCCTGGCCGATGACCAGCGGGTCCAGCTGACGGGAAGTCGAGTCCAGCGGATCGACGGCCGGGTAGATACCCAGCGAGGCGATGTCACGGGACAGTACGACGGTGGCGTCCAAGTGGGCGAAGGTGGTCGCCGGGCTCGGGTCGGTCAGGTCGTCCGCGGGAACGTAGACGGCCTGGATCGAGGTGATCGAGCCTTTCTTGGTGGAGGTGATGCGCTCCTGCAGAACGCCCATCTCTTCGGCCAGGGTCGGCTGGTAACCTACTGCGGAAGGCATACGGCCCAGCAGTGCGGATACTTCGGTACCGGCGAGGGTGTAACGGTAGATGTTGTCGATGAACAGCAGTACGTCACGGCCTTCGTCACGGAACTTCTCGGCCATGGTCAGGCCGGTCAGTGCAACGCGCAGACGGTTGCCCGGCGGCTCGTTCATCTGGCCGTAAACCAGGGCTACCTTGTCCAGTACGCCGGAATCCTTCATCTCGTGGTAGAAGTCGTTACCCTCACGAGTACGCTCGCCCACACCAGCGAACACAGAGTAACCACTGTGCTCCATGGCGATGTTACGGATCAGCTCCATCATGTTTACGGTCTTGCCTACACCGGCGCCACCGAACAGACCGACCTTACCGCCCTTGGCGAACGGGCAGACCAGGTCGATAACCTTGATGCCGGTTTCGAGCAGGTCGTTGCCGCCAGCCTGGTCAGCGTAGGACGGAGCGTCGCGGTGAATACCCCAGCGCTCTTCTTCGCCGATGGGGCCGGCTTCGTCGATCGGGTTGCCCAGCACGTCCATGATACGGCCCAGGGTCTTGGTGCCGACCGGGACGGAGATGGCTGCGCCGGTGCTTTCCACGTTCAGGCCACGCTTGAGGCCTTCGGTGGAACCCATTGCAATGGAGCGAACCACGCCGTCGCCCAGCTGCTGCTGAACTTCCAGGGTGGTTTCGACGCCCTGAACCTTCAGGGCCTCGTAGATGCTCGGCACGGCATCGCGCGGGAATTCCACGTCGATCACGGCGCCGATGATTTGAACGATACGTCCGCTACTCATGTCTGGTTCCTCTGAATTTTGAACCTGTTCTTACACCGCGGCAGCGCCGCCGACGATTTCCGAGATTTCCTGGGTGATCGCCGCCTGACGAGCCTTGTTGTAGATCAGTTGGAGTCCACTGATCAGATCACCGGCGTTGTCGGTAGCGTTCTTCATTGCAATCATCCGGGCCGCCTGCTCACAGGCGTTGTTCTCAACCACCGACTGATACACCTGGGATTCCACGTAACGCACCAGCAGGCCGTCGAGCAGCGCCTTGGCGTCGGGTTCGTAGAGGTAGTCCCAGTGGTGTTTCAGTTCTGCGTTGTCCTCGGCCACCAGCGGAATCAGCTGTTCCACGGTCGGCTTCTGGGTCATGGTGTTGACGAACTTGTTGGAAACCACGTACAGGCGATCGATACGCCCTTCCAGGTAAGCATCCAGCATGACCTTGACGCTGCCGATCAGATCGTTGATCGACGGCTCTTCGCCCAGGTGACTGATGGCCGCGACTACGTTGCCGCCATAGTTCTTGAAGAAGGATGCACCCTTGGCACCGATCACGCAGAGGTCGATCTCCGCGCCGCGATCGCGCTGGGCCGCCATGTCCTTGACGAGCGCCTTGAACAGGTTGATGTTCAGGCCGCCGGCCAGACCACGGTCGGAGCTCACCACGATGTAGCCGATGCGCTTGACTTCACGCTCGACCATGAACGGATGACGGTACTCGGGGTTGGCGTTGGCCAGATGGCCGATCACCTGGCGAATGCGCTCCGCGTAGGGACGGCCGGCCGCCATGCGCATTTGTGCCTTGCGCATTTTGCTCACCGCCACCTTTTCCATGGCATTGGTGATTTTTTGCGTGCTTTTGATGCTCGCAATCTTGCTGCGAATCTCTTTTGCGCCTGCCATTTCACACCTATCGGGTTAGCAGGCGGGGGCCGTTACCGACCCCCGCTGCGGCTTACCAGGTTTGGGTGGCCTTGAACTTCTCGATACCGGCTTTGATGCCTGCGTCGATTTCGTCGTTGAAGTCACCCTTCTCGTTGATCTTCGCCAGCAGAGCAGCATGCTCGCGCTGGAAGAAGGCGATCAACGCCTGTTCGAAGGCGCCCACTTTGGCGATCTCGACGTCCTGCAGGAAGCCACGCTCGGCGGCGTACAGGGACAGCGACATCTCGGCGATGGACATCGGCGCGTACTGCTTCTGCTTCATCAGCTCGGTAACGCGCTGACCATGCTCCAGCTGCTTGCGGGTAGCGTCGTCCAGGTCCGAAGCGAACTGGGCGAAGGCCGCCAGTTCACGGTACTGGGCCAGCGCGGTACGGATGCCGCCGGACAGCTTCTTGATGATCTTGGTCTGGGCCGCGCCACCTACACGGGATACCGAGATACCGGCGTTGACGGCCGGACGGATACCCGAGTTGAACATTGCGGATTCCAGGAAGATCTGACCGTCGGTGATGGAGATCACGTTGGTCGGAACGAACGCGGAAACGTCGCCAGCCTGGGTTTCGATGATCGGCAGGGCGGTCAGGGAACCGGTCTTGCCTTTCACTTCGCCGTTGGTGAACTTCTCTACGTACTCTTCGGAAACGCGGGAAGCGCGCTCCAGCAGACGGCTGTGGAGATAGAACACGTCGCCCGGATAAGCTTCGCGGCCCGGCGGACGGCGCAGCAGCAGGGAGATCTGGCGGTAGGCTACGGCCTGCTTGGACAGGTCGTCATACACGATCAGGGCGTCTTCACCGCGGTCGCGGAAGTATTCGCCCATGGTGCAGCCGGAGTACGGAGCCAGGTACTGCAGAGCAGCGGATTCGGAAGCGCTGGCAACGACCACGATGGTGTTGGCCAGGGCGCCGTTTTCTTCCAGCTTGCGAACGACGTTGGCAATGGTCGACTGCTTCTGACCGATGGCAACGTAGACGCAGCGGATGCCGCTGTTCTTCTGGTTGATGATGGCGTCGATGGCCAGAGCGGTTTTACCGATCTGACGGTCGCCGATGATCAGCTCGCGCTGGCCACGGCCTACCGGGATCATGGCGTCGACCGACTTGTAACCGGTCTGAACCGGCTGGTCTACCGACTTACGCCAGATCACGCCCGGTGCCACTTTCTCGACAGCGTCGGTCAGCTTGGCATCGATCGGGCCTTTGCCATCGATCGGGTTACCCAGGGCGTCGACAACGCGGCCCAGCAGTTCCGGACCAACCGGTACTTCCAGGATGCGGCCGGTGCACTTGGCATTCATGCCTTCTTTGAGGTCCTGGTATTCACCCAGTACCACAGCACCGACGGAGTCTTGCTCCAGGTTCAGCGCCATACCGTAGACGCCGCCCGGGAATTCGATCATTTCGCCGTACATGACGTCGGCCAGACCGAAGATGCGCACGATGCCGTCGGAGACGCTGACGATGGTGCCTTCGTTACGCGCTTGCGAAGCTACATCGAGTTTCTCGATGCGCCCCTTGATGATTTCACTAATTTCGGAAGGATTGAGTTGCTGCATGCCGCTGCCCCTTCAAACTCAAGATTTCAACGCTTCGGCCAGTTTCGCGATTTTGCCGCGCACCGAGCCATCGATTACCAAGTCACCGGCGCGGATCACCACGCCGCCGATCAGGCTCGCGTCTTCCGACGCATGAAGTCGCACTTCGCGACTGAGCCGGGCGCTGAGAGCCTTGGCGAGTTTGTCCTGCTGTTCCTGGTCCAGGGCGAAGGCACTGGTGACCTCGACCTCGACCAGCTTTTCCTGCTCGGCCTTGAGTTGCTCGAACATCTCGAAGATGGTCGGCAGCAGGTCGAGCCGCTTGTTTTCAGCCACAGTTCGGACGAAGTTCTGGGCCGGAGCATTGAGCTTGTCGCCACACACGTCGATCAGCGCATCAGCCTTGGCTGCGGCGGTCAGCTGGGGCTCTTTGAGCAGCTGGCGCACGGTGTCGTCCTGCGACACTGCAGCCAGCACACCCAGAGCAGCGGACCAATCGGCCAATTGCTGATGAGCCTGGGCGTACTCGAAAGCCGCCTTCGCGTAAGGACGAGCCAATGTGGTCAGTTCTGCCATATCGCCCTCTGCTTAGATCTCGGCGGCCAGTTGATCAACCAGCTGCTTTTGCGCGTTGGCATCGATCGAAGCACCCAGGATCTTCTCGGCGCCGGAGACAGCCAGGGCACCCACTTGGGCACGCAGGGCGTCCTTGACGCTGTTGAGTTCCTGTTCGATCTGGGCCTTGGCCTGGGCGATCATGCGATCACCTTCGGCACGGGCCTGATCACGGGCTTCGTCAACGATCTGGTTAGCGCTCTTCTTCGCCTGCTCGATGATTTCGGCTGCCTGAGCCTTGGCTTCGCGCAGTTGCTGACCCGCTTTCTCGTGGGCCAGTTCCAGGTCACGAGCCGCGCGGTTGGCAGCGTCCAGGCCGTCGGCGATCTTCTTCTGACGCTCGTGCAGAGCCGCGATGACCGGAGGCCATACGAACTTCATGCAGAACAGGACGAAGATGGCGAACGCGATGGCCTGGCCGATCAGAGTTGCATTAATGTTCACGCCAATACCTCGCTCGTTCGTTGTTCAGTCACAGATTTCCGTTGTTCGGAAATTAGTGGGCAACCTGAGCAATGAACGGGTTAGCGAAGGTGAAGAACAGAGCGATACCAACACCGATCATGGTCACGGCGTCGAGCAGACCGGCGACGATGAACATTTTCACCTGCAGCATCGGAACCATTTCCGGCTGGCGAGCAGCGCCTTCCAGGAACTTGCCGCCCAGCAGGCCGAAGCCGATGGCGGTACCCAGAGCGCCCAGACCGATCAGCAGAGCAACGGCGATAGCAGTGAGTCCAACTACAGTTTCCATTTTTCCTCCCGACTTTTTGTCGTGTTGGTTAAAGGTGAAGCAAGTTAAGGTGGTGAAACTCTTCTTTCACCCCCTCCCGCAGGGGAGAGGGCGTACAGAATCTTTGGATCAGTGGCTGTCTTCGTGGGCCATCGACAGGTAGACGATGGTCAGCATCATGAAGATGAACGCCTGCAGGGTGATGATCAGGATGTGGAACACGGCCCACGCCCAGTTCAGCACGACACCCATGCCGCCCAGCCAGAGGATGCCGGAACCGAACATCACGGCGATCAGGATGAAGATCAGCTCGCCGGCGTACATGTTGCCGAACAGACGCAGTGCCAGGGATACCGGCTTGGCGATCAGGGTCACGAACTCGAGCAGGAAGTTCACGGGGATCAGGATGATCTGAACCACCATGTTGCTGCTGTGGAACGGGTGCAGGGTCAGCTCGCCGAGGAAGCCGCCGATGCCCTTGACCTTGATGCTGTAGAAGATGATCAGCGCGAACACCGCGATCGACATGCCGAAGGTGGCATTCGGGTCGGTGGTGGCCACGGCGCGGAAGAACAGGTGCTCGTTTCCGGTGACCGCCTGAGCCGCGAGCGGCAGGAAGTCCACGGGCACCAGGTCGATCAGGTTCATCAGGAAGATCCAGACGAACACGGTCAGCGCCAGCGGTGCGATGAGCGGGTTACGGCCGTGGAAGGTGTCCTTCACGCTGCCGTCGACGAACTCCACCAGAACTTCGACGAAGTTCTGCAGGCCGCCAGGTTGACCGCTGGTGGCCTTCTTGGCTGCCATGCGGAAGATAAGGATGAACACCAGGCCGAGGAATACGGACCAACCCAGGGTATCAACGTGGAATGCCCAGAAGCCCATTTCCTTGGCTTGTTCGGCGGTGTGGGCGAACCCCCAGGAACCATCCGGCAGACGACCCAGGGTCAGGTTCTGCAAGTGGTGCTGGATGTAACCCGAAGCGCTTTCTGCTGCCATGTTTGCCTCAATCGCTCTAAGGTCTTGTAAATGTGTTTCGCATCAGCAGGGGTGCCAACCAGCTGACCGCCAGGGTCAGCAGGTAGATGCCGAACAGCGCCAGGGGCGCCAGCGGCTTCACACCTGCGAACGTCAGTGCAAAGAGCACTGCCGTCAGAATCAGTTTTCCCGCCTCACCGGCATAAAAGGACCGGACTATCAGCTGGGCTGAACGGGCGCCGCTGTAGCGGAACGCCTTGCGAGCAAAGTACAGATTCGGCAACCACGCAATCAGGCCACCCAGCAGGCCGGAATAGCCCGCGACCGATCCCTGGGCAAACCACAGGGCCGCTGCACCGATAAGCAGCACCACCAGTTGGACGAGCAACAGGCGAAAAGCCGGTTGGCGATGGAAGGGCAGGCGATTGGGCTTGCGGGGTTCCATCTGTCTCACAGTCCTCTGGCGTCGGCTTAACAAATCAACAACTTGGCATACTTTGTGCCGACAAAATTGCGCGCAGAGTATAGGGGGCGCCGCATACCCGTTCAACCGTCGGGTAGTGATTTCCGACGACCCCTACATAGTCTTTCGCGTCAGCGAATGTGGGCGAGGACGCCCTGCAACTCGTCGAGGGAGTTGTAACGGATCACCAGTTGGCCCTTGCCCTTCTGCCCGTGGCGAATCTGCACCGGAGCGCCCAGGCGCTCAGCCAGGCGCTGTTCCAGGCGGCTGATGTCCGGATCGCTCTTGACCGGTTTGGCAGGTTCCGTGGGGGCATTGAGCCACTGCCGCACCAGGGCTTCGGTCTGGCGCACGGTGAGGCCGCGTGCGACAACATGTCGCGCACCTTCGACCTGCCGATTCTCCGGCAATCCGAGCAGGGCACGGGCATGGCCCATTTCCAGGTCGCCGTGGGACAGCAGGGTCTTGATCTCGTCCGGCAGGGCGATCAGGCGCAGCAGGTTGGCCACGGTCACGCGGGATTTACCGACGGCGTCGGCGACCTGCTGCTGGGTCAGCTGGAACTCCTGCTGCAGGCGTTGCAGCGCGGCGGCTTCCTCGATGGGGTTGAGGTCCTCGCGCTGGATGTTCTCGATCAGCGCCATAGCGATGGCGGCTTCGTCCGGTACTTCGCGGACCATGGCCGGGATCTTGTCCAGGCCGGCCTGCTGGCTGGCGCGCCAGCGGCGCTCGCCGGCGATGATCTCGTAGCGGCCCTTGTCGATCGGGCGCACCACGATGGGCTGCATCACGCCCTGAACCCTGATGGACTGGGCGAGCTCTTCCAGGGCTTGCGGGTCCATGTCGCGGCGCGGCTGGTATTTGCCGCGCTGGATCAGGTCCAGCGGCAGGTGCTGGAGTTCCTTGCTGTCGACCTGAACGGCTTCTTCCTGCAGGGTAGCGGCGCTGGAGCCACTGAGCAGGGCATCCAGCCCGCGTCCGAGACCTCGTTTCTTGGCGGCCATGCGGGTTCCTTAATCTTTAGGCGGGGGCGGTGGTGCGGGCGGAACGCTGACGGCGCACCAGCTCGCCGGCCAGCGCCAGGTAGGCGATGGCACCGCGCGATTGCTTGTCGTAGACCAGCGCCGGCATGCCGAAGCTGGGGGCTTCGGCCAGTCGCACGTTGCGCGGGATCACGGTGGTGTAGAGCTTGTCGCCGAAGTGCGACTGCAACTGTGCACTGACATCGTTGGTCAGGCTGATGCGCGGGTCGTACATGGTACGCAGCAGGCCTTCGATCTTCAGCGCGGGGTTCAGCCGCTCGGCGATGCGCTGGATGCTGTTCATCAGGTCGGTCAGGCCTTCCAGTGCGTAGTACTCGCACTGCATCGGAATGATCACGCCGTCCGAGGCGGACAGGGCGTTGACGGTCAGCATCGACAGCGATGGCGGGCAATCGATGAGAATGAAGTCGTAGTTCTCGCGGATCGGCGCCAGCGCGTGGCGCAGGCGGTGCTCCTTCATGTCCATCTCCAGCAGCACCACTTCCGCGGCGGTGAGGTCGCGGTTGGCGGGCAGCAGCTGGTAGCCGCCGTGCTCGGAGAATTGCATGGCCTGGGCCAGGTCGCATTCGCCGGTCAGCACGTCATAGATGGAATGGTCCAGGGACAACTTATCCACACCGCTGCCGGTGGTGGCGTTGCCCTGTGGATCGAGGTCGATCAGCAGCACGCGTCGCTTCGTGGCGACCAGCGATGCCGCGAGGTTGATACAGGTCGTGGTCTTGCCGACGCCGCCTTTCTGGTTGGCGATCGCGAATACCTTAGCCATGGTGTTCCCCACTCCCCGTCATGCAATGCGGCGCAGTATCAGCAGATGGCGCTGGCCTTGGCAACCCGGCACTGCCAGAGCGTGTTCGGCTTCGACCCGGAAATCTTCCGGGAGTGCCGCGAGCTCGTCGCTGGGGTGTACGCCCTTCATGGCCAGCCAGTTGGTGTGGACGTCGCCGAGGTGGCGCGTCCAGTTCGTGAAGTCTTCGAGGCTGCTGAAAGCCCGGGAGACGATGCCGTTGAACGGCAGCTCGGGCTGGAAGGCTTCCACCCGGCTGTGGATAACCTGAAGGTTGTCCAGTTTCAGCTCCAGCTTCACCTGGGTGAGGAAGCGAGTCTTCTTGCCGTTGCTGTCGAGCAGCGTCAGCGACTTGCCGGGGAACAGAATGGCCAGCGGAATGCCGGGCATGCCGCCGCCGCTGCCGACGTCCAGCCAGCGTTCACCGCCGGCGGCTTCGAACTGCGCGACGATGCTCAGGCTGTCGAGCAGATGGCGCGACACCATTTCATCCACATCACGCACGGCGGTGAGGTTGTAGGCCTTGTTCCACTTGGCCAGCAGGGCCAGGTAGTCGAGCAGGCGTTGCTGGGTGCCCGCGTCGATGTTCAGGCCGAGCGATTCGATGCCACGCGCGAGTTCGTCGGCGTGGCGGGCATTGACCATGGACATCAGGCGCTCTGCTCCAGCTGACGGCCGGACGAGCGCTTCTTCAGGTGGATCAGCAACAGCGAGATGGCCGCCGGGGTAACACCCGGGATGCGGCCCGCCTGACCGAGGGTCTCCGGACGGGCGTTGCCGAGCTTGAGCTGGATCTCCTTGGAGAGGCCGGAGATGGTCTGGTAATCGATATCCACAGGCAGGCGGGTGTCTTCGCTGGCCCGCAGGCGAGCGATCTCTTCCTGCTGGCGATCGATGTAGCCGGCGTACTTGGTACGGATCTCCACCTGCTCGGCGACCTGAGGGTCTTCCGCGCCGGCACCGGTCACTTCGGCCAGGCTGACATAGTCGATCTCCGGACGGGCCAGCAGGTTCAGCAGGTTGTATTCGTGAGCCAGCGGAGTGCCGAAACGCTCGGCAATGGCATCGCCCTGGTGCGTGTTCGGACGAACCCAGGTGCTCTTCAGGCGCTGCTCTTCCTGCTCGATGCCTTCGCGCTTGGCTTCGAAGACCGCCCAGCGTTCGTCGTCGATCAGGCCCAGCTCGCGCCCTTTCTCGGTCAGGCGCAGGTCGGCGTTGTCTTCGCGCAGGATCAGCCGATATTCGGCGCGCGAAGTGAACATGCGGTACGGCTCCTGGGTGCCCAGGGTGATCAGGTCATCGACCAGTACGCCGATGTAGGCCTCGTCGCGGCGCGGGCACCAGCAGTCACGGCCCTGCGAACGCAGCGCGGCGTTGGTGCCGGCTAGCAGGCCCTGGGCGCCGGCTTCTTCGTAGCCGGTGGTGCCGTTGATCTGGCCGGCGAAGAACAGGCCGCCGATGACCTTGGTCTCCAGGCTGTACTTCAGGTCGCGCGGATCGAAGTAGTCGTACTCGATGGCGTAGCCGGGACGAACGATGTGCGCGTTTTCCATGCCGCGGATCGAACGAACGATATCCAACTGGACGTCGAAGGGGAGCGAAGTGGAGATGCCGTTCGGATACAGCTCATGGGTGGTCAGGCCTTCGGGCTCGAGGAAGACCTGATGGCTGTCCTTGTCGGCGAAGCGATGGATCTTGTCTTCGATCGACGGGCAGTAACGCGGGCCGACACCTTCGATCACGCCGGAGTACATGGGCGAGCGATCGAGGTTGGACGCGATGATCTCGTGGGTCCGCGAATTGGTGTGGGTAATCCAGCAGCTGACCTGGCGCGGATGCATTTCCTTGGAACCGAGGAAGGACATTACCGGGATAGGGGTGTCGCCCGGCTGCTCGGTCATCACACTGAAATCGACACTGCGACCATCGATGCGCGGCGGCGTACCGGTCTTCAGGCGACCCACGCGCAGCGGCAGCTCGCGCAGGCGCCTGGCCAGCGCGATGGACGGCGGATCACCCGCGCGACCGCCGGAGTAATTCTGCAGACCAATGTGGATAAGTCCGCCGAGGAAAGTACCGGCAGTGAGAACGACGTTATCCGCATGGAATTTCAGACCCATCTGGGTCACTACGCCGCGCACCTGGTCCTGCTCGACGATCAGGTCGTCACAGGACTGCTGGAATATCCACAGGTTGGGCTGGTTTTCCAGGATTTCGCGTACGGCAGCCTTGTAGAGGATGCGGTCGGCTTGCGCGCGGGTTGCACGCACTGCCGGGCCTTTGCGGCTGTTCAGAATACGGAACTGGATGCCGCCTTTATCGGTGGCCAGCGCCATGGCACCGCCCAACGCATCGATTTCCTTTACCAGATGGCTTTTGCCAATCCCACCGATGGCAGGGTTGCAGCTCATCTGGCCAAGGGTTTCCACATTGTGGGTGAGCAGCAACGTCTTCACGCCCATGCGTGCAGCCGCGAGTGCGGCCTCAGTGCCGGCATGGCCGCCGCCGATCACGATCACGTCAAAACGGGAAGGGAAATCCACCACGCACCTCGTGCCTGTTGATCAAGAAGAAATAAGAGAGCCGAACAGTATAGGGGTTAAGGGCTCTCGATTGAAGGCACCTGAACAAAAAATAGCCAATCGGTGTTGTGAGCTTCTATAGAAAATAAAAGAGAGGAACTTTTTTAAATCTTTTTAGAGCTTGTGTTTATGTATGGTGAAGCCGATTTCTGTGGATAACCATCTAGAGCCCAGTTTTTATCGGTGTTTCACGGCATAACAACCCTGTGTCGATGCTGTCAGGTGGCAGGGGATCTCCGGTATTCAGCCTGTGGATTAAGTATGTTGTTATCAACAGGGGGATTTATCCACGGCTTTGGGCAGGTGTTATCAACGTAGCTGTACGCGAGTTTTCCACAAGGTTCACGGAAACCTGTGAAATACGCTTCGAGGGGTCTGAAAGCCAGATATGGCGCTGGCTTTGCCGTTAATGAGGCTGTGGATAGAGGCTCGGCTGAGAAATCAGCGCGCAGGTGTGGGCGCGGTGACGGAATGGCTCCGTCACCGTTAAGGAAGGGTGGTGTTGTGGATTATTTGCCGATGCAGAAGCTGGAGAAGATGCGTCCCAGCAGATCATCTGGTGTGAAGGCGCCGGTGATTTCGCCCAGGGCTTGCTGGGCCTGACGCAGGTCTTCGGCCAGAAGCTCGCCGGCACCGCTCAGGGTGAGCTGTGCGCGGCCATGCTCGAGGCTGTCGCCAGCCTGGCGCAGGGCTTCCAGATGGCGCCTGCGGGCGCTGAAGCTGCTTTCGGCGGTCTGTTCGAAGCCCATGCAGGCCTTCAGGTGCTCGCGCAGCAGATCCAGGCCATTGCCGGAGCGCGCGGACAGGGTGAGGGTGACATGGCCGTCGGCGCTTTCCTCCAGGCCGATCACCTCTGTGGATAAATCCGCCTTGTTGCGGATCAGGGTGACGCGGGCCGGATCGGGCCGGCTGTCGAGGAACTCCGGCCACAGGGCAAAGGGATCGCTGGCCTCCGGTGCTGTGGAGTCCACGACCAGGAGCACGCGATCGGCCTCGTTAATGGCCTTCAGGGCGCGCTCGACGCCGATCTTTTCCACATGGTCATCGGTACTGCGCAGACCGGCGGTATCAATGATGTGCAGCGGCATGCCGTCGATGTGGATATGTTCGCGCAGCACGTCGCGGGTGGTGCCGGCGATATCGGTGACGATAGCCGCTTCCCGACCTGCCAGGGCGTTCAGCAGACTGGATTTGCCGGCATTGGGGCGGCCAGCGATCACTACGGTCATGCCGTCGCGCAGCAGCGCGCCCTGGCCGGCTTCGCGCAATACGGCGGCCAGTTCGGCGCGTACGGCATCCAGTTGGGAAAGCACGTGGCCATCGGCGAGGAAGTCGATCTCTTCCTCCGGGAAGTCGATGGCGGCCTCGACGTACATGCGCAGCTGGATCAACTGGTCGGTGAGGTGGTGCACGCGACGGGAGAACTCGCCCTGCAGCGAACGCACGGCGTTGCGTGCAGCCTGGGCCGAGCTCGCCTCGATCAGGTCGGCGATGGCTTCGGCCTGGGCCAGGTCGAGCTTGTCGTTGAGGAAGGCGCGCTCGCTGAACTCGCCAGGACGAGCCTGGCGGGCGCCCAGCTCCAGGCAGCGCTGCAGGAGCATGTCCATGACCACCGGGCCACCGTGGCCCTGCAGCTCCAGTACATCTTCACCCGTGAAGGAATTCGGGCCGGGGAAATACAGCAGCAGGCCTTCGTCGATGACATCGCCGTCATTGGCATGGAACGGCCCGTAGTGCGCGTAGCGGGGCTGTGGCTCTCGGCCGCTGAGGGTGATGGCCATGGCGCGGGCGCGCGGGCCGGAGACGCGGACGATACCGACCCCGCCACGGCCCTGAGCGGTGGCGACGGCGGCGATGGTTTCACGGGCTGCATTCATGTCGGCGGTCTCGTGGCTTTCTCAGGACAAAGAGGGCGCTGGGCAAAACTATCCACATAGCAAAACGCCCCACGAGGGGGCGTTTTGGCAATCGTCGGGAGGGGCGATCAGGCGGAGGCCTTTTTCGCCGAACCCTCGATCTGACGGGTAATGTACCACTGCTGTGCGATGGACAGGCAGTTGTTCACAACCCAGTACAGCACCAGGCCGGCCGGGAACCACAGGAAGAAGAAGGTGAAGATGATCGGCATCAGCTTCATCACCTTGGCCTGCATGGGGTCCGGCGGCGTCGGGTTGAGCATCTGCTGAACCAGCATGGTGGCGCCCATGATGATCGGCAGGATGAAGAACGGATCCTTCACCGACAGGTCGACGATCCAGCCCAGCCACGGGGCCTGGCGCATCTCGACGCTTTCCAACAGTACCCAGTACAGGGACAGGAAGACCGGCATCTGCACCAGGATCGGCAGGCAGCCGCCCAGCGGATTGATCTTCTCCTTCTTGTACAGCTCCATCATCGCCTGGGACATCTTCTGGCGATCGTCGCCGTGCTGCTCCTTCAGAGCCTGCATCTTCGGCGATACGGCGCGCATGCGGGCCATGGAGCGGTAGCTGGCGGCGGACAGCGGGAAGAAGGCCATCTTGATGACGATGGTCAGCAGGATGATCGACCAGCCCCAGTTACCCACCAGGTTGTGGATATGTTGCAGCAGCCAGAAGATCGGCTGGGCGATGAACCACAGCGGACCGTAGTCGACGGTCAGTTCCAGACCCTTGGACAGGTCGCCCAGGTAGGTCTGCAGCTTGGGACCGGCATACAGGGTCATGCTGGTTTCGCCTTTGGCGCCCGCCGCGACGGTGATGTTCGGGCCGGTGAAGCCGACGATGTAGTTGCCCTGGGCGTCCTTGCGGGTCATCACGTTGTGGGTGTCGCCCTTGGCGGGAACCCAGGCGGTGACGAAGTAGTGCTGCAGCCAGGCGACCCAGCCGCCCTGGACGGATTCCTTGAATTGCTCCTTGTCCATGTCCTTCATGGACACTTTCACGTAGGGCTTTTCAGGGGTCCAGACCGCGGCGCCGAGGTAGGTCGACACGCCGGTGGCGGTGGTGGAGGACGGATCGACGCTGGCGTCACGCTTGAGCTGGGCGAACAGCGAAGCGCTCCAGGGTTTGCCGCTCTGGTTGTCGATCAGGTAGCTCACGCCGACCTGATAGGCAGTGGGGTTGATGCATTCGAGCTTCTTCTGGGCCTTTTCCTTCTCGCTGCAGTCGGCTTTCAGACCGCGATGGAAGGTGAAGCGCTTGATGTAGTTGACGCCGTCCTGTGCATAAGTCAGGTCGACGACCATCTGGTCCTGGCCGTCGGCCAGTTCGTACACCGGCTTGGCCGAAGCGTAGAGCGGGCGACCGCTGGCAGCGGCATCCGGGCCATTGGCGCCGGTCAGGCCACTCTGGGCCAGGTAGGTGCGCTGCTGGTCACGCTCGAACAGCGGGAAGGGGACATCCGGACGGTCCTGGCGCAGCGGGTACTGGGTCAGGCCCAGTTTCACCACGTCACCGCCACGCGGATCGATGGCCAGGTCCAGCACGTCGGTCTTCACGCGGATCAGCTGGTCGCTGACGGCCGCCGGCTTCTGCTCGGTGGGCAGGCTCGCCTGGGCATTCTGGGCGGTCGGTACGTCGGCATTGTTGGCCGCGCCGCCGGCAGGCACGGACGTATCCGGCAGGCCTTCGTTCTGGTTGAAGGTCGCGGTCTGCGCGGGCAGTTCGGGCTGGCCGTAGTCCTTGTTCCACTGGAGGACCAGCGCGTAGGACACGATTGCCAGGGCGACGAATAGGATTGAACGTTTGATGTCCATGATTACTCGGCCGTCGAGGAAGGGGCGGTCTTGGATGGGGCTGGCGGTACCGGATCATAACCACCGGGATGCCAGGGGTGGCAGCGGCCGAGGCGACGAGCGGCCAGCCAGCCACCACGCAGGAGGCCATGGGTTTCGATGGCTTCCTGCGCGTAGCAGGAACAGCTGGGGTAGAAACGACAGTGCATGCCCATCAAGGGACTGATGGCGTAGCGGTAAAACTGGATCGGTAACAAAGCCAGTCTACGCATGGGAACTGTCGGCCACTCCCGGAGATTCTGTCGTAGGTTCCGGGCTGGGCCGATTGCGCAACAGGCGCTTCCAGAGCTTGCCGAACTGCTGGTGCAGTTCCTCATTCTCCAGATCGCCGAGGCCCTTGCGCGCGATGACCACGATATCCAGGCCGGCCAGCTTCTGCTGGTTGTGGCGGAAGGATTCGCGGAGAAGGCGTTTGAGGCGGTTACGCTCGACGGCGAGCTTGACGTTCTTCTTGCCGATCACCAGGCCGAGGCGGGGGTGATCAAGACCGTTTTCGCGCGCCAGCAGCAGGATGTGCTTGCCGGGAACCTTGGAGGTGGGGGAGTCGAAGACCGCTGTGAAGTGCCGGGCTGTCAGAAGACGTTTATCCCGGTCGAAGCCTTGACTCACCACCTGTGTCGGACAAATCAGACGGTCAGACGCTTACGGCCCTTGGCGCGACGACGCGACAGAACCTGACGACCGTTCTTGGTGGCCATGCGAGCGCGGAAACCGTGGACGCGAGCGCGCTTGAGGGTGCTGGGTTGGAAAGTACGTTTCATGATTCGGTACCTGGGTTGACGACTTGAGGTCGCAGTGACCCCGTTTAAAGAGACCGGCGATTCTAGTGAAATCGAGCGGTCAGGTCAATTTCCAACCAGCGGCGGATACAAATATGAATAGAAAGGGGGAAATCTCTTTTTCAAAGATTGAAGCGATGATTGTGTTTAGGGATGCCCAAGGCTGTGCATAACTTGATACAGGCCGCGCTATCAGGTGGCTTCGCCGAATGATAACCCTGTCCGGAACGGGTGGGTGGCCTGTGTGACCCCGGTTGGAAAGCTGGGTATGGAAGACTGTTTTTTCCACAGGGATTTTTTCCACAGGACGATCACCAGACCCATCCCCTGCCTCATTCAGGTGTTATCCACAAGGCTCATGGAGATATTATCCGACCACTGGCGAAATCATTAACACCTTGATTTTGCTTGTGTCCAAGCGTGTTTCTCATGTGGATAAGTTGGTCCGGCGAGGCTACAATAGCGGTCTGTTTCGCTTTGCGACTTCTTTTGGGGGATATCCGTGTCCGTGGAACTTTGGCAGCAGTGCGTGGAGCTTCTGCGCGACGAGCTGCCGTCCCAGCAATTCAACACCTGGATCCGACCTCTGCAGGTCGAGGCCGAAGGTGAGGAGCTGCGCGTCTACGCACCCAATCGCTTCGTGCTCGATTGGGTCAACGAGAAGTACATGGGCCGCATGCTCGAGTTGCTCAGTGAGCGTGGCAATGGCCAGATCCCGGCCCTGTCGCTGCTGATCGGTAGCCGGCGCAGCCGTACTCCGCGTCCCGCGCTGGTTCCGCAGAGCCATGTCAGCGTGCCGCCGTCTCCCGCGCCAGCGGTCGTGGTGGCTCCGGCCGCCGTCGCTCCCGTGCCTGTCGCTCCGGTTGTCGCGGAGCCGCAACCGGCACCCGCACAGCCGGTCGTCCAAGCGCTGCCTGATCTGGATGAGTCCAGCCCGGGTATCGACCCGCTGGCCGCAGCCATGCCCGCGGCGGCAGTTCGCACCGAGCGCAACGTGCAGGTAGAAGGTGCGCTCAAGCACACCAGCTATCTCAATCGCACCTTCACCTTCGAGAACTTCGTCGAAGGTAAATCCAACCAGCTGGCCCGCGCCGCGGCCTGGCAGGTCGCGGACAACCTCAAGCACGGCTACAACCCGCTTTTCCTTTATGGCGGCGTCGGCCTGGGCAAGACTCACCTGATGCACGCTGTGGGTAACCATCTGCTGAAGAAGAACCCCAATGCCAAGGTCGTGTACCTGCATTCGGAGCGTTTCGTCGCGGACATGGTGAAAGCGCTGCAGCTCAACGCCATCAACGAATTCAAGCGCTTCTACCGTTCGGTGGATGCGCTGCTGATCGACGACATCCAGTTCTTCGCCCGCAAGGAGCGTTCCCAGGAGGAGTTTTTCCACACCTTCAACGCTCTTCTCGAAGGCGGTCAGCAGGTCATCCTGACCAGCGACCGCTACCCGAAGGAGATCGAAGGCCTGGAAGAGCGCCTGAAATCGCGCTTCGGCTGGGGCCTGACCGTGGCCGTGGAGCCGCCGGAACTGGAAACCCGCGTGGCGATCCTGATGAAGAAGGCCGAACAGGCCAAGGTCGAGCTGCCGCACGACGCCGCGTTCTTCATCGCCCAGCGCATTCGCTCCAACGTGCGTGAGCTGGAAGGCGCGCTCAAGCGTGTGATCGCCCACTCCCACTTCATGGGCCGGCCGATCACCATCGAGCTGATCCGCGAGTCGCTGAAGGACCTGCTGGCCCTGCAGGACAAGCTGGTCAGCATCGACAATATCCAGCGCACTGTCGCCGAGTACTACAAGATCAAGATCGCCGACCTGCTGTCCAAGCGCCGTTCGCGCTCGGTGGCGCGTCCGCGTCAGGTTGCCATGGCACTCTCCAAGGAACTGACCAACCACAGCCTGCCGGAAATCGGCGTGGCCTTCGGCGGTCGGGACCACACCACGGTGCTGCACGCCTGTCGTAAGATCGCTCAACTCAAGGAATCCGACGCGGATATCCGCGAGGACTACAAGAACCTGCTGCGTACTCTGACCACCTGACGCAGCCTCACGAGGCAAGGGACTAGACCATGCATTTCACTATTCAACGCGAAGCTCTGTTGAAACCCCTGCAACTGGTCGCTGGCGTTGTCGAGCGCCGCCAGACGCTGCCGGTTCTTTCCAACGTCCTGCTGGTCGTCGAAGGTCAGCAGCTGTCGCTGACCGGCACCGACCTCGAAGTCGAACTGGTTGGTCGTGTGACCCTGGAAGATGCCGCCGAACCGGGCGAGATCACCGTGCCGGCGCGCAAGCTGATGGACATCTGCAAGAGCCTGCCCAGCGACGCCGTGATCGACATCCGCGTCGACGAGCAGAAGCTCCTGGTGAAGGCCGGCCGCAGCCGCTTCACCCTCTCGACTCTGCCGGCCAATGATTTCCCCACCGTGGAAGAAGGCCCGGGCTCGCTGACCTTCAGCCTGGTGCAGAGCAAGCTGCGCCGTCTGATTGACCGCACCAGCTTCGCCATGGCTCAGCAGGACGTACGTTACTACCTCAACGGCATGCTGCTGGAAGTGGGCGGCGGCACCCTGCGCGCCGTCGCCACCGACGGTCACCGCCTGGCCATGTGCTCGCTGAGCAATGGCGTGCCGGAAGCCCAGGATCGCCACCAGGTGATCGTGCCGCGCAAGGGTATCCTCGAACTGGCCCGTCTGCTCACCGAGCAGGACGGCGAAGTGTCCATCGTGCTCGGTCAGCACCACATTCGAGCGACCACCGGCGAGTTCACCTTCACCTCCAAGCTGGTCGACGGCAAATTTCCGGACTACGAGCGAGTACTGCCCAAGGGCGGTGACAAGCTGGTCATCGGCGACCGCCAGGTTCTGCGTGAAGCCTTCAGCCGTACCGCGATTCTGTCCAACGAAAAGTACCGCGGCATTCGTCTGCAGCTCTCCAACGGCCTTCTGAAAATCCAGGCGAACAACCCGGAGCAGGAAGAAGCGGAAGAAGAAGTGCAGGTCGACTACAACGGCGGCAGCCTGGAAATCGGTTTCAACGTCAGCTATCTGCTGGACGTCCTGGGTGTGATGGGTACCGAGCAGGTGCGCATGATCCTCTCCGACGCCAACAGCAGTGCGCTGGTGCAGGAAGCGGACAACGACGACTCTGCCTATGTCGTCATGCCGATGCGCCTCTGACGCGTATCGATGTCCCTGACCCGCATTTCGGTCACCGCGGTGCGCAACCTGCACCCGGTGACCTTCTCCCCTTCCCCCCGCATCAACATCCTCTACGGCGAAAACGGCAGCGGTAAAACCAGCGTGCTGGAAGCCATTCACCTGCTCGGCCTCGCCCGCTCCTTCCGCAGCCTTCGCCTGCAACCGGTCATCCAGTACGACGAACCGGCCTGTACGGTCTTCGGACAGGTGCGCCTGGGCAATGGCTTCGACAGCAGCCTGGGCGTTTCACGGGATCGCCAGGGTGAGTTCCAGATTCGCATCGACGGGCAGAATGCTCGCAGTGCTGCGCAGCTGGCTGAAACCCTGCCGCTGCAGTTGATCAATCCGGACAGTTTCCGTCTGCTCGAAGGTTCGCCCAAGGTTCGTCGGCAGTTCCTCGACTGGGGAGTGTTCCACGTGGAACAACGCTTCATGGTCGCCTGGCAGAGGCTGCAGAAGGCCCTGCGGCAGCGGAACTCGTGGCTCCGACATGGTAAACTGGACGGTGCTTCGCAGGCTGCGTGGGACCGCGAATTATGCTCGGCGAGCGACGAAATCGACGCCTATCGACGGTCCTATATCCAGGCGCTCAAACCCCAGTTCGAGAAGACGCTGGCGGAGCTCATCCAACTGGATGAGCTGACGCTCAGTTATTACCGGGGGTGGGACAAGGAGCGAGACCTGAGCGAAGTATTGTCCGCCAGCCTGCTGCGCGATCAGCAGATGGGACACACCCAGGCGGGGCCGCAACGGGCGGACCTGAGGATTCGCCTTGGGGGACACAACGCCGCGGAGATCCTGTCCCGTGGCCAACAGAAACTGGTGGTCTGCGCGCTGCGGATCGCCCAAGGGCACCTGATCAACCAGGCCAAGCGCGGGCAATGCGTTTACCTGGTAGACGACCTGCCCTCTGAATTGGATGAGAAGCATCGGCTGTCGTTATGCCGACTTCTCGAAGATCTGGGTTGCCAGGTATTCATCACCTGCGTCGACCCGCACTTATTGAAAGACGGCTGGCGAACGGAAACGCCAGTGTCGATGTTCCACGTGGAACATGGGCGAGTCTCTCAGGACACTACCATCGGGAGTGAAGAATGAGCGAGAACACCTACGACTCTTCCAGCATCAAGGTGCTGAAGGGGCTGGACGCCGTACGCAAGCGTCCGGGCATGTACATCGGTGACACCGACGACGGCACTGGCCTGCACCACATGGTCTTCGAGGTCGTGGACAACTCGATCGACGAAGCGCTGGCCGGCTACTGCAGCGAGATCAGCATCACCATTCACACCGATGAATCCATCACCGTACGTGACAACGGCCGCGGTATTCCGGTGGATATCCACAAGGAAGAAGGGATTTCCGCCGCCGAGGTCATCATGACCGTGCTGCACGCCGGCGGTAAGTTCGACGACAACAGCTATAAGGTTTCCGGTGGTCTGCACGGTGTGGGTGTGTCGGTGGTGAACGCCCTCTCCCACGAGCTGCGCCTGACCATCCGCCGTGAAGGCAAGGTCTGGGAGCAGGTCTACCACCATGGCGTTCCGCAGTTCCCGTTGCGCCCGGTGGGCGACACCGAGGGCTCCGGCACCGAGGTGCACTTCAAACCGTCCCCGGAAACCTTCCACAACATCCACTTCAGCTGGGACATCCTGGCCAAGCGGATTCGCGAGCTGTCCTTCCTGAACTCTGGCGTCGGCATCGTCCTGCGCGACGAGCGTGCGGGCAAGGAAGAGCTATTCAAATACGAGGGTGGCCTGCGTGCTTTCGTCGAGTACCTGAACACCAACAAGACCGCGGTGAACCAGGTCTTCCACTTCAACTGCCAGCGCGAAGAAGACGGCGTCGGCGTGGAAGTTGCCCTGCAGTGGAACGACAGCTTCAACGAGAACATCCTCTGCTTCACCAACAACATTCCCCAGCGTGACGGTGGTACCCACCTGGCGGGCTTCCGCTCTGCCCTCACCCGTCACCTGAACAACTACATCGAACAGGAAGGCCTGGCGAAGAAGTTCAAGATCGCTACCACTGGCGATGACGCCCGCGAAGGTCTGACCGCGATCATTTCGGTGAAGGTGCCGGATCCGAAGTTCAGCTCCCAGACCAAGGACAAGCTGGTTTCCTCGGAGGTGAAGACCGCCGTGGAACAGGAGATGGGCAAGTACTTCGCCGACTTCCTGCTGGAGAACCCGAACGAAGCCAAGGCCGTGGTCGGCAAGATGATCGACGCTGCCCGCGCCCGTGAGGCCGCGCGCAAGGCCCGTGAGATGACCCGCCGCAAGGGCGCGCTGGACATCGCCGGCCTGCCGGGCAAGCTCGCCGACTGCCAGGAGAAGGACCCCGCCCTCTCCGAGCTGTACATCGTGGAAGGTGACTCCGCGGGCGGTTCTGCGAAGCAGGGCCGTAACCGCAAGACCCAGGCGATCCTGCCGCTCAAGGGCAAGATCCTCAACGTCGAGAAAGCTCGCTTCGACAAGATGCTGTCTTCCCAGGAGGTTGGCACCCTGATCACCGCGCTGGGCTGCGGTATCGGTCGCGAGGAGTACAACATCGACAAGCTGCGTTACCACAACATCATCATCATGACCGATGCTGACGTCGACGGTTCGCACATCCGTACTCTGCTGCTGACCTTCTTCTTCCGTCAGCTGCCCGAGCTGGTCGAGCGCGGCTACATCTATATCGCCCAGCCGCCGCTGTACAAGGTGAAGAAAGGCAAGCAGGAGCAGTACATCAAGGACGACGTGGCCATGGAGGAGTACATGACCCAGTCGGCCCTCGAGGAAGCCAGCGTGCACGTCAACGAAAGCGCTCCGGGCCTGTCCGGCGAAGCGCTGGAGAAGCTGGTCAACGAGTACCGCGGCGTGATGCGTACCCTCGCCCGCCTGTCCCGTCTGTACCCGCAGGACCTGACCGAGCACTTCATCTACCTGCCGCGCATCGAGGCCGACAAGCTCGGTGACCAGGCTGTCATGCAGGCGTGGATCGAGCAGTTCCAGGCGCGCCTGAAGGCCGTCGAAAAGTCCGGCCTGACCTACAAGGTCAGCCTGCGCGAAGACCGCGAGCGCCACCTGTGGCTGCCGGAAGTCGAGATGATCGCCCATGGTCTGTCGAACTACGTCACCTTCAACCGCGACTTCTTCGCCAGCAACGATTACCGCGCGGTAACCGAGCTGGGCGCCAAGCTGAACAGCCTGATGGAAGACGGCGCCTACGTGCAGAAGGGCGAGCGCAAGAAGACCGTATCGAGCTTCAAGGAAGCCCTGGACTGGTTGATGGCCGAAGGTACCAAGCGCCACAGCATCCAGCGATACAAAGGTCTGGGCGAGATGAACCCGGAGCAGCTGTGGGAAACCACCATGGACCCGAACGTGCGTCGCATGCTGAAGGTCACCATCGAGGACGCCATCGCTGCCGACCAGCTGTTCAACACGCTGATGGGCGATGCCGTGGAGCCGCGCCGCGACTTCATCGAAAGCAATGCCCTGGCGGTGTCGAACCTGGACGTCTGAGTCACTGTCTAGGGGCACATTACATGTCCCAAATGGGCGGGTTAATGTCCCATTTCATGAAGCACAAACCCCGGCATAAAGCCGGGGTTTTTCTTTATATAACAGGCAGATACTGTTATCCCTATCGGCCCCAGCTTTCTTCGGCCAACATGCTCGCGTTGAGTTGGTCACGATAAGTCCGCCATTGCGGCAGGTGTTGATCTAACAGAGCCTGGAAGCGTTCGTTATGGTAGCGCTCCAAGAGGTGTGTCAGTTCGTGAACAAGGATGTACTCCAGGCACTGAACGGGCTTCTTGGCCAGTTCTAGATTGAGCCAAATACGCCTGGCTTCGATATTGCAGGTGCCCCACTTGGTCTTCATCCGTTTGATGCCCAAAGCTCGCACTTCAACGCCTAACTTCGGCTGCCACTTATCCAGTAGTTCCGGCACCAGGCGCTTCAACTCGACCCGATAGAAGTCGTGCAGCACCTGCTCGCGCCGTTCAGCGCAGGTCTCAGGGCGCACAAAAAGGTCCATGCATGCTTTTCCGCGCAGCGCTATGCGCAGGACTGCGCCGCTTCTCTCGTGAACACGCAGGCGATACCGCTGCCCCAGGAAGTAATGGCTCTCGCCACTGACCATGCGTCGCTGGGATTGCCGGGGCTGGGCCTGAAACTTCGCACGCTGGCGCTTGATCCAGCCCAGCTTGCCCACCACCGCCAGACGTACGGCTTCGTCATCTACCGCTAACGGCGCAGCCACACGCACGCGCCCCAGCGGTGGATAAACGCCCAGGTGTAGGTTCTTGATCGGCTTGTGCACGACCTCCACGGTCAAACCGCTGACCGTGATGTTGCGGGACTCAATACTCATGCTGATGCTTTACCAGTTCCAGCAAGGCATCCAGCCGTTCGTTGTCCTGTCCTGCCGAATAGTCGCCTAAGCTCTCAGCGGCGTCCTTGCCCCACTGATCCAGCGCATTCTTGATCGCCAGGCGCACGCGTTTGATCTTCATGGCGTTACCGCGCCAGTCGTCCTGCCGGCTGTCCAGCACGGCAGTATCTACGGCCAGCGCTAAGCCGGCGTTCTGCCCGAGGTTGTCATACAGCGCCCTGCGGGCTGGACTATTGATCGAGCCAGGGTAGTTGCTCGAACTGGTCGGGTTCTTGGCTTGCTGAGTCAGCTTCACCACCTCATCCAGGTATTCCTGGTAGCTGATGGCGTCTTCCTTGCGCTTGGCAATCAGTGCATCCAGCAGTGAAGACATGGTCTCGTAGTACTTCGGGTTGATCGGCGACTCATCGATGATCAGCTTGCGCACGTTGTTTTCGATGGTCTCGGCTACGGCTTCCTGGCTTTCACGAATGCCCTTGGGCAGCGCGTCGACAGCACCTATGCCACGCTCCACGATTAGCTGGATCAGCGACATATCATCGAAGGCAGAGATCTTCTCGCTTTCGTCGGCACGGATGTAGGTGTCGATCAAAAAGCGCATGTCCGGCTCGTAGGCCTTCAGATCGATGTAGTCGCCACTGGCGAGCTTCACCTCGTCGCGCGCCTTGGTGAAGTGATCGACCTCATCCTTGATCTCGCTGATTTCCTTGGCGCTGTAGCCTGCCTCTTCAAGCTCGTTAGCCAGATTGCCGAAGCACCGAATCAGCGCCGAGGTCATCTTGTACAGGTTCAGGCGCTTGGGCTCATTGGCCTTGAGTACCTCGGCGTTACCCGAGTCGGTGCCGCAGAAGAATCGGATATAGGCTGGCGTATCCTTGGGTTTCTCAACCGGCTCGCACAGAGCTTTGATCGCCTCGCGGGCTTCCTCTAGGTCTTCCTGGGCTTTGCTCAGTCGGTCTTCAAGCAGGCCTGCCACATCGGCCTTGTCGTAACCGTCCAGTGCACCGCTGGTGTAGTCGCCAATCGCGCCTTCCAGCTGCTTGAACAAGTCCTTGTAGTCGATGATGTAGCCGTACTGCTTGTCCTCACCATCCAGGCGGTTAACCCGGCAGATGGCCTGGAACAGGCCGTGGTCGCGCATCTGCTTGTCGATGTACAGGTAGGTCGCGGAAGGTGCGTCGAAGCCAGTCAGCAGCTTGTCTACCACGATGAGCAGGCGCATCTGTCCCGGCTCTTTGATGAAGCGCTGCTTGACCTCTTTCTCGAAGGATTCCGGGTCTTTATCGCCGAGCATCTGGTTGTAAATTTCATACTGGCGCAGCTTCTCGGTCAGCCCTTCACCGGTGGCTTCGCCCTTAATATCAGCGGGCGAAGGTTTGTAGCTGGTGATGATGGCGCACTTGTCGCCCATACCGGCCTTGCAGAACAACTCATAGCACTTGCAGGCCTCGAAGATGCTGCTAGTGACCAGCATGGCATTGCCCCGGCCATCGGCCAGGCGGTGCTTGGTGGCCATATCCATCAAGATGTCGGCGACGATCTTCTCCAGCCGCGACTGGCTCGAAAGCACTTTCTGCATGGTGCCCCAGCGCTGCTTGAGCTGGGCCTTGGCCAAGTCGTTCAGGCCCTTGGTCTTGGCCTCGAACCACTGATCGATCTTCTGCTGCGAGGTGATGTTCTGGTCGATGTCGCGAGCTTCGTAGCGCAGGTCGAGCACTACGCCATCGGACACCGCCTCATCGAACTTGTAGGTGTGGATGTAGCTGCCAAATACTTCGATGCTCTTCTGCTTGTCGGCCTTGAGTAGTGGCGTGCCGGTAAAGCCGATAAGCACGGTATTGGGCAGGATGGCTTTCATTGCCTTGTGTAGCTCACCGGACTGCGTGCGGTGGCACTCATCGACGAACACATAGAGGTCGCCCTTGGCGCGGAAGTCAGTCGGCAGACTCTTGCGCAGCTCCTCCATAAAGCCTTCCACATCGGCATCCTCGCGGGCACCGAACTTGTGGATCAGCGAGCACAGCAACCAGGGCGATGGCTGGTTGAGCTTGTCGATCAGATCGGCGCCGCTGGTGGTACGGTAAATCTGTTCGTTGACGCCGGTAAACACTTTCTCGATCTGCTCATCCAGCTCGGTGCGGTCGGTGATGATCAGCACCCGCGAGTCCTGGATATTTTCTCGAATCCACTTGGTCAGCCAAACCATGGTCAGGGATTTACCCGAGCCTTGGGTGTGCCAGATGATCCCGCCTTCGCGCCGATGCAGGTAGCGCTGCGCCTCGCGGATGCCGAAGTACTGGTTATGCCGGCAGAGCTTCTTCACCCCACTGTCGAACACGATGTAGTCATGGATCAGCTCCAGAAAGCGCGCCTTGTTGCACAGCTGAAGCAGATGCCGATCCAGTAGATTATCGGCAGCGGCGCTCTCCTCGCTTTCTTCCTTCCAGGTCAGGTAGTACTTCTCGCCGGTCTGGATGGTGCCATAGCGCAGGCCCTGGGTATCGTTGCCGGCCATCACGTACTGCATAGTGGAGAAGAACGGCTGGATAAATTCAGCCTTCTGGTTATCCAGGTTCTGCCGGATGCCCTCGTTCACCGCAACCTTGGAGCGCTTCAGTTCTAGTACACCCAGGGCAATACCGTTTACATAGAGCACGATGTCCGGGCGCTTGCTGTAGCCGAAGCGCGACTAACGGTAGAGGAAGTGGAGCAGCAAATCATGAAATGGGCGGCGGATGTGTACATGCAGCAGCCCTTGTACCGGCTAGAGGAGCGATTCGGCCCAAGGACGTCACCTGCACTGGCGTTGACAATGCTGAAACAACAGCACGTGGTCCTGCCTCCCCCGGATCCGGAGCGTTTTCGTGCCGCGTGCCTCCGCTACAACAGTCAATTGATGACGTTGTCGCGTGAAGGTGTTTGCTGTGATGGTGAAAAATTCCAGAGCCCTGCGCTGGGGGCGTTGTACCGCGAGCTGGGGCCCAAGCAAAAAGTTGAGGTTCGCTATAACCCGCTGGACTGCACCGAAGTATCGGTTGTGCATCCGCGTGATCCCCAACAGGTCATTCAAGCGTTCAATCGACGCCCAGGCATGCCCAGAATCAGCTTTGATGACGCGCGTGCCGCTCGCCGCCGGAACTATCGCAGTGATGCCGAGATGTCGGGTGAGCAGTATCACCTGGATCACATCGAACAATTGCGTGCCTTCCAGAATCAGTCGAAATCGCGGCGGATGCAGGATCGCAATCGTGCGGCACGAGGACAGGCTCGTGCGGCGGCAGCGCGAGAGTTGGACCAAGCCGCGATAGCGCCGAACACTACTTCGCCGGTCACAGCCCCGGCTACCCCGATTGCTGCACCCCGCCGTAAGAAAGGGGGGGCGCAATGAGCATCGCCAGCACGGAGCTGATCGTCCACCAGCAATTTGGTCAGGCGCTGGAGCGGGCTCACCGGGTTATTCATCGAGCGTTGGCGGGAGAATCGCTGATGTTGCCGATTTTTGGACCGACGCGGGTGGGCAAATCCCAGCTCGTTGATGAGCTGGTAGCCGCTTATCCGAGCCAATTGGTGGACGGGGTGCGTCGACAGCCATTGGTGCGGGTGAAGGTCCTGGGGCGGCCGACCCGTCGGAGCCTCTCCGAAGCGGTGTTGATGGCGCTGAATACGCGTCGTTATGGGCGGGCCAGCGCTGATGAGCTGATGTCGAGAGTCTGCGATTTGCTGCGCGTCGTGGGCACGCGGGTATTGCTGTTCGAGGAGATGCAGCAGTTCGTCGAAGGCATGTCTGCCAAAGCGACGCGAGAGGCTTCGGACTGGTTGAAAATCATGGCAGAGGAATTGGGCATCACCCTGATTTTGGTGGGTCTGCCGATCACGAGTGAGATTTTTCTGCGCAACGAGCAACTGCGCGACCGTGCCGAGCGTGTCCAGGAAATCCGGCCGTACAATTGGAACGACCCGCAACAGCAACGGGAATTCCAACAGACCCTAAATGCGCTGCTGGAGGCCTACCTGGAGGCAGGTTGGCTGCTCCCGGTTGCGCAGGACCCGGAACTCTTGGCGCGTGTATACGGCTCTTGTCTGGGGCGGGTCGGCATGCTGTTCAAGCTGTTTGTTGCCGTCGAGCATCTGGCACGCAAGCACGTCCTCGATTTCGCTTTGCTGGCCAGAGCGCATGAGGAAGCGATTCAGACCGACTTCTTCCAATTCAATCCCTTCGATCAGCGTCGAACCCTGACGCACAACTTGCTGGTGGAGAGCTATGTGCGTGTGCTGACCGAGGCACACATGTCAATTCCAAAGGTGCGCCAAGCCGAGGTGGTGGCATGAGCTTGCCTGTCCTCGTAGCCCCGCTTTCTGATGAAAGCCTGCCCGGCTGGCTGATGCGTACCAGTGAACGCAATGTTATTCCCAGTGCGATCCAGCTTCTGCGCTCGCTTGGGTTTAAGCCTCGTGTCGACTATCCCACGAAACAAGTGGAGGTATTGGCCGAAGAGTGTGGCGTTGCAGTTGAAAGCATCCTGCTTCGAAATCCTGCGCGTCGGTCGACGACGCCCCTCCTACGTCATCGGTTTCAGCGCAACACCGGCACACCGGTATGCCCGGCGTGTCTGGCGGAGCAGGCTTACTTGCGCCAGGCTTGGAGCCACGACCTGATCGTCACCTGTCCCCACCATAATGTCGGCTTGGTCGATGTCTGTCCGAGTTGTGAGACCCCGTTGACGATGGACCGTCAGCGCGTGGATACCTGCGATTGCGGGCAGACCTTGTGCGAGATGCCCACTCAGCCCGCCTCGCCGGCAGAATTGGCTATTGCAGCCCTGCTACAAGAGCTGCCGCACCCTGCGAGGCAGAGCTTGCCGGTAGCCTTCCGAGAGGGAGTTACCCCAGCCGACATGTCAGAGTTTCTTGAATTCCTAGAGGCCCATTTGGGCGGGGAATCGACTGCCAGCAAACCCCGGAAGTCGCCTCGGCCGAAGACGCTGATTGAATCGCGTAGCTGGATCGCTCGGCTGTGGCCTCTGCTCGCAGACTGGCCGCAGGGTTTTACTGCGGCCATCGATCAGCGTCTTCAGCGGACGGAGGGGCCCGGTCTCGCCAAGCGTCTGGGCAGTTGGTATCGCACACTGCACAAGGAATTTGCTACACCGCCCTATGCTTTCGTCCGCGACACGCTGGCACAACACACGGCGACGCACTTCGACGGCCATCTCAACTTGCGTCTGAGCACCATCGACCCGAAGCACGTCGAAGAAAAGTGCTGGCTGTCTCCGGCAGAAGCCGGTCGCTTCATTGGCGTGGGTGCCGAATTGCTGCGTGCAGCAGTGCTCAGTGGCGAGGTCAAAGGAAAACTCACGGTGTCAGGGGCGAACCGCTTCGTTTCGCTGCATCGCGACGAAGTCGAAACCATACGCCGCAATCGTCTGGCCTATCTGACGGCGACTGACGTCCGCAATCGCCTGGGGGTATCGAAGGTACTCTTCCAGCGCTTGTTGCAAGCCGGTGCGCTGCGTCGCTACAGCAAGCGGCAGCGGCCGCCGCTGGTATCCGCCGAGTTTCGTGAGAAAGAGGTGGATGCGCTGGTCGAGCGCTTGTCCTCGAACGTCGGTGCTCGCGCCTTGCCAGAGGAGCAGCAGCTGGGGTTGCACGACATGTCCGCGCGTCGTGGGCTGACACCGGACCAGATTATTGGCGTGCTTCAGTGCGTACTGGATGGCCGCCTCCGTCCGACGGGCCAGCTTCCCGATCTTCCTGGGTTGGCAGGCCTGCGCTTCGACCGCCGAGAGGTTGAGGCGCTGTTGGCAGCGGACGTTGAGGACGCGCACGAGCCGACGCTGCTGATTACCGACGTCGTGCGAATGCAGGGTTGGAAGCACGAAAGCATCCTGGCTTGGATCAACGCGGGCCACCTGCGCGTGGTGCACGAGCAACGCGGTCAGCAGCAGGTGACGGCGATTCCTGTTTCAGCACTGCTCGATTTCCTCTCGCGCTACCTGGTGCTGGCTGATGCGGCTGAGCGCGTCGGCAGCAAATCGAATTGGATTTTGCGGGGGTTGATGCCCGCCGGCGTCGCGGCGGTTGGCGGGGCGTCCCTACCGGGCGGTGGGCAGCGTGGGGTGTTGCTGGAGATCGATGCCCTCCTCCACGCCGCGCAGCGGAACAAGCGTCCGCAACACGAGGTGCCGCCGTGAGCGTTGTGAGTTGTGCTTGTCCGTCACCACCCAAGGCAGGAGGGTGGGTAGCGCCGTGTGCTACGCGCGGTAAAGGCCTGCGATCCAATTTATTTATCGACGTCGCTTCGTAAACCGCAGACCCCTCGTAAATCGGGGCAGTTGACGATGGGCGTGTGGTTTACGGTTCCTTGAGTGAGGGACTGATCATGCTGACACTGCGAAAACGGCAACAACTGCTGACGGCACTGCTGGAAGACTATCCCGAAGAATACATTGACGGTTACGTAATCGACGCCCGCATCGATTGCCATTGCTTGAGCGGATACATCTACAAAGCGCTCGGTTACGACAATGGCGAGCTGTTCACCGCCGACGTCGAATGCATCGTGCGGTACGCGCGTCGCTACGTTGTGCGCACTCACCACGCGGCGTATCTGATCGTCAATTTTCACCCCCAGGGCGGTCGTCGCTCGCTCCGCGAAACGCTGGCGATCTTCACGCGCGGTACCGCGCTGTCGACGCCGTTGACGCGACAGTGAACAGGAGCGTCATGATCATGCCGCAAGCCCCTGAATTGTCGGTGTATGCCGCGCGCCGGTTGGCGGCGGCTGGTCGTTATGTTTTTACCTGGCCAATCACGGCGTATCTGACGGATGTCCTGCTTCTTGCCAGGTGCGCCACCGGGCGCACTTACCACGATTGCCGGGCCGACGCCTGGGGGCAGTTTCACGATGGGCATCTCATCTGCACGTCAGCGATCTGCTTCGCCGAGCAATGCGGCCCCTACTGGTGTCTGCACACTGCCAGTGGCAGCGTCTATGTCGTGGTGACTTTTGCGGCGTGGGACGGTCGACCATCGCTCACGCGCTGGCTGGCGTCCGTCGCGCGCGGGCGAGCGCCGAGTCCAGCGGGACGGCACTGAGGGCTGGTTGGGGATTCGAACCGACTTCGCATAACACCGAATCGGTTAAACGGCGGAACAACCTCTCCCACCTAAGAGGCAGGAGTGATCGTGATGAGTGAGCAGAGCCAGACGAATTCCGACATCCACTGCGCGGTGTGCGGAGATGCGACGCGCGTGCCGAACTATGGCCAGCAGTTCGGGACCTTGCATGCGCAGTGGGGGTATGGCTCGAACCATGACGGCGAGTGTTACCGCGTGTACCTGTGTGAGTCCTGCTTCTTTGCGACATTGGCTTATCTGCGGCAGGAGCGACGGATCCAGACCATGTTTGATGATGACCAACCGGCGGATGAGCAGGCCTTTGGCCGGGTCGCCCGAGATGATTTCTGGGGCGAGTTCTAACCTACGTTCGCCGCGCGGTAGCACCAAGGTGGCTGCCGTCCACCAGCCGCAGGCGATATACAGGGGGCAAGCGATGCGTGAACAGTACGACCGAAGCCAATTGCTCGACGAGGTCTGGGCCGAACCGGTGAGTGTGGTGGCGCCACGCTATGGCCTGTCCGATGTCGGTTTGAAGAAACTCTGCGCTCGCTTACAAGTGCCGACGCCGGCGCGTGGCCATTGGGCCAAGGTAAAAGCTGGGCGTGGCATTCCGCCAAAACCGAAGCTGAAGGATTTCAAAGGTGATCCCCGTCAGCTGCTGAAACCGTTCGTTCCGCCAGCGGCAAGGGTTCCAGAGCCGGAGCTGGCAGATGAGCGTTTTCAGGCGGTGGAGGCGCGGGAAAAAGACCCGGCACATCGCATCGCCGTCCCCGTCCGGGTTACCCGTTGGCACCCTCAGGTGGCGGCCACCCGCGATGCCTTCCAAAAGCCATATAAGGACAGTCGCGGCCTCCCTCTACCCGACGGCAACGGGCTCGACATTGTTGTCTCGGTGGCACAGCGCCCCCGCGCGTTGCGCATAGCGAATACGCTGGTTCAAGCTTTGGAAGTGCGCGGTTTCCTCCTAGTGGCTGGGAGCCGGCATCTGGAGGTGGAGGTGTTCGGGGTGCGCTTGTCTTTGAGCATCGTGGAGTCAACCGCGCGCGCCGATTATGTACCCACGGCGGCTGAGCTGGCGGAGAAGGCACGTCGAGGGTGGGGCTACTGGCCTCGATACACCTATACCCCCTCGGGGCGTTTGGAAGTTCGAGGTGATGGCGGATATGGCGGCTTGATTCGGGACGGCGCACGCCAGCAAGTCGAGGAGCAGCTTAACAAGCTGGTCATCGGGATGGCCAAGCGGGCCGTGGGTATCCTGTGCCACCGTGAGGAGCGGGCCCGCGCAGAGGCGTTACGAGAGATACAGCGTCGCGAAGCGCTGGCACAGAAGGCGCTCCAGGAGTCGGAGCAGCAGAAGCTAAAGGAGCTTCGAGCCGCTGCGAAGCGCTGGCAGGAGGCGCAGCTGATCCGAGCCTACTTGGATGCCGTCGAGCAGGCCGACCGAGTGCGTGGAGATGGTTCCAGTGAAGCGCAGCGGGCCTACCTACTCTGGGCGCGGGCGAAGGCCGATTGGCTGGACCCCCTAGTCGACGCCCCCGACACCCTTTTGGACCAGGTCATTCAGGTACCGTACTGAGGGAGGCCGTGTGTGATTGAGCTGAAACCCTACCAGCCGGTTGCTCGGGAAGTCCCGAGCTACTGGCGCCATGTTGGGATACCCGCGCAGGGCGCAGAACTCATCCAGCTCGTGCGGCGGGGCTTCGACTACGCCGTGCTCGTGCGCATGGCAGAAGCGTCCGGATTTACCGTTCGGGCGCTGGCGGAAATAGCAGGGCTGTCGGACTACGCCGTCCGCCAGGCACGGCGACGTGGCCAATGGTCGTCGATGCAGAGTGACCGGCTGTTCTGGCTGGCGCGTGTGCTTGATGCCGCGCAGGGCCTGTTCGGAGGCGACTGGGGAAAGGCCCGTTATTGGCTCGTCACCCCACAGCATGGCCTAGGCGGGGGGCGTCCGGTTGAATGGTTGCGTACCGGGGTAGAGGTAAAAGCCGTCCTCGACCTCATTGGTCGAATTGGGGAGGGTGTTTTGGCTTGATCAGTAGGGTTGCCATACCCCGGGAACCGGAGCTTCTTCTGTTCAGTATGTTCCCATCGCACCATGCTTCTTTCGGCGCGGGCATTCAATTGCATCGTAGATGCAGGATGTGCTCTGCTGCACTTTGTCAAAACTATGGGCTCTGTCTGACCCCATTGCGGAACTGCTGAATTGCTTCCCCCATTGGGATGGTGATCGGTGCGTACGGAAAGCCCCCGGCATACGAAGGAATGACGAAGATGAATCGCAACGACGCAGAGCAGTTGCTCAAGACGGCTTTAAGTGATCCAGCTGCTCAATTTCGCGATGGGCAGTGGGAAGCAATTGATGCATTGGTCAATCAGCGCCAGAAGCTTTTGGTTGTGCAGCGTACGGGATGGGGAAAAAGCTCGGTCTATTTCATCAGCACGCGCATTTTGCGCGACCGTGGTATGGGCCTAACAATCATCATTTCTCCCCTTCTAGCCCTAATGCGTAACCAAATTGAGGCTGCCAATCGCTTGGGCATCCGGGCCATCACCATGAATTCCAGTAACCGCGATGACTGGGAGCAAGCGAAACAGCGGGTCTTGGCCGATCAGGTGGATTGCTTGTTAATCTCGCCCGAGCGACTCGCCAATGATGGCTTTGTGGATGAGGTTCTACAGCCGATTGCGGAGCGGATTGGCTTGATGGTTGTGGATGAAGCCCACTGTATTTCCGACTGGGGTCACGACTTTAGGCCTGATTACCGAAGAATCGTCAATATCCTGCGTTTGCTACCGGCGAATACGGCAGTTTTGGGGACCACTGCCACCGCTAACGACAGGGTGGTGACCGACATTCTCGACCAGTTGGGTGAGATCGCGATCCAGCGCGGATCGTTAGTGCGCGAGAGCTTGGCTCTGCAAACGCTGCCACAACTCGATCAGGCATCACGGTTAGCTTGGTTGGCCGAGCAGATCCCTCACTTGGAGGGGACCGGGATTGTCTACGCCCTTACCCAGAACGACGCCGATCAGGTCGCTGACTGGCTCATGAGGAACAGAATCGAAGCCGCTGCGTACCATAGCAAGATCACGCATCCTGATTTCCCCGATTCCAGCAGCTATCGCCATCACTTAGAAGAGCGATTGCTGCAAGATGACCTTAAGGTGTTGGTCGCTACAAATGCGTTGGGTATGGGGTATGACAAGCCCAACTTGGGTTTTGTGATCCATTATCAGGCGCCAGGGTCCATTGTCGCCTACTACCAGCAGGTAGGACGGGCTGGTCGAGCGATTGATCGCGCGCTGGGAGTCCTGCTTTCGGGCCCGGAAGACGACGATATTCATGCCTTTTTCAGACGCTCGGCGTTTCCTTCGCCAGAGCAAGTCGAGGAAGTTCTTGAAGCGCTCGCAAGCGCAGACGGGTTGAGCGTCTCTGCGTTGGAGAGGCACACCAACCTTGCGCAGGGGGCAATTGAAAAAGTACTGAAATATCTCAGTGTTGAAAGCCCTGCCCCCTTGATCAAAGACGGCCCCAAGTGGCATCGCACAGCTGTTCACTATCAGTTAGACGAAGAGAGGATTCTCCGCCTGACCGAGTTGCGTGAGCAGGAGTGGCAGCAGGTTCAGGAATATCTGCACGAGCGTGGTTGCTTGATGGCTTTTCTGAGAGGAGCGTTGGATGACCCAGAAACGGAAGCCTGTGGTCGATGTGCCAACTGCCTTGGCGAGTCAATTGTGCCGAACGTAACCGACGCTGGATTGGTGCACGCTGCTGCGACCTACACACGTCAAGCCGAAATGCCGATTCCACCCAGGAAGCAGACGGCATCAGGTGCGTTTCAGCAGTATGGCTTCCCCTATAATCTCCCCTCGGAAATTCAGGCTCAAGAGGGGCGAGTGCTGTCGCGCTGGCGTGACGCCGGTTGGGGGCAGCGAGTGGCAGATGGGAAGGCGTCAAACCATTTTGACGACACGCTAGTGGACGCGATGGTGGACATGATTGCCAATCGCTGGCAGCCAGAGCCGGCTCCTACGTGGGTATGTTGTGTTCCTTCCTTCGGTCACCCGGAGCTTGTACCTAATTTCGCTCGCCGGCTCGCGGCAAGACTCGATATTCCGTTTATCGACGCCGTGTGCAAGACACGTCATAACGACCCACAGAAGCTCCAACGAAATCGCTTCCATCAATGCCAAAATCTCGATGGAGTATTTGAAATCGTGGGTGATGTGCCAAACGGGCCAGTACTGCTCCTCGATGATATGGTCGATTCTGGGTGGACGTTAACGGTTATCGCAGCATTGCTCCGCCAAGCCGGAAGCGGTCCGGTTTACCCGACAGCACTCTCTTCTACGGCATCGCATGACTAATGATTAACCCTAATACCCAAGCAATCTTGTTGCTGACTGCTCATTTCTCTAAGACGTCGGGAGAGGCCAAGCCTCTCTCCCCCGGTGAGTGGGGGCGATTCGCTCTTTGGTTGAATGAGCAGGGGAACACCCCTGCACAGTTGCTCGGAGTCGATGCGCTTGCGCTATTGCGGGGGTGGTCCGATACCAAGATTCCAATAGCGCGGATCGAACAACTGCTTGGTCGCGGTCATGCGTTGGCCTTGGCAATCGAAAAGTGGAGTCGAGCAGGCATTTGGATCCTGACTCGTTCAGATCAGGATTACCCTTGGCGCCTAAAAAAATACCTGCGCACAGATGCACCGCCGGTTTTGTTTGGCTGCGGTAACGCTAAGTTACTAAACCAGGGAGGCATTGCCATCATCGGTTCGCGCAATGCGGTGGATGCAGATCTAGCTTTCACCCGAAGGGCAGGAGAAGCATTCGCCGATGCGGGCGTATCCGTAATCTCCGGCGGTGCAAGGGGGGTCGATGAGGCGGCCATGCTTGGCTGTTTGACGATTGAGGGTACGGCTTGTGGTGTCATGGCCGATAGCCTGTTGAAGGCGGTGACCTCCTCGAAGTGGCGCAGTAGCCTGATGAACAACAATCTGGTGCTCATTTCGCCCTTTCATCCAGAGGCAGGCTTCAATGCGGGTAATGCTATGGCCCGCAATAAATATATTTACTGCCTCAGCCAGGCTGCGTTGGTGGTTCACTCAGGCCTCAAAGGTGGTACTTGGAATGGGGCTGTAGAAAACCTCAAGCATGGATGGGTTCCCTTGTGGGTAAAGAGAACCACGGATCCTGATGCTGGCAATGCAGAGCTAGTGCTCAAAGGCGGTACTTGGTGTAGCGATAACGCTGATGAAATAGCCGCTATCTCGTTGCCAGCGCCTCAGCCTACCTCATCCCAACCTACGGAAGATCTATTGACCGTCGTCGATCCTCCAGAGGCGGAAGGCCTTGGGGAAGATGCTGACCAAGAAGTTTCCGCACAGTCCATCCTCCTTCGGCAGGCTGTCAACGCAGAACCCATTGAAGGTCCGGCCAGTGATGATGCGCCCCCTTCACAGGCGAGCGTACCGGTAAACGTAGTAAGCGAACGTCAAGCCGAAGCAGATAGTGAGAGCGCTCCCCTATTGTTGGAGGGGCTGACCGAATTGAGTTTCTATCGCTTGTTCCTTCACAAGCTGGAGGGGCTGGACGAGCCTCTTACCGCTGAGTCACTCGCCGAGCGTTTCGAGCTACCCAAGTCACTACTTACTCAATGGTTGAATCGAGGCGTTGATGAGGGGATCGTAAGGAAGCTCAGTAAACCCGTTCGCTTTCAGTTCCAACCTGCTAAGCAGCTCGGGTTGGGAATTGATTGATGTACTGACGCTTTTCCCTGACCAGTACAATCCCCTTTAGGTTTCTTCGGACGGCCAGCCGTTCTGTTGGGATGCGAATTGGAAACGGTGTGCTTGAGAATGGTGTCTGGCGAGTTCCTCAGAACTCCCAGATGCCAACAGCCAAGGAAGTTAGGTGGTTGTTTGCTTAGATGATTGCTCAAATTGCGCGATTTCTCCGGTCAAACCCTAGAGCCAAGGGAAGAGAAATTGCCCGGCAACTAGGGTTGGAAAAAGGGGTGGTTAACTCCCTGCTCTACAAGAACCCCAAGACATTCGCTCATGATGATGAGCAGCACTGGTCGCTGACTGAGCCGAACAAGCTGACTGTCGCTCTTGAGGAAGAGGCATGGGTGGGGGCCTCCTCATTTGAAAATTTGCTTGCAGTAACCGGATCGCCTCTGGATGAGACCTGCTCGGAGGTCGAGTTCGTCGTGCCTAAAGGCTGCAAGATCATGATCGACGCAGCTGCGCGCATCCTGGCCCTGTGTAATCAGTTGGTCATGCTTAGGAAAAGCGTGACGATTGACTTCAGCGCGTGCAAGTCAACGCTGACTTACTTCAACCGGCTTGGTTTTTTTGACCACTTAGCCGGTGCAGTGTGCGTGGTTCCGGAGCGCCCTTCCCAGTCTGGCGCAGTGACCCACCGCGGAAAAAATGACGGTGTGGTCGAGCTTGCTTCGATTGACCATCGTAATCCAGATGAATCCATCCCCAAGCGCTTGAAAAATAGCCTCGTGAATTGCGCGGGCGAGCAGTATTCGCAATCTGCTTTCACGTTCATTTCCGAGTTATTTGGTAATGTCAGGGATCACGCAAAGTCAGAGATTCCGGGCTTTGCAGCTCTTCAGTACTATCCGAGAGGTGGGAAGATTCAGGTGGTGATCTCTGACAGCGGGATAGGCATCGTAGGAAGCCTTCAACCTGTTCTGGAGCACAAGTATCAGGACCTTTTTCATAGGCTCGACTTCTCGAAGCCGGAGGCTGGTGCAGAACTCGTTTTGTACGTTTTCAAGCAAGGTCGAGTCTCTAGCGCTAATGAAGACGGTAGAGGGCTCGGCTTGAAACGCAGTGGTGACGTGGCAGCTAACTTCAATGCCACCGTCACGGTCAGGCAAAAAAACTTCGAGCTGACAATGGTTTACAGCGGTGGGCAGCTTAACCGCAGCTACCCTCGTGTGGACATGCCGTCCATCTTGGGAACCCACATCTGCTTCGACTTCTTAATTGACAGCTAAAGCCTCCTCGTTAAACTGAGCAAATGAATCAGAAATCGATCACTGTGAAGCTCATAGACTTCACCGAAGACGACCATCCCTTTGGCAACGTTCAGGGGAAAGCGACCTTTGGGAAGCTGACCGAGTTTGTTGACACCCATCCCCAGTACTCCATTTTTGGAGTCTCCCTCGCCGGCATCGAAGCAACAGACGCATCCTTTCCACGAGAAAGCGTTGTTGCCGTAGCCAAGCTTTTCAAGGGAGAGCGTGGTTTTTTCCTGAAGGATCTCAAAAGTCGAGACCTGCTGGACAACTGGAGCTATGCGGCTCAGGCCAAAGATATCCCTCTGACTGTCTGGGCGAATGACGGTTACGACATTATCGGGCCAGAGATCAGCTCTTCCACGAGGGCGCTATTGGATTGCGTGCTGTCCCAGCGCTCGGTTACCGCAGCGAAGGTGGCAGAAGCGCTGAAAATCTCCGTCCCTAATGCCAGCACCAAGCTGAAGAAGCTTAAGGACCAGGGGTACATCCTTAGGGCAGAAGAGGCAGCTGAGTCAGGTGGTATTGAATACGTCTACCTGGCCATCGGTGAATCTGCTTAAACAGGTTTACAAATTCAGAATTAAGGCATAGTCTCTGCACCGACTCCAGGGATTTTTGCGATACCTGGTTAAACTGAATCAGTTAAGCAGAGTGGTAATCGATATGGCTACTAACCCTCCGGCAGGTGATGGACATCGTAACGGTGCAGTGCGCCAGCGTTCCCAGACTCAGACTCCGTCTGGACATTGGGTCAAGCGCGACGCGGAAACCGGTCAATTCATGGACGTGAAAACGTCGGACAAAACGCCCTTCAAAGGCGTCCGGAAAGAGAAGTAGGAGATCATCATCATGAGCGCGAAATACGAAATTTTCCTGGGTGTGGATCGTCAGTATTACTTCCGCTTGAAGGCGCCGAATGGCGAGAAAATCCTGGCCAGTGAAGGCTATACCACCAAGGCGAACTGCCAGAATGGTATCCAATCGGTGAAGGTGCACTCGCCATACGACACCAACTACAAGAAGCTCACGTCCGTTAACTACCAGTACTACTTCACTCTGCACGCAAGTAATGGGCAAGTGATCGGCAAGAGCGAGACCTATACCACTGCTCAAGCGCGAGACGGCGGCATTGCAGCAGTCAAGGCTTACGGTCCCATTGCTCCGATAGTCGACCTCACCTGACCGGCTGAGCTGGTGAAAGCCCCCGCTCTGCGGGGGCGTGATTCGATCAGAAGATGCGTGAGAGGGGCAGGGTGAGCATTAAAAACCCCCTCCCTGAAGATGGTTTCCCGCTAGTTGACGGTATAAGCGAAGACACTGATGGATGTAGCAAAGTGCACTCTGGATGGTAGCGAGTATTCCGCAGTGAAATTCGCCAAGCTTCCTCCCCCCGAAATAGCCATCAAGCGTCGGCACCTGATCTGCATCAGGTGCAGTACGCGGGCCATTTTTGTCAAAGAGGCTCGAAGTGGCCAAGGACCGCATTTCCGTGCGAGACCTCATGTTAATTGCCCGCTCGCGGCACCAGAATCTGAGCAGGGTGAAGGTGGTGGCGAAGATAAGGACATGCTCCGCAATCCAGGAGACCACATTGTTCTGGACCTCCGCTATGGGGCTGCGGAACTAGTAAATGGTGATCCGGAGTCGGGGGCTGAGGGTGGTACCAGAGGCGGTAGGCATGTTGGGCCCGGTGGTAATCGACAGGCGGTCTCTAAGCGTAGGCTACGGCCCATTTTGAAGAATCTGATTTTCTTGGAAGAATTTAGGCGGTCGGATCAGACCATTGAGCTTCCGGGGTTTGATGTTTTTCGAGTGCACGACCTCTTCGTCAATTTCTCTGAAGTCACCGACGCTCATGTCGGGAGATTCAAAGGATTCTGGGGTGATATTCAAGATATTCGTCCCGGAAAAAACAAAGAGCACTGGATCAATACGGGCGACAAGGAAGACGTAAGCGTGGTGATCCGGCAGGACATTTGTGCGTCGTTTCTGAGCTATCACCGCATCAAATGGTCAGAGCTTGAAGGTATGCATTTCCTGGTTTTCGGTTGGTTGAACCGGGGAGGGAAGAATAACAACAAGCTCTGGATTCGCCCCGAAGGTTTTGAATTCACCGCCATTTACGACGGGATGTAAACCATTTAGCCTCCTCTATTTAGGCTTGCCGGAGATACCAGCATCGCCACCCAGCCATGCTGGTTGAGCTGGCTACGTAAGCAAGGGCGGAGGTTTCTTACCGGGGGCAGCGCGGAGCTGGCAGGTGGATTTGCTGTTTTCGATTGATTTGCTCCTCAGCTAATCAACCAAATTTGGCTAAGCATCCTCTATCTTCGAGCGTTCAAGACTGACCTCGATGGAATCACCTTTCCTAGAGACTCTGTGGTCTGTCCACCATTGCCGGGGGACTGGCGGGTTAGGTGGAGTATCCATAGCTACTGGAAAAATTCGCAGGGAAGTTTTTACAGATGTCCGATGTCTTCGTGAGCCATAGTTTTTATCCGGTAGGCCAGGGGCTCTTTAGCTCCGGGAAGATTTTCTCCCCAGGACGCGAGGGGGCCTCGTTTACCTGGGTTTACGACTGTGGCACCACTTCTTCGCAATCATACTTGGATGATGCATTGGACAGGTTTTCGACGTTCTGGAATGTCGATCTCGTTACCATTTCGCATTTTGACAAGGACCACATCAGTGGCATGGTCAAGCTGCTTATGAGGGTCTCGGTCGAAGATTTGCTATTGCCGTACATGCCGCTCTGGCAGAGGCTCATTCTGGTAATTGAGGCAAACATTACGTTCAGAGCGCCTTTAGCCCGATTCCTCCTGGACCCTGTTGGTTTCATCTCAGAAATTCCGAATGCACGCGTCAAGCGTATCTTGTTTGCTATGCCATCAGGTGACGCGGTGGGGCAAGCTGACCTTCCTGAGCCTGATCCGGACGAACGTCGGCCGCTGGACAAACAGAGCAATACAAAGCAAATAAAGGAAGAGCGAAAACCGACCAATGGGCGCTATGGCAACAGGCTAGAAACTGAATTCGAGGTCATCGATGAGACGAGCCTGCCACCTGAAGATGAAAGGCGCCGCTACAAGGAAGAGGTCGAGGCGAAATCAGGCATCGAAGTGCTGTATCTGAGCGCGGGTTCTGCTATTACCGTGTCCGGTTTCTGGGAGTTCGTACCGTATAACGATGCGAGTCTCGCTAGTAAAGTGTCCAAAAGTTTCAAGGCTCGTGTGGAGAAGCTCCGCCACGACCTGCTGAATAAGCCCGATCCGGATGATAAAACCTTGGCGCTCAATGGATTGAAGAGGACGTATCTCAAGACGTTCGGCTCCGGTCCGGAGGAGCGGAACATGATTTCTCTGTTCCTTTATGCCGGCTTGGTCAACCGGAGCCTCGCCTGGTACCAAAGCACCAGCTACGAATACAGGTGCCGCTGGTACTCTCATGCGTATCGAACCAGAGGGACGCCCGACACGCCGCTCGGTGCAGTGCTGTATACCGGAGACGGGTACCTAAACAGCCAGTCTCGCTTTGATGCGCTACATGAGTACTTGGGCGAGGATCGCATGGAAAGCATTCATGTGCTTCAGGTGATGCATCACGGCTCCAGGAATAACTGGTTCCCTGGTATGGCCGCACAAGTTCGTCCCCAATACAGTGTGTTCTGCTCAGACCCGATGCACCGTGGCTACAAGCATCCTCATGCAGAGGTGCTGAGAGATTTTTGGGGGTTTGGACCTGTTCAGGTTGATAAGGGCAACTGGGTTGAATTCGAGATGCACCTGTATTTGTGACCGGCGGACGTACAGGTTTTCACGCTGGGTAGAGCCCCACTTCAGTCGGATGTGGGGTTTTGGGAGTTCCGGCTTCTCCCAGCCTGCTTCTTCCGGAAAGGAAAACCCTCGCCGGCGTCCACTGGCGAGGGGGCGGGGAGAAAGAGTTCCGGTTACCGGTGGGGATTATGGAGCCACCAATTGTCGCTGATGGGCTGAATCGGTTTGTTTGCCGCCACGAACTGAACTGCGGCATCCTCAACGATTTCCAGGCATTTGACTGCGCGTTTGTACTTCTCGATATCCAGGCGTTCGTCCTCGTCCGTGACGAGCGCCTTAGAGCGGACGAAGATTTCACCGTTTACCATCCGGGCACTATCAAACTTCACCAGTCGGAACAGACCGGTTTCGACCAGTTGGTCGGTAACCTCCGTAATTACCTGCATGGTGTTGCGATAGGACTCCGGCACAAAGCACATGCGAACCATGGCCTCCACAGAGAAGCGCTCGCGGCTCTCAAAGTCTTTGAAGGGTTTGGCACGCTGGTTGATCGGCATGCTAAGGATGCCTTTGCGGCACCAGAAATCGACGAAGCGCGGCAGATCAATAGAGGCGTCCGGACCACCGTTAGGCAGGCGGATGGAGAGAGGGATGTGCTTCGGCTGTTTACTTTCTTGGACGGCTTGCTCTTTCGGCGCAAAGACCCGCGTATACTCGCTGTACGGAATGACGGCGAAGAGGGGTTCCTGGTTTTCCCCCAGGATAAATTGATGGTTCATGCTCGATAACTCCAGCTTGTGAGTTTAATTCACTGAGCGAGTGCAAGTCGCTCAGTGAGCAAATTAAATCACTCACTGAGCCAAAAATGCAACTCACTGAGCGAATTTTCGTAAGAGCCTGCTTTAGCAGGCTTTTTTGCTTGGGCTCAGATAGGGCATGGCTGCCGAAGCCGTGCTGTATGGGCCATGATGGGTTCTGTCCTGTACTACAGCGCGCTACCGTGCGCCCCCAGCTTTTGGACCGAAAGTGAGTCGCGGCTGACTCGACGCGGACCGGACCTCTCGCTAGAATCGCGGGCAGGCGCCAGCCCAACTTGCACACGAGTTAAAAACGGCGATTCACCTTCTGCTTTTCTTCTCTCCTAGCTAAGAAGCCTTCCAAGCCTGCCGTCCGGGGCTTAAACGTGTGCCGACTGCTCCGCGTACGCCAGGCGACGAGGACGGTTTCATGGCTATCAAAAATCTCGCGTACGCAACGAAGCAACAGCTTGAGTCGGCGACTCATCTGGCCTTTCGGCATTCCCACGTCATCGAGCTACTGGCGGCGAGCTTCGGGTTCAAGTCCAGTGCAGCGCTGACGGCAAATCACGTCATCGTGAATTTGTGCAATGCCGTTGAGCCTCGCCCAGGCGACTTACTAGTACTCCAATCACGGCTAGTGGCTCTGGGTTATCAAGCGGCAGCTGATGTTGCTGGGAGCGTGTTGCTACAGATCATCGGAGAAAATCGGCTTGGTGCCGCTGCAATCGAGCGAGTCCCAGACCTGCTTGACGGCGCCCCCTGGGAGCCCGAAGACGTCGAGTGGGAAGATGAGGATGATTTCGAGCAAGCGCCCTACGAGGATTTCACTCCCGCCATCGATCTCGATAGGGTTGAGCTTTTGATGGAAGGGCTTGAAGCGGCGGCTCGACGAGGAAATGCGTCTGCGCATTTCGCGTTGGCACATATATATAGAAGGGATGAGCATTCTGTCCTCGAAGGATCAGAGTACTGGTACTCCCTCTTGAAGCAGGGGCGCCTTCTTCAGGGGATCGAGTTGGAATGGGCCCTGGCCTACGAGCGCGAGAGAATGCAGGCGGAGCGTCATGCGTATCATCTGGCCGAGGCTGCCAAATTGGGGCATCGGGCCGCTCGATTAGCTAGAGCGGTTAGCGGCGCCCACAATGCTGAAAGCGAGGAGGATTTCGAAGAAGCTAAGCAGTGTTATCTGGAAGCGGCTGAGCTGGGCGATGTCGAGGCGATGCTGGAGCTGATCGAGGTCTATGATCAAGAGAGCACGAAGCAGAATTGGATCTGGGTGTACCTTTCGGCGCTCTTGGGAAAGGACCTGCGGGAAAGCTCTTTGCGTGCCTATCACGACGGCGGCATGTTCGCAGACGAAGACTACGATGACGATCAAGGCGGTCCGATGTATGTTGCAGGACATGAGGGTGTCGAGCTTGAGCCGCTGAGCGCCGCAGATGATGCTGAAGCTAGGCGTCTCGCGGACGAGTACTTCAGCCGCATCGATCCCGCCGGCAGGTAGCTGCGCAAAGCGACATTTATTGAAGCCAGAGTGCTGGGAAAGGACATTAATTCCGGTCGGGAGGCGACACTTTTAGCGCCCATAACGCCTCTGCAACCCCTGATTTTTCTGGAGGGGGTAGCGACAGGTTATGTGCCCCTCGACAGTCACGGCCGGAACGCAGGCAAAAAGAAAGGGCCCCTCGGGGCCCTTTTCTTTTGTCCGGCTACTTTCTCCGAGAACGGTCTCAGGACGCTTCGGCGACGGCCTGAGGCGTGGCTTCGGGCGGCAGTTCGCCCATGTCACGCAGGGTCTGCACCACCCAGTTCTCGGCGCGCTGGTTGAGCTCGGTGATGGCGCGTGCGCCCTCCCCCTCGGCGAACATCGCCGGGCCGATCACCACCTGGATGGTACCGGGGTATTTCGCCCAGCCGTTCTTCGGCCAGCAGTGCCCGGCGTTGTGCGCGATCGGCAGCACCGGCAGGTTGGCGTTGACCGCCAGGGCCGCGCCGCCACGAGAGAACTTGCCGATCTGGCCGGTGGGAACGCGGGTGCCTTCCGGGAAGATCAGTACCCAGGCGCCCTGCTTCAGGCGTTCGTCACCCTGCTTGGCCATCTGCTTGAGGGCCACCTTGGGTTGGTCACGGTTGATGGCGATGGGCTTGAGCAGCGCCATGGCCCAGCCAAAGAAGGGCACGAACAACAGCTCCCGCTTGAGCACCTGGCTGAGCGGCTCGAAGTAGCCGGTGAGGAAGAAGGTTTCCCAGGTGCTCTGGTGCTTGGCCAGGATCACGCAGGGTTGCTCGGGGATGTTCTCCACGCCCTTGAGCTCATAGCGCACGCCGACCATCCAGGTGGCCAGCCAGACCGCGAACTTGCACCAGGCCTGGGCAATGAAGCGATAGCGCGCGCGGAATGGCAGGAAGGGCGCGATGAACAGGCTGAGGGTGCCCCAGACGAAGGCGCTGAACGACAGCAGCAGGTAGAAGAGAACGGTTCTGATGGCCTGCACTGTGATGAATCCTCAGGAAAGTAGATGGGCAGCGACTGCCGCCAGATCGTCGAATACCAGGGTGCCCTCGGGCAAGGTTTTGCCCAGGGTGCGCTCGCCTTTGCCGGTCTTCACCAACACTGGCTGACAATCGACGGCCAGCGCGGCGTCCAGGTCACCCCGGCTGTCACCCACGAACCAGATGCCGTGGAGCTCAATGCCGTAGTGGCGGGCGATCTGCTGCAGCATACCGGGTTTCGGCTTGCGGCAGTCGCAGCCGTCGTCGGGGCCGTGGGGGCAGTGGACGATCACCCCGAGTTCACCGCCCTGCTCCGCCACCAGCTCGCGCAGGCGCTGGTGCATGCTCTCCAGCGTTGCCAGGTCATAGTAGCCGCGGGCGATGCCCGACTGGTTGGTGGCCACCGCGATGGTCCAGCCGGCCTTGCTCAGCTGGGCGATGGCGGTGATGGCGCTGGGGATCGGAATCCACTCGTCGAGGGATTTGATGTAGGCGTCGGAGTCCTGGTTGATGACACCGTCGCGGTCGAGGATCAGTAGCTTCATGGGCGCTTTGATAAAGTCAGACGCTTCGATAAGTCGGAAATAAAAAAGCCGGGAGTCCGTCACGGCGAACCGTTGCGAACTCCCGGCTTTCGGTCAGGCATCAGCCCAGCAGCGAGATGTCGGCGACGCCGAGGAACAGCCCGCGCAGCTTGGCCAGCAGCGCGTAGCGGTTCGCCTTCACGGCGCTGTCGTCCGCGTTGACCAGCACTTCCTCGAAGAAGGCATCGACCGGTGCGCGCAGGGCCGCCAGACGGGCCAGGGCTGCACGATAATCGCGAGCCGCGGCCAGCGGGGCGACTTCGCCTTCGGCAGCCGCTACGGCGCTGCCAAGGGCCTTCTCGGCGGTCTCGGCGAACAGGCTGACGTTGACGGCAGCCGGTACCTCGCTTTCTGCCTTGGCCAGGATGTTCGACACGCGCTTGTTGGCGGCGGCCAGGGCCTCGGCTTCCGCCAGCTGACGGAAGGCCTGCACGGCCTGCACGCGCTGGTCGAAGTCCAGCGGCGCGGTCGGCTTGAGGGCGCGAACGGCCTGGTACACGGCGACGTCCACGCCTTCGTCCTCGTAGCGGGCGCGCAGGCGGTCGAAGACGAAGTCCTGCACCTGCTCGGACAGACCAGCGGCCTTCACCTTGTCGCCGTATTGGGCGACGGCCACGCCAATGGCGTCGGCGAGGTCCAGGTCCAGTTGCTTCTCGATGAGGATGCGCAGCACGCCCAGGGCGGCACGGCGCAGGGCATAGGGGTCCTTGCTGCCGGTGGGCAGCATGCCGATGCCGAAGATGCCGACCAGGGTGTCGAGCTTGTCGGCCACGGCCACTGCGGCGCCGGTCAGGGTGGTCGGCAGCTCGGCGCCAGCGCCGCGCGGCATGTACTGCTCGTTCAGCGCGAGGGCGACGTCCTTGGCCTCGCCGCCGGCGGTGGCGTAGTAGTAACCGGCGATGCCCTGCATCTCCGGGAACTCGCCGACCATCTCGGTGGCCAGGTCGCATTTGGAGAGGATGCCGGCGCGGGCCGCGTTGGTCGCGTCACCGCCGATGCGTTCGGCGATGTAGGCGGCCAGCTTGGAAACGCGCTCGGCCTTCTCGTACACGGTGCCCAGTTGGGCCTGGAACACCACGTTCTTCAGACGGGCGTTGAAGGCTTCCAGCGGCTGCTTCTGGTCCTGCTTGAAGAAGAATTCGGCGTCGGTCAGGCGCGGGCGCACGACCTTCTCGTTACCGGAGACGATGTGCTCCGGCGCCTTGCTCTCGACGTTGGCCACGGTGATGAAGCGCGGCAGCAGCTTGCCGTTGGCATCCAGCAGGCAGAAGTACTTCTGGTTGTCCTGCATGGTGGTGATCAGGGCTTCCTGGGGGACGGCGAGGAAGCGTTCCTCGAAGGAGCACACCAGCGGCACCGGCCACTCGACCAGGGCGGTCACTTCGTCCAGCAGGTCGGCCGGAACCACGGCGGTGCCCTTCTGCTCGGCAGCCAGTTCGGCGACGCGCTTGGCGATGATCTCGCGGCGCTCGGCGAAGTCGGCCAGCACGTGGGCGCTACGCAGGTCTTCCAAGTAGTTGGCCGGGCTGGAGATGCGCACGTTGTCCGGGTTGTGGAAGCGGTGGCCACGGGATTCGCGGCCAGCCTTCTTGGTCAGGATCTCGCAGTCGACGACGGCATCGCCGAACAGCATCACCAGCCATTGGGTCGGACGCACGAACTCTTCGCGACGGGCCGCCCAGCGCATGCGCTTGGGAATCGGCAGCTCGTTCAGCGAGGCTTCGACGATGCCCGGCAGCAGGTCCACGGCTGGCTGGCCGGGGATGCTCTGGCTGAACTTCAGCTTCGGGCCGCTCTTGTCGATCTGTTCCAGGTCCACGCCGCACTTCTTGGCGAAGCCCAGGGCGGCCTGGGTCGGGTTGCCGCTGGCGTCGAAGGCGGCCTGCAGCGGCGGGCCGTCGAGGTTCACGGTGCGATCGGGCTGCTGCACGGCGAGCTGGTCGATCTGTACGGCCAGGCGGCGCGGTGCGGCGTAGCAGCGCGCGGCGGCGTAAGTCAGGCCGGCGGCCTTCAGGCCCTTCTCGATGCCGGCCAGGAAGGCTTCACCGAGGCTTTTCAGCGCCTTGGGTGGCAGCTCTTCGGTGCCCAGTTCGACGAGGAAATCCTTCGCGCTCATTATTCGGCCTCCTTCAGCTTGGCCAGTACTTCGTCACGCAGTTCGGGTGTGGCCATCGGGAAGCCGAGGCGGGCGCGGGCCTGCAGGTAGCTCTGCGCCACGGCGCGGGCCAGGGTGCGCACGCGCAGGATGTAGCGCTGACGCTCGGTCACCGAGATGGCGCGGCGGGCGTCCAGCAGGTTGAAGGTGTGCGAGGCCTTGAGGACCATCTCGTAGGTCGGCAGCGGCAGCTGCAGCTCGATCAGGCGGTTGGCTTCGCTTTCGTAGAAGTCGAACAGCTCGAACAGCTTCTCGACGTTGGCGTGTTCGAAGTTGTAGGTCGACTGCTCCACCTCGTTCTGGTGGAACACGTCGCCGTAGGTGACCTTGCCGAACGGGCCGTCGGCCCAGACCAGGTCGTACACCGAATCGACGCCCTGGATGTACATGGCCAGGCGTTCCAGGCCGTAGGTGATCTCACCGGTGACCGGGTAGCACTCGATGCCGCCCACCTGCTGGAAGTAGGTGAACTGGGTGACTTCCATGCCGTTCAGCCAGATTTCCCAGCCCAGGCCCCAGGCGCCGAGGGTCGGCGATTCCCAGTTGTCCTCGACGAAACGGATGTCATGGACCAGCGGGTCGATGCCAATGGCCTTCAGCGAGCCCAGGTACAGTTCCTGGAAGTTTTCCGGGTTCGGCTTGAGCACCACCTGGAACTGGTAGTAATGCTGCAGGCGGTTGGGGTTCTCGCCGTAGCGGCCGTCGGTGGGGCGGCGGCTGGGCTGCACGTACGCTGCGTTCCAGGTTTCCGGGCCGACGGCGCGGAGGAAGGTGGCGGTGTGGAAGGTGCCGGCGCCTACTTCCATGTCATAGGGCTGCAGCACCACGCAGCCCTGATCAGCCCAGTATTTTTGCAGGGCGAGGATCAGGTCCTGGAAGGTGGGCACGGCGGGCGTAGTCTGGCTCACGAATTTCACCTGTGCTGGGTATGCGACTAAAACCCGGCAGTATACCGCAAGACGCTTGCAGCTTGGGCTTTACAGCGTTTCCGGGCGCCCGGCGGACGTTCACCAATCCACAGGAAAATCCGCCGGATGACTGTATTTTCATACAGCCATTTGTCTATAGTCGGACTTTCCCTGTCAGGACGACTGCCATGCCCCGTTGCTTCTGGTGTAACGACGACCCGCTGTACATCGCTTACCACGACGCCGAATGGGGCGTGCCCCAGCGCGATGCGCGAGCGTTGTTCGAGATGCTGATCCTCGAGGGTGCCCAGGCCGGGCTGTCGTGGATCACCGTGCTGAAGAAGCGCGAGCGCTATCGTGAGGTGCTGTTCGGCTTCGATCCCGAGCGCCTGGCGCGGATGAGCGATGAGGAAATCGAGGCGCGCATGCAGGACCCGGGCATCATCCGCAACTTCGCCAAGCTCAAGGCGGCGCGACAGAACGCCCAGGCCTGGCTGAAGCTGTCCGATCCGGTGGGCTTCCTCTGGTCCTTCGTCGGCGGCCAGCCCAAGGTCAACCACTTCAGCGCGCGCGGCGAAGTTCCGGCGGTGACGCCCGAGGCCGAAGCCATGAGCAAGGCGCTGCGCAAGGCCGGCTTCAACTTCGTCGGCCCGACCATCTGCTACGCCTTCATGCAGGCCACCGGCATGGTGATGGACCACACCACCGACTGCGACCGTTATGCCGAACTCTCCTGATCACGGACGGGGACGTAACTTGTAGGAGCGAGCTTGCTCGCGAACAGAGTTTCCCGGCGACATGAGTGCTGGGCGGTTCGCGAGCAAGCTCGCTCCTACGTGATATAGGCCTGCTATACGGATTCAGGCCGATTGCTGTACGTCTTTCGCCTTCGTTCTCCACCGCTGGTTAGAATGTGCGCCTCTGAATGAAGGAGTTTCCCGTGGAGAAATTCAAGGGCGCACTGGTGGTGGGCTTCCTGCGGTTGTTCGCCATGCTGCCGTGGCGCGCGGTGGGGGCCCTGGGCGCGGGCATCGGCTGGCTGATGTGGAAGATTCCCAACCGTTCCCGCGAGGTGGCGCGGACCAACCTGGCGCATTGCTTCCCCGAGCTTTCGCAGGCGGAGTTGGAGAAGCTGCTCGGCCAGAGCCTGATGGACATCGGTCGCACGCTCACCGAAAGCGCCTGCGCCTGGATGTGGTCGCCGCAGAAGTCGCTGCAGTACATCCTCGAAGTGGAAGGCATGGAAGTGCTGGAGGAAGCGCTGGCTTCCGGCGATGGCCTGGTCGGCATCACCAGCCACCTGGGGAACTGGGAAGTGCTCAACCACTTCTACTGCTCCTACGCCAAGCCGATCATTTTCTACCGCCCACCCAAGCTCAAGGCGGTGGACGAGTTGCTGAAGAAGCAGCGCGTGCAGCTGGGCAACCGCGTCGCGCCTTCGACTCCCGAGGGCATCATGAGCGTGATCAAGGAAGTGAAGCGCGGCGGCTGCGTCGGCATCCCGTGCGACCCGGAGCCGGACCTGGGCTCGGGCCTGTTCGTGCCCTACCTGGGGACCACGGCGCTGACCAGCAAGTTCGTGCCCTCCCTGCTGTCGCGCGGCAAGGCGCGCGGGGTGTTCTTCCACGCGGTGCGCCTGCCCGACGGCAGCGGCTACAAGGTGATCCTCGAGGCTGCGCCGGCGGACATGTACGACAAGAACATGGAAGTCTCGGTCGCTGCCTTGAGCCGCGAACTGGCCCGCTACGTGCGCGCCTACCCGAGCCAGTACATGTGGACCATGAAGCGCTTCAAGAAGCGTCCGGAAGGCGAGGCGAAGTGGTATTGAGGTGCTGACCGCCCTCCTCCCGCTTCCGCTTGCGTAGCTCCTCCCGGTGGTTGCGGGGGGGAATGGGGAGGGCGTCTCCCGTGCCCATTCAATGCCCGGTGACGCGATGGCCGGCTGCTGCAACGGCTGGCTTGACCTGGGCACCCGCTTTCAGGCCCATTAGTGCGCTGACATTCAGGACGGATGCCATCCATGGCCAACCAACGGCAATACCCGCGTACCCCTATGAAGTGCCGGATCAAGATCAGCCATCCCAGCTTCGGCGAGGTGTTCGGCCATACCCGCGATCTGTCCGACGGCGGCGTCTATGTGCGCCACGAGGCGCTGGCTGGATTGCCCAGCGGCACCCAGGTCAGTGGCCAGGTGCAGGACCTGCCGATAGAGGCGCCGGTTCTGCTGATGGAAGTGATTCGCACCGACGCCGAGGGTGCGGGTTTTCGATTCGTCGAAGGCGCCTGAGTACGCCCGTTCGCGAGCAAGCGCTCCTACGGACAAGCCACAGTGCATGCCTGTAGGGGTGATCTCAGGGGGCCGACCGGGTGCACCCGTCTCTCCTGTGAAAGCCTCTCCGCTCTCCCCGCAGCCGATCTCCATCTGAACAAAAAACACTCAGTAAAAACCTGACTTCAGGGTCCGGATCGGATAGAATGCGCGCCGCTCGGCATGGTGCCGGGCATGGGTTCCCTCACCCCATCGACGAAAAAGGCCCAAGCATGTCGGCATCCCTTCCGGCGGCAAGGCGCGGCGCACTCGCCGGCCTGGTCGCGTTCCACATCCTGATCATCATCGCCAGCAACTACCTGGTGCAGCTGCCAATGACCCTCTTTGGCTGGCACACCACCTGGGGCGCATTCAGCTTCCCGTTCATCTTCCTGGCCACCGACCTCACCGTCCGCCTGCTCGGCAAGCGCCCGGCGCGGCTGGTCATCGCGCGGGTGATGATTCCGGCGCTGCTGGCTTCCTACGTGATCTCGGTGATCTTCCAGGAAGGAGCCTTCAGAGGTTTCGCCTCCCTGGGCGAATTCAACACCTTCGTCGCGCGGATTTCCCTGGCCAGCTTCCTCGCCTACGTGTTCGGCCAGATTCTCGACATCCAGGTCTTCGACCGCTTGCGGCGGATGCGCCAGTGGTGGATCGCCCCGGTGGTCTCGACCCTGTTCGGCAACCTGCTGGACACCTTCACCTTCTTCTCCATTGCCTTCTGGCACAGCGACAACGCCTTCATGGCCGAGCATTGGGTGGAGATCGCCTGGGTCGACTACGGCGTGAAGCTGGCGGTGATGCTCATGCTCTTCGTGCCGCTCTACGGCATGCTGCTCAGCGCCATCACCCGCAACCTGCGCCGGCAACCTTCGGTGGCCTGAGCTCGCAGCGCAGTAGCGTCCGCGCTGCTCCGCCGACCATGAAAAAGGGCGCCTAGGCGCCCTTTGTCTTGTCCAGCTTGCGCAGGAACACCGTCATCTCCTTTTCCGCCTGCTTGTCGCCATGGGCCTGGGCGGCCGCCAGGCCGTCGGTCCAGGCAGCGCGGGCGCCGTCGAGGTCGCTCCCTGCCTGCAGCGCCTTGCCCAGCAGCTTCCAGGCGGCGGAATACTTCGGGTCCTGCTCCACGCAGCGGCGCAGGTGCTCGGCGGCCTTTGCCGCATCGCCAGCATCCAGATAACCCTTGCCCAGGCCGAAGCGCAGCAGCGGGTTATCCACACCCTTGGCGAGCATTTTTTCCAGCGAGTCGATCATGGCGGGCCTCCGGTTACGTCGCCCGTCATTGTGCCTCAACTGCGCCAGAAGGCGGGCGTCAGCAGGATCAGCAGTGAGAACACCTCCAGCCGCCCGAGCACCATCGCCAGGCTCAGCACCAGCTTGGCGCTGGCCGGCAGGCTGCCGTAGTGCACGGCCGCTTCACCCAGCGCCGGACCGAGGTTGTTCAGGCAGGAAGCCAGGGTGGAGAACGCCGTGAGCTGGTCCACGCCCAGCGCCAGCAGCACCAGCATCAGGCTGACGAAGGTCACCAGGTAGATTGAGAAGAATGCCCACACCGACTCCACCACGCGGTCCGGCACCGTGCGCCGACCCAGCTTCACCAGGAACACCCCGTTGGGGTGCAGCAGGCGCAGGAACTCGCGCATGCCCTGGCGGTACACCAGCAGCACGCGCATCACCTTCATGCCGCCGCCGGTGGAGCCGGCGCAGGCGCCGATGAAGGTGCTGTAGAGCAGCAGGTAGGGCAGCAGCGTCGGCCAGGTGCTGAAATCCGCGAGACCGAACCCGGTGGTGGTGGCCACCGAGACCACCATGAAGGCCGCATAGCGAATCGATTGCAGCGGCGACTCGTAGTGATGATGGAGGATGAGTGTCGCCGCCGTGATCAGGAACAGCGCCAGCAGGATGCCCAGGTACGCCCGGCACTCCGGGTCCTTCAGGTAATGGCTGATCCGGCGCTGGCGCCAGGCGAGGAAGTGCAGGCTGAAATTGATCCCGGAGACCACCAGGAAGAACATGCAGATCAGCTCGATCAGCGGGCTGTCGAAGTAGCCGATGCTAGCGTCATGGGTGGAGAAGCCGCCGATGGCGATGGTCGAGAAGCTGTGGCCGATGGCGTCGAACAGGCTCATGCCGGCTGCCCAGTAGGCCATTGCGCAGGCCAGGGTCAGGCCGCAGTAGAGGAACCACAGGGTCTTGGCGGTATCGGCGATGCGCGGCGAGAGCTTGTTTTCCTTGAGCGGGCCGGGCATTTCCGCGCGGTACAGCTGCATGCCGCCGATGCCGAGCATCGGCATCACCGCCACCGCCAGCACCACGATGCCCATGCCGCCCAGCCATTGCAGTTGCTGGCGGTAGTAGAGGATCGCGTGGGGCAGCTTATCCAGGCCGGTGAGGACGGTGGCGCCGGTGGTGCTCAACCCGGAGAAGGCTTCGAACAGCGCGTCGGCGACGCCCATGTGCGGTGCGTCGGACAGCGCGAAGGGCAAGGCCCCGAAGGAGCCCAGCACGATCCAGAACAGCGCGGTCACCAGGTAGCCGTCGCGGATGCGCAGGTCCTGATTGTGCTTGCGGCAGGGCCACCAGATGGCGAAGCCGGTCAGCAACGTGACCAGGAACGACAGCGCGAAGGGCTGCCAGGCGTGCTCGGTGTAATAAAGATCCACAAGCAGCGGCGGCAGGTGCGTGGCGCTGAACAGCATCAGCAGCACGCCGAGGATTCGACCGATGGAGGAGTAGCGCATGACCGTAGGCAGACAAGCTGGAACAGACCACGCAGGGTGACAAGGGAGGGACGGCGGCGCTGTAGGACCTGTCTGAAAGCGCCGCGGATTTAACTGGCAAGGCCGCCCAAGGGCGGCCTGGATGGCTTAGAAGAAGGTCAGGCCCGCCTGGAACAGGCGCTCCACGTCGCGGATGCGCTTCTTGTCGACCACGAAGAGGATCACGTGGTCGCCGGTTTCGATCACCGTCTCGCCGTGGGCGATCAGCACGTCATCGTCGCGGATCACCGCACCGATGGTGGTGCCCGGCGGCAGGTGCACATCACTGATCTTGCGGCCGATCACCTTGCTCGACTTGGCATCGCCGTGGGCGACCACCTCGATGGCCTCGGCGGCGCCCCGGCGCAGCGAGTGCACGCTCTCGATGTCGCCGCGGCGCACGTGGGTCAGCAGGGTGCCGATGGTGGCCAGCTGCGGGCTGATGGCGATGTCGATGTCGCCGCTCTGCACCAGGTCCACGTAGGCGGGGTTGTTGATCAGTGTCATCACCTTGCGCGCGCCGAGCCGCTTGGCCAGCAGCGAGGACATGATGTTCGCCTCGTCGTCGTTGGTCAGGGCGAGGAACAGGTCGGTGTCGCCGATGTTCTCTTCCATCAGCAGGTCGCGGTCGGAGGCGCTGCCCTGCAGGACGATGGTGCTGTCCAGGTGATCCGACAGGTGCCGGCAGCGGGCCGGGTTCATCTCGATGATCTTCACCTGGTAGCGGCTCTCGATGGCCTCGGCCAGGCGCTCGCCGATGTTGCCGCCGCCGGCGATGATGATCCGCTTGTAGCTGTCCTCCAGCCGGCGCATCTCGCCCATCACCGCGCGGATGTGGGCCTTGGCGGCGATGAAGAACACCTCGTCGTCGGCCTCGATCACCGTGTCGCCCTGGGGGATGATCGGCCGGTTGCGGCGGTAGATCGCCGCCACGCGGGTATCGGCGTTGGGCATGTGCTCGCGCAGCTGGCGCAGCTCCTGGCCCACCAGAGGTCCGCCGTAGTACGCGCGGATGCCCACCAGCTGCGCCTTGCCCTCGGCGAAGTCGATCACCTGCAGGGCGCCGGGGTATTCCACCAGGCGCTTGATGTAGTTGGTCACCACCTGTTCGGGGCTGATCAGCACGTCGACCGGAATCGCCTCGTTGTCGAACAGTCCGGTGCGGGTCAGGTAGGCGGCTTCACGCACGCGGGCGATGCGCGTCGGGGTGTTGAACAGGGTGTAGGCGACCTGGCAGGCCACCATGTTCACCTCGTCGCTGTTGGTCACCGCCACCAGCATGTCGGCGTCGTCGGCGCCGGCCTGGCGCAGCACGGTGGGGAAGGAGGCCTTGCCCTGGACGGTGCGGATATCCAGGCGATCGTTGAGGTCGCGCAGGCGTTCGCCGTCGGTGTCGACGACCGTGATGTCGTTGGCTTCGCTCGCGAGGTGCTCGGCCAGAGTGCCGCCGACCTGGCCGGCACCGAGGATGATGATCTTCATGGAGCGGGGTGCTTTCCGTTTCGATCCTTGGGGGTTCGGCGCCTGTTACCTGGCCGAAATCTTGATCAGCTTGGCATAGTAGAAGCCGTCATGCCCGCCCTGCTGCGGCAGCAGCTGGCGGCCGTGGGGCTGCTTGATGCCCCAGGGGCCGGGCAGATCCAGCTCGCGGGCGCCGGGGGTGCGACCGAGGAACGCAGCGATCTGCTCGCTGTTTTCCTGCGGCATCACCGAGCAGGTCGCGTAGACCAGCACACCGCCCACTTCCAGCGTCGCCCACAGCGCATCGAGCAGTTCGCCCTGCAACTGGGCCAGCGCCTCGATGTCCTCGGCGGTGCGGGTCAGCTTGATATCCGGGTGGCGGCGGATCACCCCGGTGGCGGAACAGGGCGCGTCCAGCAGGATGCGCTGGAAGGCCTTGCCGTCCCACCATTTGGCGGTGTCGCGGGCGTCGGCGGCGATCAGCTCGGCCTTGAGCTGCAGGCGCTCGAGGTTCTCCCGTACGCGCACCAGGCGGCTTTCTTCCAGGTCCACGGCGACCACGCCGGCCAGCGCGGACTCGGCCTCCATCAGGTGGCAGGTCTTGCCGCCGGGAGCGCAGCAGGCGTCCAGCACGCGCTGGCCGGGCGCCAGCTCCAGCAGGTCGGCGGCCAGTTGCGCGGCCTCGTCCTGCACGCTGACGCGGCCTTCGGCGAAGCCGGGCAGCTCGCGCACGTCGCACGGCTGCACGAGGTTGATGCCGTCGCGGCTGAACTCGCAGGCGGTGGCTTCGAAGCCGACGCGGTTGAGTTCTTCCAGATAAGCATCACGGCTGCCGTGGCGGCGGTTCACCCGCAGGGTCATGGGCGGATGGGCGTTGTTGGCGGCGCAGATGGCTTCGAACTGCTCCGGCCAGGACTTCTTCAGGGCTTTCTGCAGCCAGCGCGGATGCGCGAGGCGTGCGGCCGGGTCCTTGTCGACTTCTGCCAGCAAGGTCTCGCTCTCACGCTGGGCTCGGCGCAGCACGGCGTTGAGCAGGCCCTTGGCCCAGGGCTTCTTCAACTTGTCCGCACAGCCAACGGTCTCGCCGATGGCCGCGTGCGGCGGAATGCGGGTGTAGAGCAACTGGTACAGGCCGACCAGCAGCAGGGCCTCGACATCGCGGTCGCCGGCCTTGAACGGCTTCTGCAGCAGGCGCGCGGCGAGGGTGGACAGGCGCGGCTGCCAGCGGGCGGCGCCGAAGGCCAGCTCCTGCACCAGGCCGCGGTCGCGCGGCTCGACTTTCTCCAGCTGGGTCGGCAGAGAGCTGCCCAGCGAGGCACGGCCGGCAAGCACGGCGGCCAGTGCGCGGGCCGCCGCGAGACGAGGATTCGTGCTCATTTGCCCAGCACCTGGCCAGAGGCGAACTGCTCGCGGCGGCTGTTGAACAGGTCGGCGAAGGCCAGCGGCTTGCCGCCGGGCAGTTGCAGGCGGGTCAGCAGCAGCGCGCCTTCACCGCAGGCGACCAGCAGGCCGTCGCGGCTGGCGTCGAGGATTTTGCCGGGCTCGCCTTTGCCCTGTGCCGGCTTGGCGCCGAGCACTTTCAGCGCGGCTTCGCCGAGGGTGGTGTGGCAGACCGGCCACGGGGTGAAGGCGCGAATGCGGCGCTCCAGCTCGTCGGCCGGGCGCGTCCAGTCGATCCGCGCCTCTTCCTTGTTCAGCTTGTGCGCGTAGGTGGCCAGGGCGTCGTCCTGGACCTCACCCTTGAGCGTGCCGGCGGCAAGACCCGAGATGGCCTCGACCACGGCCTTGGGGCCGAGCTCGGCCAAGCGGTCGTGCAGGCTGCCGCCGGTGTCTTCGGCGGAAATCGGCGTGCAGACCTTGAGCAGCATCGGTCCGGTGTCCAGGCCCGCTTCCATCTGCATCACGGTGACGCCGCTCTCGGCATCGCCCGCCTCCACAGCGCGCTGGATCGGCGCGGCGCCGCGCCAGCGCGGCAGCAGCGAGGCGTGGCTGTTGATGCAGCCCAGGCGCGGGATATCCAGCACCACCTGCGGCAGGATCAGCCCGTAGGCCACCACCACCATCAGGTCCGGCTTGAGCGCAGCCAGCTCCGCTTGAGCCGCGGGATCGCGCAGGGTCGGCGGCTGCAGCACGCTCAGGCCGTTCTCCAGGGCCAGCTGCTTGACCGGGCTGGGCATCAGCTTCTGGCCGCGACCGGCCGGGCGGTCCGGCTGGGTGTAGACGGCGACGATCTCGTGGGGAGTAGCGAGCAGGGCCTTGAGGTGCTCGGCGGCGAATTCCGGGGTACCGGCGAAGACGATGCGCAGTGCTTGGCTCATTTCGGGCTCTTCAAAAAGAAAAGGCTTGCCGGGGCAAGCCTTTGGGGGATGGGGTCACGCCTGTTGCCGGTGCTGCTTTTCCAGCTTCTTGCGGATGCGGTCGCGCTTGAGGTTCGACAGGTAGTCGACGAACAGCTTGCCGTTCAGGTGATCGCACTCGTGCTGGATGCACACGGCGAGCAATTCCTCGGCGATTTCCTCGAACGGCTTGCCGTCGCGATCCAGCGCCTTGATGCGCACGCGCAGAGGACGGTCTACATTTTCGTAGAAGCCGGGGACCGAGAGGCAGCCTTCCTGGTAGGGGCCTTTCTCTTCGGTCAGCTCTTCCAGCACAGGATTGATGAACACGCGTGGTTCGGATTTGTCCTCGGAGAGGTCCATCACGATGATCTGCTTGTGCACGTTCACCTGGGTGGCGGCCAGGCCGATGCCGGGGGCCTCGTACATGGTCTCGAACATGTCGTCGATCAGTTGGCGAACGCTGTCATCGACCTCCGTGACCGGCTTGGCGATCGTGCGCAGGCGCGGATCGGGGAATTCGAGAATGTTCAGAATGGCCATATGCGTTTGTGATGCACTTGTGGAATAAAGTCAAAATCGACTGCTAATATGCTGAGCAGCATCGAAAAACGGCTGGAAAGCGCGGTAGGGGCGGCTTCCAGGCGTTTCATGTGTACACATAATAAAGGGATTCACCGCATGAGGAAAACACTACTCGCCCTGCTGCTGCTGGCCGCAGGCGGGGTGGCCCAGGCTGCCGTGCAGCTCAAGGAAGGTCACCCGGATCGCTATACCGTAGTGAAAGGCGACACCCTCTGGGACATCTCCGGCAAGTTCCTCAGCAAGCCGTGGAAGTGGCCGGAAATCTGGCACGTGAATCCGCAGATCCAGAACCCGCACCTGATCTACCCGGGCGACGTGCTGAGTCTGGTGTACATCGATGGCCAGCCGCGCCTGATGCTCAACCGCGGCGAGTCGCGCGGGACCATCAAGCTGTCGCCGCGGGTGCGCAGCACCCCGATCGCCGAAGCGATCCCGACCATTCCGCTGGACAAGATCAACGCCTTCCTGCTCTCCAACCGCATCGTCGATGACGAAGCCGCCTTCACCGACGCGCCCTACGTGGTTGCAGGCGACCAGGAGAGCGTGATCAGCGGCGCCGGCGACCGTGCCTACGCCCGTGGCACGTCGCTGACCGAAGAGAACAGCTACGGCATCTTCCGCCAGGCCAAGGTCTACTCCAACCCCGAGACCGGCGAAGTGCTCGGCATCGACGCCATGGACGTCGGCGGCGCCAACGTCACCGCGAAGGAAGGCGACGTCGCCACCCTCCAGCTGACCCGCACCACCCAGGAAGTCCGTCCGGGCGACCGCCTGTTCCCCACCGAGGAGCGCGCGATCACCTCGACCTTCATGCCCAGCGAGCCGTCCACTCCGGTCAACGGCACCATCATCGACGTGCCGCGCGGCGTGACCCAGATCGGCAAGTACGACGTGGTGACCATCGACAGGGGCTCCCGCGACGGTCTGGCCGAAGGCAACGTGCTGGCGATCTACAAGCTGGGCGAAACCGTGCGCGACCGCGTCACCGGCGACATGGTGAAGATCCCCAACGAGCGCTCGGGCCTGCTGATGATCTTCCGCACCTACAACCGCCTGAGCTATGGCCTGGTGCTGACCGCCAGCCGTTCGCTGGAAGTGAACGACAAGGTGCAGAACCCCTGAGTTCGCCCTGGCTCGAAGAAAACCCCGCTCCGGCGGGGTTTTTTATGGGCGAGTTTCGGAACGGTCCGACTGCGGCGGCGCGCCCCGGACGGCAAAGTCGGGTGAACGCCTCCCGTTCGCCGCAAAGGACTGCCGCCATGCCCGTCGAAATATCCCCCGCCGAATCCGAGGCGCGCCTGCGCCTGCACGCCCTGCCTGAGCTGGGCCCCAGGCGCTTCCGGCGCCTGATGTCGGCATTCGGCTCGGCTTCCGCTGCCCTGAGCGCGCCCGCCGCCGCCTGGCGCTCGCTAGGCCTGCCACAGGAATCCGCCGAACGGCGCCGGGATGCCGGTATCCGCGAGCAGGCTGCTGCCGCGCTGCGTTGGTTGGACGACCCCACCCACCATCTGCTGGCCTGGGACGATCCGGCCTACCCCGCGCTGCTGGCCGAGCTGGTGGACGCCCCGCCGTTGCTGTTCGTGGCGGGCGACGTGGCGTTGCTGGAACGCCCGCAGCTGGCCATGGTGGGCAGCCGCCGCGCCAGCAAGCCGGGGCTCGATACGGCGCGGGCCTTTGCCCGCAGCCTGGCCGGTGGCGGCTTCGTCATCACCAGCGGCCTGGCGCTGGGCATCGACGGCGCCGCCCACGAAGGCGCGCTGGAGGCAGCCGGTGGGACTGTCGCCGTGCTTGGCACCGGCCTTGAGCATCTCTATCCGCGCCGCCACGTCGGGCTGGCGCAGCGCATTGTCGAGCAGGGTGGCGCGCTGGTCTCGGAGCTGCCGCTGCATAGCCCGCCGCAGGCGGCGAATTTTCCCCGGCGCAACCGCATCATCAGCGGCCTCTCGCTGGGCGTGCTGGTGGTGGAAGCCAGCCCCTCCAGCGGCTCGCTGATCACCGCCCGCCTTGCAGCGGAGCAGGGACGCGAGGTCTATGCCATTCCCGGCTCGATCCATCATCCCGGCGCGCGCGGCTGCCACGAACTGATTCGCCAGGGCGCCTCGCTGGTGGAAAGCGTCGAGCATATCCTCGAGGGCCTGCGTGGCTGGACTCGGCAGGTCGAGCCGTCGACCCCCGCGGAACGGGCGCCCGCGCATCCCCTTCTCGACCTCCTGCGCGCGGCGCCGCAGAGCAGCGAACAGCTGGCGCTGGGCAGCGGCATGGAGCTGCCCGAGGTGCTGGTGGCGCTGACCGACCTGGAGCTGGACGGACGGGTGGCCTGCGAAGCCGGCGTCTGGGTGCATCGCGCCCCCTGAGCACGTAAACTGCCGCGCATTCGCGTGTTCGAGGAGTTCCCGATGTACAGCAACTGGCGTACCCAGCGCATGGCCAAGGTCGTGCGCGATGGCGGTGTGATCGCCTATCCGACCGAAGCCGTCTGGGGCCTGGGCTGCGACCCGTGGAACGCCGACGCGGTGTACCGCCTGCTGGCGATCAAGGCGCGCCCGGTGGAAAAGGGGCTGATTGTGGTGGCCGCCGATATCAGCCAGTTCGACTTCCTGCTGGATGACCTGCCCGAAGCCTGGCGGGAGAAAGTCGCCGCCAGCTGGCCCGGCCCGAACACCTGGCTGGTGCCGCATCAGGACCGCCTGCCCGAGTGGGTGACCGGCCAGCACGACACTGTCGCTCTGCGCGTCACCGACCATCCCCTGGTGCGCGAGCTGTGCCGCTACACCGGCCCGCTGATCTCCACCTCCGCCAACCCCGCCGGCCGCCCGGCCGCGCGTACGCGCCTGCGCATCGAGCAGTACTTCCATGATGAGCTGGACGGCGTGCTCGGCGGCGCCCTGGGCGGGCGCCGCAATCCGAGCCTGATTCGCGATCTGCGTACTGGCGAGACCGTAAGGCCTTCCTGAGCAATCGCAATGTTCTCAGGGTTTGCGTAGGGCGTATAACCGTTTGCGGTTATACGCCGATACAGCAGGCGTATCGCCACGACGGAGTTGATCCGGTCCCACCCTGCTCTCAGTACCTTGCCAGCGCCCAGGCCAAATCCGGTTTGCGCTGTGGCGATGGTCAAGCGGCGTATAACGCGGAGCGTTATACGCCCTACACCAAGGTGGATCAGGGCAACAGAATCGTAGACCCCGTGGTACGTCGTGCGGCCAGCTCGGTCTGTGCCTTGGCGGCATCCGCCAGGGCGAAGCGCTGGTTGATCTCCACCTTCACCTTGCCGCTGGTGATCATGCCGAACAGGTCGTCGGCCATGGCCTGCAGGCGCTCGTGGGTATTGGCGTAGCCGAACAGGGTCGGGCGGGTGACGTAGAGCGAGCCCTTCTGCGACAGGATGCCCAGGTTCACCCCGTCCACCGGGCCGGAGGCGTTGCCGAAGCTCACCACCAGGCCGCGCTGGGCGGTGCAGTCCAGCGAAGTCAGCCAGGTGTCCTTGCCCACCGAGTCATAGACCACAGGGCACTTCCTGCCTTCCGTCAGCGCCAGCACGCGCTCCACCACGTTCTCATGGCTGTAGTCGATGGTTGCCCAGGCGCCGTGGGCCTTGGCCATGTCGGCCTTGGCGGCGGAGCTGACGGTGCCGATCAGGTGCGCGCCGATGGCCTTGGCCCACTGGCAGGCGATCAGCCCGACGCCACCCGCCGCCGCGTGCCAGAGGATGGTCTGGCCGGGTTGCACGTTATAGGTCTGGCGCAGCAGGTATTGCACGGTGAGGCCCTTGAGCATCACCGCGGCGGCCTGCTCGAAGGTGATGGCGCCCGGAAGCTTCACCACGTTCGCCGCCGGTAGCACGTGCAGCTCGCTGTACGCACCCAGCGGGCCGGTGGCGTAGCCGACGCGGTCGCCCACCTTCACGCTGGTCACCGCGCTGCCGACGGCTTCCACTTCGCCGGCGCCTTCGGTGCCGACGCCGGAGGGCATCGTCGGCGCGGGATACAGGCCGCTGCGGTAGTAGGTGTCGATGAAGTTCAGGCCGATGGCGCGGTTGCGTACGCGCACCTCGTTGGGGCCGGGTTCTGCGGGGGTGTAATCGACGACTTCGAGAACTTCCGGGCCGCCGGTCTTGGCGAACTGAACACGCTTGGCCATGTGGATCTCCTGAATGACGGGGCGCCGACAGGGCCGGCGCCGCTCTGGGAAAAGACTTCCATCCAAGCCGGACGCTTGACGGCCGTCAAGGCCAGCTTTCCTGGCGAGGGTGATATGCTTGCCTCCGTTTCCGCACTTCAATCCCGCTCCGGCCTGCGCCACGCGTGGCTTTCCCGCTCCAAGGTGATTCTCGTGACCGACCGCATCGAGGCCGTGAAGGCCTACCTGCTCGACCTGCAAGACCGCATCTGCGCCGCACTCGAAGCCGAGGACGGCAGCGCCCGCTTCATCGAGGACGCCTGGGAGCGTCCGGCTGGCGGAGGTGGACGTACGCGGGTGATCGGCGATGGCGCGCTGATCGAGAAAGGTGGCGTGAACTTCTCCCACGTCTTTGGCAACGGCCTGCCGCCGTCCGCCAGCGCGCACCGCCCTGAGCTCGCCGGTCGTGGCTTCCAGGCGCTGGGCGTGTCGCTGGTGATCCACCCGACCAACCCCCATGTGCCGACTTCCCATGCCAACGTGCGTTTCTTCATCGCCGAGAAGGAAGGCGAAGAGGCCGTCTGGTGGTTCGGCGGCGGCTTCGACCTGACGCCCTACTACGCCCATGAGGAAGACTGCGTGCTCTGGCACCAGGTCGCCCGCGACGCCTGCGCGCCCTTCGGCGAGGACGTCTACCCGCGCTACAAGGAATGGTGCGACCGCTACTTCCACCTCAAGCACCGCAACGAGCCGCGCGGCATCGGCGGCCTGTTCTTCGACGACCTGAACCAGTGGGACTTCGACACCAGCTTCGCCTTCCTGCGCGCCATTGGTGATGCCTACATCGAGGCCTACCTGCCCATCGTGCGCAAGCGCAAGAATACGCCGTACACCGAGCAGCAGCGCGAGTTCCAGGCCTTCCGCCGGGGCCGTTACGTCGAGTTCAACCTGGTCTACGACCGCGGCACCCTGTTCGGCCTGCAGTCGGGCGGGCGTACCGAGTCGATCCTCATGTCGCTGCCGCCGCAGGTGCGCTGGGGCTACGACTGGAAGCCGGAGCCGGGGACCGAAGAGGCGCGGCTGACTGAGTACTTCCTGAAGGATCGGGACTGGCTGGCGCAGGCCTGACGTCCGTATCCCGGGCGGTTCGCGAGCAAGCTCGCTCCTACAGGCGGCTCCGAAGCAGCTTTTGTAGGAGCGAGCTTGCTCGCGAACATGGCTTGGCACCGTGGGAGGAAACCGGCACTCTCTCCGCCTTTTCCGATTTCTCGCCCCAGGATTCCCCATGGACCGCTACTGCGTCTTCGGCAACCCCATCGGCCACAGCAAGTCGCCGCAGATCCACCGCCTGTTCGCCGAGCAGACCGGCCAGGCGCTGACCTATGACGCGCGGCTGGCGCCGCTGGACGACTTCGCCGGGAATGCCCGTGAGTTCTTCGAGCAAGGGCTGGGCGGCAACGTCACCGTGCCGTTCAAGGAAGACGCCTATCGCTTGGCCACCGAACTGAGCGAGCGCGCGCGCCGGGCCGGCGCGGTGAATACCCTGAAGAAGCTCGAAGGAGGCGGCCTGCTGGGCGACAACACCGACGGCGCCGGGCTGACCCGCGACCTCACGGTGAACCACGGCGTCGTGCTGCGCGATGCGCGCATCCTGGTGCTGGGCGCGGGTGGCGCGGTGCGCGGCATTCTCGAACCCTTCCTCGCTGAGCAGCCGGCGTGCATCGTCATCGCCAACCGTACGGCGTCGAAGTCCAAGCAACTGGCGGAAGAATTCAAGGATCTGGGCAATGTGCGTGGCGGCGGTTTCGACCTGCGCGACGAGCCGTTCGACCTGATCGTCAACGGCACCTCGGCGTCCCTGGCCGGCGAGCTGCCGCCCATCGATCCGGCACTGATCAAACCGGGCCATACCGTCTGCTACGACATGATGTACGGCAAGGAGGTTACGGCCTTCAACCACTGGGCCGCCGAACACGGCGCGGCGCGCTGCATCGACGGGTTGGGGATGCTGGTGGAGCAGGCGGCGGAAGCCTTCCTGCTGTGGCGTGGCGTGCGGCCGGATTCGGCGCCGGTGCTGGAAGCGCTGCGGAAGCAGCTGAAAGGTTGAGAGTCGGCGTCGGCTGCGCCGGTCCATCGCCGAATCCATGACGTCGAGGTTCGGCTATCAGGCCGGGTCGACCGCACGCAAGCGGTGCATGCGCCTGCAGCAGCGCTTCATTGACTGGCTGCAGGCCGAACTGGAGCAGGATCGATGAACGAAACCCCGATCAAGGACTTCCACGCCCATGTCTATTTCGACGCGAGCAGTATCGAGCGCGCCCGCGCGCTGTGCGAAGAGGCGGCGCGCCGTTTCGGCGCGAAGATGGGCCGTGTCCATGAACGCCCGGTTGGCCCGCACCCGGACTGGAGTTGTCAGCTCGCCTTCGACAACGCCACCTTCGCCACCCTGGTGCCGTGGCTGGCGCTGAACCGCGATGGCCTGGTGATTTTCGTCCACCCCAATACTGGCGATGACCTGCGCGATCACCGTGACCACGGCATCTGGATGGGCGCGGTGCGGCCGCTGGATCTGTCGCTGTTCACGGGCTGACGCCCGCATTTTTGCTGGACGGTCAGGGACGGAAAGACTCAGGCCACCTTGTCGGTGGCCTGATGACTGTCTTCGAGGATGCCGCCGCTCAAGCTGTGGCAGTGGCGGAACAGCGCTTCGCTGAGCAGTTGCAGCGAGGGTGAGGCGAAGTAGGTCATCAACGCCGCTTCGTCGCGCCAGAGGCCGTGCAGCAGCCAGGGCCGGTTCGCCCCCGGGATGACCAGCCGGCATTCCAGGCAGCCCGGCGCGCGGCGGGCGCCGTCCACCAGGTTGTCGATCAGGGCGCCGAGCTGTGCCTCGTGTCCGCTCCGGGGATGGATCTGCAGCTCATGATGGATGGGGCGTTGCCAGGGCATGTCCTGTCCTCCGTGTGACGTCGAAGAGGTCCGAAGGTGGCTCCTCGGACGACTGACGGGAAGATTACCGGCCGGGAAGTGCCTGGCGTTATCCGGATGCTGCCGGCTTCTTGCCTGATCCTGCGCGGCTCTCGCCTCCCCGTTGGAAACGGCGTGTCCGCGCCCTGCACCGTCACGGTGCGCGCGTCGAAGCCGGCACGGCTTGTCCATTCCTGCCGATTGCTTGCCTGATCCTCCAGCGGCTGCCTTACTGTCACACTCGGCGCAGCGCTGCCGGCGTAAGCTGCGTGCGCCGCCACTGGAGGTCCCGCATGTCCCAGTCCTACGATCCCGTCGCCGCCGGCCGCCAGGAGCTGGCCGACATCATCCAGCGCCACTGCCAGGGTGAAGGCCTCTTCGAAACCGCCATCGATTCGCTGCTGCTGGCGCGCAGCGACTGCCCCAGCGAGGGGCGCATGCCGACGCTTTATCGCCCTGCCCTGTGCGTCATCGCCCAGGGCAGCAAGGAAGTGCGCCTGAGCAACGAGGTATACCGTTACGACGAACTCAACCTGCTGGTGGTGTCGGTGACCCTGCCGGTGTCCGGTCAGGTGATCGAGGCCTCGGAAGAAAAGCCGTACCTGTCGATTCGCCTGGATATCGATCCGGGCGAACTCACCCGCCTGATCGCCGAAGCGGGCCTTGCCGGCAGTACGCCCCGACCGGCCGGCCGGGGCATCTACCTGCAACGTGTGGATTGCACCGTGCTCGATGCCCTGTTGCGCCTCATGCGCCTGCTCGATACGCCGCGCGATATCCCGATGCTAGCGCCGCTGTTCGTCCGCGAGATTCTCTACCGCCTGCTGCGCGGCCCCCAGGGGCACCTGCTGCACGACCTGGCAATGACCGACAGCCAGACCCATCGGGTGACCCGCGCCATCGAGTGGCTCAACCACAATTTCGACAAATCCCTGCGCATCGAGGAGCTGGCGCGCGAGGTGAACCTCAGCGTGTCCACCCTGCACCACCGTTTCAAGGAAGTGACTGCGCTGAGTCCGCTGCAGTACCAGAAGCAGCTGCGCCTGCAGGAGGCGCGGCGGTTGATGCTGTCGGAGGGGCTGGAAGTGGCGGTGGCCGGGCATCGCGTGGGCTACGAGAGCCCGTCGCAGTTCAGCCGCGAATACAGCCGCCTGTTCGGCGCGCCGCCGCTGCGGGATTTGGCGAGTTTGCGCGGGGCGCTGGGAGAGGCGGCGGTGCCGGCGTGATCCGCTGTTGAGCTTGCTTTCGTAGGAGCGGACTCCGTCCGCGATGGCGTTTGCCGGTTATCACCACGGTTGGGCGGAGCATCGCGGACAGAGTCCGCTCCTACGGGTGTTTCATCCAGGCATTGGCGCGCGGGATTTCCCCTTCACCCCAGCCCTCTCCCTCAGGGCGAGGGGCCGTTCGGCGTGCATCGAGACAACTGAGTCAGTCGGCGGGCGCCGAGTTTTCAACGCGCTCAGGACAGTACCCTCTCCCTTCGGGAGCGAGGGCGCTCCCGGGCACCCAAAGTCAGCCATCAGCGCTCGTAAAGCTCCAACGGCAGCTCATCCGGATCGGCGAAGAAGGTGAATCGCTTGCCGGTCAGCTCATCCTCGCGGATCTGCTCGCATTTCACGCCGTGGCTTTCCAGGTGCGCCACGGCGGCATCCAGGTCGTCCACCGCAAACGCCAGGTGACGCAGGCCCTGCGCCTCGGGATAGGACGGCCGCGGCGGCGCGCCGGGGAAGGAGAACAGCTCCAGTTGCGTCTCACCCAGCGCCAGGTCGAGCTTCCAGGAGTCGCGCGCCTCGCGGTAGGTCTCGGCGATCACCCGCAGGCCCAGCACCTGGGTGTAGAAGTGCCGGGAGCGTGGGTAATCCGAGCAGATCAGGGCGACATGGTGGACGCTGTGCAGCAGGGGCATGGCGGTTGGCTTCCGAAAGGCGAACGCCCCATCCTGCCAGTCGTACACCCGGGGTCAATGCTGGCTGTCTGAATCTGCCGGTTGGAGTGTGGGCATTGTGCCTGCTAGCATCGCGCCGCCAACTCAAAACGGTCGACAGGATGTCCCCGTACGGCCGCACACGAAAGGAAGCAGCATGAAAAAGACCACCCTGGCCATCGCCATTCCCCTGGCCATCGTCGGCGTTGCCGTCGCCGGCGCCTGGTACACGGGCTCGCGCGTCGAGCAGGAAATCACCCGCGGCATCGAACAGGCCAACACCCTCCTCAAGACCGACGCCCCCGACCTGGGCATGAGCGTTTCCCTGCTCGGCGTGGAGCGTGGCCTGCTCTCCAGCAGCGCGCGCTACCAGGTGACCATCGCCGGCAACGACGGCGAGGCACCTACCACCCTGGTGTTCACCGATCGTCTGGAACACGGCCCCTTCCCGGCTTCGCGCCTGGCGGCCGGCAAGCTGGCTCCGGTCATGGCGCAAAGTCATTTCGCCCTGGAGCAGAACGAGTTCACCGCACCGCTGTTCGCCGCCGCCGCCGGCAAGGCGCCGATCAGCGGCGAGCTGGCCATTCATTACGACCAGCGCCAGGAAGGCGTCTTCGAGAGTGCCCCGCTGCAGTTCGCCAAGGACGGTGAGAGCCTGCGGCTGTCGCCGGCCAAGGTGAACTTCAGCGTGTCCGGCGACAGGAAGGACGTGCGCGCCGATGGCCAACTGGCCGAGGCCGACCTGCTGTTCCTCGACCCGCAGAGTGGCCAGCCGGTCCAGGTCCAGCTGCGTGACCTGGGCATCGCGGGCGACAAGAAGGAAAACGCCAACGGCTTCGCCCTCGGCCCCAGCTCGGTCAGCCTGAAGAGCCTGCTCGTGAAGGCCCCGGGCAGCCCGGAAGTGGAGCTGCGCCAGGCCGTTGGCGAGGAAGTGCTCAAGCAGGGCGAAAAGGGCCTGGACCAGACCCTCTCCTACCGCGTCGGCCAGTTGGTGGTCCAGGGCCAGGAGATTGGTGGCCTGAAGCTCGACACCAGCCTGCGCAACCTCGACGAGGGCACCCTCAAGTCCCTCAAGGAAACCTACAACGAGTACGGAATGAGCAGCGTCGGCGATACCGGCGAGCTGACCCCGGAGCAGGAAGAGGCGCTCAAGGGCCAGTTCCTGCGCCTGCTCGACAGCTCGCCGAAGCTGGCGCTGGATGAGCTGTCGCTGCAGACCGCCCACGGGGTGGCCAAGGTGTCCCTCGCCGTGGACCTGCGCAAACCCGCGAAGGCCGCCAAGACCCCGGACGAGATGGCCCGTAGCGTGCTGGCGTCGCTCACGGCCAACCTGAAGGTGGACAAGGCGGTGATCGGTGACGTCGTTGGGCTGCAGGCCTCGCTGGGTGGCGCGGAGGCCGGCAGCGTCGACCCGGTGGCGCTCAAGCAGCAGACCGACGCCATGACCGACCTGTTCAGCGGCATGGCGTTGCAATCGGAGTGGGCGGTGCTCGACGGCAACAGCCTGAGCAGCTCGCTGGCCTACGCCGACGACAAGGTGAAGTTCAACGGCAAGGACATGACCGCCGAGGAGTTCGTCGCCTTCGCCATGGGTTCCGCGCAGGGGCTGGGCCTGGGCGCTGGTGCCGACGAAGAAGCGGCGGAGCAGGCGGTGGAATAAGCCTCGCCTGAAACGAAAAAAGCCCGGCATTCGCCGGGCTTTTTTCTAGGAGCTGTCCTTGTAGGAGCGAGCTTGCTCGCGAACCCGCCCAGCAACGGAGCTGCCGGGTAACTCTGTTCGCGAGCAAGCTCGCTCCTACATAAGAGCCGCGCTCAGCGCGCGCTGCGCACGCCTTCGGCCAGCTCGCGGCACAGCCCGAGTACGCCCTGCACCGCGTCGGAGGAGCTTTCCGCGTTGGCGATCTTGTCCACCAGCGCCGAGCCCACCACCACGCCGTCGGCCAGGCGGGCGATGCTCGCCGCGTGCTCCGGGGTGCGGATGCCGAAGCCGATGGCCACCGGCAGGTCGGTGTGGCGACGCAGGCGCGCCACGGCTTCCTCGACATGGTCCAGGGTCGCCGCGCCAGCACCGGTCACGCCGGCTACCGAGACGTAGTAGACGAAGCCCGAGCTGCCGTTGAGCACGGTCGGCAGGCGATTGTCGTCGGTGGTCGGGGTGGTCAGGCGGATGAAGTCCAGGCCGGCGGCCTGGGCCGGGTCGCAGAGGTCTTCGTTGTGCTCCGGCGGCAGGTCCACCACGATCAGGCCGTCGACGCCGGCCTCTTTCGCGTCGGCGATGAACTTGTCCACGCCGTAGTAGTGGATCGGGTTGAAGTAGCCCATCAGCACCAGCGGCGTGGTGCTGTCGCCCGCGCGGAATTCGCGGACCATCTTCAGCGTCTTGACCAGGTTCTGGCCGTTGCCCAGGGCGCGGATGTTGGCCAGCTGGATCGACGGGCCGTCGGCCATCGGATCGGTGAAGGGCATGCCCAGTTCGATCACGTCGGCGCCGGCGGCCGGCAGGCCCTTGAGGATGTCCAGCGAGGTGGAGTAGCCCGGGTCGCCGGCGGTGATGAAGGTCACCAGGGCGGCGCGGTTCTGCTGTTTGAGTTCGGCGAAGCGGGTCTGCAGGCGGCTCATGCTTTCTGCTCCTGTTGCATGTGGTGCATGACGGTCTGCATGTCCTTGTCGCCACGACCGGACAGGTTCACCACCATGATGTGGTCCTTGGGCAGGTTCGGCGCGCGCTTGAAGACTTCGGCCAGCGCGTGTGAGGACTCCAGCGCGGGGATGATGCCTTCCAGGCGGCAGCAGGTGTGGAAGGCTTCCAGCGCCTCGTGGTCGGTGATCGAGGTGTACTCGACGCGACCGATGTCATGCAGCCACGCGTGTTCCGGGCCGATGCCGGGGTAGTCCAGGCCGGCGGAGATGGAGTGCGCGTCGATGATCTGGCCGTCCTCGTCCTGCAGCAGGAAGGTTCGGTTGCCGTGTAGCACGCCCGGTACGCCGCCGTTCAGGCTGGCCGCGTGCTTGCCGGTCTCGATGCCGTGGCCGGCGGCTTCGACGCCGACGATCGCAACGCTCTCGTCATCCAGGAACGGGTGGAACAGGCCCATGGCGTTGGAGCCGCCGCCGATGCAGGCGACCAGGGAATCGGGCAGGCGGCCTTCCTTCTCGGCCAGCTGCTCACGGGTTTCCTTGCCGATGACGGCCTGGAAGTCGCGGACCATCGCAGGGTACGGGTGCGGACCGGCCACGGTGCCGATCAGGTAGAAGGTGCTCTCGACGTTGGTCACCCAGTCGCGCAGGGCTTCGTTCATCGCGTCCTTCAGGGTGCCGGTGCCGGCGGTGACCGGGATCACTTCGGCGCCCAGCAGCTTCATGCGGAACACGTTGGCCTGCTGGCGATCGATGTCGGTGGTGCCCATGTAGATCACGCATTGCAGGCCGAAGCGCGCGGCCACGGTGGCGGTGGCCACGCCGTGCATGCCAGCGCCGGTCTCGGCGATGATGCGTTTCTTGCCCATGCGCCGGGCCAGGAGGATCTGGCCGATGCAGTTGTTGATCTTGTGCGCGCCGGTGTGGTTCAGCTCTTCGCGCTTGAGGTAGATCTTCGCGCCGCCGCAGTGCTCGGTCAGGCGCTCGGCGAAGTACAGCGGGCTCGGGCGGCCAACGTAGTCGCGCTGGAAGTAGGCCAGCTCCTTCTGGAACTCCGGATCATCCTTGGCCTTCTCGTACTCGCGGGCCAGGTCGTGGATCAGCGGCATCAGGGTCTCGGCGACGTACTGGCCGCCGAAGCTGCCGAACAGGCCCTTGGCGTCGGGACCGTTGCGCAGTGTGGACATGGGAAGGCTCCTGTGGGGTCGTGTGGGTAGGGCGTCTTGTTTGTTGGATCCCCGCGTTCGCGGGGATGACGCGGGAGTTATCCCGTCACTCCCGCGAACGCGGGAGCCCAGAAACGGACGTCTTCCTACGAATGGTGCTCAGGATACGGCTGTGTGAGGGACGGGAAAAGCGATAAGATCGCCTCAACCTGTCAGGAAAACTCACAGATAGACCGCCATGAGCCGAGACCTTCCCCCGCTCAATGCCCTGCGCGCCTTCGAGGCTGCCGCGCGCCTGCGTGGCGTGAGCCCGGCGGCGGATGAGCTGAGCGTCACCCACGGTGCCGTCAGCCGGCAGATCCGCCAGCTGGAGGAGGACCTGGGCGTCACCCTGTTCGTCAAGGACGGGCGCGGCGTAAAACTCACCGATGCCGGCCAGCGCCTGAGCGAAGTCGCCAGTGACTCCTTCGAACGCCTGCGCAGCGTCTGCGCCGAGCTGCGCCGCCAGGCCGACGGCAATGCGCCGTTCGTGCTCGGCTGCCCGGGCAGCCTCCTTGCCCGCTGGTTCATCCCGCGCCTGGACCGGCTGAACCGCGACCTGCCCGGCCTGCGCCTGCAGCTGTCGGCCAGCGAGGGCGAGATCGACCCGCGCCGCGCCGGACTCGACGCCACCCTGCACTTCGCCGAGCCGCCGTGGCCGGCGGACATGCAGGTGCACGAACTGGCGGTGGAGCGCGTCGGCCCGGTGCTCAGTCCGCGTTACTCGCGCTTCGCCGAACTCTGCGCGGCGCCGGCCACCGCGCTGCTGGGCGAGTCGCTGCTGTACACCACCTCGCGCCCGCAGGCCTGGCCGGCGTGGGCGACCAACAGCGGCCTGGAGGCCGGCGCGTTGCGGCTCGGGCAGGGCTTCGAGCACCTCTACTACCTGCTCGAAGCGGCGGTGGCCGGCCTGGGCGTGGCCATCGCGCCGCAGCAGGTGGTCGCCGACGACCTCGTCGCCGGCCGCCTGGCCGCGCCCTGGGGCTTCGTCGAAACCCGCGCGCGGCTGGCGCTCTGGGTACCCGCGCGGCTGCCGGACCGACGCGCGTTGCTGCTGGCGGACTGGCTGCGTGGCGAGCTGAACGTCTGAGTTTGCCCTGAGTCCCCCCCTCTACTAGTGTCCTAGGAAGGCGCTGGCACTCTGCCTGTGCGGCGCGGCGAACACAGGAGAGCGGGCATGTCGAATCATCACACCTACAAGAAGATCGAGCTGGTCGGTTCCTCGCGCACCAGCATCGAGGACGCCATCAACAATGCCCTGGCCGAGGCGGCCAAGAGTATCGATTTCATGGAATGGTTCGAGGTGGTCGACACCCGAGGACACATTGAGAACGGCGCGGTCGGCCACTACCAGGTGACCATCAAGGTCGGCTTCCGGGTCGCCAACAGCTGAGGGTGGCCGGGGACACCACGACCGGCCCTCGGACTTTTGTCATGCGCGTCTGCGATGCTCGCGGCGCGCCTTGAGCGGTGCACCGGGTTCGCCCGGTTTTCGGCCCGGCTGGGCCTTTTTCTGTGAAAGCGAGGGAGCGTTAACGATGAAGAAGTTTCTGTTGGCCGTGGGGGTCTTCGCACTGGCGGGTAATGTCCTGGCCGCCGGCAAACCGTGCGAGGAGCTGAAATCGGAGATCGACGCGAAGCTCAAAGCCAAGGGCGTCGCCTCCTACACGCTGGAGGTCGTCGACAAGGGCTCCGCCTCCGGCAAGAAGGTCGTGGGCACCTGCGAGAGCGGCAAGAAGGAAATCGTCTACTCGAAGTAAGCCTGTCGCAGTAGAAGAAGCGGCCGGGAGCCCGTAAGGGTCCCGGCCTTTTTCATGGCTGATGGTCCGGACGCGGCGCCGGGCACTCTGTCGCCCGGCGGTGGTCCACCGTTAGGATAGGGTGCCCCGCGTGGGGTATGACGAGGGAATGCGATGACGAAGAAATGGGCCGTGGCGACCAGCGTGGCGCTGCTGCTGGCGACGCCGGCGAGCTGGGCGGCAACCAAGTCGTGCGAGGAGCTCAAGGCGGATATCGAGACCAAGATCCAGGCCGCCGGGGTGACCTCCTACACCCTGGAGATCGTGGACAAGTCCGAGGTGAAGGACCCGAGCATGGTGGTCGGCAGCTGCGATGGTGGGAAGCGGCGGATCATCTACCAGAAGAACGACAGCTGACGAACGCCGGATTGTTCTTCTGAGTAGGAGCGGGGGATTGCCCCTCACCCCAGCCCTCTCCCGAGGGGAGAGGGATCTGTCCGTGCCGGCTGGAGGTGTGGTTTCAACCTGCGCCGATCAGTCCCCTCGCCCGCTGGGTTAGGGTGAGGGAAAGTCGTCGGCACGCGATGTCACCGCGATCCATCCGTTCAGCGCCTAGAACGGCCCGCAGCTTACCGCCCCCTGGAAATCCGTCTTCGCCACCAGCGTTCCGCGGGCGTCGGTCAGCAGCGCCAGGGCGCTGCGCAGTTGCGGGCGCAGTTCCAGACGGTAGCGTTGGCCGGCGGCGAAGTCGTCGTAGGTCACCTTGACCCGGCAGGTCAGTTCCGCGGGCTCGCTGTTCATGCCCATGCCGCCGCCAGAGGGGATTTCGTACTGGAAGCGCACCACCAGGTCATGGTGCCCGGGCGTCACCTGGAAATAGCGCCCGTCGTTGACCGACTTGCCGTCCAGGCGCTCGGCCATCAGCGTCTTGCCGGCCGTGGTGTAGAGGTCGACCCAGGCCATCTGCGGGTCGTGGGCGGGCAGCGGGCCGGCGCAGCCGCCCAGCAGGGCGAGCGCGAAGAGCAGACACAGACGCATGATGGTTCACCGTGGCGAAGGACCTGGGGCCACAGCATAACTCCGCGCCGGCCAGGCGATGTCAGGCGCGATCGCAACCGCGCTCGCGGCCCCGGGCGACCTCGTTGGATTGCGCGTCATACAGCTTGGCCCAGGGGCGGAAGCCGATGCTGCCGGTTTCCAGGCGATAGCGCTGGCCGGCGGCGAAATCCTTGTACTTCACCGTCAGCTCGCAATCGCGCCAGAGGGCTTCGTCCACCGGGCCGATATCCACCGGTTCGACCTGGAACTGGAAGCGCACGCGCAGTTCGTGCTGCCCCGGATCGACCTCGAAGTAGCGCGCGCTGGGCCAATCCTTGTCGTCGACTTTGGTGGCCGAAAGATCGCTCTTGCTGTTGGTGTCCAGGTCGATCCAGGCGCGGTTCGGGTCGGGCTGTGGCAGCAGCAGGGAGCAGCCGCTCAAGGCGAGCAGGCTGATGGCAGTGAGAACGGCGCGCATCGGGGGACTCCTGGGTAGGTTGCGTCGTGCCAGCGGGCGGACCGGGCGCTGTGCTATGTTCCGCGCATGCCCTTCCGCCTTCTTATCCCGACACTCGACCTTCGCCTGTGCCGCTGGGTTCCCTGCCTGGCGATCTGGGCGCTGAGCGGTTGTTCCACGGTGAGTTATTACGGGCAGCTGGCCGACGGACAGCTGCGTCTTCTGGCCGCCCGTGAGCCGGTCTCCGAGGTCGTCGCCGACCCGGCCCGCGATCCCGTGCTGCGCCGGCGCCTGGAGCAGTCCCAGGAGGCGCGCGCCTTCGCCAGCGCCGCGCTTGGCCTGCCGGACAACCAGAGCTACCGACGCTATGCCGATATCCACAGGCCCAACGTGGTGTGGAACGTTTTCGCCACCCCGGAGCTGTCGCTGCGCCCGGTGACCCACTGCTTCCCCATCGCCGGCTGCGTGGCCTACCGCGGCTACTACGGCGAGGCGGGTGCGCAGGGCGAGGCGAAGCGGCTGCAGGAGCAGGGGATGGACGTCTACGTCGGCGGCGTCGAGGCCTACTCGACCCTCGGCTGGTTCGACGATCCGATCCTCAGCAGCATGTTGCGCTGGGGCGACCAGCGCCTGGCCGAGACGATCTTCCACGAACTGGCGCACCAGAAGTTCTACCTGCCGGGCGACACCGCCTTCAACGAATCCTTCGCCTCCTTCGTCGAGGCCGAGGGCGGCCGCCGCTGGCGCGCCGCGCGTGGCCTGGCGGACGAGTCGCCGCAACTGGAAGCGCAGCGCAAGCGCTTCACCCAGTTGGTGCTCGATACCCGCAAGCGCCTGCACAAGCTCTACGCCAGCCCGCGCAGCGACGCCGAGAAGCGCGCCGGCAAGGCGGCGGAATTCGAGCGCCTGCGCCGCGAGTACCGCGAGCTCTGTGTTCACGAATGGGGCGGCAAGGCGCCGTTCGACAACTGGGTCAACGGCCCGCTGAACAACGCCAAGCTGCTGCCCTTCGGGCTCTACGACCAATGGGTGCCCGCCTTTGCCGCTTTGTTCGCCCAGGTGGGCGGCAACTGGCCGGCGTTCTATGCACGGGTGGAGAAGCTGGGCGCGATGCCGCCGGCGCAGCGCACGGCCGCGCTGGAGCAGCTGATGGCGGGGCAGCGGGTGGCGTTCTGACTACCTGCCGATATCGCTCGACCGCACTGCATTTCGTAGGAGCGAGCTTGCTCGCGAACCGCCCAACAATGATGTGACCGGGGATATCTGTTCGCGAGCAAGCTCGCTCCTACAGGCCTCTGCTGGCCTCGGTCCCGTTGGCGAAAAAGCGATCGTCGTTGCCGGGGAATCACTCCGCTCGATCAGGGCTGTGCAGCGGCAGGTCCAGTTGCACCCGCCGCCGCAGCCAGGGGCTGGGCCGGTAGCGCGCCTCGCCGTAGCAGGCCTGCAGGCCCTGGAGGATGGTGAGGATGCGCGCCGCGCCGTAGTGCTCGCCGAAGGCCAGCGGGCCGAAGGGATACCCCAGCGCCAGTTGCACCGCGCGGTCCAGCGTCACCGGGCTGGCAATACCGCGCTGGGCGATCTCGCAGCCGAGGTTGACGACGCTGGCGACCACCCGCTGGCTGATGAAGCCGGGCGAATCATTGATCACCTCTACCGGCACGCCGTCGCTTCCCAGCGCCTGCCGGGCCTGGATCTCCAGTTTCGGGTCGAGGGCGGGCTGGCGCATCAGCACGCGGCGGCGGTCCAGGTCGGTGAAGGTTTCCAGCGCCAGGCTGCGCTCCGGCGGCAGGCCCAGGGCGTCGATGCAGGTGGCGGCGTCCGTCCCCAACGGGGTGACCAGGCAGATGGCGCGGGACGAAGGCGCTTCACTGGTTTCCAGTACAACGCCGCCCTGGGTCAGGATCGCAGCGATGCGGTGGCGCAGTTCCGGGTCCTGGCTGTCGAGCCAGTACGGACGGTTCAGCAGCACCGGCTCCGGTTGTACTTCGACTTCGTGCAGCGGCTGGCCATCGCGGTAGCGGTAGAAGCCCTCGCCGCTCTTGCGCCCGAGCAGGCCGCCGGCGACGCGTTGGGCTGCCAGGGGCGACGGGGTGTAGCGCGGGTCCTGGTAGAACTGCTGGTAGAGCGATTCCATCACCGCGTGGGAGATATCCAGGCCGGTCAGGTCGAGCAGCTCGAAGGGCCCCATGCGGAAGCCCGCACCGTCGCGCAGGATGCGGTCGACCTGCGCCGGGGTGGCGATGCCTTCGCCGAGAATGCGCAGGGCCTCGGTGCTGAAGGCGCGGCCGGCGTGGTTGACGATGAAGCCGGGACTGTCCGGCGACACCGCCGGGAAGTGCCCGGCCTGCTCGGCCAGGCGGCTCAGGCGGTGCACCACGGACTCCTGGGTGCGCTGGCCGCGCACCACTTCGACGATGCGCATCAGCGCCACCGGGTTGAAGAAGTGGTAGCCGGCGACCCGCTCCGGATGCTGGCAGCGCGCGGCGATGCGGGTGACCGACAGCGACGAGGTGTTGCTCGCCAGCACGGCGTCCGGCGCCACGCGCTTTTCCAGCTCCGCCAGCAGCGCCTGCTTGGCGCCGAGGTCTTCGATGATGGCTTCGATCAGCAGGTCGCAGTCGGCCAGTTCGTCCAGGCTGTGGGTCGGCAGCAGGCGCTGCATCGTCCCGACCAGCGCCTCGGGGCTGAGCTTGCCCTTGGCCACCGAGCGCTCCAGCAGCTCGCGGTTGAAGGCCAGCGCCTGTTCCACGGTCTGCGGGTTGCTGTCGTACAGGCGCACCGGCAGGCCGGCGGTGGCGAACAGCTGGGCAATGCCACGGCCCATGGCCCCGGCGCCAATCACGCCGATGCGGTTGAAGGACTCGGTCATGCTGCGGATCTCATCGTGCGAACCTGCTTCAACCATAGACGCTGTGCTCATGCGGTGGTCCCTTTGGCCAGTTCCAGATCACGCAACTGTCGGCGCAGCAGCTTGCCGACGGCGGTCTTGGGCAGCTCGTCGAGCACCTCGACGAAGCTCGGCACCTTGTAGCCGGTGAGGTGCTCGCGGCAGTGGGCGATGATCGCCGCCGCATCGAGGGCGGGATCGCGCAGGCTGACGAACAGCTTCACCGTTTCGCCCTTTCGCGCGTCCGGCACGCCGATGGCCACGCATTCGCGCACGCCGGGGTGGCGCATCACCGCGTCTTCCACTTCGTTGGGGAACACGTTGAAGCCCGAGACCAGGATCATGTCCTTCTTGCGGTCGACGATCTTCAACATGCCGTTGGCATCCACTTCGGCGATGTCGCCGGTCTTCAACCAGCCGTCCTCGGTCAGCACCTGGGCGCTCTCCTCCGGGCGCTGCCAGTAGCCCTGCATCACCTGCGGGCCGCGCAGCCAGAGCTCGCCCGGCTGGTCGGGGCCGGAATCGTTGCCCTCCTCGTCCACGGTGCGCAGCTCGGTGTCGATCAGCGCCTGGCCGACGTAGCCCTCGCGGTAGGGGCTGTGCAGCGTGCCGGTGGAGACCACGGGCGAGGCCTCGGTCAGCCCGAAGCCTTCGCGCACCGGCGCGCCGGTCAGCGCTTCCCAGCGCCGGCCCACTTCGCGGTTCAGCGGCGCGCCGCCGGAGGTCACCCATTTCAGGTGGCTGAAGTCGATGGCGGCGAAATCCGGGTGGTTCATCAGGCCGACGAACAGGGTGTTGATCCCGCTCATCAGGGTGAAGGGGTAACGGCGCATTGCGCCGATGATCTCGTCGAGGTTGCGGCCGTCGCGGATGAACACCGTGTGCAGGCCCATGCCCACCGAGGACAGGCAATTCGTGGCGAAGGCCATGATGTGGTAGAGCGGCAGCGGCGCGATGCGCACATCGGTGGCCGGCTCCAGCAGGCCGGGGCGCATGAACAGTTCGAGGGTCTGCACGACGTTGGCGATCAGGCTTCGGTGGCTGAGCATCGCGCCCTTGGACACGCCCGTGGTGCCGCCGGTGTATTGCAGCAGTGCGAGGCGGTCCAGGCCCTGCTCGGTTGCTACCGGCGGCGCTTCGGCGCCCAGGCGCAGGGCTTGCTGGAAGCGCGTGCAGTCGGCGTCTTCGCAGTCGAATTGCGGCCGCTCGATGTCGTCGATCGAGGTCAGCAGAACCTGCCGCACCTCGCAGTTCGCCTGCACGCCGCGCAGCAGCGGCAACAGGCGGTCGAGCAGCAGGATGGCGTTGGCGCCGGAGTCGGCCAGCTGGTGGCGCAGCTCGCCCGCGGTGTACTGCGGGTTGGTGTTTACCAGCACCACGCCGGCCTTCAGCGCGCCGAAGGTGGCGATGGGGTATTGCAGGGAGTTGGGCAGCATCAGCGCCAGGCGGTCGCCCGGTTGCAGGCCGGCGTGGTGGCGCAGGTAGCGGGCGAAGGCGTCGGCCTGGCGTTCCAGCTCGGCGAAGCTCAGGTGGCTGTCGCCGCAGGAGAAGGCGAGGCGTTCGGGGAACGCGTGACAGGCCTCCTGCAGCAGGTCATGGAGGTTCTGGTAGCCGTGTCGGGCGATCTCACGGGCCACATATCCGGTCTGGAAGGTGGGCATCGACTTCTCCGTCCTTTCCTCTGGGCTTTGAATTATTGTTCTGCACAGCGAAACATAGTGTCGAAATCGATGGTATGCGATAGCCTGGGTCCGTGCAACGAGCATGCTCGGACCGCTGCGGGACGGCGGGTCGATCTGCTATCGTTCGCCCGCGCCGCCAGCGGCGCCCGTCAACAAGAATCCCCCGCCGAGGCCCCATGAGCGACGACGTCGAAGACAGCAGCAACCCCAAGGACCGCAAGTTCGTCGAGGCCCTTGCCCGCGGGCTGGACGTGCTGCGCGCCTTCACCCACGGCTCGGTGGTGCTCGGCAACCAGGAAATCGCGCGGATCACCGGGTTGCCCAAGCCCACGGTGTCGCGCATGACCTACACCCTGACCAAGCTCGGCTACCTCTGCTACTCGCAGCAGCATGAGAAGTACCAGCTGGATTCCGGTGTGCTGGCGCTGGGGTATGCCTACGTTTCGAACCTGCGCGTGCGTCAGCTGGCCAAGCCGTACATGGACGCCTTCGCCCGCCGCACCAACACCACGGTCGGCCTGACCTGCCGCGATTGGTTGTCGATGATCTACGTGGAGAATTGCCGTCCGCCGGAGGCCACCTCTTTGCGGATGGACGCTGGCGTGCGCCTGCCGCTGGCGACTACGGCTGCAGGCCGCGCCTATCTGGCGGCGACGCCGGAGCAGGAGCGCGAGCATCTGCTGTCGGCCTTGCAGGAGCGCCATGAAGGCGATTGGTCTGCGATGCGAGCTTCGCTGGAGGCGTCCTTCGAGGAGTACCGCGAGCATGGGTTCTGCCTGTCCCTGGGCGACTGGGACCGCAACGTGCGCGCGGCTGGCGTGCCGCTGCGTCTGGCTGACGGTGGGCTGATGGCGCTGACTTGCGGGGCGCCGTCGTTCCAGCTCAGCGAGGAGACCCTGCGTGGCTCGCTGGCCCATGAGCTGGAGATGCTGGCGCGGGATATCGAGAGCCTCGGGGCCTGATTTCCAAGGCGCGAAACTCTCCGCGATCAGCTCCTCTGCCGTTCTATCCCCTCACCCCAGCCCTCTCCCCAGGGAGAGGGAGCCGTTCAGTGCGAATGGAAGCAACGGAGTTTGCCGACGAGCGCCTGGCTTTCCAGCCACTCCGGACAGTCCCCTCTCCCTCCGGGAGAGGGTTAGGGTGAGGGGCGGCTACCGCGCCGATGTCGGTCGGAGCGCCCCACGCCTCACACCACCTCCATCAACCCCGCATAAACCTTCAGGTGATGATCGTCGTCACCCAGCTGGTGGCTGAGCATCACCAGCCGCTTGGCGTGGTGCGCGAGCACATACTCCCAGGTCATGCCAATGCCGCCGTGCAACTGGATCGCCTGCTCGGCCACATAGCGCGCCGCGCGGGTGACAATGAACTTGGCGGCCGCCAATATGCGGCTGCGCTCGGCGCTGTCGGGCTGGTCGGCGACGCAGGCGGCGAGGATGGCCATGCTGGTGGCCTGTTCCAGCTCGCTGCGCATGTCCACCATGCGGTGCTGCAGCACCTGTAACTTGCCGATGGGGATGCCAAACTGCTTGCGCGTCTTCAGGTAGTCCAGGGTCAGCGCGCAGGCCTCCTGCAGGCTGCCGAGGGCTTCGGCGCACTGCGCGGCGATGGCGCGGCCCTGCTGGTAGCGCAGCGCCGGCAGCGCTTCGCCGGGCGTGCCGACGGCCTCGCCGGTGGCGCCGTCGAGGAACAGATCGCAGGCACGCTGACCGTCCACTGTCGGGTACTCGCGGCGGCTGACGCCGGCCTGCTGCGGATCGACCAGGAACAGGCCGATGCCCGCCTCGTCCCGCGCGTTGCCGGCAATCCGCGCCGACACCAGGATCGCCGTGGCGCTCTGCCCGCCGATCACCACCGCCTTGCGGCCGCTCAGTTTCCAGCCGTCGCCGGCCTGTTCCGCGCGGGTCTGCACGTCGTGCAGTTGGTAGTGGCTCTGCGGTTCTTCCAGGGCCACCGCCAGTTGCGCCTCGGCGCTGGCGATGCGCGGTAGCCAGTGGTCCTTCTGCGCCGCGCTGCCCAGTTGGGCGATCAGCCCGCCGCCGTGCACTACCGATTGCAGGTAGGGCTCCAGGCACAGGCCACGACCTAGCTCGGTGAGTACCAGCAGGCTCTCGACGCCACCGCCGAAGCCGCCGTGGCTTTCCGGCAGCGACACCGAGGTCAGCCCCAACTCGCCCAGCTGGCGCCAGAAATCGAGGCTGTAGCCCTGCTCGCTCCTGCTGAAGCCCTCGCGCTTGTCGAACGGATAGGCGTCGCGGACCAGGCGGGCCGCGGTGTCCTGCAGCATCTGCTGCTCTTCGCTCAGTTTGAAGTCCATGGTCAGCCCCTCACAGCTCGAGAATCATCTTGGAGACGATGTTCTTCTGGATTTCGTTGGAGCCGCCGAAGATCGACAGCTTGCGCAGGTTGAAATACTGGCTGGCGGGTGCTGCCGAATAGTCCGCGTGCAGCGGCTCGGCGCCCAGCTCGAATTCGTCCTCGATGAAGGGCAGCGCGTAAGGGCCGAGCACCTTGCGCAGCAGGTGGCTGATGGCCTGGCGGATCTCGGTGCCTTTCACCTTCAGGATCGAGCTCTCCGCGCCCGGCACGCCGCCTTCGCGGGCGGCGGCGAGGATGCGCAGGGTGCTCATCTCGATGGCCATCAGCTGCATCTCCACCTCCGCCACCTGGGCGCGGAACAGCGGGTCATCGAGCATCGGCTTGCCGTCGCACAGCTCGCGGCTGGCCACGCGTTTCAGGTGCGCGAGCACCGCCTTGGACGCACCGATGCCGGCCAGGCCGGTGCGCTCGTAAGTGAGCAGGTACTTGGCGCAGGTCCAGCCTTCGTTCTCGCGGCCCACCAGGTTCTCTACCGGCACGCGCACGTTGTCGAAGAAGACTTCGTTGACCTCGTGCTCGCCGTCCAGGGTGATGATCGGGCGCACGGTGATGCCCGGCGTCCGCATGTCGATCAGCAGGAAGCTGATGCCGCGCTGCTGCTGCGCTTCCGGGTCGGTGCGCACCAGGCAGAAGATCCAGTCGGCGTGCTGGCCGAGGGTGGTCCAGGTCTTCTGGCCGTTCACCACGTAGTGCTCGCCGTCGTGCACGGCGCGGGTTTTCAGGCTGGCCAGGTCGGAGCCGGCGCCCGGTTCCGAGTAGCCCTGGCACCACCAGTCGGTGCCGTCGAGGATGCGCGGCAGGTAGTGCGCCTGCTGCTCCGGCGTGCCGAACTTGATGATCACCGGGGCGACCATGTTGACGCCGAAGGGGATGGTGCGCGGCGCGCCGAAGGCGGCGCACTCCTCTTCGAAGATGTGCTTCTGCACGGCGTTCCAGCCGGTGCCGCCAAACTCCTCCGGCCAGTGGGTGGCGTACCAGCCCTGCTCGCTGAGCACGCGCTGCCAGCGTTGGTGGTCGCCTTTGTTCAGGTGTTTGCCCAGGCGCACCTTGGTGGCGATGTCCTGGGGCAATTTGCTTTCGAGGAAGGCGCGGACTTCGTCGCGGAACGCCAGCTCGTCAGGGGTGAAATGGATGTCCATGGCGGGTCCTCTACAGATCAGCGAAGCGGCGGCCTTCGGCCACCAGGCGTTCGAGCAGCGGCGCGGGCTGCCACCAGGCGCCGAGGCGCTGGTGGAACTCGCGGATTCGTTCCAGCACGTGGGCAAGGCCCACGCTATCGGCATGGAACAGCGGGCCGCCGCGCCAGGCGGGGAAGCCGTAGCCGTTGAGGAAGATCACGTCGACGTCGCTGGCGCGCTGGGCGATGCCTTCGTCGAGGATATTGGCGGCCTCGTTGATCAGCGCGTAGATGCAACGCTCGACGATCTCTTCATCGCTGACCGGTGCGCGGGTGATGCCGCGTTCGGCGGAGGCCTGCTCCAGCATGGCCGGCAGCGCCGGGTTGTCCTGCTGGGCGCGGCCGCCTTCGCCGTAGTGGTAGAAGCCGGTACCGGTCTTCTGCCCGAGCATGCCGGCGGCGATCAGGTGATCGAGCACCGTGGGCAGCGTCTGGCCGGGCTTGAGGTTCGGCCGCTGCCGCGCGCGGATCGCGTGGCTGATGTCCAGGCCCGACAGGTCGCGCACTGCCAGCGGCCCCATGGCCATGCCGAAGGCGCGCATTGCGCGGTCCACCTGGGCCGGCGTGGCGCCCTCTTCCAACAGGAATTCGGCCTGGCGGCCGTACTGGAAGATCATGCGGTTGCCGACGAAGCCGTCGCACACGCCGACCACCACCGAGACCTTCTTCAGGCGCTTGCCCAACTGCATGGCGGTGGCCAGCACGGCGTCCGAGGTTGCCTTGCCGCGCACCACTTCGAGCAGGCGCATGACGTTGGCCGGGCTGAAGAAGTGCAGGCCGACCACGTCCTGCGGACGCTTCGTGAAGGCGGCGATTTCGTTGAGGTCCAGCGAGGAGGTGTTGCTGGCGAGGATCGCGCCGGGTTTGCACGCGGCGTCCAGTTGCGCGAAGACCTGGCGCTTCACGTCCAGGCTCTCGAACACTGCTTCGACCACCACGTCCACGTCACCCAGCGCGGAGTAATCGAGCACGCCGCTGATCAGGTCCATGCGCCGCTCCAGTTCTTCGGCGCTCAGGCTGCCGCGCGCCACGCTGGCGGCATAAAGGCTGCGGGCGCGGTCGAGGCCGCGCTGAAGAGCTTCGTCGTTCACCTCCAGCAGCTTCACCGGGATGCCGGCATTGGCGAAGCACAGGACGATGCCGACGCCCATGGTGCCGCCGCCGATCACGGCGGCGCTGCGGATGTCGCATGGCTGGATTTCAGCCGACAGTCCGTCGACCTTGGCGGCATCGCGCTCGGCGAAGAAGGCGTGGATCTGCGCGGCACGCTGCGGCGATTCCATGCATTGCTGGAACAGCTCGCGCTCGCGGGCCAGACCTTCGCGCAGCGGCAACCGGGTGGCGGCTTCCACCGCGTCGATGCAGCGCTGCGGGGAGAACTGGCCGGGCAGGCGCTTCTGCACTTCGCCGCGCTTGTGGGCGATCAGTTCGGCGAGGCCGGTTTCCCGCACACGCTCGTTGCGTTCGCCGGTGCGACGCGGGCCTTTGCCGTCCGCCAGCAGGCGCTGGACGAAGGCGAGGCCGGCTTCGGCCAAGTCACCGTCGAACAGCGCGTCGACGAGGGTGTTCTCCAGCGCTTCGGGTGCGCGGATCGGCGTGCCGCTGACGATCATCTCCAGGGCCTTTTCCACACCGGCCAGGCGCGGCAGGCGCTGGGTGCCACCGGCGCCGGGCAGCAGGCCGAGCTTCACTTCCGGCAGGCCGACCTGGGCGTCGTGGCGGGCGATGCGGTAATGGCAGGCCAGGGCGACTTCCAGGCCGCCGCCCAGGGCGGTGCCGTGGATCACGGCGACGCTGGGCTTGGTCGCGCTTTCGATCGCTTCGACCACGTCCGGCAGCAAAGGCGCCTGCGGCGGCTTGCCGAATTCGCGGATATCAGCGCCGGCCATGAAGGTGCGTCCGGCGCAGACCAGCACTACCGCACGTACCTGCGGGTCGGCCTCGGCCTGTTGGAAGGCTTCGAGCAGCCCGGCGCGGACGGCCTGTCCGAGGGCGTTCACCGGGGGGCTGTCGACCGTCACCAGGGCGATCTCGCCCCGGCGTTCGAGCTGTACCGCTTCTGACATGCTGTGCTCCGTTTGGAGTTGTTTTAACGGAATGGTGTTTCGCTGTGCAGAATACGATGCGATTTTTTATGGGCGGTTTGCAAGGTTTTTTGTTGGAGCGGGGTTGCTCGCGAACTATCGGAGGCCATGGGTGCGCCGAGGATTATCGTCCGCCCCCCAATGCCTGGTTGATCGGAAGGTCCCTTCATTCGCCTGGTGAATAGGATTCGGCCGACTCGTCGGGCTTGGCATAGTGGGACACCACGTGCAGGAGAGCGCGCCATGAATGAGTTCGAACACCAGCTGCTGGCGGTCAACGGAATCCAGCTCAGCCTGTACAGCGTCGGTCCGGCGGACGGCAAGCCGGTGTGGATGCTGCACGGCTTTCCCGAATGCTGGCATTCCTGGCAGCACCAGATGCGCGCCCTCGCCTCTTCCGGTTACCGCGTGTTCGTCCCGGAGATGCGGGGCTATGGCCGGACCAGTGCGCCGGATGCGGTGGACGCCTACGACCTGCTGACCCTCTGCGCGGACATCCAGGGCGCGATGGATGCGCTGGGGCACTCGCAGGTGGCGATGGTCGGTCATGACTGGGGCGCGCCGGTGGCTTGGCACCTGGCGTTGCTGGAGCCGCAGCGGGTGGAGGCGCTGGCGACGCTGTCAGTACCCTTCGCAGGCCGCGCCAAGCGTCCGCCGGTGGAGATCATGCGGGAGGTGTTCGCCGGTAAGTTCTTCTACATCCTCTACTTCCAGGAGCCGGGCCGCGCCGAGGCCGAGCTGGATGAGAGCATCGCCCTGAGCCTGCGCCACTTCCTTGGCGACAACGTGCGCCTGGCACCGGACCAGTCCCCCGATGGCCGCCTGTTGGATGGCCTGCCACAGCCACCGGCGCACCCCGCCTGGTGCAGCGCCGAGGATTTCCGGTACTACGTGCGCACCTTCGAGGGACGTGGCTTCCACGGCGCGCTGAACTGGTACCGCAACTTCGAGCGCAGCTGGCAACGCACCGAGCCGCTGACGGGGCGCAAGGTCGAGCAGCCGACGCTATTCCTGATCGGCGACCGCGACCCGGTCGGTCGCTTCGAGGCATATACCCTGCAGCGCATGCCCGAGCATGTGCCGAAGCTGGAACAGCATGTGCTGGAAAACTGCGGCCACTGGATCCAGAACCAGCAGCCGGCGCGGGTCAATGCGCTGCTGGGCGACTTCCTCGCCCGGCATTACCCAACCTGACTCAGGCGCTGCGGCGCATGCCGATGTGCGGGATGTCGTCTTCCAGGTAGACCTCGGTGACCGGGGCGAAGCCGTATCGGCCGTAGTAGCCCTGCAGGTGCGCCTGCGCCGAGAGGTAGATCGGCAGCCCCGGCCAGCGCCGGGCGATGGCCTGCAGCGCCTGATCCATCAGCTCGTGCCCCAGGCCCTGGCCGCGGCCTTGCGGGGCGATCACCACGCGACCGATGACCACGTCGCCGTCATGGCGCTGCGGGTCCAGCAGGCGCAGGTAGCCGAGCAGCTGGCCACCCTCCTCCACCATCAGGTGGCAGGTGTCGCCGATGAGGTCGAGGCCATCGACTTCCTGGTAGGGGCACTTCTGCTCGACCACGAAGACTTCGGTGCGCAGGCTCAGGATGGCGTACAGCTCTTCCTTGCTCAGGTCGCTGTGGTGTTTGCAGGTCCAGTTCCGGGCCATGGAGGGTACTCCTGTCGATGGGGTCGTCATGGTAGCGCGCCGCTCAGACCGGCGCCTGGAAGCGCAGGCTGGACGAGCCGCCGAGGTGCCGGCGCAGCGCCTCGATGGCGACCTTGACCTTGGCCGGCTGCGCATCGCGGCGGGGGGTGACGGCGTAGATGCCGAACGGCGGCAGCGTCCAGTCCGGCAGCAGGCGTTGCAGCCTGCCCTCCTCCAGCGCCTCGCGCACTTCCGGCTCGGGCTGCGCGGAAATGCCCAGGCCGTCGAGGGTGAACTGGCGCAGGGCGATCATGCTGTTGGCGGCGACGCGGGGTTCCAGGCGCAGCTTGCAGGGCTCCCCGTCCGGGCCAGTGAAGTTCAGGTAGCCCTGGTGCGCGACGGTGTTCAGGGCCAGCCAGTCCACGCCTTGCAGTTGCTGCGGATGGTTGATCGGCGGCAGGCGCCGCAGGTAGGACGGCGCGGCGCAGATGACGTTGTTCCACTCGGCCAGATGGCGCGCCACCAGGCTGGAGTCCGACAGGCTGCCGACGCGAATGGCGAGGTCGATGCGCCGCTCGATCAGGTCGATCTGCTCGTCATGGAAGAACAGCTGCAGGCGCAATTGGCGATGGTTCTCCAAAAGCGGACGCAGGGCCTCGGTGATCAGCTTGCCGGAGAAGCCCACCGGGGCGGCCAGGCGCAGTTCGCCGACCGGCGCCTCGCGCCATTCACCCAGGCGTTGCTCGGCCTCTTCGGCGATCGCCAGCATCTGTGCGCAACTGCGGTAGAACGCTTCGCCCGCCTCGGTCAGGGTGAGCTTGCGGGTGGTGCGGTGCAGCAGCGTCACCTGGGCGTGGGCTTCGAGCTTGCGGATCTGCTGGCTGACCGCCGAGGGCGTCATGCCCAGGCTTTCGGCGGCGGCGGCCATGGAGCCGCGGGCCACCACGGTGGCGAAGACCGCCATGCCCTTGAGGTTGTCCATTGTGAAGCTCCGCTTAAGAGTGAAAGGCAAATTAGCCGGTTTTTCCGTGGATTTCCCAGGTCTAGCATGACAACTCCCGAAAAAGGAGAAGAGAACGATGCCGCTGAGCCATGCCACTGTGGCCACCCCTGTCGCCGCGCGCTACCTCAAGCGCCTGTGCAACCACTTCGCCCACAAGCTCCCGGTGGAGCTGACCGAGGACCGCGGCGTGCTGCGTTTCGACTTCGGCACCTGCCGCCTGCACGCCACGCCCGCAGCCTTGCTGATGGAGGCCGAAGCCGCCGATGCGCAGGCACTGGAGCGCCTGCAGAACGTGGTGGTCAGCCACCTCGACCGTTTCGCCTGGAAAGAAGGGCAATTGCCGGTGGATTGGCAGGCTGCCTGACCCGCTTTCGAAAAAAGCCCGCAAAAACGAAAAAACCCGGCCAAGGCCGGGTTTTTTGTTGCCTGGAAAAAGTCAGTCGTCGCTCAGATCGAATGACTGAAATCCATTATGTGGTTTGAATTTTGTTCATATAAGAAGAAATTGAATCAAAAATGACCAAATTAACAACATACGAATATTTGTATGCTTTTTGATCAAATTAGAAAGTCAATACTTTGAAATATTTTGTAACCGTGTGGCCACTTTTACCCCGAGTTATCCACACGGTCGATGCGCAAAATCTGTACAGAACGCCCCTTTACCCGGTAGGCCGCCTGGTACGGCCAGCGCTCGACCGGCAATTCCCGGACGCCGGGCACTTCGCTGGGCACGCCGCTGCTGCTCTGGTCGAGGTTCGCCAGCGGGCGGACCTGCACGACGATGTCCTGGATGGCCCGTAGCGCCTTCTCCGGGCCGATCAGCACGACGTAGTGGTCGTAGATGGCGTCCAGATCGCCCGCCGCCTTGTGCGTCCATTTCAGGCTCATGCCAGCCCCCACTTGGCTTCGATGGCGGCGTGCTCGAGCAGGTGGCCGGCATCGGCGTCGGCCACGCCTTCATCGATGGCCGCGACGTGCCAGCTCTGGCGTTCCAGGTACTGCGCCAGGGCCTGGCGCAGGTGGTACGGACGGTCCCGGTGGGTGGCGCGGGCCAGCTGGTCCAGGGCCTGGACGAGGGCGTCATCGGCGCGGAAGGAGACAACGGTGGTCACTTTTCGTACAGTTCCGTTTACGCTGTATACAGTGTTTACATTGAAGACAAAGGTATACGGATCAGCGACTTAGCGTCAAGTCGAAGGCGAGGGGAGCGATGGACGAGGAATGGAAGGCGGTCTGTGAGCGCACCGTGGCGGCGCTGCGGGACGAAGGCTATGCGCTGGTGCCGGGTGTGCTGGGGCCTGCGCAGGTACGGCGCCTGTGCGCCGCCATTGATGGCCTGCAAGCGCTGCACTGGGATTACGAAGGCTTGGTGGACCACTACAAGTGCGTGTTCAACCGCGATCCGCTGTGGCTACCGATGCTCGACCTGCCGGGGGTGATCGAGCCGATGGAGGCGATGCTGGGCGGCGATTGCCATGTGATCGGCCAGACCGCCTGGCGCTGCCATCCGGGCTTCATCGGCGCGGACATGCACCTGGACTACCTGCCCATGGCGCTGCCGGCGGCGTGCCTGGCCGAGCCGGCATTCGAGCTGCCGATGTTCATCTGCACCGCGCAGCTGTACCTGAGCGACATCGACGAGACCCTGTGTCCGACCTGGGTGATTCCCGGCAGCCACAAGGCGGGCAGGGCACCGGCAGCGGATGAGCGCGAGTGGAATGGTCAGGTGGCACGGCCGATTCTCTGCAGGGCCGGGGATGTGCTCCTGTTGCGCAGCGAGCTGTGGCATGCCGGCAGCCGCAATACCAGCCAGCGCACGCGCTACCTGCTGCAGATCCACTATGGCCGGCGCATGGTGGCGCAGAAGTTCTCGCCCTACCTGCGCTGGCGCTTCAACCCGCTGGTAATTGACGCCTGTACGCCACGCCAGCGCCGCCTGCTGGGCGATCATGAGGCGGCGGAATACGATTGAGCCGATCAACCCCGGAGGATCGAACATGAGCGCGAAACACCAGGGTGGCTGTCACTGCGGACAGCTGCGCTATGAGTGCGATGCCGAGCTTACGGATGTCGCCCATTGCCACTGCTCGATCTGCCGGCGCACCACCGGCGGCATCGTCACCACCTGGGCCACGGTGCCGCTGGGCAGCTTTCGCTGGACCCTCGGGACGCCCGCCGAGTACCGGTCTTCGGCGTCCTGCGTGCGCTACTTCTGCGGCAACTGCGGGGCGCAGATGGCGCTGTTCACCGACCTGGCGCCGTACACCCTGGACCTCACCACGGCAACGCTGGATGACGTGGCCGAGGTGGTGCCGGACCGGCACATCTGGGTGAAGAGCCGGCTGCCGTGGCTTCACCTGGACGAGCAGTTGCCGGAGGAGAGGGAGGAGAAACTCTAGCTTCCGCGGTTCAGGCCGACCTCAGGGCAATTCCAGCCCGCCCGCCGCCTTGTGCAGCGCTCGCAGGTGCGCCCCGATCTGCTTGGTGTTGGCTTCCAGCGCCGCCAGTTCGGCGCGCCGCTCGGGCGTCAGCAGGGCGCGTACCTCGCGGTCGAGGTTGTCGCTGAGCTGGCGCAGGCGTTTCTGGCGCTGCTGCGTCTGCTGTTCGAGGGTGACGGTTTCCTTCGCCTGGGGCAGCCCGTAGCCGCCGTCGAGCAGCTCCGCCGGGCGGCTGAGGAAGCCGCTGTCGTCGAGGATCTGCTGCAGTGTCTTGCCGGCGGTGGCGAGCCGGGTATCACCGCTCAGGTCGTCGCGGTTGCTCAGGTAGAGTTGCTTGAGTTCGTCCTGGGCCAGCAGCAGCTGGCGGCGCAGCGAGGCCTGCTCGAGCAGCAGCAGGGCGGCGCTGGCGCGCAGGTCGGCCTTGTCGAACCAGGGGCGGCGCTCCGTGGCGGGCAGCGCGAGCCAGTCCTCGACCTTGTCCTGGCGGATGTCCAGGCGCTTCTTCAGCACGTCGAACATGGCCTGGTAGCGGTCGCGGAAGGAGTCGAAGCGGTAGCCCAGGCGCAGGGCTTCCTTGGGGTTATCCAGCACGCTCGGGTCGGCGATCCCCTGGTTCTCCAGCAAGCCGAGCACGCCGTAGGGGGTGATGCTGTCCATGCTCTGCAGGCTCTGCCGCTGGATGCCGCTGCGCAGCAGTTTCAGGGTCTCCACGGCGCAGTTGTTGGACAGGAAGTAGTAGTTGCCGTCGTAGCTCCAGTGGCTCTGCGCGGAGCGTTCCACCAGGCTGTTGATCTCGTCGCGGCTCAGGCGCAGCGGGATCGAGGCCAGGCTGCGCAGCTCGATCTTGGTGTACTCCTCGATCACTTGCGACAGCGGCAGCACGAACAGCCGCGACGGGTAGGCACCGGTCAGGCCGTCCCAGCTGGAGAGCTGCAGGTCGCCGACGAAGGCGCGGTAGGAGAGCACCAGGTGCTGGTCGAGGTCCAGGCGGCAGTCCGGCCCGCGCGGGCGGCCCGGCGCACAGACCACCAGGCGCAGCATGGTGTGCCCCCAGCGGCTGGCGATGTCGGCGTTGGCCTCGGCGATGAAGTAGTCCACCTCGTAGACCCGTTCCGGGTCGAGGTAGCCCAGCGGCTGCCGGCCGAAGTCGCGCCCGGCGTTGAGGTAGGCGTAGCTGCCGGCGCAGGCGTCGCGTTGCGGCCGCTCGCCGAAGCGCGCGGCGTAGTAGCGGTACAGCGCGGGGCGGCGGCAGGCGTAGCTCGGGTCGAGGAGGAAGTACTCCATGTTCACCGCGACGTATTCGCGCGGGTTGCTCAGCTCGTAGCTGTCCGGGCTGCGCAGGACGAAGCGGTTGTGTTGCTCGCGTTCGCCATGCTTGCCGGCGTACTGCGGCCAGCCGGCCAGGTCGAGCAGGCGCGGGTCGTCGCTGAGGGTGAAGCGGCGACCGGTCTGGCCTCGGCATTCGTCGGGTGCGCCGACGCGTCCCAGGCTCTTGTCGCGCATCGTGCAGCGGCGGATGACGCGGGCTTCGTCGGCGTCCCAGAGGCGGGCGCGGTCGTAGAGGTGGGTCAGCTCGTGGAGCAGGGCGGCGAGCAGTTCGCGGCGCAGCGTGCCGTGGGTGCGGCCGGTCTGCTGCGTGGCGGCGCTGCCGTCGGTAAGCGCGGCGAGATAGCGGGTGCTCAGGGCGATGGCATCGGGGCGCAGCGCACGGCCCATGCCGTTGCTCGGCAGGTCATCGCGCCACTGCACCTCGACCTTGCGGTCGAGGCGCTCGACGAAGGTGGGCGGCAGCGTCTGCAGGGCCTCGTCCAGCAGTTGCTGGCTGGCCTGGCGCTGGGCGCCGGTCAATCCGTCAGTGTCGAGCTCCAGGCGGAGCGAGGCATGGCTGCTGGCGGCGACTATCAGTGCAAGGGCCGCCAGCCAGCGGCCGGCCTTGAGTCTCACAGAGCGAGGATGGCTTCGGCCAGGGCCTGGTCGGAGGCGTCGCGGGCCTGCGGCACGTCTTCACGCAGCACCTTGAACGCGGCTTCCAGCTGGGCGCCACGGATCGCGCCGTCGCTGCCGACGAAGCTGGCGGCGTCGTCGCGGGCTTCCTGCACGATCTTCATGTCACGGATGGAGGTGGTGGTGTCTGAGGTGAAGTCGATGCTGCGGGCGAAGGCATTGGTGGTGATGTTGAACACGCGAATCACCGACTGTGCCTGGGCGCCGGAAGCGCAGGCGGCGAGCAGCAGGCCGAGGATCAGGGGGCTCTTGGAAATCGAGCAGAGGCGCATGGGTGTCTCCGAAAGGGCAGCGGGGGCTGCTCACGACTTATTGGGCAAGAATCGCTTCGGCCAGTTCCCGATCATTTGCCGCGAGCGCCGGATGCCGCTCGCGCAGCCAGTGCAGCGCCGCTTCGAGACGGGCGCCGCGCAGCTCGCCGGCGGTGGCGATGAACCCTGCCGCGTCGTCACGGGCGCTGCGCAGCAGCTTGTTCTCGAACGGCGTGCTGGTCAGTTTGCTGGTGACATAGCTGGTCCCTACCGGGAACTGGGTCGTCTGGTCGAATGCCTGGGCGGGCAGGGCGCAGAACGACATCGGTAGCAGGAGCAGTAGAGGGCGCATGGGCGGAGATGATCGGAAAAGCACGACCGCCAAGGCTAACGGAATGCGTGGCCGAGGGCCAGCGCGGCGCGCCGGGCGGAGTGCCCGGCGCGGGGAGGCATCAGATGGTCAGGATGGCCTGTGCCAGCTGCTGGTCGTTGGCGGCCAGGGCCGGCATCTTGGCGCGGATGTGGCGCAGGGCGGCTTCCAGGTGGGCGCCACGGATGTCGCCCTGGCTCGCTACGAAGGTGGCGGCGTCGTCCTTGGCTTCGAGAACGATCTTGTCGTCCTTGAAGGAGTTGCTGACGTTGGTGGTGGCGTCGGAGGTGGCGCCGGTGGCGCGTACCGACAGGTCGGTGGTGTAGACGAAGCTGGTGGCAAAGGCGCCGGTGGCGCAGCCGAGCAGGGCCGCTGCGGCGATCAGTTGAAGGCTTTTCTTCATGGAGTGGCTCCGGATAAGGCACAAAAAGGTGGCCGGGGCGGCCACTCTACCGATGCTCAGACTAGCCAAGACTGATTCGCGTCACCAGAGGTCAGCGCCAGAACGGCTTCGAGATTTCGCCGATCCGCTCGCTGGGGCTGACGCCGATGTCGGCCAGTTGCCGGCTGTCCAGCTCGGCCAGCTGGGGGCGGGTGCGGGCGTTGTGCAGGTACTGGCCAAGCAAGGCGAGCAGCCGGCTTATCGACGCGCGGGCGGAGTGTAGCGCTACGTGCGGGGGTGTTGCGTGCAAACTGCCTGGGCGATCCATGGGCTGTGCTCCCTTGCCAGATCCAGTGCGGATGGAAAGACAGCTTCCGCGCTGACGTCGGTTGGCACCAGACACAGCCAGATACACAGTGGTGGATACAAATGACTATCCCGGCCAACTGTTATGCCGATGCGGCGGCTCCCTGTACCGGCCCGGCAGGGGCGCGCCCACTGCCGGATCGAAATGGGGTGTGCGGCCTTCAGGGCTTGCGGGCGATGATCACCTGGCTTTTGGCGATGACTGCATCCAGTGCCTGCTTGATCGCCGGGCCGCGCGGCGAGTTGAGCAGGGTCTGCCAGGTCTGCGCCCAGCTCTGCAGCAGCGGGTGGTCCGGATTGTCGAAGCCGACCTTGGCTTCCCAGAAGAACAGCATCCACAACGACCAGTAGAAGCCGTACTGGCTGTGGCTGATGATTTCCAGTCCTGCGTCGGTGGCCATCTTCTTGAACTGTTCTTCGCTGATCACCCGGATGTGGTTGGGCTTCTGGAAGTATTCCGCCGCAGCGAAATCCTTCTGGATGTCTTCCGAGCTGGGGTGCGGGACGCTCAGCAGGTACAGCGACCCATGCTGCCCCACCCGGACCAGCTCGCTGAGGAAAGCGCTGGGATCGTCGACATGTTCGATGACTTCGGTGCAGACCACTCGAGTGGCGGTTTCCGAAGCCAGCGGCAGCGGATTGCTATCGGTCACCAGGCACTCCAGCTCGCGCGCCGGCGTGCTGGCCAGGCGTTGGCGGGTGGCCTCGACCTTGGCCGCGTCGATGTCGGCGATGATCATCTTTGCCCCGCGCATGGCGCAGAAGTGCACATTGCCGCCATCGCCACAGCCGACATCCAGCACCGTGTCTTCGGGGCTGATCGGGAATCCGCTGAACAGCTCGTTGGTTTGCTGGTTGAACCAGCCGCTGTAGGTCGCGTCCTGAAGGCCCAGCATGTAGGGGTCAGGTCCCTGGCTCGGCGTGGGCAGGGTTTCTTCGGGGGTGCCGCTAACCATTCTTTTCAGCTTGTTCAGCATGGGGGTGCTCCAGAGGAGGGGGTGAGCGCGGGCAGGCGATCGGCTGGGTCACGGAAGGGCTGGAAGCCGTTCCGGGCAATGGGTTCAGGCGGTTTCATTGTTCGTCCGCTCAGCGGCTGTCGCGGTCGGTGTCGCCAGGGAAATTCGCTTGGCCAGCCGGCCACCCCGGCGGCGCAAGGGATCTTCCACCCAGCGGTAGTTCAACTCGCTGAAGATTACGATCAGCAGGCTGGCGGTGATGGCGAAGGCCCAGGTGTAGGAACCATCGAAATCCTTGCTGCCGCGCAGGCGAAACCAGAACTCTTGGGTGAGCGAGAACGCCGGAATATGGACCAGATAGATGGCATAGGAGCGGCTGCCGATCCAGAGCATCACGCGCTGGAGCTTGGCCGGCAGGGCAAAGTAGTTGCGATCCAGGGACGCTAGCCACACCAGCCCGGCGCTGCACAATGCGATCACGCCGATGCGATAGGTGTTCCACACATACTGTTGGGTAGTGACTTCCATCATTATCAGGACCAGTAGTGCGGCTGCACCCAGCGCTGGCAGTCGCCGCTGCAGGAGCCACGGCTGGAAGGCAGAGTGGGGGCGGGTATGGTTCCAGAAGGCAAGCAGTACGCCCAGCGCAATGGCATCGGTGCGCACCGACATCAGCAGTGGCGTACGCAAGGTGAAGAACTGCACGACTACCAGCAGCAACAGCAGCCAGGGCAGGGCGCGCCGACTGAGCAGCACCAACAATGGCAGCAGCAGGTAGAACTGCTCCTCCAGCGAAAGGGTCCAGTAGACGAAGCTGGTGCCGTATTCGTAGCGCGTGAAGCTGTCCGCGAAACGGAAGTTGGCGAATTGCAGGACGCCAGCGAGGGTCGCGGATAGGTTGGCCTGTAGAGTACCGAAGGCACCGGAGGTATTGAGGAAACGACAGGCCAGGAGAATCAGCAGCAGCCACAGCCAGGCCGAGGGCAGCAGGCGAAATGCCCGCCGGGTCCAGAAGGCCAGAGTAGTCCGCCAATACTCAGTCGCCGAGGTACAGCCCTGCAGCTTCGGCAGTAGTTCGCGGGCGATGACGTAACCGGATATGGCGAAAAACAGATCCACACCCCACCACAGGTCGAAGCGCTGGAAGAAGGCGTCAAGCCAGGGCGTGGACCAGGTGAGCAGGTTGCCGTGGGCATGGTGCAGAACCACACTCAGCACGGCGACGGCTCGCAACACTTCGATGTCCTGGATCCGACCCTTCATTGCGGGGAGCTCTCTTGCGCCGGTTTGCGGGCGATGATGACCTGGCTCTTTGGCATCAACTGGTCCAGCTGCCGCTTGATCGCCACGCCCTCGGCGTTGTCGAGCAGGCGCTTCCAGGTCTGCGCCCAGTCGCTCATCAGCGGCAGGTGACTGTTCACCACCTGGTCGCGGACCGCGCCCTGCAGCTCGCGCCCGGCGGCTCTTTCCGCGGCCCAGTAGAAAATCATGTTCATCACCCAGAAGAACCCGCTCGCCTGCCGATGCTCGATCTGCAGGCCGGCGCTCTCGACCAGGGTGGCGAAATCCTCGCGGGAAAAGATGCGCACATGGTTCGGTGACTGGAAATATGCGTCGGGGGCGATGCCTTGCTGCAACTGCTCACCAACCGGGTCCGGCACGCTGAGCAGGTACTGGGCGCCGGGCTTGCCGACCCTGACCAACTCGGCCATGACCTGGGCCGGGTCGTCGACATGCTCCAGTACTTCCAGGCAGATGACCTTGCTGGCGGTGCCAGCTTCCAGCGGCAGCGGGTTACTGTCGCTGACCAGGGCTCGCGCGTGCCTAGCCTGAGCCAGCTGAGGCTGTTCGCTCAGCGCCTGCACCTTGTCGGCTTCCGTGTCGGAAAAGATCACGGAGGCTCCCTGGCGGGCGGCGAACAGGGTTGCCATGCCTTCGCCGCAGCCGACATCGAGTACGACATCGCTCGCGTCGATGGGGAAGCCCTTCAGCAACTCGCCGCTGTCCTGCCGGAACCAGCCATCCAGCGCGGCATCCTGCAGGCCGCACCAGAGCGGCGAGACGGTTGGCGTCGGCGTCGGCGTCGGCGTCGGCGTCGGTGGTTGGGGGGCCGTGCCGGTCCGGAATCCGCGGATCAAACGGCGGAGCATGGAGAGTCCACCGTCGCTGTCCTGACCTGCTGGCATGAGCGGTGCATCGCCAGGCGCCGCTGGATGAACGCCTCGAGGCGGTGCTCGGCTTGTTCTTGGCTACAGAAGTTCTGCAGGCTCGCGGTGGCCTGCTCGCTCATCCGCGCATAGCGTCGCGGATCCTGGTTGGCGACCCGATAGCTTTCGCGGAAGGCTTCGACAAGTGAGTCCCAGCTGGGGATATAGCGCAGAGCACGGTAGGCGGCGCGCGGGTCGTGCGGCCAGGCGGTCAGCTCTTCGCTGCAGTCGACGACGAAGCCGTTCTGCGCGTCGAGGTAGTCGAGCATAGCTGTGTGAGCCGGCGCGATGGCCGGCTTGCCACAGGACATGAATTCCATCAGGGGCAGGCACTGGCCTTCGCCATAACCGGTGTTCACTGCATAACTGGTCGCCTGGACGAGGCGCTCGTAGTCGGCGTCGGCCAGATAGCCGTGGATCAGCACGACGCGACAGCGATGGGGGTGGTGCTTGTAGAGGTGGTGGAGCATGTTGTTGAGCACATCGCTGGCCTCGAAGTGCGTCAGTTTGAGCACCAGGGTCGCATCAGGCGTGTCGCGGAAGCTCCAGCAGAATGCCGCGATCATGTCGATCCAGTTCTTGCGGCCGTCGCAGGGGTTGAACACCGAGGTGTAGATCACCCCGTCCAGACGCAAGGTCTGGCGCGTCGCCGGGGCCTTCAGGTCGACGGGGGTACCGCTGCGGTAGGCGGGCGGTCCATAGGCCATGACGTCCACGGTCTCGCTGTCCAGTAGCAGGCCCTCGATCTGTATCTCCACTGCGCTGGCGCGAGGGTTGCGTTCGAGCTTGCGGCCCTGGGCGGCGAAGCGGTTCCAGACCGGTGCGGGAACGCTGACGATCGGGTACTCGCTGCCCATGCTCGCCCGCACGGTATCGACGGTGAAGCTCGAGTGGGTAATCGCTGCCCCCAGCTTCTCGAAGACCAGGCGCCAGTCATTGCGCGGCTCGCCCTGCCAGACCTCGTCTGGAATGGTGCTGAACTCCCAGGCAAATACCGGGATCGTTGGGCAACGGTAATGTATCGGGGTGCGGTGGGGCGGGGAGAAGGAAAGAAAGACGCAGTCTTCGCCGCGCCGCTGGCAGTCATCGTAGAGCACATCGACCACGGCGTCCGGGTCGTCGATCTCGACTACCCGCCCGAGGCGTTCCAGGACCGGGCGGAACTCCTTGAGCACGAAATAGTAGCTGTATTCGGATTTCCCCAGGTTCTGCTGGATGGTGTTCCGATTGGTTTCCGAGTGGATCAGGATCAGCATGTGGGTTGTCCTGTCTTGTCAGCCTCGACCGCGGCAGCAGGTGCCGGACGGGGGCGGGTGGCGAGAAACGCCGACAGGCGTTGCTGGAAGGCTTCCCGGCTGGCGAAGCTTTCCATCTTCCGTTGCGCGGCAGAGGACATCGCCCGGTAGGTCTCCGGCTCTGCCTTGGCGACCCGGTAACTGTCGCTGTACGCCCTCTGCAGACTGCCCCAGTCGGGCCGGTAACGTACCGTGCGGTAGAGGATACGGGGGTCGTGGGGCCAGACCGAGTGCTCCCGGCTCGCCCGCAGGACAAAGGCCAGATCGGGCGAGATGTAGTCTTCCATCGCCGTGTGCGCCGGCGCGATGGCGGGTTTGCCGCAGGCGAGGAATTCCATCAGCGGCAGACACAGTCCTTCGCAGCGCGAGGCGTTGACATAGTAGGTGGTGGCCTCATGCAGCCGGGCGAACTGCTGGTCGTCGAGGTAGCCGTGCAGGGCGATGACTCGGCACTGGAAGGGCGACAGCTGGGCCAGCAGCGTCGTCAGCATGGGGTAATAGGTGGAAAGATCGTGCTGAGTGATCTTCAGCACCAGCGTCGCATCGGGGGTGTCGCGAAATGCCCAGCAGAAGGCCGTGATCATCTGCTCCCAGTTCTTGCGCCCGTCTTCCGGATTGAACACCGACACATAGACCACGCCATCCACCTCGGTGCTGGTCACTTGTGATACGTCCGGTAATTTCAATTGTTCGACCTGTTCCGGTGCAGCGCCGGTTTTGCCGAGTTGCAGGCGCTCGGGCAGCAGGTCTTGCACCGCTTCGCGGTACCACGTCAGCAGGTAGTGCTTGGTGATGATCCAGCGCCTGCGCCAGGTGGGTCTCTCGATCGGAGCGGCTACCGCTGTCGCGGGTTGGGCCTGAACGTCGTTCGCCTGCGGGGGCGGCGGGGGCGCCAGGCTCTCGGCGGAGAGGCCCAGCGTACGGCTGTCGATGATGCAGCCCTTGATCTCCAGTCGGGTCGGCGCCGTCACGGGGTTGCCCGAATTGCCAGTCCGTTGCTCAGCGAATCTTTCCCACAGAGGTGTCGGCAGTGCGAGCACCGGGAAATCCTGGCCCATGGCCGACTTGATCGCTGTTTCGGTATGGCGGGAAAGCGAAATAGCGCCGCCGTGGCGGGCGAATACCGTACGCCAGTCGTTGCGGGGATCACCTTCCCAGGGCTGGTCGGGAATGCTGTCGTACTCCCAGGCCACTACGCACAGCGTGGGGCAGGCCAGGTCGATCGGCGCGCGGTGCGGGGGCGTGAACGCCAGCAGCAGGCAGTCGATGCCCTGGGCCTTTAGTTTTCTGTACAGCGGATCGACTTCGGACAATGCCGAAACCACATGGACGCCACCCAGCGCTTCGAGGGCGGGGCGGTACGCCTTGAGAACGAAGTAGTAGCTGTACTCGGGGGTGCCGAGACTTTTTCCAACCGACTTCTCGTTGATGTCGGAGTACAGGATGAAATCCATGAGTTACCTCGACGTGCGATGCCGGAACATGTGGTTGCACATCGGTACGGGCAACGGCTGAGGGTGGAGGCAACTGCGAGAGCAGGCGGAGCCGTTGCTTGGTTGTTCTTGTTTTCCGGCTGGGCGAGCCGCTGTGGCAGCACGGCTCCTTCATGGGCCGAATAGGTGCGGACGCGGCCTGGTGAGGCGCCATTCTTAACATACCGTCAAGTTCTGCGGAAAGGGGCGCAGGCGTCGTCTGTCGAAATCGTTCGCAGAACTTACCGGTCACATTCTTGTTGATTGAATTCAGGGTCTTTTTCGCCCAGATTGTCTCCTCAATCGACCGCTGGCCATCTCTTCGTCTGCCCTACGGTCTTCAAAGAATGCCCACCACTCTACGAGCCCCGACCCGCGCGCGGCGTGGTCAATGAGGTCTGTCTTGAAGAAACGGATACTGGTTACCGGTCTCACTGGCTTTGTCGGGCGCCACCTGCGTACGCGGCTCGAGGGCATGCAGGGCGACTGGGAGCTCCTGGCGCCTCCTGCCCCCTACGATCTCCGTCGGCCTGAAACACTGAACGCCTGGTGTGCCGAATGCCCTGACGCAGTGATCCACCTTGCCGGCCAGACTTTCGTTCCCGAAGCCTTTCGCGATCCGCAGTCAACCTTGGAGATCAACCTGCTGGGGACCTTGAACCTGTTGCAGGCCCTCAAGCAGGGCGGGTTCTCCGGCAGCTTCCTTTACGTCAGCTCGGGGGACGTCTATGGGCAGGTTGCTGAGGATGCCTTGCCCATCGATGAGGGGTACTTGCCGCGGCCACGCAATCCCTATGCAGTGAGCAAGCTGTCCGCCGAATTGTTGTGTCAGCAATGGAGTTACACCGAAGGCTGGCGCATCATGCTGGCACGCCCGTTCAATCATGTCGGGGCGGGGCAGAGCGAAGCCTTCGTGCTGGCCAGCGCCGCCCGGCAGATAGTCCGCATTCGCAGGGGGCTGCAGCCCAGCCGCCTGGAGGTGGGAGATGTGGATGTCACGCGGGACTTCCTGGATGTCGAGGATGTCGTCAGCGCCTACTTCGACCTGCTTACCAAGGGGCGCAGTGGCGAGATCTACAACGTGTGCTCGGGTCGCGAGCGTAAGGTCCGCGACCTGATCCTGGAGCTCGCCGCGCTGGCGGAGGTCGACCTGGAGCTGGTCCAGGACCCGGAGCGAATGCGCCGTGCGGAACAACGTCGGGTCTGCGGCAGCAATGCCAAGCTGCGGCAAGCGACCGGTTGGGAACCAAACATAACGATAAAACAAACCCTGACGGCGATTTTGTCGGACTGGGAATCACGGGTGTAGCAATAATGACAAGAAACGCGCTCATTACCGGAGTCACCGGCCAGGACGGTGCCTACCTCGCCAAACTGCTGCTGGAGAAAGGCTATCGGGTACACGGGCTGGTTGCCCGGCGCAGCAGCGACACGCGCTGGCGTCTGCGCGAGCTGGGCATCGAGTCCGAAGTGGTCTACCTCGAGGGTGACCTGGCCGATGCCTGCTCCGTCCAGCGCGCAGTCATCAAGGCCAAGCCGGACGAACTGTACAACCTGGGGGCGCAGAGCTTTGTCGGCAGCTCCTGGGATCAGCCCGTCACCACGGGGATCGTCGATGGCCTGGGGGTGACCCATCTGCTGGAGGCCATTCGTCAATTCAGCCCGGAAACGCGTTTCTACCAGGCCTCTACCAGTGAAATGTTCGGCCTGATCCAGGCCGAGCGACAAGACGAAAACACACCGTTCTACCCACGCAGCCCCTATGGGGTGGCTAAGCTCTATGGTCACTGGATCACGGTGAACTATCGCGAGAGCTTCAAGCTGCACGCCTCCAGCGGAATCCTCTTCAACCACGAGTCTCCGCTGCGCGGCATCGAGTTCGTGACGCGCAAGGTCACCGATGCGGTGGCACGCATCAAGCTTGGCAAGCAGAACGAACTGCGCCTGGGCAACATTGATGCGAAGCGCGACTGGGGGTTTGCCGGCGACTACGTGGAAGCCATGTGGCTGATGCTGCAACAGGATCGCCCCGACGATTACGTAGTGGCCACCGGCGTGACCACCACCGTGCGCGAGATGTGCCGAATTGCCTTCGAATACGTTGGCCTGAAGTACCAGGACTACGTCGTGATCGATCCCACGTTCTTCCGCCCGGCGGAAGTGGATGTGCTGCTGGGTAACCCGGGCAAGGCCGAACGCGTTTTGGGCTGGAGTCCGCAGACCAGCCTGGAATCGCTGATTCACATGATGGTCGACGCCGATTTGCGTCGCGTCGGCAAGGAGTAATCCATGCTCATTCCCGTCATCCTCTCCGGCGGTGCCGGCACACGGTTGTGGCCAGTCTCCCGCGAGGGCCAGCCTAAGCCCTTCATGGCCATGCCTGATGGGCAATCCCTGCTCAATAAGACCTATCGGCGAGCGGCCGGCCTGCTGGGCGGCGACGGGAGCATCGTCACGGTGACCAACCGCGACTACTACTTCCAGAGCAAGGATCATTTCCAGGCCGCCAAGCTGCGCCAGCGCGGTCATTTCATCCTCGAGCCCGCAGGCCGCAACACCGCACCGGCCATCGCGGTCGCCGCCCTGGCGCTGCGTGCGCTGCACGGAGACGACGCGACCATGGTCGTCATGCCGGCGGACCATCTGATCCGTGACGTTGAGGCATTCGCCAGCGCAGTGGAACATGCGGTCGAGCTGGCCGCCCAGGGGCGCCTGGTAACCTTCGGCGTCGTGCCCACCACGCCGGAAACCGGGTTCGGCTACATCGAAACCGGGGATGCGCTGGACGCCAAGGGCGGCAGCAAGGTGAAGCGCTTTGTCGAGAAGCCCGATCTGGATACCGCCAGACAGTTCCTCCAGGCCGGCACCTTCCTCTGGAACTCGGGAATGTTCTGCTTCACCGTCGGCGCCTTCATCAGCGAGCTGGAAAAGCATGCGCCGCAGATGCTCGCGCAAGCCATCGACTGCCAGCTGGCGAGCCAGCCGGAGGAGATGGGCAATGTGGTCCAGCAGGAACTGCCACACGAGCATTTCTGCAACCTGGAAGACATCTCCATCGACTATGCGCTGATGGAGCGTTCCGATCGTGTCGCCGTCGTACCCGCGACCTTCGACTGGAGCGATATTGGCTCCTGGACCGCCATGAGTACGCTGGTGGACGCGGACGCTGACAACAATCGTGCGGCCGGCAACGCGATCTTCGTGGACAGCCGGGACAACTACGTACAGAGCGAGGGGCGCTTGATCGCCACGGTGGGGGTGGAGGGGTTGATCGTGGTCGAAACCGCCGACGCCATCCTGGTGGCGCGTGCGGACCGGGCGCAGGACGTGCGCAAGGTGGTCAAGCAGCTCAAGGACAGTGAGAACGAAGCCTATCGCTTGCATCGCACCGTGAGCCGCCCCTGGGGCACCTATACCGTCCTGGAAGAGGGGCCTCGGTTCAAGATCAAGCGCATCGTGGTCAAGGCCGGGGCGGCATTGTCGCTGCAGATGCACCATCACCGCAGTGAGCATTGGGTCGTGGTGCAGGGTATGGCCAAGGTCACCAACGGCGAGAGCGTGCGCCTGGTGAACAGTAACGAGTCCACCTACATCCCCGCGGGACACCGCCATCGCCTTGAGAACCCCGGTGTTATCGATCTGGTGATGATCGAGGTGCAAAGCGGCGAGTACCTGGGCGAGGACGATATTGTCCGCTTCGAGGATATCTACGGAAGGGCGCGCTGAATGTTGTTGGCTGTTTCGCGCTCGGTCTGGTCGTATCGTGGCTTCATCGCTGGCAGTGTGAAGCGCGAGTTCCAGGCGCGATACCGTAATTCCATGCTGGGCGCGCTGTGGACGGTGCTCAACCCGCTGGCCATGATCCTGGTCTACACCGTCATCTTTTCCCAGGTGATGCGTGCCCGCCTGCCGGGCGTGGACGATGGCCTGGCCTACAGCGTGTTCATCTGTTCCGGCCTGCTCACCTGGGGGCTCCTCGGGGAGATCACCGCGCGCAGCCTGACGATGTTCCTGGACAATGCCAACCTGCTGAAGAAGCTGAGCTTCCCGCGCATCTGTTTGCCCTTGATCGTACTGCTCAACTCCTGCGTGAACTTCGCGATCATCATGGCGTTGTTCCTCGGCTTTCTGCTGGTCAGCGGTCGCTGGCCGGGCATGGCCGTGCTGGCGCTGCCACTGCTGGTGCTGATCCAGCTGATGTTCGCTGCGGGCCTGGGCATGGTCCTGGGGGTGCTCAATGTGTTCTTCCGGGATGTTGGACAGTTCTTCGGCATCGCCATGCAGTTCTGGTTCTGGCTGACGCCTATCGTCTATCCGCTGTCGGTACTTCCGGCGAAGATCCAGAGCCTGGTCTACCTCAACCCTATGACCGGGTTGATGCACGCCTATCAGGAACTGTTCCTCAAGGGTGCCTGGCCGGACTGGTCGAGCCTGCTGCCGATATTCGCCTTGGGCGTTCTGTTGAGCGTTGCCGGTGGCGCATTGTTTCGTTCGCGCTCGGGTGAAATGGTGGACGAACTCTGATGGGCAGGATCATCGTCAGTGGCCTGGGCAAGGCCTACAAGCAATACCCGAACCGCTGGTTGCGCCTGGCTGAGTGGCTGCTGCCGTTCGTTGGTCCAAGGCATTCGCTGCATTGGATCCTGCAGGGGGTGGATTTCGAGATCAATCCGGGCGAGGCGGTTGGTATCGTCGGAGTCAACGGTGCGGGCAAGAGTACCCTACTGAAAATGCTCGCCGGGACCACCCGGCCCACCACGGGCAGCGTCCGGGTCGAAGGGCGAGTGGCCGCGCTGCTCGAACTGGGCATGGGCTTCCATCCTGAGTTCACCGGACGGCAGAACGTCTTCATGGCCGGCCAGTTGCTGGGCCTGGCGCTGGAGGAAATCCACGCAATGATGCCCGACGTCGAGCGGTTCGCCGAAATCGGTGAAGCCATCGACCAGCCGGTGCGTACCTATTCGAGTGGCATGCAGATGCGCCTGGCGTTCAGTGTCGCTACGGCCCGCCGTCCCGATGTGCTGATCGTCGACGAGGCGCTGTCGGTGGGCGATGCCTATTTCCAGCACAAGAGCTTCGAGCGTATCCGTGGCTTCCGCCGCGACGGCACCACGCTGCTGATCGTTTCCCACGATCGCGGTGCGATCCAGTCGATCTGTGATCGGGCGCTGTTGCTCAATGGGGGCAAGCTGGCCATGCAGGGCGAGCCGGAGGCCGTGATGGATTTTTACAATGCGCTGCTGGCCGAACGCGAGAGCAATACGGTACGTCAGGAGGTGCTCGCCGATGGGCGAGTGCGTACCATCTCCGGCACCGGCGAGGCCGGGATCAGCGATGTCCGACTGCTGGACGACAGCGGCAAGTCGCTGGACGTCGTCGAGGTTGGTCAGAACGTCGAGATCGAGGTGACGGTGGACATCCGTCAGCCGGTCGAGCGCCTGGTGCTCGGCTTCATGATCAAGGACCGGTTTGGCCAGCCCATGTACGGCATCAATACCCACCGGCAGGAGCAGGCCCTGGACGGCCTGGTCGCGGGCGAGAGAGTGACCTACCGCTTCGCTTTCCCTATGCGCCTGGGCAAGGGCAACTACTCGGTGGCATTCAGCCTGTCGAGGCTGGATTCGCACCTGGACCGCAACTACGAGTGGCGTGACTACGGGCTGGTGTTCCAGGTGATCAACCTGCGCCAGGAGAACTTCGTCGGCTGCGCCTGGTTGAATGCAAAAACCAGCGTCAGCCGTTCCCTGAGCGCTGAAACCAGTCCTACCCCGGAGGTATCGCCGTGACGCGCCTGCTGGTCGAGTGCACCAATGTCTTCCAGCACCCTCATGTGAACTCCGGTATCCAGCGGGTGGTACGTAATGTGATCGGCCATCTGGGCGAGGTCGAGGCCGATGTCGAGTGCATCCCGGTGGCCTTCGTCCGTGGACGCCTCTACCGGGTCCTGAGCCTGGTGCCACCGACGACCGACGAGTTGCCCTGGTACGCACGAGCCTGCGTCTTTCTGGAGGCGCTGCGGGAAAAGTACTGGCTGCTTTATTCCAGGGCGACCCGATTGTGGCCGATGAGCGGTAGCCACTTCGCGCGGAGGGTTCTGTACGTCCTGAGCAAGCTGGGCAGCCTGGCGATCACATTGCCCCTGCGCGTGACCCTGAGGGTGGCGCGCGACAAGGTTCCGGCACGCCTGGAGCCGTTGGAGGCGCAGCCTGGCGACCAGCTGCTGCTGCTGGACTCGTCCTGGCACGCAGACCTGTTTCCGCTAATCGAGCGCCTCAAGATGCAAGGCGTCGGCATCATCTCGGTGATCTATGACTTGATTCCCATCAGCCATCCGCAGTTCTTCGAATCCAGCCTGGCCGGAGTCTATGGTCGCTGGTTCGACTGGATCAGTCGGATCGCGGATGGCTTCCTCTGCATATCGGCCACCGTTCAGGAGCAGATGCGCGCCGAGATCACTGCACGGCGTGGCGTGGCGGTGGCGGAGCAGCTCTGGTTCGAACATTTTCACCTGGGTTCGGAGCTCGATCTGGTGGGTGATTCCGCCGAGCCTGATACAGCACTGCGGCAGCTCTTCGCCGGAAAGGCCCCGGTCTACCTGATGGTCAGTACCATCGAACCGCGAAAGAACCATGCCTATGCCCTGGATGCCTTTGAGCGCCTGTGGGCAAAGGGCATGGACGTGCGCCTATGCATCATCGGACGGATTGGCTGGAAGTGCGAGGCGTTGATCGAGCGGATCCACCATCACCCGGAGTTGAACCGCCGGTTGTTCATGTTCAATCAGGTCGACGATTGCGGTTTGGAATACGCCTACCAGCACGCGCGGGCCCTGCTGTTCTCGTCGCTCGCCGAAGGGTTTGGCCTGCCCCTCGTGGAGGCCATGCAGAGGGGCTTGCCGGCGATGGCTAGTGACATTCCGGTATTCCGAGAGATCGGTAGCGAATTCATGGCTTACTTCGACCTTGCGGCCCCGGACAGTCTGGTTGCGCTGGTCGAGCGCTTCGAGCGCGACGGCGCCTTCCCAGCGGTACGGCCAGTAGCGGAGTGGCAATGGCCGGGTTGGCGCGAGGCCAGCCAACAGATGGTCGACAGGGCGCTGTCGGCGCTGCGCCCAAGGGCTGCGCAGCCGCCTGCGTCCACGGAAGAGCTGCATGCGGATTGCATTTAACGCCCGCATTCTGCAGGCACCCCGAACCGGCATCGGCCAGTATGTCGCGGCACTTTGCAATGCCCTGGTGGAACAGCCAGGACTGGATCTGGAGCTGTTCCACGGCTGGGGCTGGGATCGTCAGCTGCCGCAGGCGGCGCTGCCCGGGTATTCCCGCTGGAGCGCCGCCGCCAAGCGAGTGCCCGGGGCCTACCGCATTCGGCGTTGGCTGGAACAGAGCCGCTTCGACACCGGGCTGCAGCGTCGAACGGTCGATCTCTACCACGAGCCGAGCCTCTGGCCGCTGGAGTTCGACGGGCCGATGGTCATGACCCTGCACGACCTGACCCATGTGCACTATCCACAGACCCAACCCCGTGACCGCTTGGCGGAAATCGAGCGTCTGGTCGGCTCCGGCGTCGAGCGGGCGCAGCGCATTCTTGTCGACTCGACGTTCGTTGCCGACGAAGTGTGTCGCCACTTCGGCTTGCCGAACGAGCGAGTGGTCGTTGCGCCCCTGGGGCATGACCCGATGCGTTTCCATTCGCGCCCGACGGCTTCCCTTCGCCCTTTTCTGGAGCCATTGGGGCTGGCTGCAGGGGCGTATCTGCTCTGCGTGGGGACCCTGGAGCCGCGCAAGAACCTCGAAATGGCAGTAAAGGCCCACGGCCTGTTGCCGGATCGCTTGCGCGCCGCTTTTCCCCTGGTGATCGCCGGAATGCCGGGCTGGCGAAATAAGCCGCTTGATGAGGCATTGGACAAAGCCGTGGCCTCGGGTCATGTGCGAATGCTGGGCTATCTGGGCGATGAGGAACTGGCGAGGGTTTTCGCGGGTGCGCGTCTTCTGGTTTTTCCGTCCCTGTACGAGGGCTTCGGCCTTCCGGTGCTGGAGGCGATGGCCAGCGGAGTACCGGTGGTGATGACGAGGACTTCGGCGCTACCCGAGGTGGCCGGTGCTGCCGGTACTTACGTCGAGCCCGGGGACGTGCAAGGTATGCGACAAGGCATCGTGGATCTTCTCGAAGACCCGTCGCGGTGGCAGCGGCTAAGCGAAGCGGGCATCGACAGGGCCAAGAATTTCACCTGGCAGCGTTGTGCGGAAATCACCGCTATGACCTACCGTCAGGCCATGAGGGGCTGAATGCGCATTCTGCATTTCTTCAAGACCTACCTGCCGGACTCGGTCGGTGGGATCGAGCAGGTGATCAACCAGCTTTGCCGCAGCGGTGAGGCGCACGGTATCGAAAACGAGGTGCTAACGCTCAGCGCCAACCCGGAGCCGGCGGTGGTCGAGGTCGACGGCCACCGGGTGCACCGCGCCCGGCTGGACCTGCAACTGGCCTCGACTGGCTTTTCCTATAGCGTGCTGCCACGCTTCAGGGCACTGGCCGCGAGAGCCGACATTATCAATTTCCACTTCCCCTGGCCCTTCATGGATCTGGTCCATTTCGCCTCGGGGGTGCGCAAGCCGATGGTAGTGACCTACCACTCGGACATCGTTCGCCAGCGGCACCTGCTCAAGCTGTATCAACCGCTCATGCATGGATTCCTGGGGCGTGCCGACCGCATTGTCACGGCATCGCCGAACTACCTGGCGACCAGTGAGGTGCTGCGGCGCTACCCGGACAAGACCGAAGTGATTCCCTACGGCCTGGACAAGGCTGGTTATCCGCAGCCGGATGCCGGGCGCCTGCAGCACTGGCGGCAGCGGGTAGGTGAGGGCTTCTTCCTGTTCGTCGGAGTGATGCGCTACTACAAGGGGCTGCACATCCTCCTGGAGGCTGCACAGGGAACCGGCTATCCACTGGTAGTGGTTGGTGCCGGGCCGCTGGAACAGCAACTCAAGGCGCAGGCTACTGCCCTGGGCCTGGAGGGGCACGTGCGTTTCCTGGGGCGGGTCAGCGAGGAAGACAAGGTCGCCCTGTTGCAGCTGAGCCGGGCCATCGTTTTTCCTTCGCACATGCGTTCCGAGGCCTTCGGGATTTCCCTGCTCGAAGGGGCGATGTATGGCAAGCCGATGATCTCCAGCGAGATCGGTACCGGCACCAGCTATATCAATGCCAACGGCAAGACCGGCCTGGTGGTGCCGCCGAGCGATTCCCTGGCATTTCGCGGGGCCATGCGATGGGTCTGGGAGAACCCTGGGGCAGCTGCCGAAATGGGGCGGCAGGCCGAGGCGCGCTACGAAGAATTGTTCACGGCAGAAACCATGGGGCGGCGCTGGGCCGACCTGTACCGTGAACTGCTGGTGGAAAAATCCTTCGCAAAGCAGAAAGGCCGCTCAATTTAGCGGCCTTTCACCAGTACAGTTTCGAACTGTTCATTAACGACTGAACAGTTCAGCCCTTCGGCTTAACGCCAGAACGGCTTGTTCAGCTCGGCGTAACGCTGGGATTCGCTGATGCCGGCGTCGGCCAGCAGGCGGGAATCCAGGCGGGCCAGCTGACGGCGGCTTTCCATGCGGCGCTGCCACAGGCGAACGGTGCCGACGAGGCCACGATGGGCGCTGGAGGTGCTACGGGTGGTGCTCAGAGCTGCGGAACCGAGGGTACGTTCCATGGTGGTCATCCTTCTCGCTTGTGACGAGAGTCAGTTGCTGAATTGATTGAGCATATGATCTGACTTTTTAGTCAGGGATGACAGGTACAGTTGCACTGTATTGCAGCTGGTCAGGCGATTGTTATTTTGAACTGTAATGGTGTTTTTCGGGGCGAACTGTACCGCTGCGCTCCATTGTGGTGCGCAATTGGCAGGCGTCTGAGGTGTTTTGAGGGTGCCGACCAGGGTGGCGGCGGGGGGAACTGAACAGTTGAGGCGGGACAAAAATCTGTTCAGGAGTGTTTTTACGTGGTTTTTTTTCGGCTGTAAACCCTTGCGGGCCATTCATTGCTGAATGGCCCGCAAAAGGCTCCGGATCAGCTCGCCGCCAGCATGTGGCCGCGTTCTTCCAGATTGATATGCCACTCCAGGGCCTCGCGCAGGATGTGCGGGGTGTGGCCGCCGCGCTCGCAGGCGGCTTCGAAGTAACTGTTCAGGGCGTCGCGGTAGGACGGGTGCACGCAGTTGTCGATGATCACCCGGGCGCGCTCGCGCGGCGCCAGGCCGCGCAGGTCAGCCAGGCCCACTTCGGTGACGAGGATGTCCACGTCATGCTCGGTGTGGTCGACGTGGCTGACCATCGGCACCACGCTGGAAATGTTGCCGCCCTTGGCGATGGACTTGGTGACGAAGATGGCCAGGTGCGCGTTGCGGGCGAAGTCGCCCGAGCCGCCGATGCCGTTCATCATTTTGGTGCCGCCCACGTGGGTGGAGTTGACGTTGCCGTAGATGTCGAACTCCAGCGCGGTGTTGATGCCGATGATGCCCAGGCGACGGACCACTTCAGGGTGGTTGGAGATCTCCTGCGGACGCAGCACCAGCTTGTCCTTGTAGCGCTCCAGGTTGCCGAACACGTCGGCGTTGCGGCGGGTCGACAGGGTGATGGAGCTGCCCGAGGCGAAGCGCAGCTTGCCGGCGTCGATCAGGTCGAAGGTCGAGTCCTGCAGCACTTCGGAGTACATGGTCAGGTTCTCGAAGGGCGACTCGATCAGACCGCACATCACGGCGTTGGCGATGCTGCCGATGCCGGCCTGCAGCGGGCCGAGGCTGTTGCTCATGCGGCCGGCGTCCACTTCACGCTTGAAGAAGTCGATCAGGTGGTTGGCGATGCCCTGGGTTTCGTCGTCCGGCGGCAGCACGGTGGACGGGGAGTCCGCCTGGTCGTTGACGACGATGGCGACGATCTTTTCCGCCGGGATCGGGATGGCGGTGCTGCCGATGCGGTCATCGACCTTGGTCAGCGGGATCGGCGTGCGAGTCGGGCGATAGGTCGGGATATAGATGTCGTGCAGGCCTTCCAGATTGGTGTTGTGCGCGACGTTGATCTCGACGATCACCTGCTTGGCGAAGATCGCGAAGCTGGCCGAGTTGCCCACCGAGGTGGTCGGCACGATGTGGCCTTCCTCGGTGATGGCGACGGCTTCGATGACGGCGATGTCCGGCAGCTTGAGCTGGTGGTTGCGCAGCTGCTCGACGGTCTCGGACAGGTGCTGGTCGATGAACATGACGTCGCCGGCGTTGATCGCCTTGCGCAGGGTGCTGTCGACCTGGAAGGGCATGCGGCGGGCCAGCACACCGGCTTCGGTGAGCTGCTTGTCGAGGTCGTTGCCCAGGCTGGCGCCGGTCATCAGGCTGATGCGCAGCGGCTCCTGCTTGGCGCGCTCGGCGAGGGCCTTGGGTACGGCCTTGGCTTCGCCGGCGCGGGTGAAGCCGCTCATGCCGACGGTCATGCCGTCCTTGATAAGGGCCGCGGCCTGGTCGGCAGTCATCACCTTGTCCAGCAGGGAGGACATACGCACGCGATCACGGAACATGGGAAAACCTCGGGCAGTAGGAAGTGCGAGGCCGCCAGTCTAGGGACTCGGCGATTTTTGGCTCTTATACCAAGGTCGAAAAATCGCCCGGCCGGTTGCCTTCTTACTACCAAAGTTCAGGACATTTCCCTTTGCCGGAAAGCAAGACACCGGCGCGAGGCCGGTGTCTTGTGGATCGACGGTCGTCTTAGTCGACGGCCTTGACCATGTCTTCGATGACTTTCTTGGCGTCGCCGAAGACCATCATGGTCTTGTCCAGGTAGAACAGTTCGTTGTCCAGGCCGGCGTAGCCGCTGGCCATCGAGCGCTTGTTGACGATCACGGTCTTGGCTTTGTAGGCCTCGAGGATCGGCATGCCGGCGATCGGCGACTTCGGATCGTTCTTCGCGGCCGGGTTCACCACGTCGTTGGCGCCCAGTACCAGCACCACGTCGGTCTGGCCGAACTCGGAGTTGATGTCTTCCATCTCGAACACCTGCTCGTAAGGCACTTCGGCCTCGGCCAGCAGGACGTTCATGTGGCCCGGCATACGGCCGGCAACCGGATGGATGGCGAACTTCACGGTGACGCCGCGATGGGTCAGCTTCTCCGCCAGCTCCATCAGCGCGTGCTGGGCACGGGCCACCGCCAGGCCGTAGCCGGGGACGATGATCACGCTGTCGGCGTTGGTCAGCAGGAACGAGGCATCGTCAGACGAGCCGGACTTCACCGGGCGGGCTTCCTTGGCACCAGCCGGGCCGCCAGCGTCCGCTTCGGCGCCGAAGCCACCGAGGATGACGTTGAAGAACGAGCGGTTCATCGCCTTGCACATGATGTACGAGAGGATCGCACCCGAAGAACCCACCAGGGAGCCAGCGATGATCAGCATCGAGTTGTTCAGCGAGAAGCCGATACCTGCCGCGGCCCAGCCGGAGTAGGAGTTCAGCATCGAGACAACCACCGGCATGTCGGCGCCGCCGATCGGGATGATGATCAGCACGCCGAGGATGAAGGCCAGGGCCAGCATCACGACGAAGGCGGTCAGGTTGCCGGTGAACATGAACAGCAGGCCCAGGCCCAGGGTGGTCAGGCCCAGCACCAGGTTGAGCATGTGCTGGCCGGTGAACTGCACCGGGGCGCCCTGGAACAGACGGAACTTGTACTTGCCCGACAGCTTGCCGAAGGCGATCACCGAACCGGAGAAGGTGATGGCGCCGATGGCCGCGCCAAGGAACAGTTCCAGGCGGTTACCGGACGGGATGGTGTCGCCCAGGTTCTGCACGATACCCAGGGACTGCGGTTCGACAACGGCGGCGATGGCGATGAACACGGCGGCCAGACCGATCATGCTGTGCATGAAGGCGACCAGTTCCGGCATCTTGGTCATCTCGACGCGCTTGGCCATGATGGAACCGGCGGTACCGCCGATCAGCAGGCCGACGATCACGTAGACGATGCCGGTGGTGGCGATTTCGCTGCTGATCTTGAAGACCAGGCCCACGGTGGTCAGCACCGCGATGGCCATGCCGACCATTCCGAACAGGTTGCCGCGGCGCGACGACGTCGGGTGCGACAGGCCTTTGAGGGCCTGGATGAAGCAGACCGACGCGATGAGGTAGAGGAGGGTGACGAGGTTCATGCTCATGTCAGTGCTTCTCCGCCTTCGGCGCTTTCTTCTTGAACATTTCCAGCATGCGGCGGGTGACCAGGAAGCCACCGAACACATTCACTGCAGCCAGGGCCACGGCCAGGGTGCCCATGGCCTTGCCCAGCGGGGTTACGGTCAGGGCGGCGGCCAGCATGGCGCCGACGATCACGATTGCCGAAATGGCGTTGGTCACCGCCATCAGCGGGGTGTGCAGGGCAGGGGTGACGTTCCAGACCACGTGGTAGCCGACGTAGATGGCCAGCACGAAGATGATCAGGTTGTAGATGCCGTGGGAGATCAGCATGTCTTCCATAGTTTCTCACCGGTCTTGAGGCCGGACCCTGGGGCCCGGCGCGTTCTTATATAAGAAGGACGATCGCTCGTTAGCCGTTCTTGCGCACGATCTGGCCGTCACGGCACATCAGGCACGCGGCGACGATGTCGTCTTCCAGGTTCACCGTGAAGCCTTCGGCGGTCAGGGTGAGCTTGAGGAAGTCGAGCAGGTTGCGTGCGTAGAGTGCGGAGGCGTCCGCCGGCACCAGCGCGGCCAGGTTGCTCAGGCCGACGAGGGTCACGCCGTGCTTGATCACGACCTGGTCGGCCTCGGTCAGCGGGCAGTTGCCGCCTTGCGATGCAGCGAGGTCGATGACCACCGAGCCCGGCTTCATCTCGGCGACGGTCGCCTCGTGCAGCAGGGTCGGCGCCTTGCGGCCCGGGATCAGCGCGGTGGTGATGACGATGTCCGACTGCTTGGCGCGCTCGTGCACGGCCTTGGCCTGACGCTCCATCCACGAAGCCGGCATCGGGCGGGCGTAACCGCCGACGCCTTCGGCGCACTCGCGCTCTTCGTCGGTCTCGTAGGGCACGTCGACGAACTTGGCGCCCAGGGACTCGATCTGCTCCTTCACCGCCGGGCGCACGTCGGACGCCTCGATCACCGCACCCAGGCGCTTGGCCGTGGCGATGGCCTGCAGGCCGGCAACGCCGGCGCCGAGGATCAGCACGCGGGCGGCCTTAACGGTGCCGGCGGCGGTCATCAGCATCGGCATGAAGCGCGGGTAGTGGTTGGCGGCGAGCATCACGGCCTTGTAGCCGGCGATGTTGGCCTGGGAGGAGAGCACGTCCAGGCTCTGCGCGCGGGAAGTACGCGGCGCGGCCTCCAGGGCGAAGGCGGTGACGCCGCGTTCGGCCATGCGGGCGATGTTCTCGTTGTTGAACGGGTTGAGCATGCCGATCAGCACGGTACCCGGCTTCATCTGCGCCAGCTCGCTTTCGCTGGGCGCGACGACCTTGAGGACCAGTTCTGCACCGAAGGCATCGGCGGCAGTACCGATCTTCGCGCCAACGGCTTCGTAGGCGGCATCCGGCTGGCTGGCGCTGACGCCCGCACCGCTCTGAATGACGACCTGATGGCCCTGCCCGATCAGTTTCTTGACCGTCTCCGGCGTTGCTGCGACCCGCGTCTCACCGGCTTGGGTCTCGAGGGGTACACCGATCTGCACTTGCAAATCTCCTGCGTGATCCTGGGATTGTCCGGGCTACTACGTTGGCGACCCGGGTTATCGAACTGGCAACGGTCTAGTTCTTGTTATGGACCGGGTTGTGACCCGGTGGCCGCGGCATTGTGCAATCTAGCCTGGGTAGCTTCAAGGAGTTCTGGAGTGGTACCAGGCGGTAACTACAAGTCACGCTGTGACCCGTAGTTTTCCGGTCGCCACCGAGGCCGCATGTGCCTTGGCGTTTAGCCTAATTGCCTATTGTGACCGGACGGAAACGTCATCCTCGCCGTGAATGACCACCCATCAGAGGCTCCCCATACCCACCGAAAGGCCCGGTAATCCTGCAACAGGCTCAGGCATAGGTGTTAATTAATGTTTCTAATATGGAGTATGAGTCATTACTGATGCCTGATTTCCTGTAGCAGATTTTTTACATTGACTACGGGGTCAGGAAACCATCCGCGAGGCTTCAAATCCGCGCATTGCGCCGGGTCAGAGCCTAAGGATGAGGTTTAGCAGAAAGTTCGCGGTTGTCCTGCCGGAGCGGGAATGACACAGAAAAAACAACGGACACCGTTATCGGGTGGCCGTCGGGGGTGAGGCGTAGTGTCGCGGGGATCAGTTGTTCGCGCTGATCACGCTGGGCAGCTGGGCCGCCAGCTTGTCGTTGTGCAGCGGGGCGCGGATGAAGCCGTGCTGGGTGCCGTCCGGGCCGATGATGACCAGGTTGCCGCTGTGGTCGACGGTGTAGTTGGGCTTGCTGGTGTCCGCCGGGATGTAGGGGATGCTCATGGCGTTGGCCAGCTTCTGCACGTTCTCTTCCGAGCCGGTGATGCCCTTGAAGCCGGCGTTGAAGAAGCCGAGGTATTCCTTGATGCGCGGCGCGGTATCGCGGTGCGGGTCGACGCTGACGAACACCACTTGCAGGTTCTTCGCCACTTCCGGCGGCAGCTTGGTCTGCAGCTCGCGCAGCTGCGCCAGGGTGGTGGGGCAGACGTCCGGGCAGAAGGTGTAGCCGAAGAACAGCAGGGACCATTTGTCCTTCAGGCTGGCGGTCTGGAACGGCTGGCCGTCCTGGTCCTGGAAGGTCAGGTCGGGGACGCTGCGGGTCTGCGGCAGGATCACGATGCCGGCGTCGAGCAGCACCGTCGGGTCGATTTGGTGACGCTGGGTGATGACCTTGTGGATGGTGAGGCCGAGGATCAGGGCGACGATGGCGACGAGGATGAAGACGGTCTTGTTGACTCGGGACATGGGGTTCTCGTGGGTCGGAGGAGCGGTCGGGTGACGCGCGTAGGGCGTACAACCGTTCGCGGTTGTACGCCGTTACACCAGGCTTCTTAGCTGGCTCCAGGGCCAAGTTCGAAGTGCCCTTGAACCAGGGCTAATCGGCGTATAACGCGGAGCGCTATACGCCCTACGACGCCGGTCACAGCGTCACATGCAGCGGCAGGTAATGGTCCACCAGCAGCGCGATGAACAGCAGGAACAGGTAGGCGATAGAGTACTTGAAGGTCTTGATCGCCGCATGGGGCCGGCTGCCGCAGTAGAGCGCCCAGGCCCAGTCGAGGAAGCGCGCGCCCAGGGCCAGCGCGGCGAGCAGGTAGACCAGCCCGGCCATGTGGATAACGAAGGGCATCAGCGTCACGGCGAACAGCACCAGGGTGTAGAGCAGGATGTGCAGCTTGGTGTAGTGCTCGCCGTGGGTTACCGGCAGCATCGGGATGTCCGCCTTGGCGTACTCGTCCTTGCGGTGCAGGCACAGCGCCCAGAAGTGCGGCGGCGTCCAGGCGAAGATGATCAGCACCAGCAGCAGCGGTTCGGCGGACACCTGCCCGGTCACCGCGACCCAGCCCAGCAGCGGCGGGGCGGCGCCGGCGAGCCCGCCGATGACGATGTTCTGTGGTGTGGCGCGCTTGAGAAAGCCCGTATAGAGCGCCGCGTAGCCCAGCAGCGAGGCCAGGGTCAGCCAGGCGGTGAGGGCGTTGGTGAACACCAGCAGCACTGCCATTCCTGCCACCGACAGCAGCATGGCGAAGCCCAGCGCAATGGGTGGGGAGACTCGCCCTTCCGCCAGCGGGCGCTTGTGGGTGCGCGCCATGATCGAATCGATGCGCCGGTCCACCACGTGGTTCACCGCCGCCGCGCCGCCGGCGCACAGGCCGATGCCGAGGTTGCCGAATACCAGCACCTGCCAGGACACGCCAGCCTTGGTGGCGAGCAGCATGCCGATCAGCGAGGTGATCAGCATGAGCAGCACCACCTTGGGCTTGGTCAGTTCGAGCAGGTCGCGCCAGCTGGCGTGGCTGGAAGTGCTGATGACGCTGGCCATGGTCATTTCTCCGTCTGGTGGATCGGGGCCGGCGCACCGTGGCACCGGCCGGCCGTCGTGCTCAACCGTGCAATTTCAACCTTGAGAGGGGTAGGCCACCGGGCGCTCCAGGGCGTCCAGGGTGATCGGGCCGCACGCGGGCAGCTCGACGGGTTTCCTGGCCGGTGCGCGCACCCGGTAGTTCACAAGCACCAGCATCAGCAGCAGGAAGGCGCCGCCGCCGTTGTGGGTCACCGCCACCGGCAGCGGCAGGTGCAGCAGCACGTTGCTGATGCCCAGCCCGATCTGGATCGACAGCCCCAGCAGCATCAGCGCGGTGACGCCGATCAGCCCATGACGCTGGAGGTTCCAGGCCAGCAGCAGGAGCACGGCCGTCACGCACAGCGCGCCCATGCGGTGGGTCATGTGGATCGCCGTGCGCGCGTCGCTGTCGAGCTGTCCGCCGAGGTAGTTCGGGCCGATGTGCTGGGTGAGGTGGAAGCCGTTGGCGAAGTCCATGTCCGGCCACCACTGGCCGTGGCACATCGGCAGGTCGACACAGGCGACCGCCGCGTAGTTGCTGCTCACCCAGCCGCCGAGGGCGATCTGCCCGATCACCAGCAGCAGGGCGAAGGCCGCCAGCGCCCGCAGGCGCGAGGACAGTTGCAGCGGGGCGAAGGCGCCGGACAGGCGCAGGCTCAGCAGGAACAGCAGCGACAGCGTGGTGAAGCCGCCCAGCAGGTGCGCGGTGACCACCTGCGGCCAGAGCTTGAGGGTGACGGTCCACATGCCGAAGGCGGCCTGGGCGATCACCACGCCGAGCAGCAGCAGCGGCAGGCGCATGGGCTGGCCGTCCCGACCGCGACGGACCAGCGCATGGATGGCCAGGCCGAGGATCAGCAGGCCGAGGCTGCCGGCGAAGTAGCGGTGGATCATCTCGTTCCAGCCCTTTTGCGCCTCCACCGGGGCATCGGGGAAGCGCATCTCGGCGTGGGCCAGCTGCGCCTCGCTGGTCGGCACATGGACGAAGCCGTAGCAGCCGGGCCAGTCCGGGCAACCGAGGCCGGCGTGGGTAAGGCGGGTATAGGCGCCCAGCAGGATCACCACGAAGGCCAGGGCCGTCGCCAGCACGGCGACGTAGAAGGCGGGTTTGCGTGTTGCCTGGATCATGCGTCGCTCCCGATCTTGTTGTTGTCGTGGGGCTGGCGATTCCCGATCAAAAGAGCATCAACCGATATTCGAAAGCTTCAGCAGCAGCTGCAGGTCCTTGAGGATCGACTTGCCGTCGGTCCCGGCGTCGTAGCGCAGCACCAGGTTGCCGTGGGGGTCGACAATCCACAGTTGCGGCTTGGCGCCGGTGTGCTGGGTCGGCGTCAGGCCCAGGCGTTGCAGGCGCGGGTAGTCCTTGTCGAGCAGGCCGGTGAATTCGGCCGGCAGTGGTTTGGCGAAGGCGAGCACATGCTCGGCGCGGCTGGCCTCGCGGCCCAGGCCGATGTTGATCTGCCGGGCGAGGTAGACCAGTTGCTGGCAGTCGCTGGCGCAGGTTTCCGGAGCGGTGACCAGCAGTTGCCAGCGCTCGGTGCTCTTGTCGGCCTGCACGCCGAGATCGGCCGGGGTCTGCCCGGTGGCGATCAGGTCGCCGTGGTAGCTGCGGCCTTCCGGCACCCAGAACTGCAGCTTGTACATGGCGGTGGCGAGGATCATCGGGCCGAGGGTCACGCAGAGGATGAGGATCAGCTGCAGGCGCCCACGGCGGCGGGCGGGCTGCTCATTCAGGGTCATGCTGGCGGTCATGGTCGAGGGTCTCCCGTGCGCGACGGATGCCGAGGTAGAGGTAAAGGCCGGTCAGTGCGAAAGCCAGGGCGAACCACTGCACGGCGTAGCCGACGTGGCGCTCCGGAGGCATGGCGACGATCGGCCAGTCGGTGTCGAGGGCGGCGTCGCCCGGCTCCAGGCGGATTTCCAGCGGCAGCCCTTCGCGGCCGAGCTGGTCCCACAGGGCGGGGGCGTCCACCTGGGTGATCAGGCGTGGCCAGCCGGCGACTGGCGCGGTTGGCGCGGCGGGCTGCGGAACATAGGTCCAGGCGTCCAGCAGCAGGTCGTGGGTGGGCGTGTCGATCTGCGGCGGCACGCGGCGATCCGGCCAGGCGACCCAGCCGCGATTGACCAGCAGCCACTGGTGGCCGACGCGGTCATAGAAGGGTTGCAGCACCTCGACGCCGGCGCGGCCGTCGCGGGTGCGGTTGTCCAGCAGGGCGGTATGTTCGGCGTCCAACTGTCCCTGCAGGCGCACCCGCACATAGCTGCGCGGCGGCAGGCGCTCGAGTGCGGCGACGGAGATCGGGTCCTGCTGGCGCTGGGTTTCTGCGGCAATCAGCAACGTGCGTTTTTCGGCGGCGCGGGATAGCTGCCAGAAGCCCAGGCCGATCAGCACCGGCAGCAGCGCAAGGACCACCAGGGTCGGCGCGATGCCGGGCCGGAAGGCGCGCGTGGCGCGGCCTGCGCTGTGCTCAGTAGCGTGCTGGCTATACTGCAAGACATCCCCCTCAACCCCAGTCCCCCGCGGACAGGAGGCCGGTAATGCTCAAAGCTGCGATCGTTCTGTTGTTGCTGGCGACCGTCGTCAGTCTGTTCAGTGGCCTGTTCTTCCTGGTCAAGGACGAGGGTCACGGTTCGCGCGTGGTCAATGCCCTGACCGTTCGCGTCATCCTCGCCGCCCTGACCATCGCCCTCATCGCCTGGGGCTTCTTCAGCGGTCAACTGAGCAGCCCCGCTCCCTGGCATTTCTGATCTTGCTCTTCGTAGGAGCGAGCAGGCTCGCTCCTACAGGTCCTGCAATTCCCCCCGCCTCACAGCACGTAAACGAAGGTGAACAACCCGACCCACACCACGTCGACGAAGTGCCAGTACCAGCTGGCCGCTTCGAAGCCGAAGTGTTTGTCGGCGTCGAAGTGCCCGCGCAGGATGCGGATCAGCATGATGCTCAGCATGATCGCGCCGATGGTCACGTGGGCGCCGTGGAAGCCGGTGAGCATGAAGAAGGTCGCGCCGTAGATGCCCGAGCCCAGGGTCAGGCCCAGTTCGGTGTAGGCCTCGTGGTACTCGTAGGCCTGCAGCACCAGGAAGCAGGCGCCCAGCGCGATGGTCAGCGCCAGCCACAGCTTCAGCGGGGCGCGATGGTTCTTCTTCAGCGCGTGGTGGGCGAAGGTCACGGTGAAGCTGGAGCTGACCAGCAGCAGGGTGTTGATCAGCGGCAGCTTCCACGGATCGATCACTTCCTTGGGCGGCGGGAACAGCTTGTTGTCCGGGTTGCTCAGCTGCGGCCAGCCCTGTTCGAACTGCGGCCAGAGCATGTGCGAGATGCCGTGGTGACCCTCGCCGCCCAGCCATGGGTTGACGAAGTGGCGCACGTAGAACAGCGCGCCGAAGAAGGCGGCGAAGAACATCACCTCGGAGAAGATGAACCAGCTCATGCCCCAGCGGAACGAGCGGTCCATCTGCGGGCTGTACAGGCCGCCGCGGCTTTCCCGGATGACGTTGCCGAACCAGCCGAACAGCATGTACGCCAGGATCAGCCCGCCGGCGAAGAAGATCCACGGGCCGTGGGACTGCGCCTTGCCGGCGCTCATGTCATTCATCCAGGTGCCGACGCCGGACATCGTCACCAGCATGCCGATGGTGGCGATGATCGGCCACTTGCTCTGCGCGGGGACGTAATAGGGATCGTGGGTTGCCATCTTGTTGTTCTCCTTGGCCCTATCAGCGGTCGTTGCTGGCCACGGGTGGCTTGCGGGCGGTGATGTCGAACAGCGTGTAAGCAAGGGTCAGGTGACGCACATCCTTGGGCAGGTCGCGGTCAACGATGAAACGCACCGGCATTTCGATGCGCTCACCCGGCTGCAGCACCTGCTGGGTGAAGCAGAAGCATTCGGTCTTGTGGAAATAGGTGGCCGCCACCGAGGGCGCGATGCTCGGGATCGCCTGGGCGGTCATCGGTTTGTCGGTGGGGTTGCGGGCGACGAACAGCATCTGATTCACCGCGCCTGGATGCACCACCAGTTGCTCGGCCTCGGGGTGGAACTCCCAGACCATGTCGATGTTGTTGTTGGCGACGAACTGGATCTTCACCTCGCGCGACTGATCCACCACCTGGCCGTCGCCCTGGTAGGCGCTGCCGGAGGTCTTGCCGTTGATGCCCAGCGCCTTGCACATCACGTCGTACAGCGGCACCAGGGCGAAGCCGAAGGCGAACATGGCGACCACGGCGATGATCAGCCGGGTCACCAGCTTGCGCGTTTCGATGTTGCCGTCGCTCATGGGCGAATCCTCTACCTACACGCTCGTGCTTACTTAACTTCCGGCGGGGTGGTAAAGGTGTGGTACGGCGCAGGCGACGGAATGGTCCACTCCAGCCCTTCGGCGCCGTCCCACGGCTTGGCCGGGGCCGGCTTGCCGCCCTTGATGCACTTGATGACGATGAACAGGAACAGCAGCTGCGTGGTGCCGAACATGAAGGCGCCGATGGACGACACCATGTTGAAGTCGGCGAACTGCAGGTTGTAGTCCGGAATCCGCCGCGGCATGCCCGCCAGGCCCACGAAGTGCATCGGGAAGAACGCCATGTTCATGCCGATGAAGCTCATCCAGAAGTGCAGCTTGGCGAGGCTCTCGTCGTACATGTGCCCGGTCCACTTGGGAATCCAGTAGTACACCGAGGCGAAGATGCCGAAGATCGCGCCGGGCACCAGCACATAGTGGAAGTGCGCCACCACGAAGTAGGTGTCCTGGTACTGGAAGTCCGCCGGGGCGATGGCCAGCATCAGGCCGGAGAAGCCGCCGATGGTGAACAGGATGACGAAGGCCACGGCGAACAGCATCGGCGCCTCGAAGGTCAGCGAGCCTTGCCACATGGTTGACGCCCAGTTGAACACCTTCACCCCGGTGGGCACGGCGATCAGCATGGTCGCGTACATGAAGAACAGCTCGCCCACCAGCGGGATGCCGACCACGAACATGTGGTGCGCCCAGACGATGAACGAGAGGAAGGCGATCGACGCGGTGGCGTAGACCATCGAGGTGTAGCCGAACAGCGGCTTGCGGCTGAAGGCCGGGATGATCGAGCTGACCGCGCCGAAGGCCGGCAGGATCATGATGTACACCTCGGGGTGGCCGAAGAACCAGAACACGTGCTGGAACAGCACTGGGTCGCCGCCGCCGGCCGCGCTGAAGAAGCTGGTGCCGAAGTGGATGTCCATCAGCATCATGGTCACGCAACCTGCCAGCACCGGCATCACCGCGATCAGCAGGAAGGCGGTGATCAGCCAGGTCCAGACGAACAGCGGCATCTTCATCAGCGTCATGCCCGGGGCGCGCAGGTTGAGGATGGTGGCGATCACGTTGATCGCGCCCATGATCGAACTCATGCCCATCAGGTGGATGGCGAAGATGAAGAAGGTCACGCTGTGCGGCGCGAAGGTGGTGGACAGCGGCGCGTAGAAGGTCCAGCCGAAGTTCGGGCCACCGCCAGGCATGAACAGGGTGCTCACCAGCAGCGCGAAGGCCGCCGGCAGCAACCAGAAGCTGAAGTTGTTCATCCGTGGCAGGGCCATGTCCGGCGCGCCGATCATCAGCGGCACCATCCAGTTGGCCAGGCCGACGAAGGCCGGCATCACCGCGCCGAAGACCATCACCAGGCCGTGCATGGTGGTCATCTGGTTGAAGAACGCCGGCTCCACGATCTGCAGGCCCGGCTGGAACAGTTCGGCGCGGATCACCATGGCGAAGGAACCGCCGAGCAGGAAGGCGCAGAAGGCGAACCACAGGTACAGGGTGCCGATGTCCTTGTGGTTGGTGGTCAGGACCCAGCGCATCAGGCCCTTGGCGGGGCCGTGGTGGTGGTCGCCGGCGTGAGAATGGTCGGGGTGATCGATCACAGCACTCATCGCGGCCTCCTTATTTTTGCTTCTGCTTGTAGGCGACCACTTCTTGTGGGGTCACCATGTCGCCGTCGTTGTTGCCCCAGCTGTTGCGCTCGTAGGTGATCACCGCGGCGATGTCCACTTCCGAGAGCTGCTTGCCGAAGGCCGCCATGGCCGTGCCCTGGACGCCGTTGAACACGGTCTCCAGGTGGTGCTCCTTGGGCCCGGTGACGATCTTCGAACCCTTGAGCGCCGGGAACATCGGCGGCATGCCCTGGCCTTCGGGCTGGTGACAGGCCGCGCAGATGGTGTGGTAGACCTTGTCGCCACGGGCGATCAGCTCGTCCTTCGTCCACTCCTTGCTGGTGAGTTCCTTGAGCTTGGCGGCCTCTTCCTTGCGCTCGGCCAGCCACTTGTCGAAGTCCGGCTTGGATTTCACGTCCACCACAATGGGCATGAAACCGTGGTCCTTGCCGCACAGCTCGGCGCACTGGCCACGGTAGATGCCTGGCTTGTCGACCTTGGTCCAGGCCTCGTTGACGAAGCCGGGGATGGCGTCGCGCTTGACCGCGAAGGCCGGCACCCACCAGGAGTGGATCACGTCGCTGGAGGTCACCAGGAAACGCACCTTGACCCCGGCCGGCAGCACCAGCGGGTTATCCACCTCCAGGAGGTAGTGCTCGTCCTTGTCGGCCTTGTTGTGGATCTGGTCCTGGCTGGTGGCCAGGTTGGAGAAGAACTCCACGTCCTGGCCCAGGTACTTGTACTGCCACTTCCACTGGTAGCCGGTGACCTGCACGTCCAGTTCCGGCTCGGAGGTGTCGTACATGTGGATCAGGGTCCGGGTGGCCGGAACGGCCATCACGACCAGGATCAGGAAGGGAATGATGGTCCAGAGGATTTCCACCGTGGTGCTTTCGTGGAAATGCGCGGGCTGCTGCCCGGTGGACCGGCGATGGACGATCATCGACCAGAACATCGCGCCGAACACGATGATGCCGATGACGACGCAGATCCAGAAGATCGTCATGTGCAGGTCGAAGACATTACGGCTGACTTCCGTCGCACCGGGGGCCATGTTGACCGTCCAGGCGGCGTTTGCCTGACTGAAAGCCAAGAGCAAAAGGAAGCCCATCCAGACTCGTGGATGTCGCAGCATTCGGGTTCCCCTTATCGTTGTTTTTATCCCGCCGGCATTGCGCTCGTGCGGCAACCCCCCATTCCAGAAGGTTTGCACGCCTGAACTCGCCAACGGCCAAGGGAGCGACCGCCAAGACAACTGACTTTGACCGTCATCACCTCGGCGCACGCAGGGCAGGCCGGGTCCATCAGGTTTTTCGTGTGTCGAGTCGGAGTATAGACACGGCTTGCGACATAACAACGCAGAGTAAAAAACCGATTCTAAAGACCGAAGAGTGATCTCAAAGCCGCGGCCGGCGCGGCTTTGGAGTACCATGCTGGCGGTGTGATATGCCTGGACGGCATAAACACTTCATGAATATGACAATCGCGTCTTAGCTGCAGCCGGACGCCGGCTAAGGTCTTTCTTCACTTTCCAAACCCCGTTGTCTTGGAGTTGTCATGAATACCGCTGCACTGCGTGAGCTGATCCAGAACGCCCATCTTCTCGAGTCCCGCCATGGTCACCTGTCCCGCCTGATCCAGTCCCAGCTCGAAGGGTTGCATCCGAGCATCGCCCTGGCCGGAGAAGATCCCAGCGGCACCCTCACCCGTTTCGTGCACGCCTATATCGAACAGGTGCCGGACTTCCTCGAAGCCGCCGCCAGCGTGGCGCGCGAGGCTGGCATCGAGGAGCGAATCAAGCCGGTGCTCAAGCTGGCCGAGCAGTTCTTCCTCACCCCGCCGGCGCTGCTCGACGGCCACGATGGCCTCGACGCCCTGCTGGACGAGGCCTACCTCGCCCATCGCCTGGTGGAAGAGGTGAACGACCGCTACATCGCCCATTTCAACCAGCCGCTGATCCCGCTGGACACCACGGTGGCCAACCTGGTGGCGCACCAGCTGATCGGCGAGCCGTTCGCCAACCAGCTGGACGAGGCCGTGCACCACGCGGTCGACGGCATGCTCGACGAAAGCACCTTCAGCTCGGACGCGGCGCAGAGCTACCGCGCGCGCCTGAACGATCCGCAGGTGGTGATGGCCTGGCAGCAGTGGCCGTGCCTGTCGCGGCAGTTCGGCGTGGAATTGCGCCTGCGCTAGAGCGGCGACGACGGGAACAGGGAAAGGAACCCCGAGATGGCCGGGGTTGGAGTGGGTGAGCAATGCGCCTCTTGTGGCGCACGCCCCCGAAGTGCCTGAACCGGAGCAGCGGCCGCGCCTGCGCAGCCAGCCGCTCCGCAGGTGCCGTTAGCGCGGCAGGTAGCGCGCGCGTGGCGTGGCCATGGGGATCGGGCCTTCGCCATCGATCGGGCGGAAGCGACCCTCCTCGGCGTCGTAGCCTTTGATCTCGCTGGTCTCGATGTCATACACCCAGCCGTGGATGAACAGCTGGCCGCTGGCCAGGCGCGCGGCGACGGACGGGTGGGTCTTCAGGTGGTCGAGCTGGGCCACCACGTTCTCCTCGGTCAGGATGCCCAGGTGTTCGTCGGTCGCGCAGCCGCAGGTTTGCGCCACCACGGTGCGGGCGACTTCAGCGTGGCGCAGCCAGGCCTTCACCGTCGGCATGCTTTCCAGGGTCTGCGGGGCCAGTACCGCCTTCATCGCGCCGCAGTCGGAGTGGCCGCAGACAATGATGTGCTGCACGCCCAGCGCCATCACCGCGAATTCGATGGCCGTGGACACGCCACCGTTCATCTGGCCGTAGGGCGGCACCACGTTGCCCACGTTGCGGGTGACGAACAAGTCGCCCGGAGAGCTCTGGGTGATCAGCTCCGGAACGATGCGCGAATCGGCGCAGGTAATGAACATCGCGCGCGGATTCTGTGCGTGGGCCAGCTTCTTGAACAGTTCTTCCTGCTGCGGGAAGACCTCCTGGCGGAAGTGCTGGAAGCCATCCACGATTCGCCGCAGCGCCTCGTCCGCGCTTTCGTGGGCCTGCCCTTCACCGTGCGTTTTATCGTTCATGTATGAGCCTCGAAGAGTGACGACGAAATTTTCCCATGCTTGCCGACGCACTTCCGCAGGAGAAAAGACACAACCCGAGCGAAAAAACTCGGAGGGCGTTGGCCTGGCGTCGGGCGATATCCAATGGACTAAGGGTAAAGCAAAACCCTGCCAGTGCTTCGTGACGGTTTTTTGCGCCATGCTTCATTGCCGCTCATTCATTGGCGACGGCTCAGAACAGGCTCATCTGGCTGCGCGGCGGCGCGAATGCCGTACAGTCCAGGCCGAAGCCGCCACGGCGGTTCAGCCCCAGGCGGCGCAGGGCGACCTCGAAGCGCCTGGCCAGCAGCTCGGCGAACGGCCCTTCGCCACGGAAGCGGTGGCCGAAGCGGCTGTCGTAGATTTCCCCACCGCGCACCTGGCGGATCAGGCTCATCACATGGTTGGCGCGCTGCGGGTAGTGCGCCGCCAGCCATTCCTCGAACAGCGGCCCGACTTCCCGCGGCAGGCGCAGCAGCATGTAGCTGGCGCTCTGTGCGCCGGCGTCGTGCGCCGCCTCCAGCAGGGCTTCCAGCTCGCGGTCGTTGATCATCGGGATCATCGGTGAACACAGCACGCCCACCGGAATGCCTTGTTCACGCAGCACGCGGATCGCCCGCAACCGCGCCGAAGGTGCGGCGGCGCGGGGTTCGAGGATGCGTTTCAACTCATCGTCCAGGGTGGTCAGGCTGATCATCACCCCGACCAGGTTCTGCTTCGCCAGCTCGGCGAGCAGGTCGAGGTCGCGCAGGATCAGCGAGCCCTTGGTGACGATGGTCAGCGGATGGCGGAAGCGCAGCAGCACTTCGAGGATCTGCCGGGTCAGGCGCTGCTGGCGCTCGATGGGCTGGTACGGGTCGGTGTTGGCGCCCAGGTTGATCGGCGCGCAGACGTAGCCCGGCTTGCTCAACTCCTGCTCCAGCACGGCGGCGGCGTTGGTCTTGGCGATCAGCTTCGTCTCGAAGTCCAGCCCCGGCGAGAGGTCCCAGTAGGCGTGGCTGGGCCGCGCGTAGCAATAGATGCAGCCGTGCTCGCAGCCGCGATAGGGGTTGATAGAGCGGTCGAAGGGCAGGTCCGGCGACTGGTTGCGGGAGATCACCGTCTTTGCCAGTTCGTTGCGGATTTCGGTCACCTGGGGTTTTGGGACCTCGTCGAACCAGTCGTTATCCACAGGCACCGAGGTGGTCGGGGCGAAGCGGTTGTGCGGGTTGCTGGCGGTGCCACGGCCGCGGGGTGGGAGCTGGGAGGTCATGTGGGAAGGCTCTTAGGAAATGCTGTATATAAATACAGTAATCCACGGAGTTTTCCACAGCCAGCGCGAACTGCCCGGTGGTCGCATTGGCACCCGTAGGGCGTATAACGCTCCGCGTTATACGCCGATTGACCTTGGTTCCAGTGCGCTCCGAGGTGGATCACGAAATACGCGATAGGCCAGTGAAACGGCGTACAACCGCGAACGGTTGTACGCCCTACGGCCATGCTCCTCAGTGAATTTCGGAGCAACTGTCTTCTTCGGGAAAGTCGGTGCTGGTGCTTCCCCTCACCCCAACCCTCTCCCGGAGGGAGAGGGTTGGGGTGAGGGGCTCTTGCAGGGCCAGACTTCGTCCGCGAACGGATCAAAGCACCCGCGCAAACACCCAGTACAACCCCGCCGCCAGCCCGATGGCCGCCGGCAGGGTGAGCACCCAGGCCAGCAGCATGTTGCGGATGGTCGGCCACTGCAGGCCGCTGCCGTTGGCGGCCATGGTGCCCGCCACGCCGGAGGACAGCACGTGGGTGGTGGACACCGGCAGGCCAAAGCCGTCCGCCGCGCCGATGGTGAGCATCGCCACCAGCTGTGCGGCGGCGCCCTGGGCGTAGGTCATCGGCGTCTTGCCGATGCCTTCGCCGACGGTGGTAACGATGCGCCGCCAGCCCACCAGGGTGCCCAGGCCCAGCGCCAGGGCGACGGCCACCTTCACCCACACGGGAATGAAGCGGATCGTCTGTTCTCCCTCGCTGCGCAGCCCCTGCAGGGTGCTCCAGGTTTCCAGGTCGACCTGCTGTTCGCTGTGGTCCAGCAGGCGGATGGTCTCCAGGCTCAGGTACAGGTCGTTGCGCAGGGCCTTTACCTCGTCGCCGGGGACCTTCGCCATCTCGCCGTATCGCTCCAGCCGCGCGGCAACATCGCCGATGACCGCGCCCAGCGACGGCAGCAGGTCCGGCCTGACGCGCGGGTCCTGCTGATAGGCCAGCAGCACCTGACGCGGATCGCCGCCGCCGGCGCCGCCGGCATGTTGCAGCTGCGCCTGGCTGGCCTGGGCCAGACTCAGCAACTGGCGGGCCTGCTCCGAGGAGTGGCCGCGATCCACCGCGAACGCCAGGGGAACGGTGGCGATGAGGATGAGCATGATCAGGCCGATGCCCTTCTGCCCGTCGTTCGAACCGTGGGCGAAGGAAACCCCGGTGCAAGTGACGATCAGCAGGGCGCGAATCCACCCGGGCGGTGGCGTGCGCCCCTCGGGCGAGCGGAACAGCGCACGATTGCGGATGCCCGCGCTCATCGCCCGCAGCAGCACGAAGGCGCAGAAGAAGCCGACCACCGGCGACAGCAGCAGCGCATAGCCCACCGTCAGCAACTGCGACCAGGCGCTGCCGGACAGGCCCAGGTGCCCGGCCATCGCGCTATGGGTCAGGCCGATGCCGACGATGGAGCCGATCAGCGTGTGCGACGAGGAGACCGGCAGCCCCAGCCACCAGGTGCCGAGGTTCCACAGGATCGAGGCGATCAGCAGGGCGAAGATCATCGCGAGGCCCGCGCTGCTGTCCACCTTCAGCAACAGGTCCAGCGGCAGCAGCGAGACGATGGCGAAGGCGACGGCGCCGCTGGAGAACAGCACACCGAGGAAATTCCATAGCCCCGACCAGGCCACCGCGAACCGTGGCGGCAGCGCGTTGGTGTAGATCACCGTGGCCACGGCGTTGGCGGTGTCGTGGAAGCCGTTGATGAATTCGAAACCCAGCGCCACCAGCAGGGCGACGGCCAGGATCAGCATCGGCCAGCCCGCCTGCAGCGTCGCGCCGCTGGCGCGGATGTCCTGACCGAGGCTGACGAAGGTGAACACCAGGGCCCCGGCCAGCAGCAGGAAGAAGGTCAGGCGACTCTTGAAGCCATGGGTTTCGCGCAGTACGGGGCTGATGGGGAACTGGGTCAGGCGCGAGGCGCGCATCACTTCCAGCAGGCCAAAACGGTCAAGCACGGCGGTGGCGCTCCCTCCGGGGCGTGAATAGGATGTCGGTCACGGCGGATTCCTTGCGGCGATGCGCTACAGACTAGCCGCCCTGTGGGCGGCCAGCCTCAATGCAGGTCAATCGGCAGCGCTTTCTTGCCGTCCTGCTGCCAGGTGCCGGACCAGCCGGGGCCGTTCGGGCTGAGCACGAAGGTGGCGGGCGGCGGCCCGGATTCGTGCAGTTGCAGGCCGCCGTGTGCGTCCCGCTGGCCGCTGAGTTCGATATAGCGGGCGTGCTTGTCGTAGAAATAGCCGCCGCCCAGGCTGCCGTCGGACTCCTCGCCCTCCAGCACGAACGTGATCGGGTAGCGGCCGTCGAGGCTGCCGCGCCACACGCCGGCGGACAGTGGCGCCCCGTCGCGCGCGCAGTCGGTCTTCTTGTCGACCAGCAGGCAGCGGCCATAGTCGCTGAGCTGCTTGCCCAGGCCGTCATAGCGCCACGTAGTGCTGTGGTCCCAGAGGTCGTCCAGCGCCTGGGATACGTGCGGTGCGCAGTGCACACCGACCAGGGTCAGGCTGTCCTTCTTCAACAAGACCTCGTTGTGGGCCAGGTCATCCCCGCGCACATAGGGCAGGCACTCCTGGTAGATCTGCTTCTGTTCCTCGGCCTCTGCCGGATCGCTGCGCAGCTGAATGTCCTTGTCCACCGTCTTGCCCGCGAGGAAATCCTCGATGCGCTTCGCGCGCTGCTCGCTGGTCTGCTGGCGCAACCATTGCAGGCCGTCGGCGCTGAACAGGTCGCGCAAGAGAACAGGCTGGCCGCTGTGGGCGTCGAAGTTGTAGCTCTGCTGGTGTTGCGACGGATAGGCGGCCATGTATTCGTAGCCGATGCTCAGGCTGAGGAAGCCCGGCTCGTTGCTGGTCACGCCGTAATCCAGGCTGGTGATGCCCTGCCAGCCGTCGTCCACCTGCGGCCAGATGTCCTCGAAGGCCACCTTGCGGTAGCGCCCGGGCAGCTTCTGCAGGCTCACGGCCTGCAGCCAGGTGTTGATGTTCTGCGCGGCGGGCGTCGGGTCGGTGAGCTGCGGGAAGCTGTACTCGGAGCCGTTGGGATGGGTCGCCTTGATCGGCTCGATCTGGAACGCCGCTCCAGCGGGGGCGGCGGCGAGCAGCAGGCAGGGGAGCAGCAGGGATTTCATCGACCTTCCTTGTCGGGCAGCGAGGGAGCCCGGCATTTAAGCATTTTCGCCCGCGCCGCGGGGGAGGCGCCGTTCGCGGGCAACCGCCGGGCGGCCCTCTGGCGCCAATGCGCGGCCCTATACTGAAGCCTGGATGACCGGACGCCAGCGAGTGCCCGGCCGAGGTCAGGAGCGGGCGGCAGGCCCTTCGGATGCCGTCGAGCCGGCGAGCGGCCATGAACAGTCTGTGTTTCTCCAGTGCCATCGGGTCGCCCTGGCGACGGGGCGGTGTCCTCCTGTTGTTGCTGCTGGCGCTGGCCGGTTGTTCCCATCGCCCGCCCGAACCCGTAGGCCCCGTCAGCGCAGCCACCTGGCAGCAGGTGGACGCCGATATCGGCGCCGCCTCCCTCAACGCCACCTCCCAGGCCCGCGCCTACGCCGAAGGCGCCATGGAGCACTGGATGGATCTGGTCTACCAGCGCACCGACAGCAAGTTCCTCCCCTGGTTTTCCAGCTACTGGACGCAGCAATGGCTGAGCATGAAGGTCGCCTGGTACAAGATGGGTTCCCAAGGCAATCTCGATCCCACGGTGGATCGGCTGGCGGCCTACCTGCAGGAGGAATACCACCAGCAGGTGCTGGTGCCGGTGGCGAGGGAGCTCGATCCCGACTCCATCATGGAAACCGCCGCCCGGCGTTATGTCGGAGCGCTGGTGGAGGCCCTCGACGCGATTCCGCAGCGCCGTGGCGTGCCGCGCAAGGCTTTCGACGAGCACCTGATGGGTATCCCGGCGATTTCCCTCGGCCCGCCCTCGAGCCGTGACGCCTCTCTGTATGACGTGGTGCGCGCCAAGGATGTCGGCAAGCTGCCGGCCTTTGCCGCACTGATGCAGGAGATTCGCAAGGCGGCGGGCAAGGCGGGTGCCGGCACCAAGGTCAGCGGGGTGTCCCCGGTGGCCCAGCGCACCAGCGCCAAGCTGGTCAACGACCTTCGCAACCGCAGCATCGCCGGAGTGCTCGCCAGCGCCGCCGGCAAGGTCGCCGGATCGATCATCTCGGTGGCCTTCACCCTGTTCAGCTTCAGCAGCAATGACCATGATCGGCCCGCGGTGGAAACCCAGTTGCGCAAGGAGATCAACGAGGCCTTCGACGAACAGTGGCTGGTGCTGATGCACGACCCGCAGGGTGGGGTGATGGCGGGTGCCGACTACCTCGGCGGGCGGGTCCAGCAAAGCCTGACAGGAAGGCTGTCGCAACCGACGCAGGACGTGGAGGAGCCCGAAGACGTGCAATCCTATGGCGCTGAGCCGCCTCCGCCCATCGACGCCAGCGGCGGTTTTCGTGTGCTGCGCCAGGGCCAGGGCTACGCGCCCTGAGCACGACGTTCGGCGCCTGGCGCTTCGCCCCGGGAGTCCTGCGCAGTATCCTTGCCGCCCGACTTTCGCGGCCGGACGCTGATCCCATGCATTACCAGAACATCCTCTTCGACCTCGACGGCACCCTCACCGACCCGCGTGAAGGCATCACCCGTTCGATCCAGTACGCCCTCGCCCAGCTCGGCATCGACGAGCCCGACCTGCGCCAGCTCGAGCACTTCATCGGCCCGCCGCTGCTGCAGTGCTTCATGAGCACCTACGACTTCGACGAGGCGCGCGCCTGGGAAGCGGTGAACCATTACCGCGTGCGCTTCAAGGACACCGGGTTGTACGAGAACAAGGTGTTCGACGGCGTGGGCGAGCTGCTCGAGCTGCTCGGCGGCCAGGGCCGCACGCTGTACATCTGCACCAGCAAGCCGACGGTGTTCGCCGCCGAGATCGCTCGGTACTTCGATTTCGCCCGGCACTTCAAGGTGATCTACGGCAGCGAGCTGGACGGCACCCGCACCAACAAGGTCGAGCTGATCGAGCACCTGCTCGGCCTCGAAGGGCTGGACCCACAGCAGACGCTGATGATCGGTGACCGCAAGCACGACCTGATCGGCGCCCATCGCAACGGCCTGTCCGCTGCGGGTGTCGGCTACGGCTTCGGCAGCCGCGAGGAGCTGATGGCGGAAAGCCCGGCGCACTACTTCGCGAGCATGGACGAGTTGCGGGCGGCGTTTGCCTGACGACGCTGCGCCTCACCCGTAGGAGCAACTGTCTTCTTCTGGATAATCCGTGCCTGCGCTCCCCCTCACCCCAGCCCTCTCCCTCAGGGAGAGGGAGCCGTCCGTGCCGGCTGACACCTCGGTTTGATCCTGCGCCAAGCGGTCCCCTCTCCCTTTGGGAGAGGGTTAGGGTGAGGGCCGCCTCGAGTGCAGATGTATCTCGTAGGAGCGGACCTTGTCCGCGAAATCCCGGCGAAGCCGGGACCAGGAGCATCGCGGATAAGATCCGCTCCTACGAAGAGCCGGGGCTCAGGCGTAGGGCCTATAACCGTTCGCGGTTATACCCCGATTCACCCTGACTGCCGGTTGGCGCGTCGGTCGGGCTCGAAGCGTTCTTCGGCACGCGCCCAGGTTGGAGTTGGCGCGGTCGGGGGCCAAGGTCAAACGGCGCATAACGTCGAACGTTGTACGCCCTACGAAATGGCCAGGGCTCAGCCGCGCAGCCACTCCGCCAGCCGCGCCATCATGGCGTCGCACTTGGCCAACTGCTCCAGGCTGACGAACTCGTCCGGCTTGTGCCCCTGGTCCATGCTGCCGGGGCCGCAGACCACGGTGGGAATGCCGACCTGGTCGAACAGCCCGCCCTCGGTGCCGTAGGCCACGGTGGAGAACTCGCGGGAGCCGCTGAGCAGGGCGATCAGGTCGGCCGCCTCGGTCTGCGGATCAGTCGCCAGCGCCGGGTAGGCGGATAGCGGAGTGAAGCGGATATCCGCCTCGGCCTTCACCGCACGCATCTTCGGCAGCAGCTCGGCTTCGGCGTAGTCGCGCAGGTCATCGGCGACCTGCTGCGGGTCGTCGCTGGGCAGGGCGCGCACTTCGAAATCGAACTGGCATTCGGCGGGCACGATGTTCAGTGCACGGCCGCCGCTGATCACGCCGGTCTGCACGGTGGAGTAGGGCGGATCGAAGCGCGGGTCATGGCGCGCAGGTTCCGCCAGGCGGCTGCCGATCTCGCCGAGGCGGCCGATCAGCTTGGCCGCGTACTCGATGGCGTTCACTCCCTGCGGCGCATAGGCCGAGTGGCAGGCCGCGCCATGCACGTTGCAGCGCATCGCCAGCTTGCCCTTGTGGCCGAGCACCGGCTTGAGTTCGGTGGGCTCGCCGATGATGCAGACCATCGGTTTGTGCTCGCGCTGTTCCAGCGCGGCAATCAGCGAGCGCACGCCCAGGCAGCCGACTTCCTCGTCGTAGGAGAAGGCCAGGTGCACCGGCAGGCGCAGCGGCTGGGCGAGGAAGGCCGGCACCGCTGCCAGCACGCAGGCGATGTAGCCCTTCATGTCGGCGGTGCCACGGCCGTAGAGGCGACCGTCGCGCTCGGTCAGCTCGAACGGCGGGACCGTCCAGTTCTGCCCATCCACCGGCACCACGTCGGTATGCCCGGACAGGCACACCCCGCCGCGATCCGCAGGGCCCAGGGTGGCGTAGAGGTTGGCCTTGCCGCCTTCGGCGTCGAAGAACAGCTCGCTCCCCACGCCAAGATCGGCGAGGTAGTCGCGGATGTACTCGATCAGCGCCAGGTTGGGGTTGCGGCTGACGGTGTCGAAGGCGATCAGCTTGGCGAGGATTTCACGGCTGGAAGACATGGTCGGGTCCTGCATCAAAACTTTTTCGTAGGAGCGGACTCTGTCCGCGATTCTGGCCGGCTGCGCCGGCATCGCGGATAAATCCGCTCCTACAGGGGCATGGTCTTACTCGTCGCCCGGCACGCCGTAGCTCGGCGCCTTGGTCGGGTCGAGGGCACGGGTGAGGTAGTCCTGCAGCTGCGGCTTGTAGGCGACCCAGAGCTTTTCCAGCTCATCGATCGGCGCCTCGTCGGCCCAGTCTACGCGCAGGTCGACGATCGGCCAGACCAGGTCGCCCACCACCTTCATGGCCGCCGAATGCACGGGGCCGGCTTCGCCACCGGCGGCCATCGCCGCCTGCATGGCGGCCAGCAGGCGCTCGGCCAGGCAGCCGCCGGCCTGTTCGAAGGCGCGGGTCATGGCTTCCATCACCGCCGTGGAGGACAGCAGGTTGCCCGCCGCCACGCAGTTTTCGCCGGCCACCGCGTGATTCACGCCCAGCGCCTCGCTGCCGGTGAACAGCGCGACCTTGCCGTGCTGGTCGATCACCGTCACCTGGCGGTACTGGCTGTAGCCGTTGCTCGACAGCGCCTTGTCCAGCGCCGCGCCCGGCTCCAGGCCGGTTTCCAGCAGGTCGAGGATCTGCGGGCCGAGGGCCGGCAGGGTGACGTTCTGTGTGGCCACCGCACCGACGCCGGCGCGTACCCAGGGGCAACGGGCGCCCACGGCAATGCTCGAGGAGCTGATGGCGATACCCAGCTGGCCGGTTTCGGCGCAGCGTCCAACGATGGAAAAGGTCATGGGAGCTCCTTAATCAATCTTGCGTCGTAAACGACAAAACGGCGAGGCAGGGATTTCCCCGCGTCGCCGCTTCGCTTCAGCCGTTCATCAGTCCGGAATGACCGCGATGACGTCGATTTCCATCAGCCACTGCGGCTGGCCCAGGGCCGACACCACCAGGCCGGTGGAGATCGGGAACACGCCCTTCAGCCACTTGCCGACTTCCTGGTACACCGGCTCGCGGTAGCGCGGGTCGATGAGGTAGGTGGTGGTCTTGACGATGTGCGACAGGTCGCTGCCGGCTTCTTCGAGCAGCTGCTTGACGTTCTTCATCGCCTGCTCGGCCTGGGCGCGCGGGTCGCCCAGACCTACCAGGTTGCCCTCGAAGTCGGTACCGACCTGGCCGCGCACGTACACGGTGTTGCCGGCGCGCACGGCCTGGCAGAGGTCGTTGTCCAGGGTCTGGTTCGGGTAGGTGTCCTTGGTGTTGAACATGCGGATGCGAGTATGGGTAGGCATCTCTTACTCCCAGGAAGCGGCTTTTTGAACGGAGGCTTCGCGCTGCGAAGCGTCCTGGTATTCGACATATTTACGCTGGGTGGCGATGTGGCCGGCCACGTGCTTGGCGTCGTGCCATACACCCCAGATGAACGAGGAACCCCGGCGCGACAGCCACGGCAGGCCGACGAAGTACACGCCCGGCTCGCGGGATACACCGCGCTGGTGCTTGGGCTTGCCCTTCTCGTCAAAGGCATCGACCTGCAGCCAGTTGAAGTCCACGGCGTAGCCGGTGGCCCAGATGACCGAGGTGATGCCGGCGGCGGCCAGGTCCAGCTCCATGATCGGGTTGCGTACGCATTCGGCGTCCGGGTAGACCTTGCGGGCTTCCGGCTCTTCCGGCAGGTCCAGGCCGTTGCGCTCGATATAGGCGTCGGCGGCGTCCAGCAGGCCCAGATAGTTCTCGTCGCCCGCCTTGAGGTTCTTCAGCAGGTCGTCCTGGAAGGTCACCTTGCCCTCGGCAAAGGCCTTGGTCAGGCCGACCAGGGTGATGCCCTCGTTGGCCAGGCGGCGGAAGTCGATGGTCTCGCCGCCACGGGCACCGCTCACAGCGATGGTCACGTGCTCGCGGCCCGGCTGCACTTCCTCGGCGTCCCACAGGCCGAGCACACCCAGCCACCAGACGAAGTCACGGTTGCGGTAGGCGCGCGGCGGACGGTCATGGGCGCCCACGGAGAGGAAGACCTTCTTGCCGGCGCGGTTCAGCTCGTCGGCGATCTGTACGCCGGAGGAGCCGGCGCCCACCACCAGCACGGCGCCTTCGGGCAGCTGCTGCGGGTTGTAGTACTGGGCCGAGTGGATCTGCTGCAGGCTCTCGGTCTGCGGCGCGATGGCAGGGATCACCGGGCGCTGGAACGGGCCGGTGGCGGAAACGATGCGCAGGGCCTGGAGGGTGCCTTCGGAGGTTTCCACGGTGAAGCCGGGACGGCCGTTGTTGCGGGTCACCTTCTTCACTTCCACGCCGGTGTGGATCGGCGCGTTGAACTGCTTGGCGTAGGCGACGAAGTAGTCCGCTACCTGCTCCTTGGCCGGGAACTCATCCGGGCCGACCGAGAATTCCATGCCCGGGAAGCGGTCGTGCCAGGCCGGGCCGTTGGCGACCAGGGAGTCCCAGCGGCCGGTGCGCCAGGCTTCGGCGATGCGGCTCTTCTCCAGCACGACGTGCGGTACGCCCAGGCTGGTCAGGTGCTCGCTCATGGCCACGCCGGCCTGACCGGCGCCAACGACCAGCGTATCGATTTCCAGGTTATCGAGCGACTTCTTGGCGAAGGCGTTCGGATTCAGCTCGGTCATGGCTTGCTTCCTCTGACTCAGATCTCGTTGTTCTGCTTGTTGCGGCTAGTAGCGAGGTGCTTGGGCGCATTCTGTTCAGAGACTGGCAATAGCGAAATTATGTTTTTTGTAGTCGCAGGCTAGGGAAAAGCTGTCGGGCCGCACGCCACGGGGCATGCGGGCCGAAAGGGCGGGGGTATAGGATTTTTGGTGGCTGGGGTGACAAATTGGATAGGCAGGGTGTGGGGCAGGGTGCCGTAGGCGGTTTTTCCGGGCTTTGGGGCAGCCGCGTAGGGCGTACAACCGTTCGCGGTTGTACGCCGATACACCTCGCCCTATCGCGGCGCCGCAGCTGACTTCGGAGTGCCCTGAAGCCAAGGTCAATCGGCGTATAACGCGGAGCGTTATACGCCCTACGGGTGGCCGATCAGCGGCTTTCCGCCACCGCCTCCAGGAACCGCTCCAGCACCAGGTTCGGCCGGCGGCCCTTGCGGGTCACCACGGTCAGCGGGATGTCGTAGTGGAAGCGCTCCGGCCGCAGCGCCCGCATCCGTCCCTGGGCCACCCAGTCGGCGGCGTAGTGGTCGGGCAGGTAGCCGATGTAGCTGCCGGTCAGAATCAGGAAGGCCATGCCCTCGCGGTCGGACGCACTGGCGCCGCCGCGCAGCTCCTGGTGCCGCTCCTGCGCCCCGGCGGGGATGCGGTAACTCGGCGCCACGGCGTCGCAGGCGTGCACCTCCTCCACCGTGATACTCGCGTCGTCGCGCTCGAACAGCGGGTGTTCCCGGCTGCAGTACAGCAGCGAGCGCTCTTCATAAAGAGAGGAATACTCCAGCCCCGACAGCGGGCTGATCAGCGGCACCACGCCCACGTGCAGGCGTCCGTCGAGCACGCCCAGCTCGATCTCGTTGGGCGTGGTCATGCCAATGTTGATCCGCACCCCCGGCCCGCTGGCCTTCAGGGCGCGCAGGGCGTGGGTGATGCGCATCTGCGGCAGGGTCACCAGGTTGTTGATGATGCCGATGTTCAGCGCGCCCCGCAGATGCTGGTGCAGCTCGTTCACTTCCGCGCGGAAGCCCTCCAGCGCCGCCAGCAACGACTGGGTGGCGCGGTACACTTCGCGGCCTTCGTCGGTCATGGCGAAGCCGGCGCGGCCGCGCTGGCACAGGCGCATCCCCAGGCGTTTCTCCAGGTCGCCCATGTGCAGGCTGATGGCCGAGCGGCTGATGCCCAGCGTGCTTTCCGCGGCCGAGAAGCTGCCGCACTCGACTATGGTTTTGAAGATGCGCAGCAGACGGATTTCGAAGTCGCTGACCTGACCCAGGGAGGGCGCACGGGATTTCGCCATTTTAGTTTTACCAATTCGAAACTGAGCGTGAGAAGAATAAGCTTTAACTCACGTTAAGTCAGGCCCAATCTAGTCCTAATGCACCAGGCCCGACGCGGCCTGCGCGCCCAACAAGACTGTCGTCGAGGACAAGCTCCATGAACCAGCACGTGAACGTCACCCCGTCGGTGGCCAGCGACCTGAACCTGAAGGCCCACTGGATGCCCTTCAGCGCCAACCGCAACTTCCACAAGGACCCGCGCATCATCGTCGGCGCCGAAGGCAGCTACCTGTTCGACGACAAGGGCCGCAAGATCTACGACAGCCTCTCCGGCCTGTGGACCTGCGGTGCCGGTCACTCGCGCAAGGAAATCGCTGACGCGGTCGCCAAGCAGCTGACCACCCTCGACTACTCCCCGGCCTTCCAGTACGGCCACCCGCTGTCCTTCCAGCTGGCCGAGAAAATCACCCAGCTGACCCCGGCCGGCCTCGACCATGTGTTCTTCACCGGTTCGGGCTCCGAGTGCGCCGACACCTCCATCAAGATGGCCCGTGCCTACTGGCGCATCAAAGGTCAGGCGCAGAAGACCAAGCTGATCGGCCGCGCCCGTGGCTACCACGGCGTGAACGTCGCCGGCACCGCCCTGGGCGGCATCGGCGGCAACCGCAAGATGTTCGGCCAGCTGATGGACGTCGACCACCTGCCGCACACCCTGCAGCCGGGCCTGGCCTTCACCAAGGGCATGGCCGAAACCGGCGGCGTGGAGCTGGCCAACGAGCTGCTCAAGCTGATCGAACTGCATGACGCCTCCAACATCGCCGCCGTCATCGTCGAGCCGATGTCCGGTTCCGCCGGCGTGCTGGTACCGCCGAAGGGCTACCTGCAGCGCCTGCGCGAAATCTGCGACCAGCACAACATCCTGCTGATCTTCGACGAAGTGATCACCGCCTTCGGCCGCATGGGCAAGGCCACCGGCGCCGAGTTCTTCGGCGTGAAGCCGGACATCATGAACGTCGCCAAGCAGGTCACCAACGGCGCCATCCCCATGGGTGCGGTGATCGCCAGCAGCGAAATCTACGACACCTTCATGGGCCAGAACCTGCCGGAATACGCCGTCGAGTTCGGCCACGGCTACACCTACTCCGCGCACCCGGTCGCCTGCGCCGCCGGTATCGCCGCGCTGGACCTGCTGCAGAAGGAAAACCTGATCCAGCAGTCCCTGGAGCTGGCGCCGTACTTCGAGAAGGCCATCCACGGCCTGAAGGGCGCGAAGAACGTCATCGACATCCGCAACTGCGGCCTGGCCGGTGCGATCCAGATCGCCGGCCGTGACGGCGACGCCATCGTGCGTCCGTTCGAAGCCAGCATGAAGCTGTGGAAAGAAGGCTTCTACGTGCGCTTCGGCGGCGACACCCTGCAGTTCGGCCCGACCTTCAACGCCAAGCCCGAAGACCTGGACCGCCTGTTCAGCGCCGTCGGCGACGCCCTCAACGGGGTGGCGTAAGTGAGCCAGCGTCCAAAGGCCGTCCCGACGGTACAGATCGACAACGACAAGGTCCTGGTCACCGAGTGGCGCTTCGCCCCCGGTGCCGAGACCGGCTGGCACCGCCACGGCATGGAATACGTCGTGGTCCCGGTGACCCACGGCGAACTGCTGCTGGAAACCCCCGAGGGCGAGCGGCGCGCGCCGCTGGTCCTGGGCCAGAGCTACACCCGCCAGATCGGTACCGAGCACAACGTGATCAACCCCTGCGATCACGAAGTGGCCTTCATCGAGATCGAGCTCAAGGACGGGCAGCCGCACGACCACTGAGCGCGCGGGCACGCAAGCAGGCAGCGCCGGACGAGTCGCCTTAGAGTGGCCGTCCCGGCGAGCCCCGCTGCCCGGCACCGACTAAATCCCCTCTCCCTCCGGGAGAGGGCTAGGGTGAGGGGCTCTTGAAAGAGTCCCGCCCCACACTTTCAGCGAGAAGAGACAGCCCATGACCACCGTCAAGCACCTGATCGGCGGCGAAATGATCGCCGACACTGGCCGCACCGCCGACGTCTTCAACCCGTCCACCGGCGAAGCCGTGCGCAAGGTCCCCCTGGCCAGCCGCGCCACCGTGCAGAAGGCGATCGACGCCGCCAAGGCCGCTTTCCCGGCCTGGCGCAACACCCCGCCGGCCAAGCGCGCCCAGGTGCTGTACCGCTTCAAGCAGCTGCTCGAAGCCAACGAGCAGCGCATCAGCCAGCTGATCAGCGAAGAACACGGCAAGACCCTCGAAGACGCTGCCGGTGAGCTCAAGCGCGGCATCGAGAACGTCGAATACGCCTGCGCCGCCCCGGAAATCCTCAAGGGCGAATACACCCGCAACGTCGGCCCGAACATCGACGCCTGGAGCGACTTCCAGCCCATCGGCGTGGTCGCCGGCATCACCCCGTTCAACTTCCCGGCAATGGTTCCGCTGTGGATGTACCCGCTGGCCATCGCCTGCGGCAACACCTTCGTCCTCAAGCCGTCCGAGCGTGACCCGAGCTCCACCCTGCTGATCGCCGAACTCTTCGAAGAAGCCGGCCTGCCCAAGGGCGTGCTGAACGTCGTGCACGGCGACAAGGAAGCCGTGGACGCGCTGATCGAAGCCCCGGAAGTCAAAGCCCTGAGCTTCGTCGGCTCGACCCCGATCGCCGAATACATCTATTCCGAAGGCACCAAGCGCGGCAAGCGCGTGCAGGCCCTGGGCGGCGCCAAGAACCACGCCGTGCTGATGCCCGACTGCGACCTGGACAACGCCGTCAGCGCCCTGATGGGCGCGGCCTACGGCTCCTGCGGCGAGCGCTGCATGGCCATCTCCGTGGCCGTGTGCGTGGGCGACCAGATCGCCGACGCGCTGGTCGACAAGATCGTTCCGCAGATCAAAGGCCTGAAGATCGGCGCCGGCACCTCCTGCGGCCTCGACATGGGCCCGCTGGTCACTGGCGCGGCGCAGGCCAAGGTCACCGGCTACATCGACAGCGGCGTCGAGCAGGGCGCGAAGCTGCTGGTCGACGGTCGCGGCTACAAGGTTGCCGGCCACGAGAACGGCTTCTTCGTCGGCGGCACCCTGTTCGACCACGTGACCCCGGACATGACCATCTACCGCGAAGAAATCTTCGGCCCGGTGCTGTGCATCGTCCGCGTGAACAGCCTCGAAGACGCCATGAAGCTGATCAACGACCACGAATACGGCAACGGCACCTGCCTGTTCACCCGCGACGGTGAAGCGGCCCGCCTGTTCTGCGACGAGATCGAAGTCGGCATGGTCGGCATCAACGTACCGCTGCCGGTACCGGTGGCCTACCACAGCTTCGGCGGCTGGAAGCGCTCCCTGTTCGGCGACCTCCACGCCTACGGCCCGGACGGCGTGCGCTTCTACACCAAGCGCAAGGCCATCACCCAGCGCTGGCCGCAGCGTAAGTCGCACGAAGCGGCGCAGTTCGCCTTCCCCAGCAATGGTTGATGGCGAATAAGCAGTAAGAAATAGGCCGGTCGAATGACCGGCCTTTTTCATTTTCGGATTCGTGTTTGTGGATCAGTGGTCGTCTTGAGACTGTACGTAGTTCTGTACAATGATTCCTTGAACTCCACTGCCCGCCATCGGCGGCGAGGAAGACCCTTCATGCAAGTACTCACCTTCACCCAGGCTCGCGCTGATCTGAAGCAGACCATGGACGATGTGTGCCGAGATCACGAACCGGCAGTCATAACCCGCCAGCGCGGCGAACCGGTGGTGATGATTTCGCTGGAGGATTACAACGGCATGCAGGAAACCCTCTACCTGCTGAGTTCCACCGCCAACGCCCAGCGGCTGCGCGAGTCCGTGGACGAAGTGCGCGCCGGCAAGGCACAGGTCAAGGAGCTGCCCGTTGAACGCGAAGTCGAAAAGCCGTAACAAGTCCTCGGCGCGTGGCTCCGTCACTGTTGCGTTCACCAGCCATGGCTGGGAGGACTATCAGTACTGGGAGCAGGGCGACACTGAGATTTTCCGCGCGCTCAATGAGTTGATCGAAGAGTGCCGGCGTACGCCTCATAAGGGGACCGGCAAACCCGAGCCGCTCAAGGGCGACCTCTCCGGGTTCTGGTCCCGCCGCATTACCCGTGAGCACCTGCTGGTCTACCTGTACGAGGCCGAGGTGCTGACCATTCTTCAGTGCCGTTACCACTACGATAAATAGGGCCGCCGAAGCGGCCCTTTTTCATCCGGGCTAGTCGGACCAGATGAGTCTCGGTACGTCTTCCCAGCGCATCCACATCCCTCCCTGCCAGTTCAGAAGCAGCCAGCGCTTGGTATCCCACGTCAGCATCACGCGCCTTGGCGCAGCGGTTTCCGGGGCGTGTTCGTCGCGCAGGGTGGGGATGACGTCCTGGGTCAGCCAGCGGTCGAGGGCTTCGAGTTCGGGGTGGCCGAAGCGGAGCAGGGCCTTGTAGACGGCGGCTTCGCTGAGCAGGACGGTTTGTTCTTCTGCCCCGGTGCTGTACGCGAGTTGGACGGTGCGGACTTCGTGATCGTAGAAGCGGTGGTGGATGCTGTGGGGGAAGCGGTACGCCAGCAGACGGGCGATGTCCGAGGCGACGAACCAGGCCTGGTTGTCGATCATGACGCCGCGCAGGAAGCGTTTGTGGCGAGTGAAGGAGGTTGGGGTGTAGGTGTCGCGCATAAGTGGAACTCCTGTTTATTGAAGGAGCCGCCACCTGAGTCGCCAAACAAAGGGAGGCGGATCACGCGGGGTTGGCGAACCGGCAACAGGAAATCCGGCAGACCCGGAGGTCTCCCCGCGCGATCCGCCATAAGCGTTGCAGAAATTTCTGCAGGGTGCGCGGGGGCCTACAAAAACATTCGCTGTTTTCGTAAGCACCGTGGGCGCTATCGCGCCTGTTATATCCGGGTCGCCAAACCCAGGTCACTGATGTGACTGGGCGAGGATAGGAATGCTAGTAGCGCCCAACAAGACAGCCGATTCCGGGAGGAGTGTAGGAGCGGACTTTGTCCGCGATGCTTTTCGCTTCTGGTTTGGGTGTTTCTGCGCCGCTTCGGCGTGCTTGGGGACTTCTTGTTTCGCCCCCTCGGGCGACCTCCTTTGGCAAACGACCCAAAGGAGGCAAAGGTCTTGCCCCATCATCCGGCCCCGGCTTCGCCGGGGTTCCCTCGCACCATCGAAGTTTCAGGGGCACGCGTCGACGGGCCATCCATGGCCCAACGACGCTCTCGCGGCATCCATGCCGCTCAACCCCTGAAACTCCGATTCCACTCGGCCTCCTGAAGGGGCGCTCCGGTGTGTGCGGAGGTTTCTCTGGAAACCGCTTTTCGTAGGAGAGACGGGGCGCCTAGCCCTTGTCCGCGAAGGCTTGTCACAGCACCCACGTTGCGGGATGAGCACCCGTAGGGCGAATAACGCGCAGCGTTATCCGCCTTTGTAGGAGCGAGCTTGCTCGCGAACCGCCCAACCCCGATGTCGCCGGGGAATTCTGTTCGCGAGCAAGCTCGCTCCTACAGGGGCTCGGTGTGTGCGGAGAGTGCCCTCACCCTAACCCTCTCCCAGGGGGAGAGGGGACTGTCCTGAGCGCGTTGGCTGTTCGGTGCTTGCCGGCTGACTCCGCTATATCCCGATCTGCCACGCGGCTCCCTCTCCCTTTGGGAGAGGGCTGGGGTGAGGGGAGAGCACTGCAGCGGATTATCCTGGTCATCCCCGTAGGGCGAATAACGCCTCAGGCGTTATCCGCCGTTTGACCTCGGCGGCAGGGCTTTCCGGGGCAGGCACGGAGTCGCGTTTCCAGAGTGCTCCGGGCTTGGCCGTGGCGAGGGCGATAAGCACGGTGTATCGGCGTACAACCGCGAACGGTTGTACGCCCTACGGGTCAGCCGAAATGCTTCTTCAAGTAAATCCGCTGATGCCCCGGCGGGCAATCTTCCAGCACGCCCATGCGCTCGAAGCCCTGCTTCTCGTAGAAGCCCGGCGCCTGGAAGCTGTAGGTGTAGAGGAATACCCCCACGCAACCCCGGCGGCGAGCTTCGGTTTCGGCCTGTGCGATCAGCTGTGCGCCCAAGCCGTTGCCGCGCTGGTCGCCTTGCAGCCAGAGGTAGTCGATGTAGAGCCAGCCCATGCCCGATTGGCCGAACATGCCGCCGACCACTTCGCCCTGCTCGTCGCGGGCGTAGAGCTCGAAGTCGTCGTAGGTGTTGCTGCGGCCCATCTGCTCGAAGTTGTAGGCGAGCAGGCCCTGGACGACCACGTCGCGCGCGTGCGGGTCGACGCCGAGGGTGAAGTTGAAGGTGGGTTGCATGGGGGCCCTCCGGATTGGCGAAAACGACCAGTCTAGGGAGCTGGCGACGGGTTGGGTAGGGTGCCTTTGGTAGGAGGGTCGGTAGAGCTGCACTCAGCGTGCAGCACTGACGTTACGCACGTACAAATCCTTTCCACCAGTGCTGCTGGCGCCTCGCGCCTGTAGTTCGAAGCGCTTGGGATTGCCTTTGATCAGGTCACTGAGTTTCTTGAAGCCATACAGGCGCGGATCGAATGCGGGCTGCAGCTTGCTGATGTTCTGCCCCAATGCACCCAGTTGAACCCAGTCGTCATCGTCTCCATCGATGTCATCGAGCACCTTCGCGATGAAGTCCAGAGGGACTTTCTGTGACTTGGGTTTGGCGATCTGCCTGGGCGCATCGCTGACGCTGGGCGGAGCGGTCTTATCGACTGTTGGGAGTGGCTCCGCAGCGACCTCGGGAGTCGCTCGGAGGATCTCCGTGTAGATGAACTTGTCGCAGGCGGAAACGAAGGGCTTGGGTGTCTTCTCCTCGCCAAACCCGTAGACAGTGAGGCCTTCCTCGCGCAGTCGTGCGGCCAGACGGGTGAAGTCGCTGTCGCTGGAAACCAGGCAGAAACCATCGAAACGGCGGGTGTACAGAAGGTCCATGGCGTCGATGATCAACGCGCTGTCGGTGGCGTTCTTGCCGCTGGTATAGGCGAACTGCTGCATCGGCTGGATGGAGTGGTCCAGCAGTACCTGCTTCCACTTGCCCAGTTGTGGCTTCGTCCAATCGCCATAGATTCGCTTTACGCTGGCGACGCCATACTTGGCGATCTCTTCGAACAGCCCTTCGACGATGGCGGCGGGGGCATTGTCGGCGTCAATCAGGACGGCGAGGTGCTTCTGCTGGCGGGGAACGGGGGTCTTGATAGCCATGTTGCATCCTTTCCTGGCGGTCCATGGACCTTAATCGGAGCTGGCGACAGATGCCAGGAGAGTGAAGCACACCGTTGCGTTGCTTCAGCTCACCCCTGCGCAAACTCGCACTTGTCCCGCCCGCTGCGCTTGGCGTCGAGCAGCGCAGCGTCGGCGCGGCTGACGGTCTGCGAGTAGCTTTCGCCGGGCTGGTGTTCGGCCACGCCGAAGCTGGCGGTGACGGAGAGGGCTTCGGTGCCGACGCGCACGGTGAGGCAGCGGATGTCGCTGCGCACGCGTTCGATGATGGCGGCGGCGTCGGCCAGGCGGGTTTCCGGGAGGATGAGGAGGAACTCCTCGCCGCCCCAGCGGCCGCAGAGGTCGTACTGGCGCAGTGCGGCCTGCATGGCTCGACCGATTTCCACCAGCACGCGGTCGCCGATGTCGTGGCCCCAGGTGTCGTTGACCTGCTTGAAACGGTCGACGTCGACCATGGCCAGGGCGTAGGGCTGCTGGCGACGCTGGGCGCGCTCGCTTTCCTCGCGCAGGCGCTCCATCAGCAGGCGGCGGTTGGCGATGCCGGTGAGCGGGTCGTGGGTCGAGGCTTCGCGCAGGGCGACGTTGAGGTCGCGCATCATGTTCTGGTAGCGGTCGGAGATGCGCGCGACCTTTTCCAGCTGGCGCAGCTGCTTGTGGTAGCGCTCGGACAGGGTGCTGTTCTGCGCCCGGGCCATGGACTGGTAGCCGTCGGAGATCTTCGCGATGCGCTCCAGGCGCGCGAGCTGGTCGAGCGATTGCTGGTGTTTCAGGTACAGGGCCTCGCGCAGGGGGTGCCCTTCGTACTGGGGGTCGGCCAGCAAGGCTTCGATCAGCAGGTCCAGCTCGCGCTCGCTTGTCATGGCTCTTACTCGTCGTAGGCTTGGATGACGAACGGGAAGGTACAGTCTTCGCGGAACTCCTCGGCCAGCTCGGCGACGCGCTCGTTGCGGCGGTCGTAGTGCCAGGTGACGGTGGCGTCACGGCCTTCGCGGTGGGCTTCTTCGAGCAGGTCGAAGATGTCCATCATGGCCTTGATGGAGCTGGTGTTGAGGTACAGCAGGCGCAGGTCGAGGGCGAGCGGGCGCTGTTCTTCGGCGAGGAAGCGCTCGACCCATTCGATCACCTGGCCGAACAGCTCATAGGAGTTCTCCGGGTAGGAGTCGCCCTGCATGATGAGGCTGCCGGCCTGCCAGTCGCCGTGGATCGATGGGGTGGACTGGGTCCCTGAGATGTTGAGTTCGGTCATGGCTGGGTGTTCCTGAATTCGCAGGTTCAGATCACGGCGCGCAGGCTGAAGAAGGCGCGGCCATCGGGTTGTTCGGTGAGGGAGGTCTTGAGCGGCGCGCTGGATTTGCGGGCGATGTCCAACAGGCCAAGGCCGGCGCCGGAGGTGGCTTCGGCATCGCGCGGGCGGCGCAGCTGTTCCTTGTAGGCTGCCTTGAGCTGGACCTTGTCGAGCCCGGCGATGGCCTCGATGCTGCGCACCAGGCTGCGGCCATCTTCCAGCTCCACCAGGTTGCCGGCGGAGACCACGTAGTGGCCTTCGTCGTTGCGGGCAATGGCGACGGTGGCCGAGGCGTCCTGCTCGCTGTAGCCGCGCACGGCGGCGTAATGGCGAATGTTCTGGGTCATCTCGATGTAGACCGCAAACACGTCCATGGCTTCGCTGGGATGCGCCTGTTCGGCTTGCAGGTAGTTGCGCAGGGCGTGACCGATTTCCTCGATCAGGCTGCGCGAGATGGGGCCGTTGAAGCAGAGCAGGATGCGTTGCCGGGTGAAGCTCTCGCGCATGGCCAACAGATCTAGCGATTCCATGGATTAACCCCTAGTCGAATCGGAAGGAGAGGATGGTGATGTCGTCGCGCTGCGGTCGCTCGCCCTGGTACTGGGCCAGGGTCGCGGCGAACACGTCCGCCTGCTCGGCCAGCGGCCGGCGCGCGTGGCTGCGCAGCAGATCGGCGAAGCGGCTGTTGCCGAAGCCGAAACCGTGCTCGCCGCCGGCCTGGTCGAGGAAGCCGTCGGTGCACAGGTAGTAGGTCCAGCCGGCTTCCATGGGGATCTCGACGTCCTGGTAGTCGCCCTGGCGCTTGTCGCCGATGGCGCGGCGCGCGCCCTTGTATTCGCGCACGTCGGTGCCGTCGCTGGCGAACAGGGAGATCTTCGCGCCGGCGAAGTGCAGCAGGCGGCGGCCGTGGTCGACGCGCACCAGGCCTGCGTCCATGTTGGTGGCCAGGGAGCGGGTGAACTGTTCCTCGCTGAGCATGCCGCGCATGACGTGGTCGGTCTCGTGCAGGATGGCGGCCGGGGCATGGCTCTTCACGCTGTCCACCGCGTGGTCGATGGCGGCCAGGGCGAGCATGGTCATCAGCGCACCGGGCACGCCGTGACCGGCGCAGTCGACCACGCCGATCAGGCTGTCGAGGGGGCCTTCGCGGTAGATGTAGAAGTCGCCGCCGACCACGTCGCGCGGTTTCCACAGGACGAAGTGGCGCTCGCCCAGGGACTTCTGCAGCTGGCGGTCGGGGAGGATGGCGCGCTGGATCAGGCTGGCGTAGTCGATGGAGTCGCCGATCTTCTTCTGCGCGGCGGCCATCTCGCGGTTGGCGGTTTCCAGTGCCTGTGTGCGTTCCTGAACCTTGTCTTCCAGCTCCTCGGTGTGCCGGCGCACCTGGTCGGCCATGCTGGCGAAGGCGGAGGACAACTCGCCGATCTCGTCCGGGCGGGTGCGCGGCAGCGGGCTGTCGTACTGGCCGGCGGCGATGGCCTTGGCCGACTGCTTGAGGCCGCGCAGCGGGCGCAGCACCAGCAGGTCGACGGTGTAGGCGAAGCCCAGCAGGAGGATCGCCAGCAGCCCGGCGAGGGTCCCCGCCAGCGGCCAGATCCAGCGGCTGTCGAGGACCTGGGCGGCGTGCAGGTCGATGACGCTGAGCACGTGCCAGCGCAGCTGAGGGATATAGGCCGTGGCCAGCACCTGCTCCTTGCCGTCCACCGTCGCCCACATGGTCTCGACTTCGCCGGGGCTGGCCTCGGCCCGGCGCAGGGTCTGGCGCAGGGCGTCACGTTCACGGTCATTGGCCAGCAGGTCGAACACGCGGTGCTGCGCCTTGGCGCCGGAGCCGGAGGAGTAGGCGATCAGGCGGGGGTCCGGGTGCGCCTGGATGGCGCCGTCGGGGGCGACGATCATCGGCGTCACCCCGGCCTCGCGGCGCGAGATGAACTGGTCGAGGAACTCGGTGAGGTCCAGCCCGCCGCCGGCCAGGCCGACCTTCTCGTTGCGGGCGCGGACCACCATGTTGAACCAGACCTTGGTGACCTTGAGCTTCTCGTTGTAGTCGACGTTGATGTTGTAGGGCTCGTCGTGCGCCAGGGTATCGAAGTACCAGCGGTCCTGCGGGTCGTCCTGGCTCAGGGTGTAGCGCGGCGAGTTGGACAGCGGCGAGCTGGAGTCGTTGAAGTAGTAGTGGTGCGAGGCATTCACCACCACGAAGTAGGAGTAGTCGTGCTGGTCGGCACGGAAGCCCTCGGCTTCGCGGAAGAACAGCGAACGGCGCGCCGGATCGCTCTCGGCGAGCATCCAGTCCTGGGTCACCACGGACTCGGCCAGCCGCCGCGAAAGCGCAAGCTCGCGGATCACCGGTGCGATGATCTTCTGCTGGTTGAGCAGGGTGAAGTTTCTCGCAAAGGCGAGGCCGAAATGCGTGCGGATGTCCTCCATGGCCTTCCAGCCCAGCAGAACCGCCGGTACCAACGCCAGGAGACAGGCGATGAGCAATGCCACCACCGATTTACCGCGCAACCCCCATCTTGCCGCCATGGCTCTCTCAGTTCCCCTCGTCGCCCGCCGTCTGCCGGTCTTTTGGCGAAAGCCCGATTGTGCAGTGGGTATGCAGGCACAATCAAACCAAATTGATAGCGGAACGCCATAATTTTGGCGTCACGCTATCGACTGGGGAGTCTAGTCACTGTCTGAAAGATCGCTCAGGTGGCGTTTTGATTTCGTGCGCTACTAGACGCGATTTCCGCCGCCGCTCTGCCGAGCCTGGTGCAACAGGGCGGCGGCGATGCGCTCCAGCGGCAGCACCTCCTTCGCCGCGCCCAGCTCCACCGCCTCGCGGGGCATGCCGTAGACCACGCAGCTCGCCTCGTCCTGGGCGACGGTGTGGCCGCCGGCCTGACGGATCGCCAGCAGGCCCCGCGCGCCGTCCTTGCCCATGCCGGTGAGCAGGGCCGCCAGCAGGTTGCGCCCGGCGCAGCGGGCGAGGGAGTCGAACATCACGTCCACCGCCGGCCGGTGGCCGTTGACCGCCGCCTCATGCTGCAGGTGCACCACGTAGTTGGCGCCGCTGCGCCGCACTTCCATGTGGAAGTCGCCGGGGGCGATGAGCACGTGGCCGGGGAGGACGCGGTCGCCGTCGCGGGCCTCGCGCACGGACAGCCGGGTCTGGCGGTCCAGCCGTTCGGCATAGGACTTGGTGAAGCCCGGCGGCATGTGCAGGGTGACCACGGTGCCGGGGCAGTCCGGCGGCAGCCCCAGCAGCACTTCCTTGATCGCCTCGGTGCCGCCGGTGGAGGCGCCGATGGCGATGATCTTCTCGGTGCTCAGCAGCGGCCCGCTGGCCGCAACGCTCGCGCTGGCGGTGGTGGCGGGCCGGCGCATCCGCGCGCGGGCGGTGGTCTTGAGCTTGGCGCGGATTTCCTCGGTGTAGGCCTGCATGCCTTCGGCGATCCCCAGGCGCGGCTTGGCGATGAAGTCGATGGCGCCCAGCTCCAGGGCGCGCAGGGTGGCCTCGGAGCCTTTCTCGGTGAGCGAGGAGATCATCAGTACCGGGGTCGGCCGGCCCTTCATCAGCTTGTCGAGGAAGGTCAGGCCGTCCATGCGCGGCATTTCCACGTCGAGGGTGATCACGTCCGGCGAGTGCTGCTTGATCAGGTCGCGGGCGGCGAAGGCGTCCGGCGCCAGGCCCACCAGTTGCAGCTCCGGGTCGCCCTGGATGATGTCCTTGAGCAGGCTGCGGACCAGCGCCGAATCGTCCACCACCAGAACCCTGACCGCCATGGCGCCCTCCTTCAGAACAGATCGATGGTGCCGCCGCGCGTCTGCCGCGACAGTTGCTGACGGTACTGCCGCTCGCGCTGCAGCAGGGTGTCGTTGGCCAGCACGCGCAGCTTGCGCACCAGCACCCGGCCGCTGCCGGGGAAGAAGTAGACCTTGCGCGGGTGCACGTCGAGCAGGTCCTGGGCGAGCACCGGAATGCCCTCGGCGCTCAGGTAGTCGAGGACGAACTCGACGTTGCGCTGGCCGACGTCGGCGCTGAGGTTCTGCAGCACCGAGCCGCCGCCGAACACCTTGGCCTCGAAGTTCCGGCGCTGCGCGCCACGCCGCATCAGGCCGTTGATCAGCAGGTCCATGGCATGCACGCCGTAGCGTCCGGAGCTGGACAGCAGGCTGTTGGCGCCGGTGTCGCCGGGCAGCATGAAGTGGTTCATCCCGCCCAGCCCCAGGCTGCGGTCGCGCAGGCAGACCGAGACGCAGGAGCCGAGCACGGTGACGATCATCAGCTCCTCGTCGGTGACGAAGCATTCGCCGGGCAGCAGCTTGACCGCGTCCAGGCCGAAGCGCGGGTCGTAGTAGCGGTTGAGGGTCTCGCGCGCCGCGCTCATCTCAGGCCGGCCTCGCCGCCTGGTAGGTGGTGCGGCCCACCGAACGCACCAGGTGGGCGGCGTGGACGAAGTTCTCCGAGTGCCCGGCGAACAGCAGCCCGCCGGGACGCAGCAGGCTGACCATGCGTTCGAGCAGGCGGGTCTGGGTCGGCTTGTCGAAGTAGATCATCACGTTGCGGCAGAAGATCGCGTCGAGCCCGCCGGAGATGCCCCAGTTGGCGTCGAGCAGGTTGATCTGGCGGAACTCCACCAGCTGCCGCAGCTCGCCGACCACCCTTGCCTTGCCGGCGTTGACGCCGGTGCCGCGGAGGAAGAAGCGGCGCTTCTGCGCGGGGCTGAGCGCTTCCAGGCGCTCCATCGGGTAGATGCCCTGGCGGGCGCTGTGCAGGACGCCGGTGTCGATGTCCGACGCCATAATCTGCACCGGCGGGGTGAAGCTGCCCAGGGCGTCCACCAGCGTCATGGCGATGGAGTAGGGCTCTTCGCCGGTGCTCGAGGCGGCCGACCAGACGCGCAGCGGGCGGTGGTCGAGCAGTTGTTCGTCGGCCAGGCGCGCCAGGTGCTCGAAGTGGTGGCGCTCGCGGAAGAAGGCGGTGAGGTTGGTGGTCAGCGCATTGACGAACTGCTGCCACTCTTCCTCGTGGGTCTCCAGGTAGGCGAAGTACTCGGCGAAGCTGTTCAGCCGCAGGCTGCGCAGGCGCCGGGAAAGGCGGCTGTAGACCAGTTGCTCCTTGTTCTCCGACAGGCTGATGCCGGCGTGCCGGTACAGCCGTTCGCGCACCTGCTGGAAGTCCCGGCGGGTGTAGAGGAACTCATGGTCGGGGGCTGGCAGGCCGATGTTGGGCATGGGGTTGTTCCGTGTGTTCGGGGCGCGCCATTGGAGTTTCTGGGTGTTTGGGGGGAGTCTGGCGCGGTGGCCTTGCCCTCACCCCAGCCCTCTCCCAGAGGGAGAGGGGGCCGTTCGGTGTGTTCAGGGAGTACGGCATTTCCCGTCATGCCACGTGGAGCCAGCATCGGGATTGAACAGAGAGGCGATCGCACCGGCTGATGGGGTGTCTTCCGTCCTGCAGCAGACGGTCCCCTCTCCCTCGGGAGAGGGTTAGGGTGAGGGGGCACATACGGCCCCCTGTCCCCGGTGAAGAGCCCCTGAATACCAGGCCCATCCCCAACCATCCCTGGCCAGCACGCGGCAACCGGCCCTCCCATTGCTCCGGCCGCCGCCGTCCCTGCGCCCCGCCCGATCAGAACTCTTCCCAATCCTCTTCCTTGCCCTTGGCCCGCACCGCCTTGGCCACGCCGCGCGAGGCGCGGGAGGTGTGCGCCGGCGCCTCGGCGCGCGCCGGGCGGGCGACGGCCAGGGGCACCACGGTGGCCGAGTTGTCCAGCTTGAACACCGAGACCGACTGGTTGAGCAGCCCGGCCTGTTCCTGCAGCGCTTCGGCGGAGGCCGCGGCCTCTTCCACCAGGGCGGCGTTCTGCTGGGTCATCTCGTCCATCTGGGTCACCGCGCCGTTCACTTCCTCGATGCCGCTGCTCTGCTCGGCGCTGGCCGCGGCGATCTCGGCCATGATGTCGGTGACGCGCTTGATCGCCACCACGATGTCGCTCATGGTCTGGCCGGCCTGGGCGACCAGGGTGTTGCCGTTCTCCACCTTGTCCACCGAGTCGTTGATCAGCGTCTTGATCTCCTTGGCGGCGGCGGCCGAACGCTGCGCCAGGGTGCGCACTTCCCCGGCCACCACCGCGAAGCCACGGCCTTGTTCTCCAGCGCGCGCCGCTTCCACCGCGGCGTTGAGCGCGAGGATGTTGGTCTGGAAGGCGATGCCGTCAATCACCCCGATGATGTCGGCGATCTTGCGTGCCGAGTCGTTGATGGCCGACATGGTGCCCACCACCTTCTGCACCACGCTGCCGCCCTCGGTGGCGACTTCCGAGGCGTTCACCGCCAGCGAGTTGGCCTGGCGGGCGTTCTCGGCGTTGAGTTTCACCGTGCTGGTCAGCTCTTCCATGCTCGACGCGGTTTCTTCCAGGCTGGACGCCTGCTGCTCGGTGCGGGTGGACAGCTCGGCGTTGCCGCTGGCGATCTCGCTGGCGGCGGTGTGGATGGTGTCGGCGGCCTCGCGGATCTGCCCGAGCATCCGCGACAGGCTCTGCGCGGTTTCGTTGGAGTAGTCCTTCAGCTCGCCGAAGGTGCCCTGGTAGTCGGCGTCGATGCGCTGGGTGAGGTCGCCCTGGGCGAGCGCGGCGAGCATCCGGGTGACGTCGCGCAGGCCCTTGTCGGCGGTCTCCACCAGTTGGTTGAGGCCGCTGGTGAGGTTGAGGAGGAAGCCGGATTTGCCCTCCTCGGCGATGCGCGTGGAGAAGTCGCCGGCGGCGGCGGCATTGACCAGTCCGGCCACCTCGCGCTCGACGCTCACTTCCAGCGTGCGGTCGTTCCATTCCACCACCGAGCCGAGGCGCTCGCCGGTTTCGCTCATGACCGGGTTGGCCACCAGGCCGAAGGTGCGTCCGCCGACTTCGATCTGGGTACGGAAGGTGCTGGTGAAGGTGGCGAGCAGGCGCTGCTGGTGCTCGGGGTGCTTGTGGAACTGGTCGATCGAGCCTCCCATCAGCTTGTTCACCGAGAAGCTCGGAAGTGCCTTGCGCAGATCGGCCTCGGCATTCTGCAGCATGGCGGTGACGGTCTTGTTCATATAGATGATGTTGCGCTCGCCGTCGGCGATCATCACGTTGGTGCTGCAGTTGTCCAGGGCGCTCTTGATGCGCGCGTTCTCCCCGGCGATGCGTTGCTCGCGCTCGCGGGCGGCCAACTGCTCGGTGATGTCCTGCCACTCCACCACCGCGCCGAGGCGTTCGCCGGCTTCGTTGATCACCGGGTTGGCAACCACGGTGAGCGTGCGTCCGCCCAGCTTGATCTTCGCCTCGTAGGTACTCGCCAGACGGTCCAGCAGGCCGCGCTGGTGCGTCGGGTTCTTGTGGAAACGGTCGATGCTGCCGCCGAGGATGTTGCTGGCGCGGAAGTCCGGCAGCTCCTTGCGGATATCGGATTCGGCAGCGAGGAACATCTGCCCCACGGCCTGGTTCATGTAGACGATGTTGAAGTTGCGGTCGGCGATCATCACGTTGGCGGTGACGTTGTCCAGCGCGCTCTTGATCCGCGTGTTGACCTCGGCGGCTTCGGCGGAGGCCTTGAGGCTGGCGCGCACGCCGTCGATGGCTTCGGTGATCATCGCCTTCTTGCCCGGCAGGCGGTCCATCTCCGCGCTGAGGTCGCCACGGCCGTAGGCGGTGACGGTGGCCACCACCTTCATCTTCACCGCGATGTGCGCGGCGACCAGGTCGTTGATGCCCTTGGCGATACGCGCCTGGCGGCCGCCGAGCTTGTCGGCGGGGATCACCTCGTCGATCCAGCCCAGCTCGTGCTGGCGGGTCATCTCCACGAGGCCGGCTTCCAGGGCCTCGTTCTGCGCCAGCTCCGCGCGCTGTTCGCGCAGGGTGCGCTGCACGTTGCGCAGGCCATCGTAGAGGCGCTCGTAGCCGGGCGCGGGAGCCTCGCCGATGGCGACATCGAGGTTGCCGTCGACCAGGCTGTGGAGAAGGGCGGTGATGCGGTCGGCGCGCTGCTGCGCCACGGCGTGTGCGTTGAACAGACCCATTGTCGTTATCCTCGGCTCAATCTTTTTTTGTCGTGTGGCAGTCAGGCGGCGGCTTCATCGACCAGCGCCATTTCCCGGCTGGTCATGAGTTTTTCGATGTCCACCAGGATCAGCATTCGCTCGCCCGCGGTGGCCAGGCCGAGCAGGTATTCGGTATCGAAGCTGGCGGCGAACTCCGGCGGCGGCTTGATCTCCTCGCCGGCCAGGGCGATCACGTCGGACACCGAGTCCACCACCGCGCCGACGATGCGCCGGCCGACGTTGAGGATGATCACCACGGTGAACTGGTCGTAGGTGATGTCGGCCAGGTTGAACTTGATGCGCAGGTCGACGATGGGAACGATGGCGCCGCGCAGGTTGATCACGCCCTTGATGAAGGCGGGCGCGTTGGCGATCGCGGTGACCTGGTCGTAACCACGGATCTCCTGCACGCGCAGGATGTCGATGGCGTATTCCTCGCGGCCCAGGGTGAAGGTCAGGTATTCCTGCGCGGGGCTGCTCGCCGAGCTGGATTCAGCTGCGCTCATGGGTGGATTCTCCTTGTGCCGCCAGGCGCGGCAGGGCATCGACATCGAGGATCAGGGCGACGCTGCCGTCGCCCATGATGGTGGCGCCGGCGATCCCGTCGATCCGGCGGAAGTTCTGTTCCAGGCTCTTGATCACCACCTGCTGCTGGCCGACCAGTTCGTCCACCTGCAGGGCGAAGCTCTTGCCCTCGGATTCGAGGATCACCACGATCGCCTGCTCCGGCGGCAGGGGCGTGGCGTCGATGTGCAGCAATTCGTGCAGGGAGAACAGCGGCAGGTACTCGCCGCGCACGCGGATCACCGCCGCCTCGTCGCCGGCCATGCCGCGCACGTCGTCGGCGCGGGCCTGCAGCGATTCGACGATGTAGGTCAGCGGGATCACGTAGTTGACCTTCTCCACCGCGACGATCAGGCCGTCGAGGATGGCCAGGGTCAGCGGCAGGCGGATGCACAGGCGGGTGCCCATGCCCGGCGCCGAGTCGATCTCGATGCGCCCGCCCATGGCCTGGATGTTGCGCCGCACCACGTCCATGCCGACGCCGCGCCCGGAAAGCTCGGTGACGGTCTCGGCGGTGGAGAAGCCGGGCATGAAGATCAGCTGCCAGACCTCGGCGTCGGTCATCGAATCCTGCACCGCCATGCCCTTCTCGCGGGCCTTGGCGAGGATGCGCTCGCGGGACAGGCCGCGCCCGTCATCGGAGATTTCCACCACCACGCTGCCGCCCTGGTGGCTGGCGGCGAGCTTCACCGAACCCATCGCCGGCTTGCCGGCGGCCAGGCGCTCGGCGGGCGTCTCGATGCCGTGGTCGATGCTGTTGCGGACGATGTGGGTGAGCGGGTCGCTGAGCTTTTCGATCACGCTCTTGTCCAGCTCGGTGTGCTCGCCCTGGAGGATCAGTTCCACCTGCTTGCCCAGCCGCGCGGAGGTGTCGTGCACCAGTCGCGGGAAGCGGCTGAAGATGAAGCTGATCGGCAACATGCGGATCGACATGACCGATTCCTGCAGGTCGCGGGTGTTGTGTTCCAGCTGCGCCAGGGCCTGTTGCAGGCGCTCGTAGTGCGTGGGGTCGAGGTCTTCGCTGAGCTGGCTGAGCATGGCCTGGGTGATGACCAGCTCGCCCACCAGGTTGATCAGGCTGTCGATCTTCTCGACGCTGACCCGGATCGAGCTGGATTCGCCCTCGCTGCGGCTGTCCGCGCGCGTCGCCGCCACGGGCTTGGGCGCCGCCGGCGCCGGAGTCGGCGCGGGCGTAGCGGGGGCTTGGCTGGCGGCGGCCGGAGTACCCGGCGCATCGTCGAAGAAGCCGAAGTCTTCACTGGCCGGCGTGGATTCGGTGGAGGGTGTGCCGGGCGCATCATCGAAGAACCCGAAGGCATCGTCGTCGCTGGCGCTGGCTGCCTCGGGCGTGCCGGGAGCGTCGTCGAAGAAGCCGAAGCCGTCGTCCGCCGCCGCGCTCGCCGGCTCCGCCAGCCAGGCGCGCAGGCGTTCCACCGTGGCCTGCACCGGCACGCTCGTGTCCGGGCACTGGTCGCGGTGGGCGTCGAGCAGGCGTTGCAGCACGTCGCGGGCTTCGAGGAACACCCCGATCATCTCCGCGCGCAGGGCGGTCTGCCCGCAGCGGATGCGGTCGAGCAGGGTTTCCAGTTCGTGGGTGACGGCGGTCAGGTCGTCGAAGCCGAACATGCCGCTGGAGCCCTTGATCGAGTGGGCCGCGCGGAAGATGCCGTTGAGTGCCTCGGCGTCCGGCTGATCGAGGTCGAGCCCGATCAGCAGGAGTTCGAGGGTGGCCAGGTGTTCATCGGTTTCCTCGAAGAACACCTGGAGGAATTGCTCCATACCGGTAGCCATTCAGGGTTCCCCTACGGCAGGACCTTGCGGGTGACTTCCAGGAGCTTGGGCGGGTCGAACGGCTTGACCAGCCAGCCGGTGGCGCCGGCGCTCTTGCCCTGCTGCTTCATGGCGTCGCTGGACTCGGTGGTCAGCATGAGGATGGGGGTGCTGCGGTAGCCGGCCATGTCGCGCAGGCTGCGGATCAGCGACAGGCCGTCCATGTTGGGCATGTTCTGGTCGGTGAACACCAGGTTGTAGGCCTTGCGCTGGGCCTTGCCCAGTCCGTCCTTGCCGTCCACGGCCTCGTCCACGTCGTAACCGGCGGACTTGAGCGTGAAGCTCAGCATCTGCCGGATCGAGGCCGAGTCATCGACGATCAGTATCTGCTTTCCCATTGCGTGACTACTCCTTGCTCCAAGGGTCTGGCATTCCGGGATGTGGGCTGGCGTCAGCCCACCAGGGCGATGTTCGCCAGGTACTCGATGATCGACTGCAACATCTCACTGCCTCCTTCGCACCCGGGGTGGGTGCACTCAGAACAGCTCTACTTCCCCAGCGCTGAGGCTGGTCTGCGCCACCGGGTTGCTCAGCGGGCGGCCGAGTTCGGCGACTTCCGCGCGCAGGCGCTCGCCCCATTCGCGGGGCTCGCGGCCATCCAGCGCACCGAGGCCGACCGCCAGCGCGCCGAGCTGCGCGCCGTGCTTGCCGATCTGCCCCAGCAGCTGGCTGCTCATGTCCTGGAACTGCAGGGCGGTGACTGCCGCGTTGACGCCGTCGCCCACTTCCAGGGAAATCCGGTCCAGCTCCTGCACCACCTTGACGGTGTGCTGGTTCATCGCGTCGAGGTCGTCGAGCATGGTCTGGATCTTCTTGCGCGAGTCGAGGGCGAAGGACATGTCCTTGTCGGCCAGCTGGGCGATGGCGCCTTCGGCGTCCTTGATCTCGTGGTAGACCACGTCGACGTGTTCGCGGATGGCCTGGGAGAAGTGCGTGGAGCGGGTGGACAGCGCGCGCACCTCATCGGCCACCACGGCGAAGCCCCGGCCGCTTTCGCCGGCGCGGGCGGCCTCGATCGCGGCGTTCAGGGCCAGCAGGTTGGTCTGCTTGGCGATGGCGTCCATGTCCTGGGTGGACTGCAGGATTTCGCCGATCTTGTGGGTGACGCGGTCCATGCGCTCCACCAGCTGCTGCGAGGTGCGGCTGGTTTCCAGGGTCGCCTCGACGAACAGCCCGAGGGTTTCCTGGGTGGCGTGGATGAAGCGCTGGAAGTCGATGTCGTCGTCCAGGTGGCCGCGCCCGTCGTAGCGCTCGATCAGCGAGTGGGAGAGGCCGCGCTGGGTGTCGATGCGCTCGGCTAGGCCGTGGAAGCTGTCGGTCAGCTGGCCGATGGCGTGGTGCAGGATGCTGTCGATCTGGTGGGTGTGGCCGTTGAGGCTGGAAAGGTGGTTTTCCATGGCGCCCTGCAGCGGGCGCCACTGCGGCAGCTGCTCGCTGTCCAGGCTCACCTGTTTTGTTGTGGCCAGCTCCTGGGCCGGGCCGGTCAGCAGCGAGGTCAGTGCCAGGCTGGAGAGCCAGCCCACTGGCAACAGCAACCAGATCGGCACGCCTGACCAGTAAAGACCGGCCACCACCGCCCAGGGCAAGGACTGGAGGAGCAGGCGTTTCGGCCACAGTTGGCCGTCGGCCTGATCGACAGGCGAATTGAATTGGGTGTCGCGCATGGTGCACTCCGTTGCCGAGCGCCAAGAAGGTGGCCGCCGGCTGCTGAGGTAGGTCCTGAGCAGTGCGTCGGCCTGGTTTCTTAAAGCTAGAGTGCCGTTGGATGATGTCAAATTGACGCTAGTTTGTCGGCGTCGGAGGAGGGGCCTTGATTTAGATGGATTTTTGCCTGGGCACCCGTTGGTCGCACTTCGCATCTGGCGACAGACGGTAGTCTGAGAGCCCCGCATTGCGGGGGCTCCAGGTGTTTTCAGGGTGGCAATGCGGGTCGGGACTGGCATTGCGGGCCAGCCCGATTCCCCCGCGATGATTCAGCGTGCGAGGAACGGCGGCGGCGCGTCGATCACCCCGGTTTCGTTGACGTACTGCTTGTAGTGTTCGATCAGCGCGTGGAGCTTCTCCGGTTGCTGCTTGGCCAGGTCCAGGGTCTCGCCGGGATCGCTGGCCAGGTCGTACAGCTGCCAGGTGGCCGGGCCGACTGGCGCCGGCAGGTACACCGCCTTCCAGTCGCCCTGGCGGATGGCGCGCATGCCGAACAGCTCCCAGCCGGTCACGGTCTTCTCGTCGTGGGCCTGCTCGGTCTCACCGGACAGCCAGCCCAGCCATGACTTGCCGCGCACCTCGGCCACCTCGCGGCCACGCCAGCGCTTGCCGGGGTGGCGCACGCCGGCGAGGTCGAGAATGGTCGGGGTGATATCCATTACCGTGGAGAAGCCGTGGCTGATCTCGCCCTGGCGCTTGAGCTGCGGGTAGCGCACCAGTGCCGGCACGCGGATGCCGCCTTCGGTGGTGAAGGCCTTGTACAGCCGCGACGGCGCAGTCGCCGCCTGGGCCCAGCGCGGGCCGTACCAGATGTAGGAGTTGGCGCGGCCGATGTTCTCCAGGCTGTTGTCGTAGTGCTGGTCGAGGAAGCTCAGGAGGTCCGGGCCGAAGCGCGGGAAGGCTTCCAGCAGCGCGCCTTCGGCGCCGTTGTCGGACATGAACAGGACGAAGGTGTTGTCCAGCTCGCCTTGCTGGCGCAGGTAGTCGACGACGCGGCCGACGTTCCAGTCCAGGCGCTCGACCATCGCCGCGTAGACCTCCATGGCCCGCGCCGATTTCGCCTTCTCCTCGGCGGAGAGTTGCGCCCATTCCTTGCTGATCGCCAGCACCGGATGCGCCTTCACATCGGCGTCGATCAGGCCCAGCTGCTTGAGCCGCTCCAGGCGTTCCAGGCGCAGCGCCTCGGGGCCGGCGTCGTAGCGGCCCCGGTACTTGTCGACCACGTCCTTGGGTGCCTGCAGCGGCCAGTGCGGCGCGGAGAAGGGCAGGTAGGCGAAGAACGGCCGGCTCTGGTCGCGTTCCTTGAGGTACTGGATCAGCTTGTCGCCGAAGGCATCGGAGGAATAGAAGTCCGCCGGCAGTTCCTCGATGAAGCGGTCGTCCTCTACGTAGAGCGCCGGGGTGCTCTTGAGGATGCCCGGCGTGGTCTCGTCGTAGGGCGGCTCGAAACCGTAGTGGTTGGCCGCGCCGGGCAGCAGCGAGAAGGAGCGCTCGAAACCGCGCGCATGGGGCGCCTGTTCCAGCTTCAGGCCCAGGTGCCACTTGCCGGCCATCAGCGTCTGGTAGCCGGCCTCGCGCAGCAGTTCGGGCAGGGCCACCACGCGGTCGTTGAGGTAGCCCTCGTAGCCGGGCTTGCCCTCCAGCTCCGGGGTCAGCGCCTCGGCCATGGTGCCGATGCCTGCGATGTGGTGATCGGTGCCGGTGAGCAGCATCGAGCGGGTTGGCGAGCAGGTCGGCGCGGTGTGGAAGTCGGTCAGGCGCAGGCCGTCGAGGGCCAGGGCGTCGAGGTGCGGGGTGGAGATCTCGCCGCCGAAGGCGCCGAGGTCGGAGAAGCCGAGATCGTCGGCGACGATGACGAGGAAGTTGGGGCGTTTGCTCATGGTCGGGCTCGGTAGGTTGGGTGAGCCTGTAGGAGCGAGCTTGCTCGCGAACAAACCCCGCTGCGGGGCGGTTCGCGAGCAAGCTCGCTCCTACAAGGGCGGTTTTTGGGATCAGCAAGCAATGAACTCAAACGGCAGGTCTTCCACCCGCTTGAGCTGCGGCGCGACGTAATCGCCATCGCCCGTCAGCTCGTGCAGCAGCGCCTCGCGCTGGCGCAGGAAGTCGAAGCCGCCGCGCTCGCGTGGATGCGCCAGCGGCACCTCTACAATTCGCTTGATCCGCCCCGGCCTGGGGGCCATCACCACCACGCGGTCGGCGAGGAACAGCGCCTCCTCCACGTCGTGGGTGACCAGCACGGTGGTGATCCGCTCGCGCTGGCGGATGCGCAGCAACTCTTCCTGCAACTGCTGGCGGGTGAGGGCGTCGAGGGCGCCGAAGGGCTCGTCCAGCAGCAGGATGCGCGGGCTGGCCACCAGCCCACGGGCGATGGCCACGCGCTGCGCCATGCCGCCGGAGAGCTGGTGCGGGTAGGCCCGCTCGAAGCCCTTCAGGCCCACCAGTTGCAGGTAGTCGGCGACCTTGCTGGCCTTGCCAAAGGCGCTCAGCGGCTCGTTGACCAGACCGAGCTCGACGTTCTGCTCCACCGTCAGCCAGGGGAACAGGCGGTGCTCCTGGAACACGATGCCGCGCTCGCCACCGATGCCGTCGATGGGCTTGCCGTCGATACTGATCTCGCCCTGGAACTCGCGGTCCAGGCCGACCAGCAGGCGCAGCAGGGTCGACTTGCCGCAGCCGCTGGCGCCGACGATGGCGATGAATTCGCCCTCGGCGATCTCCAGGTCGAAGCGTTCGATGGCCTGCAGCTCGCGGCCGTCCACGGGGAAGCTTTTGGCGACCTGGCGAAAGCTCACCAGCGCCGGGGAAGTAAAGGCGTTCATGCGTGTCTCCAGCGCGTCGCGCGCGCTTCGATGCGGTGTCCGAGGGCGGCGAGCAGCGCGCCGGTGAGGCCGACCAGCAACATGCCGGCGCCGACCAGGTCCATGCGGAACAACTGCTGGGCACCGATCATCAGGCTGCCGATGCCGCCGTTGGACGGCATGAAGTACTCGGCGCCGATGGTGCCCAGCCAGGCGTAGATCAGCGCCAGGCGGATGCCGGCGAACACCGAGGGAGCGGCCCCCGGCAGCACCAGCCGACGCAGCCGCTGCCACGGCGACAGGCGCAGGGCGAGGGCCGCTTCGCTCAGTTGCGGCGGCAGGCTGGCGACACCGCGTTGGGTGGCCAGCAGCAGCGGGAAGAAGGCGGCCAGGCCGACGAACACCACCTTGGCCGTTTCGCCCAGGCCGAACCAGGCGGTGAGCAGCGGCACCCAGGCGAAGATCGCCACCTGGCGCAGCGCGGCGAAACTCGGGCCCAGCAGGCGCTCGGCGGGGCGCAGCAGGCCGAGCGCGAGACCGAGGACGAAGCCCAGCGCGCCACCCAGCAGCAGGCCGCCGAGGGTGCGCTTCAGGCTGGCCAGCAGCGCACCGGGAAGGCTGCCGTCGAGCAGCCCTTGCCACAGGGCGATGGCCACCGAGGCGGGGCTGGCGAGGATGGCCGGATCGACCCAGGTGAAGGCACTGGCGGCCTGCCACAGGGCGAGCAGCGCCAGCGGCAGCAGCCACGGTTGCAGTCGTTGCCAGCCGTGCCCGCGCGCACTGCGACGCAGCTCCCCGGTGGCCTGCTGCGGCCAGTGCAGCAGGCGCTTGTCCAGGGCCTGGATGCCACGGTCCATCGCCGCGCCGACCAGGCCGACGACCAGGATGCAGACGAACACGGTGTCGAGCATGAACAACTGGCGCGCCTGCACCATCAGGTAACCGATGCCTTCGCTGGAGGCCAGCAGCTCCACGGCCAGCAGCGAGGTCCAGCCCTGCGCCAGGGCCAGCCGTACGCCGGTAAGAAAGGACGGCAGCGCCGCCGGCAGGATCAGCCGCCACACCAGCAGGTGACGCGGCAGGCGCAGCACGGCGGCGGCCTCGCGCAGGCGCGGTTGGGCGTCGCGCACGCCGACCAGAGTGTGCAGGGTGATCGGGACGATTACCGCCTTGATCAGCACCACCAGCTTGAGCAGCTCGCCGATGCCGAAGAACAGCATGAACAGAGGAATCCACGCCAGGGTCGGGACCTGCGCCAGCGCGCTGAAGGTCGGCAGCACCAGTCGCTCGGCGCGGCGGCTGAAGCCCAGCCAGGCACCCAGGGCGAGTCCGCTGGCGATACCGGCGAGCAGGCCCCAGGCCAGGCGCTTCAGGCTGACGCCCAGTTGCAGCCAGAGCTCGCCGCCGAGCAGCTCGCGGGCGGCCTGCAACACCAGCTCTGGGGCCGGCAGGATCTGCGCCGACATCCAGTGCCGGTGGCTGGCGACCCACCACAGCAGCGCCAGCGCGGCCGGCACCAGCCAGGGCAGCGCGCGGGAGGCCGAAACCCACGGCAGGCGCGGTGTGGCCAGCGCCGGACGAGGAGCGGGGAGGGCAAGGCCGGAGGCTTTATTAATATTCTTCATTGGAATATGAAAAAACCAATCAATGCATTTATGAGCTAAGAAAGGCCCATTTAAGGGAAGCCCTTCCGCCTCGGCCAATGCATTCGAGGAATATTTTTTATGCCCTGCGGGCATTCCCGCGCGGAGCCCGAGCGCGTCTGATTTAGGTTTTTCAGTTACTAAAAAATAAGTTTTTATTATTTTATTTGCAGGCCAGGAACTGCCTTTAGTGCCTCCCACGCATTCATTTCATTGCAGGAGGCAGGCGCCATGAAGGCCCTCACCCAACAGTTGCTGTCCCTTTTCACCGCGCCGGTGCTGGCCGGGCTGCTCGGCGCCTATCCGACCTTCACCCAGGCCGCGCCGGTGAAGGAAATCCGCATCGCCGTGCCTGACGTCAGCGCCGGCCCGAAACCGTCCGGTGGCGGCATCGTCGACGTGCTCACCACTCGCCAGCTGCTGGAAAAGGAATTCGCCGCCGACGGCATCGCCATCAAGTGGACCTTCTTCAAGGGCGCCGGCCCGGTGATCAACGAAGCCCTGGCCAACGACCAGGTGGACTTCGCCTACCTGGGCGACCTCGCGGCGATCATCGGCAAGTCCAGCGGGCTGGACACCCGCCTGCTGGCCGCCACCGCACGCGACGTCAACCACTACCTCGGCGTGCAGCCGGGCTCGGGCATCAAGACCCTGGCCGACCTCAAGGGCAAGCGCGTGGGGATATTCCGCGGTACCGCGAGCCAGCTGTCGTTCGACAACGCCCTGGCCAGCGCCGGGCTTTCCGAGAAGGACCTGAAGGTGATCAACCTCGACTTCAGCGCCGCGCTGGCGGCCCTGGCGGCGAAGCAGATCGACGCCACCTGGGGCCTGGCCGGCCTGTTCGCCCTGCGCGAGAAGGGCCTGGCGGACATCGTCCTGAGCACCCACGACCTCGGCGGCGCCGGCACCCTGCAGGCGGGGCTGGTGGGCAACGGCGCGTTCGTCGACGCCCATCCCGACCTCACCCAGCGGCTGCTGAAGGTGCAGTTGCAGGCGGTGGAATGGGCCAGCGCCGAGGCCAACCGCGATGCGTACATCGAGCTGGTGTCGAACCAGGCCAGCTACCCGGCGGTGATCTTCAAGAGCGAGTACCAGGACCGCGGTCTGGCGGAGGTGTTGTCGCCGAAGCTGGATGCGGGCTTCCTGGCGAAGCTGGATGCGTCGATCCAGGCGGCGAAGACCTACGGGTTGATCCGGCGGGAGTTCAAGGCGGCGGATTGGGCCAAGCCGGAGTTGCAGGAGGCGGCGGGCAAGCAGATCGCTGGGCAGCCGGTGGCGGTGGTTCAGTAATGGCATAGGCCCCGGTGGCGCCCTTGCAGCGAAGCTCAAGGGCATCCCCTCACCCCAACCCTCTCCCGGAGGGAGAGGGGGCAGTCCGTGCCGGCTGATGCCGTGGTTGCCTCCTGCGCCGAACGGTCCCCTCTCCCTTTGGGAGAGGGCTAGGGTGAGGGCGCTCTCCCGCGAACATCCCAAGTCCTCGTTACCTGTAGAACCGAGGGGGACGCCCAGTCCACGCGAACAGCCCCGCAGCGGGGTTGGTTCGCGAGCAAGCTCGCTCCTACAGGTCTCCCGGAATCGGCCGGCTTTTCCCAGTTCGCCAGCGTTCCTATCCTGCCGCGACCACGGTAACCCCGTGGCCGGGTTTGACAGCCCGTCGAATAGGCGCGATGGCGCCCAGAGGTGCATGTGAAAACGGCGCACGTTTTTCGCAGGCCCCCGCACGCTTACAGATTTATCTGTAATCCTCTATGGCGGATCGTGCGGGGAGATCTTCGGGTCTGCCGGTTCCTATTCCCGGTCTGTCAACCTCGCACGATCCGCCTCCATTCGAATGACAGCGGGTGGTGGCTCTTCAATGGAATAGGAGCCTGAAGTCATGAACGACGTTTACATCCCGATATTCTTCGCCCGCCGCAACCGCCCGCTACGCGGCGTCATGATCGACAACCAACCCTGGTTCGCCGCCCGCGACATCGCGCGGCTGCTGGCGTACCGCTTCCCCCATGCCATCCAGCACCGCTTCTACCCCCACGAAGTCCGGACCGTCCGCCTTACCTACGACACCGGCAGTGAAGAAGACGTCGTGATGCTCAGCGAAGCCGCCGTCTACAAGGCGCTGCTCCGCTTCGGCCATCCGGAGCTGGAAGCGCTGGACCGCTGGCTGGCGCAGGAGGTCATCCCCACCCTGCGCGACGGCCATGCGCCGGAATCCCACGACCCGCGCCGGGTGATGCTCAGTTGGCAGGCACGGCGGCTGATGCTGCTGCAGTGGCAGGGTGACCTCTGGCTGCGCTGGGACGACATGCCCCGGCTGGTCACCGACGGCCTCTAGCGTCGTCGCTCAAGCGGCCTCGCCATCCAGCTCTACCAGCAGCTCGATCATCGCCCGCGCGGCCGCCGAGAGGCGGTCGCCGGTGCGGGTGACGATGCCGCAGCGGGCCTGGAGGATGTCGACGTTGGCCGGCAGGTTGCGGAAGTACAGGCGCACCAGTTCGCCACGGGCCATGGGCTCGCTCACCGCTTCCTCGACGGCGATGCCGATGGCCTCGGTCTGGCTGACGATGCGCACCAGCGAGGCCATGTCCTCGCACTGGATGTTGGCGGTGACGTCGATCTTGCCGCTGAGATTCGCCAGCATCTTGCGTGCGCTGGGGGGGATCAGGGTGGCGGCCAGCGGGTAGGTGAACATGTCGTTGGTGGAGAGGCTGTCCTTGGCCAGCAGCGGGTGCCCCTGGCGGCAGAAGAACAGGCCGTTGCGCGGCTTGAGCGGGCGGGTCTGGAAGTTCGGGTCGGCTTCGAAGTGGCGGATGTCGGCGACGAAGAATTCGATCTCCTCGCGGCTCAGGTTGCGCGCCAGGCGCTCCCAGTTGTCGACCCCGAACTGGATGTGCAGGCGCGGGTAGCGCCGGACGAACTGCGCCACCGCGTCGGACACCAGCTTCTGCGCCGGCGCCGGGCCGCAGCCGAAGCGCAGCTCGCCCGAGTCCAGCTTGTTCAACTGGGCGATGGCGTGGCTCAGGTTGTTCGCGCCCTGTACCAGGCTCAGGGCGTGCTGCAGCACCACCTGGCCCTCGGGGGTGGGGCGCAGGTCCTTGCTGGCGCGGTCCACCAGGCGGCAGCCCAGTTCCTGTTCCAGGCCCTGGATGCTGCGGCTGAAGGCCGGCTGGGTGATGCCCATGGCGTCGGCGGCCCGGACGAAACTTCGGTGTTCGTTGAGGGCGATGAAGTACCGCAGTTGGCGCAGATCCATGATGCATTTCCGGCATTGAAAATAGTGGGCAAAGGCATTTGCCGCAGGGGATGCGCTGGTTTTAAATGCAAGCTCTTATTCCGTCAATGAAGAATAAAACTTAAATCTATTCTTTTAAGAAATAAGAATATGCACGAGACCAGGAGCCGCCCGATGCATGCCTTGAGCCGCCCACCTTGCCGAATGTGCCGTTGCTGCGGCCGTCCGCGCTGCTGCTGACCGCCCCGCCGCCCTGACGCGGCGTCATCCCGAATCACTGAGCTGCCGTTCGCCGCCTTGAGCGGTGCGGCCCCCTTTTGCCCGCGCATTTCGCGGTCGCCCAAGGAATCACCCATGAGTTCGAGACAGCATTTCCCCTCCATCGCCCCGCGCCGACTGCGTGCGCCGGACTACGCCGTCATCCTGCTGCTGGCCCTCGGTGGCGCGCTGCCGGTCCTCGCCGACGAGCAGGACGAGGACACGACCACCGCGACCACCGCCGTGGCGCCCGCCACCAAGTCCACCAAGGCCGAGCCCTCCAAGGCCGATGCCACCCTGGGCAAGGTCACCGTCACCGCCCGCCGCCGCGAGGAGGACTCGCAGAAGGTGCCGACGCCGATCACCGTGCTCGGCGGCGAGACCCTGGAAAGCCAGCGCATCTACAAGGTGCAGGACCTGCAGCAGGTGCTGCCGAGCGTCAACGTCGCCTTCATCCATGCGCGCCAGTCGAGCATCGCGGTGCGCGGCATCGGCAACAACCCGGCCAGCGACGGCCTGGAAGGCAGCGCCGGGGTCTACCTGGACAACGTCTACCTGGGCCGCCCGGGCATGGCGGTGTTCGACCTGCTGGACATCGAGCAGCTGGAGCTGCTGCGCGGTCCGCAGGGCACGCTGTTCGGCAAGAACACCACCGCCGGCGTGCTGAACATCAGCACCCGCGCGCCGACCTTCAGCCCCGAGCGCAACGTCGAGGTCTCTGGCGGACAGGACGGCTACTTCCAAGGCAAGGGCACGGTCTCCGGCGCGCTGACCGAGACCCTGGCCGGGCGCGTGTCGGCCTACCGCACCCGCGACGACGGCTACATCAAGAACATCCACGACGATAACTATCTCAACGGCGGCGCGCGCCAGGGCATCCGTGGCCAGCTGCTGTTCAAGCCCAACGACGATTTCGACCTGCGCTGGATCAACGACTACAACGAGGAGGACTCCAGCAACGGCAGCATGGTGGTGTACGGCGCCGCCGACCGCTTCTGGCAGCGCGCCGCCGCGGTGGGCGCCTCGCCGATCCGCGACCCGGACCGGCACAAGGTCAACATCAACAGCCGGCAGAATGTCAGCGTGCACCAGGGTGGCAGCTCGGTGGAGGCCAACTGGAACCTCAATGGCGGCTTCAAGCTGACCTCCATCAGCGCCTACCGCTACTGGCACTTCACCCCGGCCAACGACGAGCAGCTCAACGTCTCGGCGATCAACAACACCGGCGTGGAAGTGCATGACCGCCAGTTCTCCCAGGAGATCCGCCTGGCTTCGCCCACCGGCGGTGCCTTCGACTACGTGCTGGGCGCCTACGCGTTCAACCAGAACCTGGGCAACAAGACCTTCACCGACTACGGTCCGCTGGCCGACCGCTACCTGCTGGGCACCAACCTCAATGCGCTGAACAACACCTACACCAAGGCCAACGGCAAGATCGAGACCGACAGCTTCGCGCTGTTCTCCCAGGGCACCTGGCACCTCACCGACAAGCTGGATTTCACCGCCGGCCTGCGCGGCACCTATGAGGAAAAGGCCGCCAAGGTCGAGCGCTTCGCCCCGGTGGGCGGCGCGCCGGTGACGGGCGCTGGCGCCGTGGTGCGGCGCAACCAGTTGGGCGCCTACGACTCGGGCGACCTCGGCCTGTACAGCTTCGCGCCCTCGGCGCTACTGAGCCTGAGCTACCAGTTCAGCGATGACCTGCTGGGCTACGCCTCGCTGTCCCATGGCGAGAAGTCCGGCGGGGTGAACCTGGCCGTGGCCAGTGCGCCGACCGCCGGAGCGGACTCCCTGCTGGTCGGCCCGGAGCGCGCCAACGATGCCGAGCTGGGGATCAAGTCGACCCTGTTCGACAACCGCCTGCAGCTCAACACCAACATCTTCTGGACTGGCATCCACGGCTACCAGGCGACCACCCTGTACCAGCCGCCGGGCTCGACCCAGCTGGTCTCGGTGCTCTCCAACGCCGGCAGCGTGCGCTCGCGCGGCCTGGAGTTCGAAGCCACGGCGCTGCCCGTGCGCGGCCTGACGCTGAACTTCAACGGCTCCTACAACGACGTCACCTACCTGTCGTTCAAGGACGCCCCGTGCCCGGCAGAGGTCTCCACCAAACCCGGCGCGCCGGCCACCTGCGACCTCACCGGCGAGGACGTGGTTGGCGCCTCGAAGTGGATTGCCAACTTGAACGGCGAATACGCCTGGAACCTCGACGACGGCATCCGCCCCTACGTGACCGGCAGCTACGCCTACCGCTCCGAGGCCGAGGGCACGCTGGACAACTCCGACCTCTCGAAGATCGACGGCTACGGCCTTGCGAACTTCTCCGTCGGCCTGCGCAAGGACGTCGGCGACGGCCAGCTGGACGCCTCCGTGTGGCTGAAGAACGCCTTCGACAAGGACTACTACCTGGCCGCTTTCGCCAGCATCAACGGCTCCTACACCGCTTCGGTGGGGCAGCCGCGCACCCTCGGCGCCTCGGTCCGTTACGACTTCTGATCCCACTCCCGCGCCGCCTGCGGCGCGGTTCATTGCCACAGTAAGAGGACTTCGACATGAGCAACGCAGCACAAGTCATTCCGCAACAGGGCATCGAACTCGACATCCATCCGGTGGCCGGCCGCATCGGCGCCGAAATCCGTGGCGTGACCCTCTCCGGCAATCTCGACGCCGCCACCGTCGAGGCGATCCAGGCCGCCCTGGTGAAGCACAAGGTGATTTTCTTCCGTGGCCAGACCCAGCTCGACGACGCCGGCCACGAAGCCTTCGCCCAACTGCTCGGCGAGCCGGTGGCGCACCCCACGGTGCCGGTGCAGGAGGGCACCCATTACCTGCTGGAGCTGGACGGCGCCCAGGGCCGCCGGGCCAACTCCTGGCACACCGACGTGACCTTCGTCGAGGCCTATCCCAAGGCTTCGATCCTGCGCAACGTGGAGGCGCCCGAGGCCGGCGGCGACACCGTGTGGGCCAATACGGCCACCGCCTACGGCGACCTGACGCCGGAGCTCAAGGCCCTGGCCGATTCGCTCTGGGCGGTGCACAGCAACGAGTACGACTACGCCGGCATCCGCCCGAATGCCGACCCGGCACGCCTGGAGGAGTACCGCAAGGTATTCACCTCGACCCTCTACGAGACCGAGCACCCGGTGGTTCGCGTGCACCCGGTCAGCGGCGAGAAAACCCTGTTGCTGGGGCACTTCGTCAAGCGCCTGAAGGGGCTGTCGCAGCACGACTCGGCGCATCTCTTCGCGGTGCTGCAGGGCCACGTCACCCGCCTGGAGAACACCGTGCGCTGGCGCTGGCAGCCGGGCGACGTGGCGATCTGGGACAACCGCGCGACCCAGCACTATGCCGTGGACGACTACGGCACCCAGCCGCGCATCGTGCGCCGCGTGACCCTGGCCGGCGAAGTCCCGGTGGGTGTCGACGGGCAGCATAGCCGGACGATCAGGAAGGTTTGACCAAGAGCCCCTCACCCCCCGCCCTCTCCCAAAGGGAGAGGGAGCTGTCCGTGCCGGCTGACACTGAGGTTTCAGCCGGTACCCAACGGCCCCCTCTCCCTCCGGGAGAGGGTTGGGGTGAGGGAAGCCGCCAACTCAGGAGTCTCGTCATGACCCAATCCAATGCCCTCAAACAATCCACCCCCGAACCCTTCGCCATCGTCCCCCTCGACGCCCCGCTGGGCGCCGAGGTGCGGGGCCTGGACGCCCGCGAGCCACTGACCCCGGAGCAGATCCTGGCGATCAAGCAGGCCCACCGCGAGCACCACATCCTGATCTTCAAGAACCAGCAGCTCGACGACGAGCAGTACCTGCGCTTCGCCACCCTGTTCGGCGCGGTGTTCCAGCCGCCGGCGGACGTGCCGGTGCTGTCCTCCGGCACCGACGGCAAGGCGCCGGACATCGTCAAGGTGGCCAACACAGGCGACGGCGAGCTGGGCAACTTCGCCCTGCCGGCCCACGTCGATCACCAGTGGACGCCGGTGCCGTCGTCCGGCTCCTTCCTCTACGCGCTGGAGGTGCCGAAGACCGGTGGCGAAACCCATTTCACCAACCTGGCCCGCGCCTACCAGACGCTGGACGAGGCGACCCGCGCTGAGATCGATGGCCTGCGGCTGATCAACTACAACCCGTTCATTCGCCTGAAGAGTGGCGGCTACAACGGCGGCTTCGTGCGCTACCGCACCCCGGACATCGAGCCGATCCAGGGCACCGAGCACCCGCTGGTGCGCGCCCATCCGGAAAGCGGCAAGCGCGTGCTGTTCCTCTCCGTGCACACCGAGGTGGAAATCCCCGGTTTCGATCCGCAGCAGGGCGCAGCACTGATCGAGCGACTGCGCGAGCACCTGCAGCGGCCGGAGCTGAGCTACACGCACAAGTGGGAGGTGGGCGATATCGTCTGGTGGGACAACCAGGCCACGCTGCACGCGCGCAACGCGTTCCCGGCCAGCGAGCGGCGGCGCCTCAAGCGCATCAGCCTGAGTGGCAGCCGTCCGTTCTAAGAGCCTGTTTACGATCTGCTGCGCGTCGGCATAACTGCGTTAAAAACAGGCGAGGACTGCTCATTTACAGCTCGTAAACTCCGCGTCCTCGACTGTTTGATTCGCTGGCGCTCACCCTTCGGCTGTTACTCCCGTTGGTCGTTGCGCCTTGTTCTGCTCTGGCTCGCGAGATCGTAAACAGACTCTAAGAGGGCAATGAGGCGCGGGGGAACGGCCGGCGCCCCATCCGCCAGCCGTTCCGCCGCGCCTCACCAGTTGCGTTTTACAGAGTGCCGAGCAGCTTGCGCGCGGCCTGGGTGTGGTCGGCGATCAGGCGCTTGAGGTCGAGGCCTTCGACTTCGCCGTCGATGACCCGCCAGGTGCCGCCGATCATGATCCGGTCGGCCTTGTCGGCGCCGCACAGCAGCAGGGCCGAAAGCGGGTCGTGGCTGCCGGAGAAGCGCAGCTCGTCGAGTTTGAACAGCGCGAGGTCCGCTTGTTTGCCTACGGCCAACTCGCCGATGTCGCTGCGGCCGATGAGCTTGGCCGAGCCCTTGGTGGCCCAGCCCAGCGCGCGTTCCGGGGTGATCAGCTCGGCGCCGTAGCGCAGGCGCTGGATGTACAGGGCCTGGCGGGCTTCGAGGATCATGTTGGAGGCGTCGTTGGAGGCCGAGCCGTCCACGCCGATGCCCACCGGCGCGCCGGCTTCTTCCAGGGCCACGGTCGGGCAGATGCCCGAGGCCAGGCGCATGTTTGAGCTGGGGCAATGGCAGACGCCGGTGCCGGCGGCGCCCAGGCGCTGGATTTCCTCGTCGTTGAAGTGGATGCCGTGGGCCAGCCAGGTGCGCGGGCCGAGCCAGCCGACGCTGTCCAGGTAGTCCACGGTGCGCTGGCCGAAGCGCTGCAGGCAGAAGTCTTCCTCGTCCAGGGTTTCGGCGAGGTGGGTGTGCAGGCGTACGTCTTCGCGTTCGGCCAGTTCGGCGCTGGCGCGCATGATTTCCGGGGTCACCGAGAAGGGCGAGCAGGGTGCCAGGGCGATCTGCACCTGGGCGCCTTCGCCGCGCTGGTGGTAGTTGCGGATCAGGCGCTGGCTGTCGTCGAGGATGGCCTCGGCGCTCTGCACGGTCTGCTGCGGCGGCAGCCCGCCGTCGGCTTCGCCCAGGCTCATGGAGCCACGGGTGAGCATGGCGCGCATGCCCAGTTCCTGGACCACGCCGGCCTGTACGTCGATGGCCTGCTCCAGGCCGTCGGGGAACAGGTAGTGGTGGTCGGCGGCGGTGGTGCAGCCCGACAGCAGCAGCTCGGCCAGGGCGACCTTGGTGGCGACCGCCAACTGGTCGGGGGTCAGACGCGCCCACACCGGGTAGAGGGTCTTCAGCCAGGGGAACAGCGGCTGGTTCACCACCGGCGCCCAGGCGCGGGTGAGGGTCTGGTAGAAGTGGTGGTGGGTGTTGATCAGACCGGGCGTCAGCACGTGCTGGCTGGCGTCGAAGGTCTGTTCGCAGGGAACGGAGGGTTGCTGGCCGGCGGCGACCAGTTCGACGATGCGGCCGTCCTGCACGACGATGCCGCCACGGGCATCCTGATCGTTGGCAGTGAAGACGGCGAGCGGGTTGCGCAGCCAGAGACGGGTGGAAGGCATGAGTGATTCCTCGTTGGGCGGAGCCGCCGCGTGAGGCGAGCCGGCTCCTGTGGTTAGGAAGCCAGCTCAGTGTTCACCCTGTCTGCTGATCCAGGTGCGTTGACCCGGAGGTCAGACGTGGGCGCATGGTAACGCTGCCGGTGCGGTTCGTCACCAGTCGATCGTCGTCCCCTGGTAGTCGAGGTAGAACTGGCCGCCGCGGCCGGCGTGGGTTTCGACCTGGTCGGCGAGGCCCTTCACGCTGGTCGGAACATCCAGCGGCGCGGCTTCGCCGCCCATGTCGGTGCGTACCCAGCCGGGGTGCAGGTTGAGCACGGTGATGCCGGTTTCGCCCAGCTCGGCGACGAAGCTGCGGGTCAGCGAGTTGAGCGCCGCCTTGCTCGCCCGGTAGAGCGCCATGCCGCCGGATTCGTTGCCGGCGACGCTGCCCAGCTCGGAGGTCATGAAGGCCAGCACGCCGCGCTCGCCATCCAGGCGCGGCAGCAGGCGCTCGGCCAGGCGCAGCGGCGCCACGGCGTTGACCATGAACAGCTGGCCGACGTCGGCGAGGCTGGCGTCGATGGCGGACTGGTGGGCCGGGCCGTAGATGCCGGCGTTGATGAAGACGAGGCTGAAGTGCGAGCCGGCCAGGGCCTCGGCGAGCCGGTCCTGGGAGTGCACGTCGTCCAGCAGCAGCGGTTCGACGCGTACTGGCAGATTCGCCAGTTCACCGGGGTGGACGACGTCGCGCACGGTGGCGGTGACGTCCCAGCCGCGGTCGAGCAGTTCGCGCACCAGGCCCAGGCCGAGGCCACGCGAGGCGCCGATGATCAGGGCGGATTTCGGGGTGGTCATGGCGGGGCTCCGGCAAAGGAAGGATGGGAAAAGGATAACCCACCCGGATGAGGGCACTGTTCGTGTAGGAGCGAGCTTGCTCGCGAACCGAGTCCGCAGCGGGGTTTGTTCGCGAGCAAGCTCGCTCCTACAGACGGCGAAGAGCTCAAACGACAAGGCCCGGCATGAAGCCGGGCCCTGTGGATAAAAAGCCCCGGAGAGTGTGCGCCGGGGCCAGGGCAAGCTGCCCAATCAGTCGGTGGTGATCTTCGAGTGCTTCTGGGTGTCCTTCATGGTCACGTAGACCAGCAGCGAGCAGGCGATGCACGCGGTGACGTACCAGTAGAAGCCGCTCTCCATGCCGATGCTCTTGAACCACAGCGCCACGTACTCGGCGGTGCCGCCGAAGATCGATACGGTCAGTGCGTACGGCAGGCCCACGCCCAGGGCGCGGATCTCGGTGGGGAACAGCTCGGCCTTCACTACGGCGTTGATCGAGGTGTAGCCGCTGACGATGACCAGCGCGGCCATGATCAGGAAGAACGCGCCCCACCAGGTGTCGATGCTGTGCAGGGTGCTGAGGATCGGGTAGGTGAAGACGGTGCCCAGCACGCCGAAGGCGATCAGGATCGGGCGGCGGCCGATCTTGTCCGACAGCGCGCCGACGATGGGCTGCAGCAGCATGAACAGGAACAGGGTGGCCGCCGAGATCATGGTCGAGTCGGTCTTGCTCATGCCCACCGTGTTCACCAGGTACTTCTGCATGTAGGTGGTGTAGGTGTAGAAGGCCAGGGTGCCGCCCATGGTCAGGCCGACCACGGTGAGCACTTCCTTGGGATGGCGCATCAGCGAGCGCATCAGGCTTTCCTTGGGCTCCTCCTTCCTGGTGGTGAAGGACTCGGTCTCTTCCATGCCGCGACGCAGGAACATGGCCACCACCGCGCACAGCGCGCCGATGAAGAACGGCACACGCCAGCCCCAGCTTTCCAGCTGCTCGGTGGTCAGGGTCTGCTGCAGGACGATCAGCACCGCCAGGGCGATGAGCTGGCCGGAGATCAGGGTCACGTACTGGAAGCTGGAGAAGAAGCCGCGCTGCTCCTTGTTGGCCATCTCGCTCAGGTAGGTCGCGGAGGTGCCGTATTCGCCGCCGACCGACAGGCCCTGCAGCAGGCGCGCGAGCACCAGCAGGATGGGCGCGCCGACGCCGATGGTTTCATAGCTGGGGGTGAGGGCGATGATCAGCGAGCCGAAGCACATCAGCAGCACCGAGGCCAGCAGCGCCGCCTTGCGGCCCTTGCGGTCGGCGTAGATGCCCATCAGCCAGCCGCCGATCGGGCGCATCAGGAAGCCCACGGCGAAGATCGCGGCGGTGTTCAGCAGTTGGGCGGTCATGTCGCCCTGGGGGAAGAAGGCCTTGGCGAAGTACAGCGAGAAGGCGGCGTAGACATACCAGTCGTACCACTCGACCAGGTTGCCCACCGAGCCACTGAAGATCGACTTGATGCGCTGGGAAGTCGTACGGGGTGCGGCAGAAGCGGAGACGGCGCTTGCGCTATCCATGGGTATTCCTCTTTGTCGTTGTTGTCGTCAGGCGTGCGGACTGCGGAACGGCACGCCGGCGCGCCGCGAGGGCGGCGCAGTGTGCAGGGCGATAGCAGGCAGCGTGCCAAGGCGTGAAAGCCGCGTGGCAGAGGGGTTTCAGCGATCAGCTGGGGTGTTTGAACAGGCGAATGCCTGCCGATGGGCGAGGGTGCTGAGCGGAAATCCGCCGATCATGCGACCCGCGGCGTATGCCTGGATGTAGGGCGTATAACGCTCCGCGTTATACGCCGATTAGCCTGAGTTTCAGGGCGCTCCGGACATGGCATCGGCATCGGCGGGGCATGATGGTGTATCGGCGTACAACCGCGAACGGTTGTACGCCCTACGCCGCGGCCTCACGCCACCGTAGGAGCAACTGTCTTGTCCCGGCTGAATCTGTGCCAGGGCTGGGGTGAGGGCCAACCCGAGCGCAGATGCATCTCGTAGTAGCGGACTCCGTCCGCGATCAGCGCCGACAGGCGCCGTCACCGCTGCCGGAACAAGTCTCCGGGCGTAAACCCGAACAAACCCTTGAACGACGCGATATACGCCGAGGTCGAGTCATACCCGCAATCCAGCGCCGCCGCCGTCACGCTGTCGCCGGCCTCCAGCGAGCCCAGGGAGGCGAGTAGCCGCTGGCGCTGGCGCCAGAGGCGGAAGGTCATCCCGGTCTCGCGCTGGAACATCCGTGACAGGGTCTTTTCCGAGGTGCCGATGCGCTGCGCCCAGTCGCCCAGGGTCTGGTTGTCGGTGGGCTGGTCGATCAGCGCCTGGCACAGCTGCAGCAGCCGGGCTTCCTGCGGCATCGGCAGGGAGAAGGCGACTTCCGGCAGGGTGCGCAGCTGGTCCAGCAGGACCTCCACCAGCCGCGACTCGGGACTGTCGCCCTGGGGATAATCCACCGGCAGCTCGCAGAAGCTCTTGATCAGCTCGCGGGCCAGCGGCGTCACCTCCAGCACCCGGCAGCGGTCCGGCGCCCAGGCGCAGGCGTCGTCGCGGATGTACAGGCTGCGCATCTCGGCCTGGGTCGAGGTCACCACCTCGTGGTCGAGATAGGCCGGAATCCAGATCGCCCGCTGCGGCGGCGCGAAGAAGCTGCCCTCGGCGGTATGCACTCCCAGCACGCCGCTGATGGCGTAGGACAGTTGCACCCAGGCGTGATGGTGGCGGCTGGTCCAGGAGCCGGCACGCAGGCGCTCGGCGCGGGCATAGACCGGCCGGGGCAGGCGTTCGAGCACCGGGATCAGGCGCTGGAGTTCGGGAGCTTGTCCTTTCATCGGTATATCTTGAGGGTATGTCGCTAGCTGACGAAGTCTGGCAGGGCTACCCTGCCGTCTCAAGCCGTTTCCGGAGGACGTCGATGCTCAGCTTTTCCGCCCAGGAGTACCCCTATCCCTCGCAGCGCTCGCTGGTCTTCGGCCGCCGCGGGATGGTTGCCACCTCGCAGCCGCTGGCGGCGCAGGTCGGGCTGGACATGCTCAAGCGCGGCGGCAACGCCATCGACGCGGCCATCGCCACGGCGGCGGCGCTGACGGTGGTCGAGCCCACCGGCTGCGGCATCGGTGGCGACGCCTTTGCCCTGGTCTGGGTCAAGGACCGGCTCTACGGCCTGGACGCGAGCGGTCACGCGCCGCAGGCGCTGAGCATCGAGGCGGTGCGGGGTGCCGGCCATTCGAAGATGCCGCTGTACGGTTGGACCCCGGTGACCGTGCCGGGCTGCCCGGCGGCCTGGGCCGAGCTGTCGCGGCGCTTCGGCCGCCTGCCGTTCGCCGAGCTGCTGGCGCCGGCCATCGAACTGGCGCGCGACGGTTTCCCGGTCTCGCCGGTGATCGCCGGGCTCTGGCAAAGCGGCCTGGACAAGTTCCGCGCGGCGTTGCCGCAGCACCCCGAGCTGCAGCCCTGGTTCGACGAATTCCTCCTCGACGGCCGCGCGCCCTTCGCCGGCGAACTCTTCGCCAACCCGGCCCAGGCCGATACCCTGCAAGCCCTTGCCGAAAGCCAGTGCGAGAGCTTCTACCGGGGCGAACTGGCGCGCACCATCGCCGCCCACGCCGAGCGCAGCGGCGGCTACCTGCGCGCCGATGACCTGGCCGGCTACCGGCCGCAGTGGGTCGAACCGATTTCGCTGAACTACCGTGGCTACGACGTCTGGGAAATCCCGCCCGCCGGCCAGGGCCTGGTGGCGCTGATGGCGCTGAACATCCTCAAGGGCTTCGACTTCGGCGACCGCGACAGCCCGGAAACCTGGCACCGCCAGCTGGAGGCGATGAAGCTCGCCTACGCCGATGGCCGCGCCTACATCCGCCAGCCGGACTGCATGCGCGTCAGCGTGGCTGACCTGCTCAGCGACAACTACGCTGCCAGACGTCGCGCGCTGATCGGCGCGCGGGCGCTGGAGCCGCATCCGGGCAAGCCGAAATCCGGCGGCACCGTGTACCTGGCCTGCGCCGACGGCGAGGGCAACATGGTGTCCTTCATCCAGAGCAACTACCACGGCTTCGGCTCCGGCGTGGTGGTGCCCGGCACCGGCATCGCGTTGCAGAACCGTGGCGCCGAGTTCAGCCTCGATGCGCAGCACGTCAACAGCCTGCGCCCCGGGAAGAAGACCTTCCACACCATCATTCCCGGCTTCCTCAGCAAGGGCGGCGTGGCGCTCGGCCCGTTCGGCGTGATGGGCGCCTACATGCAGCCCCAGGGGCACGTGCAGGTGGTGATGAACCTGGTGGACTTCGGCCTCAACCCCCAGGCCGCGCTCGACGCGCCGCGCTGGCAGTGGCTGGGGGACAAGCGCGTGGGCATCGAATACCACGCGCCGCGCAGCCTGGCGGCGGTGCTGACGCGGCGTGGCCACCATGTCGAAGTGGCCCATGACCTGACCACCTACGGGCGTGGCCAGATCGTCCTGCGCGACCCGGTGAGCGGCGTGCTCTGCGGCGGCACCGAGCCGCGCACCGACGCGCACATCGCGGTCTGGTAACACAACCGCCCGGCAGTCCGGCGCAATCTTCAGGTGTGGCGTGTGGCCGCGTCTGGCATTATTCGCGCCCGAAAAAACGCGTGACGCTTCCCTCAGGGGACTGTGTAGATTTCCCACAGAAAATTTGTATACACAATTAGAGTTGATTCGATTCAACACAGAATTGTCATGTATCCAATTTTCTTTCCGGCGATCGCCAAAGACTGCGCTGAATGACGAGATGCTGCCCCAAAATCAGGCAAAGTTGTCTTTCGGGTCAGAAAATCGCCGATCCAGAGCTGGTCGGTGAGTGCCAGCCGTCGACGCACAGGCCACGCAAAAGTACGGATCGGTCATTGATCCGGCGTAAAAATGGAACGACCGGTCAGGTTTGGCGCCAATCTTGCTTTCCCAGGCCAAGCCTGACCAACGGGACAGGTTCCGCTGACAACTAAAAACGAAATTTCGACTGCACTGATTTAGGAGCAACGCATGACTCGCACTCTCGCATCCCTGCTGCTCGCCAGCGGGCTGCTGGCGGCCGGCCAGGCCATGGCTGGTGGTGAAGACCTGACTCCGGCTCCGGCCTCCAACGACGGCCCGCTGATCTGGCACAACGAAAGCCTGAGCTACCTGTGGGGCAAGAACTACAAGGTCGACCCGCCGATCCAGCAGACCTTCACCCTCGAGAGCGCGAGCGCCTGGACCTGGGGCGACATCTGGTTCTTCGTCGACCAGATCAACTACAACGGCAAGGAAAGCCCGGTAAACGGCAAGAACAGCTACTACGGCGAGTTCAGCCCGCGTCTGTCCTTCGGCAAGATCACCGGCACCGACCTGTCCTTCGGTCCGGTCAAGGACGTGCTGCTGGCCAGCACCTACGAGTTCGGCGAAGGCGACGTCGAGTCCTACCTGCTCGGCCCGGGCTTCGACCTGGCCCTGCCCGGCTTCGACTACTTCCAGCTGAACTTCTACTACCGCAAGCCCGATGGCAACCGCGTGCCGTCCGGCGCCTGGCAGATCACCCCGGCCTGGGCCATCACCTTCCCGGTGGGCAACTCCGACATCCTGTTCGACGGCTTCATGGACTGGGTCGTCAACAACAAGGACGCCAGCTCCAGCGAGCGTGGCCAGAGCGACTACCACGCCAACCTGCACTTCAACCCGCAGATCAAGTACGACCTGGGCAAGGCCATGGGCTACGAGGCCAAGCACCTGTACGTGGGTATCGAGTACGACTACTGGTCCGACAAGTACGGCATCAAGGATTCCCAGTACTTCACCACCGACCAGAACACCATGAGCGCGCTGGTCAAGTACCACTTCTGACGGCTCGCCGGGCCCCGCCATGCGGCGGGGCCTGCGTTCTGGCGTGGCGCATCGCCATATTTTTCCCGCGAGCGCTTGAATCGCCCGCCCCGCCTGGGTTATCCATGCTGCGCCCCCCGTAGACGTGGATCCGCCCCCATGACCCTGCAAGTGCCCGCCCATACCGCGCAGAGCGGCGACAAGCCCGCCGGCCGCATTCGCCAGAAGAACGAAGAAGCCATCCTCACGGCCGCCGAGGAGGAGTTCGCCCGGCACGGCTTCAAGGGCACCAGCATGAACACCATCGCCCAGCGCGTCGGCCTGCCCAAGGCCAACCTGCACTACTACTTCAGCAACAAGCTGGGGCTGTACGTGGCGGTGTTGAGCAACATCCTCGAGTTGTGGGACAGCACCTTCAATCACCTTACCGTGGACGACGACCCGGCCACCGCGCTGGCCGCCTACATCCGCGCCAAGATGGAGTTCTCCCGCCGCTACCCGCAGGCCTCGCGGGTGTTCGCCATGGAAATCATCAGCGGCGGCGAGTGCCTGACCGAGCATTTCAGCCAGGACTACCGCACCTGGTTTGCCGGCCGCGCCGCGGTGTTCCAGGCCTGGATCGACGCCGGCAAGATGGACCCGGTCGACCCGGTGAACCTGATCTTCCTGATCTGGAGCAGCACCCAGCACTACGCCGACTTCGCCACCCAGATCGCCTTCGTCACTGGCCGCAAGCGCATGTCCAAACAGGACTTCGGCGAGGCCAGCGACAACCTCATCCGCATCGTCCTCAAGGGCTGCGGGCTGACGCCGCCGGCGACGGCATGAGCTTCACCCTCGCCGTACCCGCCGTTTACCAGGAAGAGATCCGCAAGAGCCGCTTCCACTGCGTCGCCGCGCCGATTGCCAGCGAGGCCGAGGCGCAGGCCTTCCTCGCCGCGCACCGCGACGCCAGCGCCGGGCACAACTGCTGGGCCTGGAAGCTGGGCAACCAGTACCGCTTCAGCGACGACGGCGAGCCCGGCGGCACCGCCGGCCGGCCGATGCTGGTGGCCATCGAGGGGCAGGACATGGACCGCGTGGTGGTCATGGTCAGCCGCTGGTTCGGCGGCATCAAGCTCGGTACCGGCGGCCTGGCCCGCGCCTACGGCGGCTGCGCGGCGAAATGCCTGCAGGACGCGCCGCGCGTGGAACTGGTGCCCAGCAGCCGGCTGGCCTTCGAATGCAGTTTCGCCGAGCACGCGCTGTTCAAGGCGCGGCTGCTGGCCCTGGGCGCCGCCATCGAGGACGAGGCCTATGGCGCCAGCGGCGTGCACCTGACGCTGAACCTGCCCACCGCCCAGGTGGATGCCCTGCAGCGGCTGCTCAGCGACCTAAGCCGGGGCCGTATCCAGGCCCAATCGCTAGACGCCTGAGGCTTCTCCCCAATTGCCGTGGAACCGCCTGTGGATAACCTGTGGTCCGACTCCGCTCGCGCCGATGAATCGTGGCCTGGAACGGCCTGCTCAAATTCTGAGCAAAAGCGCCGCTGACTGCTGGATATTATTTGAACAAGCTGTGGATAAGCTGTTGGCAAATTTACCCGTATTTTCCTGATTCGATAGCCGCCCGATTATTCAGTGAACTTATGCAGCCCCCGCAATGCCTGGGGTGGGGGCTTTCGAGCGAATGTTCAATGGCGGTGGAGAAGACGGTGTAAAAGCTCTGGACAATCTGTGGGTAGTCTGTGAACGATTCGGGCCCGATCGTTGCTGATCCGGGGCGATGATCGATTACCAGGGCGCACCAGCAAGCGGGTTGCGCGGAACCGGAAGCCTCGCCAGCCTGTGGGTAACTTTGGGGAAAAAGGCGCCGGCGCGAAGGCCGGCGCCGGGGCTCACAAGCGGAATTGCGCCATCTGCCGCGCCAGGTCGTCTGCCAGCGCGCGCAGCTCGCGGCACTGCTCGCTGCCGTGCTGCACTTCGCGGGTGGTGGCGTGGGCGAGGTCGGCGATGCCCTGCACGTTGCGGTTGATTTCCTCAGTCACCGCCGATTGCTCCTCGGTGGCGGTGGCGACCTGGTGGTTGATGTCGCTGATGCGCTCCACCTGATCGGCGATGGCGCCCAGCGAGGCGCCGGCCTGCTCGCTGGCGGCCAGGCTCTGGCCGGTGGCCTGCTGGCCGGAGTGCATCGAGCGCACGGCGGTGTCGGCGCCGGTCTTCAGGCGCTGGATGATGGCGAGGATCTCGTCGGTGGAGCCCTGGGTGCGGCTGGCCAGGGTACGGACTTCATCCGCCACCACGGCGAAACCACGGCCCAGCTCCCCCGCCCGCGCCGCCTCGATGGCGGCGTTGAGGGCGAGCAGGTTGGTTTGCTCGGAGACACCACGGATCACCGCCAGCACCTGGTCGATGCTCGCCACCTGATCGGCCAACTGGCCCAGCGCACTGGCGGCCTCGCCGATCTCCCCGGACATGCGCTGGCCGAGCTGCAGCGAGCCGTCGACCACCCGGCGCGCCTCGCCGGCCTCGTCTCGCGCCTGCTGCGAGGTGCTGGCCGCCTGCTCGGCGTTGCGCGCGATCTCCTGCACGGTGCTGCCCATCTCGTTCACCGCCGTGGCGACCATGTCGGTCATTTCCTGCTGGCGGCCGGCGTGCTCGGCGGTGTTCTCCACCACACGCGCCACTTCGCCGACCGTCTGCAGCAGGCGCTGGCTGGTGGCGAGCACGGCGCCGATGAGTGCGCGCTGGCCTTCGAGGAAGCGGTTGAAGCCCCGTGCCAGGTCGCCCAGTTCGTCGGCGCGGCTGTCGTCCAGGCGACGGGTCAGGTCGCCGCCGCCACCGCCGATTTCCAGCAGGGCGCCGGTGACCTGGCGGATCGGTTTCACCAGGCTGCGCGCCATCAGCACCACCAGCGCCAGGCAGACCAGCGCCACCAGCGCGCCGGCGAGGCCGGAGAGCGCCAGGGCATCGCGGGCGTCGGCGTAGATTTCCGCCTCCGGCACCTCGCTCACCAGGGTCCAGCCGAGGTCATGCAAGGGCAGGCTGGCGGCGAGGAAGTCCTCGCCGTCGCGTTCGAAACGGGCGCTCTGGAAGCCCTGCTTGCCCAGCAGCGTGCCCGCCGCCTGCGGGCCGACCAGATCGCCCAGGGAGCGGCCCTTGGGCAGAGACGGGTCGGGATGGATCTGCACCTGCCCGTCGTTCTTCACCAGGTACACGCGCCCGGACGCTCCGAAGCGGAAGTCGCGGATCAGCGCCGACAATTCGCGCATGTTCAGGCCCAGCCCGGCGATGCCCAGCAGCTTGCCGTCGCGCTCCACGCGCTGGTCGATGAACAGCGCCAGCTCACCGGTGCCGCCATCGACGTCGATGTTCCACATGCGCGGCTTGCCGCTATCGATGAACTGGAAGTACCAGCCATCCTTCGGCTCGCCGCGGCTCAAGGTGCGTTCCTTGCCCTTGTCGCTGTAGTAGGCGCCGCTGGCGTTGGACGCGATCAAAGCGGCGAAGGCCTTCTGCGAGGTGCGGATGCCGGCGAGGTAACGGGTGAAGTCGTCGAGCCGCGCGGGGTCTTCGCCGGCGGCCAGCCAGTCCTGCACCAGGCTGTTCTCGGCGATGCCGGAGGCGGCGGTGATCGGTCCGGTGAGGCGTCGCTCGAAGTCATTGGCGATCGCCTGGATGCTTGCGGGCAAGGCCTGTTCGAGCAGGTAGCGCTCGCTCAGGCGATTGACCAGCACGGCATACAGGCCGAGGACGATGAGCAGGCTGATCAGCAGGGCAGCGCCCATGCTGAGGATGAGTTGGGTCTGGATACTTCGCAGGCGCATTTTCTTGTTTTCCTCCGAACGCACGACGAATTGCACGGGGCTGAGCACGGGCAAAGAGACGGGGTTGAGAGGTTATCGGCCGGGATGTGAAAAACTGTTGTCCAGTTGGTCAGCTTTTCGTCGGCTCGCTGCACAGCGTGGCCCAGGCCACTCCTTCGCGGGTCTGGCGCGGCGGTGCGTCCTGGTGATAGCGGGCGATGACCTGGGCGGCGATGGAGATGGCGACTTCCAGCGGCCGCTTGCCGGGCACCTCGGCCAGCCCGATGGGGCAGTGCAGCTGGGCGATCGCCTCCGGCGCATAACCGCGCTGCTCGAGCCGCATCTGGAAGCGCTGGGCCTTGGTGCGCGAGCCGATCATGCCGAGGAAGCCGGCGTCGCCGCGCTTGAGCACGGCTTCGGCGAGGGCGTAGTCCAGCGGATGGTTGTGGGTCATCACCAGGAAGTAGCTGCCCGGCGGTGCTTCATGCACCGCGTCTTCCGGCTCGTCGAGCAAGCGGACCTGCACGCCTTCGGGGACTTGGGCAGGAAACTCCGCCGCACGGCTGTCGATCCAGTGCAGGCGCAACGGCAATCCCGCCAGCAGCGGCGCCAGCGCGCGGCCCACGTGGCCGGCGCCGAACAGCAGCACCTGCGGCCCACGGGCGGCGAAGCACTCGAACAGCAGGCTGGCACGCCCGCCGCAGCACTGGCCCAGGCGCGGGCCGAGGGGGAAGTGTTCCAGTGCCTGGGCATCGCGGCCGCCCAGCAGCAGCTTGCGCGCGTGCTCGATGGCGGCGAACTCCAGGTGGCCGCCGCCGATGGTGTCCACCGTGGTCTCGGCGGTCACCAGCATCTTGCTGCCGGACTCGCGCGGGGTGGAGCCCTGCACGCCAATCACGGTGACCAGCACGTAGGGTTCGGCGCTGTCGCGCAGGCGGGCGATGGCGTCCATCCAGGTGGTTGTCATTGCATGGGGCCTTCTTTCGAGTTCGGTGCGGGTTGTTCTCCCCTCACCCCAACCCTCTCCCGGAGGGAGAGGGGGCTGTCCGCAGCAGCGGTCGAGGAAGTCGTGTCGCCGGACGCTGTGGTCGCCGGCTGATTCCGTGGATTCGCCTCACGCCGATCAGTCCCCTCTCCCTTTGGGAGAGGGCTAGGGTGAGGGTGCCCTTGCTCCGAACGCCGCACCGCCTCGCACGCCCACAACACCCGCTCAGGCGTCGCCGGCGTATCCAGCTCAGGGCTCACCCGGTAATCCGCCAGGCTGGCGACGGCATCGCGCAGCGCCGACCACACCGAGATCGCCAGCATGAGCGGCGGCTCGCCCACGGCCTTGGACAGGTACACGCTGTCCTCCTCGTTGGGACGGTCGAACAGCGCCACGCGGAAGTCCTCGGGCATGTCGCTCACCGCCGGAATCTTGTAGGTGGCGGGGCCGACCGTGAGCAGCCGTCCCGCGTCGTCCCAGCGCAGGTCCTCGGTGGTCAGCCAGCCCATGCCCTGGACGAAGCCGCCCTCGATCTGGCCGATGTCGATGGCCGGGTTCACGCTGCGGCCGACGTCGTGGAGGATGTCCACCCGCCGCACGCGGTATTCGCCGGTCAGGGTATCCACCTCCACCTCGGACACCGCCGCGCCGTAGGCGAAGTAGAAGAACGGGTGGCCCTGGCCCTTTTCGCGGTCGTAGAAGATCTTCGGCGTGCGGTAGAAGCCGGTGGCGGACAGCTGGATGCGGGCGAAATAGGCGGCCTGGATGGCTTCGGCGAAGCTCAGGCGCTGCGCGCCGACCGTCACGCCGCCGTGCTCGAATCGCACCTCCTGCGGCTTCACCCCGTCGCGCTCGGCGAGGAACTCCGCCAGGCGCTTCTTCAGCGTGCGCGCCGCATCGCGGGCGGCCATGCCGTTCAGGTCGGTGCCGCTGGAAGCGGCGGTGGGCGAGGTGTTTGGCACCTTGTCGGTGCGGGTGGCGGTGATCACCACGTGCTCCAGCGGCACCTGGAATTCCTCGGCGACTATCTGCGCGATCTTGGTGTTGAGCCCCTGGCCCATCTCGGTGCCGCCATGGTTCAGCTGGATGCTGCCGTCGGTGTAGAGGTGGATCAGCGCGCCGGCCTGGTTGAGGTGCTGGGCGGTGAAGGAGATGCCGAACTTCACCGGGGTCAGCGCCAGGCCCTTCTTCAGCACCGGGCTCGCGGCGTTGAAGGCGCGGATCGCCGAGCGCCGGGTGTGGTAATCGCTGCTCTGCTCCAGGCGGGCGATCAGTTCGCCCAGCAGGTTGTGCTCGACCTTCTGGTGGTAGGGCGTCAACTCGCGCCCCATGCCGCCATAGAGGTTCAGCTTGCGCACTGCGAGCGGGTCCTTGCCCACCGCGCGGGCGATGTCGTCCATGGCGCGCTCGATGATCATCATCCCCTGCGGTCCGCCGAAGCCGCGGAAGGCAGTGTGGGAGACGATGTTGGTGAAGCTGCGGTAGCCGGAAATGGCCACGTCCGGGATGAAGTAGGCGTTGTCGGCGTGGAACATCGCACGGTCGACGATGGCGTCGGAGAGGTCCGGCGAGTGGCCGCAGTCGCCCACCACTTCCAGCCGCGCGGCGAGCAACCGGCCGTCGTCGTCGAAGCCGATGCGGTAGCGGTTGTGGAAGGGGTGGCGCTTGCCGGTCAGGCGCATGTCGTCGGCGCGCGGCAGGCGCAGCTTCACCGCGCGGCCGGTCTTGCGCGCGAGCAGCGCGGCGAGGCAGGCGAACGGTGCGGCCTGGGTCTCCTTGCCGCCGAAGCCGCCGCCCATGCGCCGCACTTCCACCGTGACCCTGGCCAGCGGAATCGCCAGCACCTCGGCCACCAGTTTCTGTACTTCGCTGGGGTGCTGGCTGGAAGTGTGCACGAGCATGCCGCCGTCGTCGGTCGGCAGGGCCATCGAGGCCTGGCCTTCGAGGTAGAAATGCTCCTGCCCGCCGACGAACTGGCGGGCTTCCAGCACGTGCGGCGCACCGGCCAGCGCGGCCTCGGCGTCGCCCCGGCGCATGTGGTGCGGCGGGCGCACGAAGCGTTCCTCGGCCTTGGCCTGGAGCGGATCGAGCAGGGCGCTTTCCTCGGCGTATTCGACCTTCGCCAGGCGCACGGCGCGGCGCGCTTGGATCAGGCTTTCGGCGGCCACGGCGAACAGCGCCTGGCCATGGTGCTTCACGCGGTCCCCGGCCAGCAGCGGGTCGCCGGGGAATACCGGACCGATATCGGTATGGCCGGGCACGTCGTCCAGGGTCAGCACAGCCACGACGCCGGGGGCGGCGCGCACGGCATCGAGATCGAGGGAGCGCACGGCGCCGCAGGCGATGGCGGTCAGGCCGACGGCGGCATGCAGCAGTTCGCGCGGCTCCTTGAGGTCATCCACATAGCGCGCCGCGCCGCTGACGTGCAGCGCCGCGCTGTCGTGTTCGCGGGCCTGTCCCGCACTGTGTACGGCGACCGGTACGCCGTTGCTGGCCAGCGGCGGCAGACTACGCATGGCGCACCTCCGCAGGGCTTTCGGACCACTCCAGTAATGCGCGTTGCAGCAGGTTCTGCGCCACCTTCAGGCGATAGGCGGCGCTGGCTCGCAGGTCGTCGATGGGCTGGAAATCCTGTGGGATCGCGGCCTGTGCAGCGACAACCGCGGCGGCGTCGAAGGGCCTGCCGCGTAGCGCTGCTTCCGTCTGTGCGCCGCGTAACGGCGTGGCTGCCATGCCGCCGCAGGCCAGGCGCGCGTCGGTGACGTTGCCGGCCTCGTCGAGGTCCAGGCGCAACGCCATGCAGACGGCGGAGATGTCGTCGTCGCGGCGCTTGGAAATCTTGTCCACACGGAATCGCTGGTGGGCGCGCAGGCGCGGAATCAGCACCGCCTCGATGTATTCGCCGGGTTGCAGGAGGGTGCTGCGATAGCCGGCGAAGAAGCCGTCGATGGGCACCTCGCGCACGTTGCCGGCACGACGCAGGCGCAGCCGTGCGTCCAGCGCCAGCAGCACCGGCGGCATGTCGCCGATGGGGGACGCATTGGCGATGTTGCCGCCGAGGGTGCCGCGCTGGCGGATCTGCAGGGAGCCCAGGCGTTCCAGCAGGGCGGCGACGCCGGGGAAATCCGCGAGGGCGTCGAGGCAGTCGGTGTAGGGGCGGGCGGCGCCGATCAGCAGGTGGTCGGCGTGGCTTTCCAGGCGCTGGAGTTCGCTCACGCGGTCCAGGTGGATCAGCGCCGGGAAGGCTTTCAGGTTCTGCGTGGCCTCCAGCGCCAGGTCGGTGCCGCCGGCGATTAGCCGTGCCTGCGGATGGCATTGCAGCAGGTCGTCCAGCTCATCCAGCGAGGTGGGTAGCCAGGCCTGCTGTTCGCCTTCGTGCAGCGTGCCCGTAGCGGGTAGTTCGCGCAGCCGGGCAAGGGTGAGTGCGCTGTCCTGGGCGAAGCGATCGGCGCAAGTCTGGCCGGCGATCTGCGTGGCGGCGTCGAGGATCGGCCGGTAGCCGGTGCAGCGGCACAGGTTGCCGGACAGCGCGCTCAGCGCCGTCTCGCGGTCGTGGGGCGGCGGCGAGTGCTGCCAGGCGAACAGCGACATGACGATCCCCGGCGTGCAGAAGCCGCATTGCGAGCCGTGGCAGTCCACCATCGCCTGCTGCACCGGATGCAGCGCGCCGGGTTCGCCGAGGTGCTCGACGGTCAGCACCTGGCGTCCGTGCACCGCGCCGAGCAGGGTGATGCAGGCGTTCACTGCGCGGTAGCGCAGCTCCGCACCTTGCGCCTCGACCAGTACCACCGTGCAGGCGCCGCAGTCGCCGGAGGCGCAGCCCTCCTTGGTGCCGGTGCGGGCCAGGTGGCCCCGCAGGTAGTCGAGCAGGCTGGTTTCCGGTGGCAGGCTGTCGACCCGGATCAGCTCATCGCCCAACAGGAACTGGATCATGGGGATACCTCGTCGTCAGGCGCCGCGCCCTCAAGGCAAGCATAGGCTTGCGGGGCTTTTTGACCAGACAGCCAGGAATGCCGACGGGGTTTGAGGCCGCGTAGGGCGTAGAACCGTTCGCGGTTGTACGCCGATACACCGTGACCCGCTGTCGCTCCGGGTGATGCTCGGAGTGCCTTTTGCGCCACGGCCAAGCGGCGTACGCCGCGTAGCGCCATGCCTCCCGAGCGTAGGACGTGGAGGTTCGTATCGATAGGAAACTTCTTCCTTTTATATATACTTTGATAGAGATGCTCAATTAAATTGATGCCCTAAATCAATGGGCCTTTCTTGTCATCAGGCGATAATCTTGCCCCTGTCGAATTTCAACGATCGACCCACTCGATTAAACGACCACTCTCTACGAGGAATTGCCTAATGAACCTGATCAACACCCAAGTTCAACCGTTCAAGGTCAACGCTTTCCACAACGGCAAGTTCATCGAAGTCACCGAAGAGTCCCTCAAGGGTCACTGGTCGGTTCTGATCTTCATGCCGGCAGCCTTCACCTTCAACTGCCCGACCGAGATCGAAGACGCAGCCAACAACTACGCTGCTTTCCGTGACGCTGGCACCGAGGTCTACATCGTTACCACCGACACCCACTTCTCCCACAAGGTGTGGCACGAAACCTCCCCGGCCGTGGGCAAGGCTCAGTTCCCGCTGATCGGTGACCCGACCCACCAGCTGACCAACGCTTTCGGCGTGCACATCCCGGAAGAAGGCCTGGCCCTGCGCGGCACCTTCGTGATCAACCCGGAAGGCGTGATCAAGACCGTCGAAATCCACTCCAACGAGATCGCTCGTGACGTCGGCGAAACCCTGCGCAAGCTGAAAGCTGCCCAGTACACCGCCGCTCACCCGGGCGAAGTCTGCCCGGCCAAGTGGAAAGAAGGCGAGAAGACCCTGGCTCCTTCCCTGGACCTGGTCGGCAAGATCTAAAAACGGCTGGGAAGCTGTTGCGCGGCAGTTCCTGCTGCGCAACGTCCGGGCGTCCGCCCACGACGCTTCCCAACCCGTTTTACGCAATACCCCGAGGATGCCTACCGGCATCCTCCCTACCTAAGCCAAAAGCGTGCGTAGGGCGGCCAATTGATGGCGCGCCGGGGAACCCTTTTGCCCAAATTTCAAAGGAAGTCGGATCATGTTGGACGCCACTCTTAAAACTCAGTTGAAGGCCTACCTGGAAAGGGTCACGCAGCCGTTCGAGATCGTTGCGTCCCTGGATGACGGCGAAAAATCCCGCGAACTGAGCGAACTGCTGCACGAAATCGTCGGCCTGACCGACAAGATCACCCTGCGCGAAGATGGCAGCGACGCCCGCAAGCCGTCCTTCTCGCTGAACCGCCCCGGGGCGAACATCGGCCTGGCTTTCGCCGGCATCCCCATGGGCCACGAATTCACCTCCCTGGTGCTGGCGCTGCTGCAGGTCGGCGGCCACCCGTCCAAGCTTGAAGCCGACGTGATCGAGCAGATCAAGGGCATCCAGGGTTCGTTCGAGTTCGAAACCTATTTCTCGCTGTCCTGCCAGAACTGCCCGGACGTGGTGCAGGCGCTGAACCTGATGGCCGTGCTCAACCCGAACATCCGCCACGTCGCCATCGACGGCGCGCTGTTCCAGGAAGAAGTCGAGCGCCGCCAGGTGATGGCCGTGCCGAGCATCTACCTCAACGGTGAAGTGTTCGGCCAGGGCCGCATGGGCGTGGAAGAGATCCTCGCCAAGATCGATACCGGTGCCGCGGCTCGCGAAGCCGAGAAGCTGTCGGCCAAGGAAGAGTTCGACGTACTGGTCGTCGGCGGTGGCCCGGCGGGCGCCGCTGCGGCCATCTATGCCGCTCGCAAAGGCATCCGCACCGGCGTTGCGGCCGAGCGTTTCGGCGGCCAGGTGCTGGACACCATGGCCATCGAGAACTTCATCTCGGTGACCGAGACCGAAGGCCCGAAACTGGCTCGCCAGCTGGAAGAGCACGTCAAGCACTACGACGTCGACATCATGAACCTGCAGCGCGCCAGCGCGCTGATCCCGGCGAAGACCGCCGGCGGCCTGCACGAAGTGCAGTTCGAGGGCGGCGGCAGCCTGAAGGCCAAGTCCGTGATCCTGGCCACCGGCGCCCGCTGGCGCGAAATGGGCGTGCCGGGCGAGAAGGAATACAAGGCCAAGGGCGTGTGCTTCTGCCCGCACTGCGACGGCCCGCTGTTCAAAGGCAAGCGCGTGGCGGTGATCGGCGGCGGTAACTCCGGCGTCGAAGCGGCCATCGATCTGGCCGGTATCGTCAGCCACGTGACCCTGCTGGAGTTCGACAGCAAGCTGCGCGCCGACGCCGTGCTGCAACGCAAGCTGTTCAGCCTGCCCAACGTGGACGTGATCACCAGCGCGCTGACCAGCGAAGTGAAAGGCGATGGCCAGAAGGTCACCGGCCTGGTCTACAAGGACCGCAACTCGGAAGAGTTCAAGTCCATCGACCTGGAAGGCATCTTCGTGCAGATCGGCCTGCTGCCCAACAGCGAATGGCTCAAGGGCACCCTCGAGCTGAACCCGCGCGGCGAGATCATCGTCGATGCACGCGGCGAGACTTCGCTGCCGGGCATCTTCGCCGCCGGTGACGTGACCACGGTGCCGTACAAGCAGATCGTGATCGCGGTGGGTGAAGGCGCCAAGGCGTCGCTGTCGGCCTTCGATCACCTGATCCGTAGTTCGGCGCCGGCCTGATAGGCTCACGCTGGAAAAAACGCCCGGCTCACGAGAGTGAGCCGGGCGTTTTCTTTTGGGCGGCGTTTACCGGTCGAAAATGGTGCTCGGGTTAACCCTCACCCCCGCCCTCTCCCAGAGGGAGAGGGAGCTGCGTGTGCCGGCTGATGCTGTGGTTTTATCCTGCGCCGGACCAGTCCCCTCTCCCTTTGGGAGAGGGTTAGGGTGAGGGGCTTCTGACCTTGTAGGAGCGGGCCATGCCCGCGATCGCGCGCATGGCGCGCTCCTACGGGGTGCACCGATCGATCAGAGTATCGGCGACACCAACCGCGCCACCCGCATCCCCAACTGCTGTAACCGGTGCAGGCGCTTGCGGTCGTCCAGGGTCATCTCCACCGATTGTTCGAAGTCCGCCTCCAGCATGTGCTCCACCTCCTGGGCGAAGCCTTCGTCGACGGTCACCACCATGATCTCGAAGTTCAGGCGGAACGAGCGGTTGTCCAGGTTGGCGCTGCCCACCGCCGCTGTGTCGTGGTCGATCAGCACCACCTTCTGGTGCAGGAATCCGGGCTGGTAGCGGAAGATGCGCAAACCGGCGCGCACGGCGTCGAGCGCGTACAGGCTGGAGGCGGCGTACACCGTCTTGTGGTCGGGGCGCGACGGCAGCAGGATGCGCACGTCCACCCCGCGCAGCACCGCCAGGCGCAACGCGGCGGCCACCGCCTCGTCGGGCACGAAGTACGGCGTGGTGATCCAGATGCGTTCCACCGCCGCGTTGATCGCCTCAACGAAGAACAGCGAGCAGGTCTCCTGCGGGTCTGCCGGGCCGCTGGGCACCACCTGGCAGAGCATCCCCGAGTCTTCATAGGCCTTGGGCAGGATCAGCGTCGGCAGGGTGTGGCTGGCCCAGTACCAGTCCTCGGCGAAGCACTCCTGCAGGCAGGCCACCGCCGGGCCGCGCAGTTCGATGTGGGTGTCGCGCCAGGGCGACAGGGGCGGTTTCTCGCCCAGGTATTCGACGCCGACGTTGTGGCCGCCGACGAAGCCGCGCACGCCGTCGACCACTACGATCTTCCGGTGGTTGCGGAAGTTCACCTGGAAGCGGTTGATCATCCCGCTGCCGGTGCTGAACGCATGCACTTGCACTCCGCCGTTGCGCAGCTTCTCGACGTAGCGGCCGGGTAGGGCATGGCTGCCGATGCCGTCGTAGAGCAGGAAGACGTCCACGCCGTTGGCCGCGCGCTCCAGCAGCAGTTGCGCCAGGCGCTGGCCGAGGGCGTCGTCGCGGATGATGAAGAACTGCACCAGCACGACCTTCTTCGCCGCGGAGATGGCCTCGAACATGGCCTCGAACGACGCCTTGCCGTTCACCAGCAGGCGTACGTGGTTGTTCGCCAGGGTCGGCATGCGCGCCAGTCCGACCATGGCCTTGAGCCCCTTGTAGCCGTCGTACTGGCGCGCCGCCAGGGCTTCCTCGACCCAGGGTCGCCAGTCCAGCTCGGCGGCGGCCACATGCATCTCTTCGTTGGCCTGGCGCCGCGCACCGATGTAGGCGTCGAAGCGGCTGCGGCCGAACACCAGGTAGGGCAGCAGGGTCAGCAGCGGCATGAACACCAGCGAGGTGGCCCAGGCGATGGCGCCCTGGGCGGTGCGCACGGTGAGTACGGCGTGTACCGCGGCGACGATGCCCAGGAGCTGGATCAGCACCAGGAAGTGGGCGATGTAGGAGGAATACTGCATGGGCGCGCGATCGAGTCCTTGTGGTCGGCGTGAGTCCTGAGCTTAGTTGCTGCCCGGTGGCTGCGGCCAATGCGGCACGGGGCCGCGCCAGCGTTCCCAGGCCTTGCCCAGGCGCAGCACCTCGACGTCGGCGAAGCGCGGGCCGACGATCTGCAGGCCTATGGGCATGCCCTCTGCGGTGAAATCGCAGTTGATCGAGAGTGCCGGCTGCTCGGTCATGTTCCACGGCACGGTGAAGCCGATGTGCTCGAAGGGCCGCGCCGGGTCGTTGGTGGGCGAGGCGAACTCGGCCGGGAAGGCGGCCACCTGGTTGGTCGGCGAGAGCAGGAAGTCGATGCCGTGGAACTGCTCGGCGGCACGCTTGCGCATCTCGAAGGTGCAGTTGAAGCCGCGCACGGCGTCGGCACCGGAGACCGATGCGCCGCCTTCGGCCCATTGGTAGATATAAGGCAGCACCCTGGCCTGGCGCTCGGGCGGGAGGTTTTCCAGCTCGGCCCAGAGGCGTGCGCGCCAGAACTGGTCCAGCCCCTCCAGCAACTCGCGGTCGAGGATCGGCCGCACCTCGATGATCTCCGCGCCGGCCTCGGCGAAGCGCCGTGCGGCGGCCTCCACGGCGGCGCGTACTTCGGGTTCGGGTTGCAGACCGCAGCCGGGGTCGAGTTGCAGGCCGATGCGCAGGCCGCGCACGTCGGCGGGCTGGATGTGCCAGTCGAGGTCGGCCGGTGGCAGCGCGGTGGCGTCGCGCCAGTCGGGACGGGACAGGTGCTGCATCATCAGCGCCGCATCGTCCAGAGTGCGGGTCATCGGCCCGGCACAACGCCCGGTGTAGTAAGGGTCGATGGGAATGCGCCCGAGGCTCGGCTTGAAGCCCACCAGGCCGCACCAGCCGGCGGGCAGGCGCACCGAGCCGCCGATGTCGGTGCCGATGTGCAGCGGCCCGTAGCCCGCCGCGGCCGCCGAGGCGGCGCCGGCACTGGAGCCGCCCGGGTTCATGCGCAGGTCCCAGGGGTTGCGCGCCAGCTTGTGGAAGCTGGAGAGGCCGGAGGAGAGCATGCCGTAGTCCGGTACCGTGGTCTTGCCCAGCAGGATCGCGCCGGCCTCGAACATCCGCGCGGCGGGTGGCGCGTCGGCGCTGGCCGGTTGCAGCAGGGTGGCGGCGCTGCCCAGGGGAATCGGGTCGCCGGTGGTGGCGATCAGTTCCTTGATGGTCACCGGCACGCCATCCAGTTCGCCGCAGGGGGCGCAGCGTATCCAGCGCGCCTCGGAGCGCCGCGCCTGCTCCAGCGCGCGCTGCGGATCGAAGGCGTAGAGCGCGCAGAGCTGCGGCTCCCAGCGCTCGATATGGGCGATCAGGTGTTTGAGGTATTCCACCGGCGAGAGCTGGTGCGAGCGGTACAGGGCGAGCAGTTCGACGGCGGACAGGTCGTGCAACGGTGGCATGGCGGTCTCCGGCGGGGGCGGCATTGCCTCACCCTAGCCGAAACCACGCCGGGAGGGGATAGGCGCGGCGGTCGCACTGCGCTTGCCCTGCCCTGCATCAGGGTTCAGGCGCGCTGGCGCGACTGCTGGTCGATCAGGTATTGCAGGCGATACAGGTGACGGTAGCCGGATTCCCAGGCGCCATGCCCGGATTTCACGTTGATGTGCCCGGCACTGGGCAGGATCACCGTCTCGGCGCCCCAGGTGCGGCCCAGTATCAGCGCGCGCTGGGGGCTGCAGGCCGCGTCGTTGTCCGAGCCCACCAGCACGGCCGGGAAGGGCAGCGCCTCGCGGGCGATGGGCGCGAAGTTGCGCAGCGCCGCGTGGCAGGTTTCCCGTTCCACGTCCGCTGGCGCCACCAGCAGGGCGCCGGACACCTGTGCCAGGACGCGGCGGTCGGCGCGGGCGGCCCAGGCGGCGACGGTGACGCAGCCCAGGCTGTGGGCGATCAGCACCACGCGGCCCGGTTCGCGGCGAATCTCGCGGTCCAGTTCGGCGATCCAGTCGGCGCGCTGCGGATTGATCCAGTCGCGCTGCTGCACCCGCGTGGCGTTGGGCAGGGCGCGCTGCCAGTGGCTTTGCCAATGGGCGTCCTCGGACCCGTGCCAGCCGGGCACGATCAGGTAGCGGATGCGTTCGTTGCGCATGGAGCGGCCCTCTCGAATCGTCATAAGAAGGCATTCTAGGGAGGGTTTTAATATTCGTTAAGGAATAAGAAATTCTTTGCTTATGCAATATTTAAGATAAACGAATCGCTATAAGCGCTTATTCCTGCGCCCGGCCCAACGGGCAGCAGCGCGCCAGGATGCCTTCCAGGTTGAGGTCGGGCATGGCGTAGTCACGCAGCGCCTTGGCGGTCTGCTCGACGTAGTCACGGGTGGTGCCGAAATGGCCCTGGGCGCTGTCGAGCACGTGCTGGAAGATGCTGTCGGGCAGGGAGCCGGCGTAAGTGGGCAGGTGGCGTTCGAGGACGAAGCCCAGGGCGCGCACGCGGCTGCCGTCGTCCAGGCGGCAGCTCAGCCACTCCGGGCGGTAGGAGGCGTAGGGCATCTCCCGTTCCCAGAGTGCGTAGAGGTTGGCGTCGAGGTTTTCTTCTGGGAGGCGGAAGGCGAATCCGGAGCAGGAGCCGCCCCGGTCGAGGCCGAGCACCAGGCCCGGTGCTTCCGGCGTGCCTCGGTGGGTGAGGGACCACAGGTAGAGACCGCGATGGTAGCCGTGCACCCGCGCGCGGCGGGCCTCGGCCACCGGGAACTCCGGCCGCCAGATCAGCGAGCCGTAGGCGAACAGCCACACGGGACCGGCGCCATGTTCGCCCATGGTGATATCGAGCGAGGCGCGCAGTTGCTGTGGTGTGAAACGTTCCGGCACCCCCAGTGTCGGTGGGTAGAACGGGCCATCCAGGGCGGGAGACGATGTCATGCGGTACTCCTCAGGTCTCCAGACTGTCATCAACTTAGTGTAAGCGCGCGAGGCGCGGAAGGCCCTGATGGGTAAAGGGATATTGCCGGAGCGGAGATGACGACGAACGGCGGGGGAGAACATGCCGGAGCTCGCCTGTAGGAGCACCCCATGGGTGCGGATCGCAGGCATAGCCCGCTCCTGCGAGATCAAAAGCCCCTCACCCTAACCCTCTCCCGCAAGCGGGAGAGGGAACCGTTCGGTGCAGGATGAAACCACGGCGTCAGACGGCACGATCCGCCCCCTCTCCCTCTGGGAGAGGGTTGGGGTGAGGGCATGGGCTGGCACAGACTTCTCAGAAGAAGACAGTTGCTCCTAAAGGTGGGCGCCAGAGAGGAATAAAAAAAGGCCGCTCACCCCTGCCTGAGTAATGGGTGAGCGACCTTGAAGCTTGGTGCGTTGTGGAAGTCCCGTTGTACGCCCGCTCTATTTCAAGGGTTTTACAGCCTCCTCAACGTGCAGTAATGACCGCCAGCTTGGTGATCCCGGCCTTCTCGATGGAGGCCATGGCCTTGGCCACCTGGCCGTAGTTCACCCCTTCGTCTGCCTGCAGTTGTACGCGCAGTTCGGCATCTTTCGCCTTGGCTGCCGCCAGATTGCTCTGCAGCAGGTCCGGCTGGATTTCGTCCTTGTTGATGAACCACTTGCCGGCACCGTCGATGCTCACCACCAGCGGGTCCTTCTGCTCCGGCGGGGCGACCGCCTCGGTCTTGGGCAGGTTGATCGGGATGGCGTTGGTCAAGAGCGGCGCGGTGACGATGAACACCACCAGCAGCACCAGCATCACGTCCACCAGCGGGGTCACGTTGATCTCGGAGAGAACCTCGTCGCTGTCCTGGGTCGAGAAGGCCATGTCAGCTCGCCTCCTTCACATTGGCGCCGGTGCTGGGTTTGCGCGCGGCGGTGGGCAGGGTGACGACGCGGAAGGCGCTCTTCTGCGCGAGGCTGTAGAAGTCGTGGGCGAAGTCGTCGAGGTCAGCCGCGGTGAGCTTCAGGCGGCGGAGGAAGTAGTTGTAGACCAGCACCGCCGGCACGGCGACGGCGATACCCACGCCGGTGGCGATCAGCGCGCTGCCGATGGGGCCGGCGACGGTTTCAAGGCTCGCCGAGCCGGCCGCGCTGATGCCCTTGAGCGCTTCCATGATGCCCCACACGGTGCCGAACAGGCCGATGAAGGGCGAGGTCGAGCCGATCGAGGCGAGCACCGCCAGGCCCGATTCCAGGGAGCGGCGCTCACGCTGGATCTGCTGGCGCAGGGCGCGTTCGAGACGGTCCTGGTGGTTGATCGACTGGGCCAGGTCCGGCTGGCCGTGGTCCTGCACCTGGATGGCGGCGAAGCCAGCCTGGGCCACGCGGGCGCCGGCGCCGGGCTTGCCGGCGGCCTGGTCACCGGCGGATTCGAGGCTGGTGGCGCTCCAGAACTGCTTCTGGAAGCGCTTGTCCTGGGACTTCTGGCGGGTGAACTGGACGCCTTTCACCAGGGCCAGCGCCCAGGTGACGACGGAGAAGCCGACCAGCAGCCAGATGACTGCGCCTTCGACGGATTCCAGGGGGTTCAGGGGCAGACTCATGGGTGTTCTCCTTCCGCGATTCTCGTGCGGCTGATCTGGGCAAATGGAATCAATGCAATTTGAAATCGATGGGCACGCTGACCCAGCCGTCCTGGGCTACGTCGCCGCGCTTGGCGGGGACGAAGCTCCAGCGTTTCACCGCACGCACCGCGGCGTCGTCCAGGGCGTCGCGGCCGCTGCTCTTCTGCACCTGGATCTCGCTCGGGCTGCCGCTGGCGAGAACGTGTACGCGCAGCAGCACGGTGCCTTCCCAGCCACGGCGCTGGGCCAATGGCGGGTATTCCGGCGCCGGGTTCTTCAGGTAACCGGCGCTGGCCGAGGGCGGCGTCAGCGGGGCCGGAGCCGGTGCCGCCGGGGCGGGCGGAGCCGGTTGCGGCGGCGGAGTCTCGGCTTTCGGCGGCGCGGGCTGCTCGACCGGCTTGGGCACGGGCTTGGGCTTGGCGACCGGTTTCGGCTTGGGTTTTGGGATCGGCTTAGGCGGCGGTTTAACCGCGTTCTCGTCCACCACCGGGGGCGGCGGCTCCTGCACCACGGGCTCGGGAATCGGCTCGGGCGGCGGCGGTTCGACCACGGGCGGCGTCGGCGCGGTGAATTCGATGGTCATCGGTGGCACCTGAGGCGGTACCTCCGGCAGCTTCGGCGTGGGCTGCTGGCTCAGCCAGTAGATCACCGCGCCGTGCAGCGTCAGGGCGAACAGGCCGAGCAGCACCGCTTCACGGCGGCCGAGCGTGCGGGCCTTCGCCGGTACGTGGCGGCCCAGCTCCAGCGCGTGGCGCAGCGGGCGGCCCAGATCGACCAGGTCGCCGCCGGGCACGTGGCGCAGGAAGGCATCCGGCGCGAGGGCATGCTGGGGTTGAGCCATGAACGATCTCCTTGCAGGTCTGCGCGGCTCTGCGTCGCGCTTGGAACGGACTTGCATGATTGACGGAGCGTCTTAGCTCTTGAAGTGATTATTTTTGTTATTTAAATAACTTTCAGGACTATGTGTTTCGGCTACATCGCTGCAGGCCACGCCGTGCGCGGGATTGCGGGAAGTGGCTAAAAACCGATGCCTTTGCTGCATGGAAAATATGCGGGGAAGGTTGGTGAATAACGGCTCAGAACTGCGGGGTAGAGCTTTCCTATAGGAGCGAGCTTGCTCGCGAACCCGCCCAGTTCCGGCGCGACCGGCAAACATTGTTCGCGAGCAAGCTCGCTCCTACAAAGAACAAAAGCACCTCCCGGAAACGAAAAAGCCCGGTCCAATGACCGGGCTTTTTTCGAGCGTCAGCTTCGCGGCGATCAGAACGCCGGAACCACGGCGCCCTTGTACTTCTCGAGGATGAACTGCTTCACCTCTGGGCTGTGCAGGGCGGCGGCCAGCTTCTGCATGGCGGCTGCGTCCTTGTTGTCCGGGCGGGCAACCAGGATGTTCACGTAGGGCGAGTCGGAACCTTCGATGGCCAGGGCGTCCTTGGTCGGGTTCAGCTTGGCTTCCAGGGCGTAGTTGGTATTGATCAGGGCGAGGTCGACCTGGGTCAGCACGCGCGGCAGGGTGGCCGCTTCCAGCTCACGCACCTTGATGTTCTTCGGGTTCTCGACGATGTCCTTCGGGGTGGCGGTGATGGACTTGTTGTCTTTCAGCTTGATCACGCCGGCCTTGTCCAGCAGCAGCAGGGCGCGACCGCCGTTGGTGGCGTCGTTGGGGATGACCACGGTGGCGCCGGCCGGCAGCTCGTCGAGCTTCTTGTGCTTGGTGGAGTAGGCGCCCAGCGGCTCGATGTGCACGCCGGTCACGGCCACCAGGTGGGTGCCCTTGGTCTTGTTGAACTCATCCAGGTACGGCTGGTGCTGGAAGAAGTTGGCGTCCAGGCGCTTCTCGGCGACCTGGGTGTTGGGCTGCACGTAGTCGGTGAATTCCTTGACCTTCAGCTCTACGCCTTCTTTGGCCAGCATGGGTTTGACGAAGTTGAGGATCTCGGCGTGCGGCACCGGGGTGGCGGCGACGGTCAGCGTGTCGGCGGCCTGGGCCAGCGGGGCGGAGATGGCTGCGGCGGCGGCGAAAGCGGCGAGCAGTTTTTTCATTGTTGGCTCCTGAGAAAAGCCCGCATCCGGCGGGCCGTACGGTTACTTGCGGGAGAAGTGGACCACCAGCTTGTCGCCGACGGTCTGGAGAATCTGTACGAGCACCAGCAGCATCACCACGGTGACTACCATGACGTCGGTCTGGAAGCGCTGGTAGCCGAAGCGGATGGCCAGGTCGCCCAGGCCGCCAGCGCCCACCACGCCAGCCATCGCGGTGTAGGACACCAGGGTGATGGCGGTGACGGTGATGGCGGCGATGATGCCCGGACGGGCTTCGGGCAGCAGGGCGTTCCAGATGATCTGGCGGGTGCTGGCGCCCATCGCCTGGGTGGCCTCGATGATGCCCTTGTCCACCTCGCGCAGCGCGGTTTCCACCAGGCGCGCGAAGAACGGCGTGGCGCCCACCACCAGCGGCGGGATGGCCCCGGCGACGCCCAGCGAAGTGCCGGTGATCAGCACGGTGAAGGGGATCATCACGATCAGCAGGATGATGAACGGCAGCGAGCGCAGCACGTTCACCACGAAGGACAGCAGTGCGTAGACCGCGCGGTTCTCGAACATCTGCTTGGGCCCGGTGAGGAACAGCAGCACGCCCAGCGGCAGGCCCAGGATGATGGTGAACAGCAGCGAACCGCCGAGCATCCAGAAGGTGTCGATGCTGGCCTGGAGGATCTCGGACCAGTCGATATTGGAGAAGAACTCATTCATGCGCGCAGCACCTCGACGTGGACTTCGGCGGCGTTCAGCTGCGCCATGGCGGCCTCGATGTCACCGCCCACCAGGGACAGGGTGAGCTGGCCGTAGGGCTGGTCCTTGATGCGGTCGATACGGCCCGCGAGGATGCTGTAGTCCACGCCGGTCTGGCGCGCGACGGTGCCCAGCAGCGGCGCATAGGTCGCCTCGCCACGGAAGGTCAGGCGCAGGATGCGGCCCGGCACGTGGGCGAAGTCATCGTGCTGCTCATCCTCGTCCACGCGCTCGGCTTCGAAGACGAAGCGGCGGGTGGTGTCGTGCTGCGGATGCAGGAACACGTCGGCGACGTCGCCTTGCTCGACGATGCGGCCGGCGTCCATCACCGCCACCTGGTCGCAGACGCGGCGGATCACGTCCATCTCGTGGGTGATCAGGACGATGGTCAGCTTCAGCTCGCGGTTGATCTCCGCCAGCAGTTGCAGGACCTGGCCGGTGGTCTGCGGGTCGAGGGCGCTGGTGGCCTCGTCGCAGAGCAGGATGGTCGGCCGGCAGGCCAGCGCGCGGGCGATGCCGACGCGCTGCTTCTGGCCGCCGGAGAGCTGCGCCGGGTACTTGCGGGCGTGGTCCTTGAGGCCGACGCGCTGGAGCAGTTCGTCCACCCGCGCGGTGATTTCGGCGGCGCTGTAGGTGCCGGCGAGCTTCATCGGCATGGCGATGTTGTCGGCGACGGTCTTGGAGGCCAGCAGGTTGAAGTGCTGGAAGATCATCCCGACGCGCTGGCGGAAGCGGCGCAGGCCGTCGGCGTCCAGGGCGGTGATGTCTTCGCCGTCGATGACGATGCGCCCGCCGCTGGGCTCTTCCAGGCGGTTGATCAGACGCAGCAGGGTGCTTTTACCGGCGCCGGAATGGCCGATCAGGCCGAAGACCTGGCCGCCCTCGATGGTCAGGCGGGTCGGCTGCAGGGCCGGGATATCGCGTCCGGCGACGCGATAGGTCTTGTGGACGTCGTGGAATTCGATCACTTAGCGAACCTTGTGGGTACGAGGAGACGCTGCCCGATGCCTGGGCTGTTTTATGAACGAGCGCTGGCAACGAGCGTAGGCGGTCAGCCAAAACCGCGCATTTTAACCTGCTTTTTTATGGCTGATTAATCTTTGTTCAGATAAGGGCAGAACAAAAGGGAATAAAGGGCGCCGCGAGCGGGCGCCCGGGGGGCCTTACGGCGCGCAGTTCGGCTGGACGGCCGGGGTAACCGGCACAGCGGGCTTCTGCAGGCCGCTCACGTCGGCGGCGACGCCGGGGGCGCGCGGCATCAGCGAGCGGGCGCGGGTCAGGTTCGCGCTGGCGCCGTTGACGTCGCCATTCTGCAGCGCCTTGCGGCTGCGCTCGAGGTAGGCGTCGGCCAGGCGCTGGCGGCGTTCGGTGAGCTGGGTGGCAGTCTCCTGCTCGGAGCCGAGCTTGAGCTGCGCGGATTCCAGACGGCCGGCGGCCAGTTCGGTTTCGAAGCCACTGCTGTTGGCCGGATTGCTCGCGGTGCTCTGGCAGGCCGCAAGGGCCAGCGCCAGGGCTATCAGCGAGAACAGGCGGATGACGAACGACTTCATGCGACAGGGTCTCTTTTGATCAAAAAATCACCAAATTCTACACCGTCCGGCGCGGCAGGACAAAACTCAGCAGGAACAGGGCCGCCGCGCAGACCACGATGGAGGGACCGGCGGGGGTGTCCTTGAACCAGGACAACGAGAGCCCGGCGCACACCGCCACCAGGCCGATCAGACTCGCACCGAAGGCCATTTGTTCAGGGCTCCGCGCATGCCGTTGGGCGGCGGCGGCGGGGATGATCAGCAGGGACGTGATCAGCAGCACGCCGACGATCTTCATGGCCACGGCGATGACGATGGCGATCAGCAGCATCAGCGCCAGGCGGATGGCGGTGACCGGCAGGCCTTCGACCCGCGCCAGTTCCTCGTGCACGGTGATCGCCAGCAGCGGGCGCCACAGCCAGCAGATCAGCCCCAGCACCAGGGCGCTGCCGGCGACTATCCACAGCAGGTCGGTCTGGCTGACGGCGAGCAGATCGCCGAACAGGTAGGCCATCAGGTCGACGCGCACTTCCTTCATGAAGCTCAGGGTCACCAGGCCCAGCGACAGCGTGCTGTGGGCGAGGATGCCCAGCAGGGTGTCGGCGGCCAGCGGCTGGCGTTGCTGCAGGGTGACCAGCAGCACGGCGAGCAGCACGCAGCCGACGGTCACCGCCAGCGTCGGGCTGACATCCAGCAGGAAGCCGAGGGCGACACCCAGCAGCGCGGCGTGGGAGAGGGTGTCGCCGAAATAGGCCATGCGTCGCCAGACGACGAACGAACCCAGGGGCCCGGCGACCAGCGCCAGGGCCAGCCCGGCGAGGAGGGCGTTGAGCAGGAAGTCAGCCATGGTTGCAGTCGGGGCCGTGCTGGTGGACCGGAGTGAAGCGCGTGCCGGCGGGGAAGGCGGGTTTCACCACCTCGCCGTGCAGGTCGTGGGAGTGGTCGTGGTGGTGGTGATAGACCGCCAGGCTGCGGGCGTCCTGGCCGAACAGCTCGACGAAGGCGGGGTCGCCGCTGACCTGTTCCGGGTGCCCGGAGCAGCACACGTGTCGGTTCAGGCAGACCACCTTGTCGGTGGCGCTCATCACCAGGTGCAGGTCGTGGGAGACCATCAGCACGCCGCAGCCGAGGCGGTCGCGCAGGCGGCCGATCAGGCGGTAAAGCTCGGCCTGGCCGGCGACGTCGACGCCCTGCACGGGTTCGTCGAGCACCAGCAGTTCAGGCTTGCGCAGCAGGGCGCGGGCCAGCAGCACGCGCTGCAGTTCGCCGCCGGAAACGCTCTGCAGCGGCTTGTCGATGACATGGGCCGCGCCGACTTCCTTCAGTGCCTCCAGCGCGTGGGAGCGTTGCACGCCGGGCACCAGGCGCAGGAAGCGCAGTACGGTGAGCGGCAGGGTCGGGTCGACGTGGAGCTTCTGCGGCATGTAGCCGATGGACAGCTTCGGCTGGCGCCAGACGCTGCCGCTGTCGGGCTTGAGCAGGCCGAGTACGCTGCGTACCAGGGTCGTCTTGCCGGCGCCGTTGGGGCCGATCAGGGTGACGATCTCGCCGGGGTCGATGGTCAGGTCGACGTTCTGCAGCACCGCTTGGCCGGCGTAGCTGACGCCGACGCCTTGCAGGCGGATCAGGGCGTCGCTCATCAGGCCTCCCGCTTGCCGGGGGCGCAGGCACCGCAGAGGCCGACGACTTCGACGGTCTGGGTTTCCACCGCGAAGCCGACGCCCTTGGCGCCGGCGATGATGGCCTCGCTGATGGCCGGCTGCTCCAGCTCGATGGCGGTGTGGCAGGCGCGGCAGATCAGGAACTGGCCTTCGTGGGCGTGTTCCGGGTGGGCGCAGCCGATGAAGGCGTTGAGCGAGGCGATGCGGTGCACCAGACCGTTCTCCAGGAGGAAGTCCAGGGCGCGATAGACAGTCGGCGGCGCCGCCTTGCGGCCGTCTTCCTCGCTCAGTACGGCGAGGATGTCGTAGGCGCCCAGCGGCTTGTGGCTCGCCCAGACCAGCTCCAGCACGCGCCGGCGCAGTTCGGTCAGGCGCACGCCCTGGCGCGAGCACAGCGCATCGGCGTCGGCCAGGGCGCTGGCCACGCAGTTGGCGTGGTCATGCGGACGGCAGGCGAGGGGAGTCTTGGGGGCGATCTTGTACATGCGGCGGCGACGCTCTTGTGTAGAGACGTTATTATATTACTCTTTCATTTCCCCCCTGTGTGAGTGCCGCCGTGTCCTTCCGTCCCGCCGCTCTGCTGATCGCCTGCTGCAGCCTGCTGCTCAGCCTCCCCGCCCGCGCCGAGGTCAGCGTGCTGACCAGCATCAAGCCGCTGCAACTGATCGCCGCTGCCATCCAGGACGGCGAAGGCACGCCGGATGTGCTGCTGCCTCCAGGCGCCTCGCCGCACAGCTACTCGTTGCGCCCGTCCGATATCCGCCGCGTGCGCGACGCGCAGTTGTTCTACTGGGTCGGCCCGGACCTGGAGAACTTCCTGCCCAAGGTGCTCGAGAGCCGCAAGGGCCCGAGCGTGGCCGTGCAGGACCAGGCCGGCATGCACCTGCGCAAGTTCGCCGACTTCAGCGAGTCGAACCATCCGGACCATGACGACGATGGTGATCTGGGCCACGACCACGATCACCGCCCCGGCATGATTGATGCCCACCTCTGGCTGCTGCCGGCCAACGCCCAGGTGATCGCCGCGCGCATGGCTGAAGACCTGGCCATCGCCGACCCCGCCAACGCCAGCCGCTACCAGGCCAACCTGAAGGCCTTCGACGAGCGCATGGAGACGCTCGATGCGCGCCTGAAGCAGCGCATCGATCCGCTCAAGGGCAAGCCGTTCTTCGTCTTTCACGAGGCTTTCGATTACTTCGAGGAGGCCTACGGCCTGCGCCACACCGGGGTGTTCGCTGTGTCCGCCGATGTGCAGCCGGGTGCGCGGCATGTGGCATCCATGCGTGCGCAACTGCAGAAGGCCGGGCCTTCCTGCATCTTCAGCGAGCCGCCGATTCGTCCGCGTCTGGCCGATTCCCTCAGCCAGGGGCTGCCGGTGCGTCTGGCCGAACTGGATGACCTGGGGGTTGGCGTGAAGGTGGATGCCCAGGGTTACGAGAACCTGCTGGGTAACCTCGCGGGTGAGTTTGCGGGGTGTCTGGAGAAGCTCTGAACATACGCTCGCAGGGCGAATAACGCCTCGCGGCGGGTGGCGGATAAAGCGTTCCGCTTTATGCGCCCTACGCTCAGGGAAATTCCTCTGCCGGGGCTTTCCCCTCACCCCAGCCCTCTCCCAATGGGAGAGGGCTGGGGTGAGGGGCGCTTCGTAAGCCGCCGCGGAACCCGCGTCCGGAAAAACATCGCGGACAAGGTCCGCTCCTACGGGCGCATTCCCCGCGCCTGATGGTCGCACCTGCCCCCTTCGAACACCGCTTCCTCCCGCCTCCCAATCCTGCCGATCGTCTGGAATTCCGGACCCGGCACGGCCGCCGCCGTCCAACCGTCTATTGTGTGTCTTTATGGGTAGGCGGCACTACATATTGATGTTGGTCAGTTTTTGGTAGCTACATATTGGGTTTACTCGCGCTCCATTGCGCCTGCCAACCCAACCAACAGGAGGTTATTTCCCGGATGGCCAAGACCGATGCGCGCCCCCGTGGCGCAGACCAAGGAGTCCTCGCTCTGCAACCCGCTTCGCAGGATATCTGGGACAGCAAGTACCGCTTGAAGCACAAGAGCGGCAAACCCATCGACGGCAGCGTCGACGAGACCTGGCAGCGGGTCGCCCGCGCCCTGGCCGATGTCGAGGCGAACAAGGCCCTGCGCGAGCACTGGTACGAGCGCTTTCTCTGGGCCCTGCGCAACGGCGCGATCCCGGCCGGGCGGATCATCTCCAACGCCGGCGCCCAGGGGTACAAGCCTGCCACTTCGACCATCAACTGCACCGTCTCCGGAACCATTTGCGATTCCATGGATGACATCCTGCAGAAGGTCCACGAGGCCGGGCTGACGCTGAAGGCCGGCTGCGGCATCGGCTACGAGTTCAGTACCCTGCGCCCGCGCGGCGCCTACGTTTCCGGCGCCGGCGCGCACACCAGCGGGCCGCTGTCGTTCATGGATATCTACGACAAGATGTGCTTCACCGTCAGCTCCGCCGGCGGGCGACGCGGCGCGCAGATGGGCACCTTCGACGTCAGCCATCCGGATGTTCGCGAGTTCATCCGTGCCAAGCGCGAGGACGGCCGCCTGCGCCAGTTCAACCTCAGCCTGCTGATCACCGATGAGTTCATGGCGGCGGTGGAAGCCGACGAGGACTGGCCGTTGGTCTTCCCGGTCCACCAGAAAGAGCGCGACGATGTCGATCTGAAGGACGCCGGGCAGGTGGTCTGGCGCGACTGGCCGGTGCATGACGACTACCTGGTGCGCGAGGATGGCCGCGTGGCCTGCAAGGTCTACGGGCTGGTCAAGGCGCGGCACCTGTGGGACATGATCATGGTCTCCACCTACGACTATGCCGAGCCGGGCTTCATCCTCATCGACCGGGTCAACGAGTTGAACAACAACTGGTGGTGCGAGGCCATTCGCGCCACCAACCCCTGTGGCGAGCAACCGCTGCCGCCCTACGGTTCCTGCCTGCTGGGCTCGGTGAACCTGACCTGCTTCGTGAATGACCCCTTCGGCGAGAATGCTCGCTTCGACTGGGAGCGTTTCCGCGAGGTGGTGCGGGTCTTCACCCGCATGCTCGACAACGTGGTGGAGATCAACGGCCTGCCGCTGGAACAGCAGCGCGCGGAAATCCTCGGCAAGCGCCGCCATGGCATGGGCTTCCTTGGCCTGGGCTCGGCGTTGACCCTGCTCAAGCTGCGCTACGGCAGCCCGGAAGCCTGCGTGTTCACCGAGGAAGTGGCACGGGAAATGGCCCTGGTGGGCTGGGAAGTGGCCCTGGAACTGTCACGCGAGAAGGGCCCGGCGCCGGCCCTGGCGCAAGACTATGAAGTGACCGCCGAGATGCTGCGAAAGCGCCCGGAGATGGTCGACGATGGCTACAAGGTCGGCGACAAGGTGGCCGGCCGGGTGCTCCACGCCAAGTACTCGCGCTACATGCAGCGGGTCGCCGAGCATGCGCCGCAACTGGTGGAGCAACTGGCCGAACAGGGTGCGCGCTTCACCCATCACAGCTCCATCGCGCCCACCGGCACCATCAGCCTGAGCCTGGCCAACAACGCCTCCAACGGCATCGAGCCGAGCTTCGCCCACCACTACTCGCGCAACCTGATCCGCGCCGGGCGCAAGACCAAGGAGAAGATTTCGGTCTACAGCTACGAACTGCTGGCCTACCGCGCGCAGGTGGACAACCACGCGGTGCCCGACGCCGGGGACGAGAAGCACCGCCTGCCGGACTACTTCATCACCGCCGACGACATCACCCCGCAGCAGCACGTGGACATCCAGGCGGCGGCGCAGAAGTGGATCGATTCGTCGATCTCCAAGACCGCCAACGTCCCCACCGACTACCCGTTCGAGGACTTCAAGGACATCTATTTATATGCCTGGCGCCAGGGCCTGAAGGGCTGCACCACCTTCCGTTTCAACCCGGCGGCCTTCCAGGGCGTGCTGGTGAAGGAGGCGGACCTGGAGAAGACGGTGTACCGCTTCGAGCTGGAAGACGGCAGCGTGGTGGAGCTCAAGGGCAACGAGGAAGTGGAGTACGACGGCGAGATCCATACCGCCGCCAACCTCTTCGATGCCCTGAAAGAAGGCTATTACGGCAAGTACTGATACCCCTGGAGAGATGTCATGAGTGTCAAGATCAACCAGAAGATCAAAGGCTTCCAGGTGGTGGACGTGGCCGAGGAAAAGGCTCGCGCCGAGGCCGCCGCGGCAGCCTCCGTGGTGAAGATGGACGAGACCCTGCAGCGACCGGAAATGCTGGTGGGCGCCACCTACAAGATCAAGTCGCCGCTGTTCGAGCACGCGTTGTACGTGACCATCAACGACGTGGTGCTCAACCCGGACACGGCCTACGAGCAGCGCCGGCCCTTCGAGATCTTCATCAACTCGAAGAACATGGACCACTTCCAGTGGATCGTCGCGCTCACCCGCATCATGTCGGCGGTGTTCCGCAAGGGCGGCGACTGCACCTTCCTGGTGGAGGAGATGAAGGCGGTGTTCGACCCGCGTGGCGGCTACCTCAAGCGCGGCGGCGTCTACATGCCGTCGATCGTGGCGGAGATCGGCGCGGTGGTGGAGCGTCACCTGGTCGCCATCGGCCTGATGGAGGGCCCGCAGCTCGACGAGGAGCAGCGCCTGTACCTGGCCGAGAAGCGCGCGGCCTATGAGGCGGCCCAAGGCACCAACAAGGCCGAGCCCGGCGAAGGTTTCCCCCCCGGCGCCCAGCTGTGCGGCAAGTGCAACACCATGGCGGTGGTGCAGATGGATGGGTGTGCCACCTGCCTGAACTGTGGGCACTCCAAGTGTGGGTGAGCCGGAGCTAAGTCTATGGCGCTGGCGCGTGGGCCATCGCTCCTACAAGAGCAATTCGTCCAGGCTCGGCAACGGCGTTGCGATGCGGTGAGGTGTATCGGCGTACAACCGCGAATGGTTGTACGCCCTACGGTGTGTATGGCTCTCGAAGGAGCGGATTTATCCACGATCCGGCCTGTCGGCCGGATCGTGGATGTACGAAGCGCTGCCGCTTACAACGCAAACGGCAAATGAATCTCCACCTTCTGCCGCTTCTCCAGCCTCCGCTCGAACTCGCTTGGATCGTGGATCAGCACGTCCTGCCCGGCGAACGCCTCGGCGGCGATCAGGCGCGACAGCCAGAAGCGCACGCAGGCCACCCGCAGCATCTCCGGCCACAGCTCGGCTTCCAGTGCGGTGAACGGCCGCTTGGCTGCATAAGCCGCCAGCAGCGCGCGAGCGCGGGGGCCGTCGAGGGCGCCGTCTTCGTTGGAACACCAGTCGTTCACGGCGATCGCCAGGTCGTAGAGCATCCAGCCCGAGCAGGCGTTGTAGAAGTCGATCAACCCGGCCAGGTGCGGGCCGTCGAACAGCACGTTGTCGCGGAACAGGTCGGCATGCAGGTTGGCGCGCGGCAGCGCCGGCTGCTCGGCGAGCAGTCGGGCAATCTCTTCCAGCGCATCGGCCAGCAGGTCGGCGGCATGACCGGACAGGTGCGACTGGAAGGCCTGGCCTTCATGCAGCATCCAGCTCAGGCCACGGTCGCTGGGCCGCTCGATGATATGCCCGCGCGTCGCCAGGTGCAGGCGCGCCAGCAGGTCGCCGACTTCCCGGCAATGGTGGTTGTTCGGCACCCGCTCATGACGGCCAGGCAGGCGCGGCTGCAACAGCGCCGGCTTGCCCTCGAGCTGGCGCAGCGCCTCGCCATCCTTCGTGCGCAGCGCATAGGGCACCGGCAGGTCGGCTTCGTGCAGTACGTCGAGCAGTTCGATGAAGAACGGCATTTCCTGCACCGGGCCGCGCTCCACCAGGGTCAGGACGAACTCGCCCTTTTCCAGGCTGACGAAGAAGTTGCTGTTTTCCGACCCTTCCGCGATGCCGCGGAAGTCGTGCAGGCGACCGAGGTCGTAGGGTGCGAGGAATTCTTCGAGAACAGGACGTTCCAGAGGTGTGAATACCGACATGCTCAATCCCCTGGAGCGTCGTGGAAGTGGAGGTTTACCAGCTGAAGATCTGCCACTGTGGAATCAGCTTGTCCGGTTGGTCCGAGCGGATGAAGTTGCCGTCGCTGCCGTCCTGGCGCACCAGGAAGTACGGCTTGCCGTGCTTGGGCGTGACCTTGATGGCGTAGAGGAAACCGTTCACACGGTATTCCTGGATGGTCTTGTCGCCCTCCTGGCGGATGGTTACATCCGGTTCGGCGTTGGGGGCATCGTCCGCCGCCATCACGGTGGTCGCGCCAAGACCCAGCAGAGCGGCGAGCAACAGGCGGTTCAACGTACGCATGATAACCTTGTCCCTTTGTCGAATTGGCTACGGACAGTTTAGCCCGAGCCCTTCTGAAAAGGTTGATTCCCCTCATGAGCCAAGCACCCCTCGTCCTCGTGGACGGCTCGTCCTACCTGTATCGCGCCTTCCATGCCCTGCCGCCGCTGACGACTTCCACCGGCATGCCCACTGGCGCGGTGAAGGGCGTGCTGAACATGCTCAAGAGCCTGCGCAAGCAGTACCCCGACAGCCCCTTCGCGGTGGTCTTCGACGCCAAGGGCCCGACCTTCCGCGATGCGCTGTTCGCCGAGTACAAGGCCAATCGCCCGTCGATGCCGGACGAGCTGCGCGTGCAGGTCGAGCCGCTGCATGCCAGCGTGCGGGCGCTGGGTCTGCCGCTGCTCTGCGTGGAAGGCGTGGAGGCGGACGACGTGATCGGCACCCTGGCCCGACGTAGTGCGGCGGCGGGGCGCCCGGTGGTGATCTCGACCGGCGACAAGGACATGGCGCAGCTGGTCGACGGGCACATTACTTTGGTCAACACCATGACCGGAAGCGTGCTCGACCCCGATGGCGTAAAAGAGAAATTCGGTGTCGGTCCTGAGCTGATCATCGACTACCTGGCTCTGATGGGCGACAAGGTCGACAACATTCCGGGCGTGCCCGGGGTGGGCGAGAAGACCGCGCTGGGCCTGCTGGTTGGCGTCGGCGGCGGCCTGGATGTGCTGTATTCGAGCCTGGACAAGGTGCCCGAGCTGCCGATCCGCGGCGCCAAGGGCCTGCCGGCCAAGCTGGAAGAGCATCGCGAGATGGCCTTCCTGTCCTACGAACTGGCCACCATCAAGACTGACGTTGAGCTGGACGTCGACGTCGAGGCGCTGCATCCGGGCGAGCCGCAGCGCGAGGCGCTGATCGGCCTGTACCGCGAGCTGGAGTTCAAGAACTGGCTGGACGACCTGCTGCGCGAGGCCAAGGACGAGGGCGCTGGCGAAGTCGAGGCCGCGTCGGTCCAGGCCACCGCGAAATACGACACCGTGCTGGAGCAGGCCGAGTTCGATGCCTGGCTGAAGAAGCTGGAAGCCGCCGACCTGATCGCCTTCGATACCGAGACCACCAGCCTCGACCCGCAGCAGGCACAGGTGGTGGGCGTGTCCTTCGCGGTGAAGGAGGGCGAGGCCGCCTACGTGCCGCTGGCGCACAGCTACATGGGCGTGCCGGCGCAGCTGGACCGCGACGCGGTGCTCAAGGCCCTCAAGCCGCTGCTGGAGGACCCGAAGAAGCGCAAGGTCGGCCAGCACGCCAAGTACGACATGAACGTCCTGGCCAATGCCTCGACGCCCATCGCCGTGCAGGGCGTCGCCTTCGACACCATGCTCGAGTCCTACGTGCTGGACTCCACCGCGACCCGCCACGACATGGACAGCCTGGCGCTCAAGTACCTCGGCCACAGCACCATCCGCTTCGAGGACATCGCCGGCAAGGGCGCCAAGCAGCTGACCTTCGACCAGATCGCCCTGGAGCAGGCCGGTCCTTACGCCGCCGAAGACGCCGACGTGACCCTGCGCCTGCACCAGACCCTGTGGGCCAGGCTGCAGGCCATCCCGTCGCTGGAAAAGGTCCTGACCGACATCGAGATGCCGCTGGTGCCGGTGCTGGCGCGCATCGAGCGCAACGGCGCACTGGTCGACGCCAACCTGCTGGGCAAGCAGAGCGTCGAGCTGGGCGAGAAAATGGTCGAACTGGAGCGCAAGGCCTTCGAGCTGGCCGGTCAGGAGTTCAATCTCGGCTCGCCCAAGCAGCTGGGCGCCATCCTTTATGAAAAGCTGGGCCTGCCAGTGCTGGCCAAGACCGCCACCGGCCAGCCGTCCACCGCCGAGAACGTTTTGGCTGATCTCGCCGAGCAGGACTACGAGCTGCCCAAGGTGATCATGCAGTACCGCTCCCTGAGCAAGCTCAAGAGCACCTACACCGACAAGCTGCCGGAGCAGATCAACCCGCGCACCGGGCGTATCCACACCAGCTACCACCAGGCCGTGGCGGCCACCGGCCGGCTGTCCTCCAGCGACCCGAACCTGCAGAACATCCCGATCCGCACCGCCGAGGGCCGGCGCATCCGCCAGGCCTTCGTCGCACCCAAGGGTTACAAGCTGCTGGCGGCGGACTACTCGCAGATCGAGCTGCGCATCATGGCCCACCTGGCCAAGGACGAAGGCCTGCTGGACGCCTTCCGCCACGACCGCGACGTGCACCGTGCCACCGCCGCCGAAGTCTTCGGCGTGGCGCTGGACGAGGTCACCTCCGACCAGCGCCGCAGCGCCAAGGCGATCAACTTCGGCCTGATCTACGGCATGAGCGCCTTCGGCCTGGCCAAGCAGATCGGCGTCGAGCGCAAGGAAGCCCAGGCCTATATCGACCGCTATTTCGCCCGCTATCCCGGCGTGCTGGCCTACATGGAGCGCACCCGTGCCCAGGCAGCCGAGCAGGGCTTCGTCGAGACGCTGTTCGGCCGCCGCCTGTACCTGCCGGAAATCGGCTCGAAGAACGCCGCCATGCGCAAGGCCGCCGAGCGCACCGCGATCAACGCACCGATGCAGGGCACCGCCGCGGACATCATGAAGCGCGCCATGGTGGCTGTGGATAACTGGCTGCAGGACAGCGGGGTCGACGCCCGGGTGATTCTCCAGGTACACGACGAACTGGTGCTGGAGGTTCGCGAGGACCTGGTGGAGCAGGTCCGCGAGGCCATCCGTCCGCTGATGAGCGGCGCGGCGGAGCTGGACGTACCGCTGGTGGTCGAGGCCGGCGTCGGGGCGAACTGGGACGAGGCACACTGACGAGCGGTCGAGGGGCCCGGGTGGCGGGCCCTTCAGTCGACCGATCAACGGTCGTACAGGGCAGGGCGAAAATTATTTTCGTGGCCTGCTGAACTTTCCCGCAAAGGCCCCAGTCAGAACACGTGAATGGCTGGTGAAGCCCTTCGATGCTCCTTTGCAGTGTTTAGTGTTGGCAGATTACTGGACCCCGCCCTAGCGGTCCGGACTTGAACCCCGAACTTCCCCCTCCCCATACGAAGCTCGGGGTTTTTTTTGCCTGCGATTCAGCCTTCGGCTTCCTCGCCAACCTCTTCTTCCTCGTCATCCAGCAGCCCCAGCCAGCCGGCCAGGACCATCTGCGCCTCTTCCACGCCCTGACGCTTGGGGGCGGAGAACAGCTGCAGGGTGGCCACGTCGCCCCAGCCCTGCTGGATTTCCTTGCGCACTTTGAGCAACGCGTTCTTCGCCGCGCCGAAGGCGAGCTTGTCGGCCTTGGTCAGCAGCACGTGGATCGGCAGCTGGCTGGCCTGGGCCCAGTCCAGCATCAGGCGGTCGAAATCGGTCAGCGGATGGCGGATGTCCATCAGCAGCACCACACCGGCCAGCGCGTTGCGGCTGCTCAGGTAGGCCTCCAGGTGCTGCTGCCAGTGCAGTTTCAGCGGGATTGGCACCTTGGCGTAGCCGTAGCCGGGCAGGTCGACCAGGCGGCGCTCGTCATCCAGGCGGAAGAAGTTCAGCAACTGGGTGCGGCCCGGGGTCTTGGAGGTGCGCGCCAGGTTCGCATGGGTCAGCGCGTTCAGCGCGCTGGACTTGCCCGCGTTGGAGCGGCCGGCGAAGGCGACTTCCAGGCCGGTGTCTTCCGGGCACTGGTTCACCTTGGCGGCGCTGATGAGGAACGTGGCCTGTTGGCACAGGCCGAGAATCGGGTTTTTCGCAGGGTTCATCGGGGGCATGGGCATATTCGCAGAGGGGTGCGACCAGGTGTCGCGGGGAGCGAGCTCGTTTCCGTTTCGGCATTGGAAGTATATAATGCCGCGGATTTTGTGTGCGCTTTATCCCCCAGGGTCGGGCGCAACGGGAACCCCAGAAGTTCGCGCATTTAGAACGCGAACGTTCCCTGACGATGAGGACAATCATGAAGAAACTGCTGTTCGCAGCCATCGTTGCCGCGCTGGCCACCAGCGCCCAGGCCGCCCAGGATCCGGAAGCCGTATTCAACCGTGCCTGTGGCGCCTGCCACAGTGGTCAGTTGCCGATGGCGCCGAAGAAAGGCGACGCCGCCGCGTGGAAACCGCGCCTGGACAAGGGCATGGACACGCTGGTGCAACACGTGACCAACGGTTTCAACGCGATGCCCCCTCGCGGCCTGTGCACCGACTGCAGCGCCGAGGATTACCAGGCCATCATCCAGTGGATGTCCAAGTAATCCCGGAAGCCCTACTCTTTCACCCTTAGCCGTTATTGGATTAGCTGATGAACAAATTGATCGTGAGTCTGCTGTTGACCCTGGGCCTTACCGGCGTAGCGCACGCCGCTGGCGATGCCAAGGCCGGTCAGGCGAAAGCTGCTGTATGTGGTGCCTGCCACGGCGCCGATGGCAACAGCATGGCGCCGAACTTCCCGAAACTGGCCGGCCAGGGTGAGCGTTACCTGCTCAAGCAGATGCACGACATCAAGGAAGGTCGCCGCACCGTGCTGGAAATGACCGGCATACTGGCCAACGTCAGCGATCAGGACATGGCCGACATCGCTGCCTACTTCTCCAGCCAGAACACCAGCATCGGCATGGCCGATCCGAAACTGGTCGCCCAGGGCGAAGCCCTGTTCCGTGGCGGCAAGCTGTCCGAAGGCATGCCGGCCTGCACCGGTTGCCACAACCCCAGCGGCCTGGGCAACGCCGAAGCCGGCTTCCCGCACCTGGGTGGCCAGCACTCGGCCTACACCGCCAAGCAGCTGACCGCCTTCCGCGAAGGCGATCGCACCAACGACGGCGACGCCATGATCATGCGCAGCATCGCCGCCAAGCTGTCCAACAAGGACATCGCGGCGATCTCCAGCTACATCGAAGGCCTGCACTAAGAGGCGCGCCGGGCGGAATCGCTGGAATGAAAAAAGGGTGGCTTAGGCCGCCCTTTTTCGCATCCGCCGCCACTACAATGCTGGAACCGCACCTGGCACCCCAGGTCAAAACCGCTTCATCCCGCCGCGCCGAGCGAGGCGGACCCGTTCAGCCAAGGAGTGAACCATGCGTAACCTGATTTTCACCGCCGCGCTTGCCTTTGCCGGCCTGTTCGCCCTCAACGCGAATGCCACCGAGTTCGAAGCTGGCAAGAGCTACACCGAGCTGAGCCAGGCCGTGCCCGTGTCCCAGCCGGGCAAGATCGAGGTGGTGGAGCTGTTCTGGTACGGTTGCCCGCACTGCTACGCCTTCGAGCCGACCATCAATCCGTGGATCGAGAAGCTGCCGGCCGACGTGCACTTCGTGCGTGTTCCCGCCATGTTCGGCGGCCTGTGGAATATCCACGGCCAGCTGTACCTGACCCTGGAGTCGATGGGCGTGGAGCAGAAGGTCCACCATGCGATCTTCGAAAAGCTGCACAACAACCCCAAGAGCCTGACCACCCCGGAAGAAATGGCCGCCTTCGTGGCTGAGCAGGGCCTGGACAAGGACAAGTTCCTCAGCACCTACAACTCCTTCGCCATCAAGGGCCAGATCGAGAAGGCCAAGAAGCTGGCGATGGCCTACCAGATCAGCGGCGTACCGACCATGGTCGTCAACGGCAAGTACCGCTTCGACATCGGTTCGGCCGGCAGCCCGGACGCCGCCCTGGAGCTGGCCGACCAGCTGATCGCCAAGGAACGCGCTTCCACCAAGGCCGCTCAGTAAGGAGCTGGCGATGCTGCGCCGGCGGACTCGAGAGCGCGTCGCAGGGGCCTGTGTCCCGAAGGTGAATCCCCTCCAGGGGAGCTCCTCCGGCTTGCCCGACGACGGCCGGCTCCGCCTGCTCAGCTTCAACATCCAGGTCGGTATCAGCACCGAGCGTTACCGGCACTACCTGACCCGCGGCTGGCAGCACCTGCTGCCGACCGCCGGGCGGGCCAGCAACCTGCAACGCATTGGCGAGCTGCTCGCCGACTACGACGTGGTCGCGCTGCAGGAGGCCGACGGCGGCAGCATCCGCTCCGGCAACATCAACCAGGTCGAACACCTGGCCCAGCTCGGTGCCTTCCCCTACTGGTACCAGCAGCTCAACCGTAATCTCGGGCGCATCGCCCAGCACAGCAACGGCTTGCTCAGCCGTCTGCAGCCCACCGCCCTGGAAGACCATCCGCTGCCCGGCCCGCCCGGACGCGGCGCGATCCTCATGCGCTTCGGCGAAGGCGAGGACGCCCTCGCGGTGGTGATGATGCACCTGGCCCTCGGCGCGCGAACCCGCACCCGCCAGCTCGCTTACATACGCGAGCTGCTGCAGGGCTATCGCCACCAGGTGCTGATGGGCGACATGAACACCCACGCCGCCGATCTGCTGGAAAGCTCGCCGCTGCGCGACCTCGGGCTGATCGCGCCGCAGGTGGAAGCCACATTCCCCAGTTGGCGTCCACAGCGCTGCCTGGACCATATCCTGCTCAGTTCCGAGCTGGCGCTGGAGCGCGTCAGTGTTCTGCCGCAGCCGATTTCCGACCACCTGCCGGTGGCCGTGGAAATCCGCTTGCCGGATGCCTTGCGCACCTCCTCGTCGCTGGCCTTGCGCGGCGAGGCCCCTGAATGAGTCGCGAAGCCGAACCGCGCTGGAAACAGAAGTATCTCGACAACCTGGAGCAGCAGGAGAAGCTCGAGCGGCGCTGGAACGCCCGCGTCGACCTGCTGCGCCGAGGCCTGGTGCGCAGCAGCCTGGCGGCCGAAGGCAGCGACAAGGCGGTGGACGCCTGCATGAAGGAGCTGCGCGAGGTCCTGCGCCGCGACGAGATGGACGCCGGCCTCTCCCGCCTGATCCCGCAACTGGAGCGCGCGGTGCTCGACTCCGAGCAGCGCCGCCAGCAGCGCATCGAGCAGAACATCGCGGCGCTCTCCCAGCTCGCCCAGCAATTACTGGCGCTCGAGCTGCCGGCGGAGGTGCGCAAGCCGCTCAAGCATTTCGCCAGGGATATCGCCGCGCGAGCCAGCAGCTCCCGTGAGCTGCCGGCCCTGCTCACTGAGCTGAGCGGCTTGCAGCGCCGCGTGCTGGAGCATTTCGACGGCGCCGACGACGAGCAGCGCCCCGGCCTGCTGCAACGTCTGTTTGGCGGACGCGAAGCTGCCGCCGATGCGCCGGAGGAGCCACTGGCGGCCGCCGCCGTCGTCGCCCAGGCGCCGCTGGCCGAGGCCGCTGCCGTTCAGGTTGAATTCTCCGCGCCTGCCCCTGTAGCGGCCGAGCCCGTTGCCGAGCCGGTTGCTGCGGCGATCAGCCCGGTGACGGCCGAAGCGCCAGCCGTTTCTCCCGAGGTGACGCCCGGACCGGCGCTGCTCGACAGCCTGCCGTTGCCCCCTGGCCTGTTCGGCCAGCCGGCAGAAGCCGCCGACCCCTACGCCCTGCCGCCGCGCCCGGAGCCGGGCTACAGCGCGGTCGCGCCGCACATCGAGGCCAGCCTGCTGCATCTGCTGGACGAAATGCACCTGCCGACCACCCATCAGCCCCAGGCCGATGCCTTGCGCGCGCGCATTCACGGCAGCCTGAACTGGTACGAACTGGTGCCGGTGCTGGATGACCTGGCGGTGCTGGTGCTGTCGCTCAACGACAGCGGCCAGCGTGAGTTCGAAGGTTACCTGCACCAGCTCAACGAGCGCCTGGGGGCGTTCCTCGACGGGCTGCAAGCCGTACACGACAACCACGCCGGCTCCAGCTCCAGCGCCCGCACCCTGGACGACTCGCTGCGCGAACAGGTCAGCGGCCTGAAGGAAAGCGTGCTGGAAGCCACCGATCTGGAAGGCCTCAAGCTTCACGTGGAAAGCCGCCTGCAAGGACTGGTCATGACCATGGACCAGTTCCGTGAGGAGCGCGAGGCCCGCGAGCGCGAGGTGGGCGAGCGCATCCAGTCGCTGATGACGCGGGTGGCGAGCATGGAAGAGGAGGCCAGGACCTTCAAGGCCAATATCGAGGACCAGCGCCAGAAGGCCATGACCGACGCGCTCACCGGCCTGCCCAACCGCGCCGCGCTGGCCGAGCGCCTGGAGCAGGAAGTGGCGCGCTGGGAGCGCGCCGGCGGTGATCTGCTGCTGGCGATCCTGGACGTGGACCACTTCAAGCGCATCAATGACGACTTCGGCCACCTGGCCGGCGACAAGGTGCTGAAGATCATCGCCTCGGAGCTTTCCAAGCGTCTGCGCAAGACCGATTTCATCGCCCGCTACGGCGGCGAGGAGTTCGTCGTGCTGCTGCCCGCAACGCCCTTGGAAGGCGGCCAGCGGCTGCTCGACCTGCTGCGTGGCGCGGTGGAAGCCTGCCCGTTCCACTTCAAGGGCGAACGCCTGGTGATCACCTGCTCGGCCGGTCTGACCGCCTTCCGTGCCGGCGAGCGCAGCGATGTGGTCTTCGAGCGGGCCGACCAGGCGCTCTACCGCGCCAAGCGCGGCGGGCGCAATCGACTGGAAGCGGACTGATTCCATTCCTTTAGTTCCGTAGGGCGTATAACGCTCCGCGTTATACGCCGATTGACCTTGGTTTCCTGTCTGCTCGGGTTCGAGTCGGGCGCCCCGTTGCCCGATCCGTATGGATAGGGTGAGTCGGCATACAACCGCGAACGGTTGTACGCCCTACGGAAAAACCTTCCATTCGCTCCATAAAATCTTGACGAACGAAAGCTCTTGGGTTTTGATTCGCGCCATTATCTTCCGAATCGAAACTTAATCGTTCATGTCGAAACGCAACACGCCGCAACGCCGCCACGACATCCTGGCGCTGCTCGCCGAGCAGGGCGAGGTCAGCGTGGACGATCTCGCCCGCCGCTTCGCCACGTCCGAGGTGACCATCCGCAAGGATCTGGCCGCCCTGGAAGGCAACGGTCTGCTGCTGCGCCGTTACGGCGGCGCGGTGCCGATGCCCCACGAGCTGATCGGCGAGCCGAGCCAGCCGCTGTCGCGCTACAAGCAGGCCATCGCCCGCGCGGCGGCGGCCTGCATCCGCGAGCATGCGCGAATCATCATCGACAGCGGCAGCACAACGGCCGCTTTGATTCCTGAACTGGGGCGCAAGCCGGGGCTGGTGGTGATGACCAACTCGCTGAGCGTGGCCAACGCATTGCGCGAGTTGGAGCGCGAGCCGGTGCTGCTGATGACCGGTGGAACCTGGGACCCGCATTCCGAGTCTTTCCAGGGCCAGGTGGCCGAGCAGGTGCTGCGCTCCTACGATTTCGACCAACTGTTCATCGGCGCCACCGGCCTGGACCTCGAGCGTGGAACCACCACGTTTAATGAATTGCTGGGGTTGAGCCGGGTCATGGCCGAGGTCGCCCGCGAAGTTATCGTGATGGCCGAGTCCGACAAGCTGGGCCGGCGCATCCCCAACCTGGAGCTGCCCTGGAGCAGCGTCCAGATACTGATTACCGACGAGCGCCTGAGTGATGAGGCGTTCGAACTGATCCAGGCGCGTGGCGTGAAAGTGATCCGCGCGCGCTGCGAAGACTAAAAAGGAGAGCCATCCCATGTGTGGAATCGTAGGCGCCATCGCCGAACGTAACGTAACCCCGATCCTCGTCGAGGGCCTCAAGCGCCTTGAATACCGTGGCTATGACAGTGCCGGGGTGGCTGTGGTCGATGGTTCCGGCGCGCTGGATCGTCGCCGTCGCGCTGGCAAGGTGTCCAGCCTGGAGCAGGCCATCGAGGAGCAGCCGCTGCTCGGCCACCTGGGCATCGCCCATACCCGCTGGGCCACCCACGGCGCGCCCACCGAGGCCAATGCCCACCCGCATTTCTCCCAGGGTGAACTGTCGGTGGTGCACAACGGCATCATCGAGAACCACGAAGCCCTGCGCGAAACGCTCAAGACGCGCGGTTACGTGTTCACCTCGCAGACCGACACCGAGGTCATCGTCCACCTGCTGCACCTGCGGCTGACCGAGATGGGCGACCTCACCGTCGCGCTCAAGGCCACCGTCAAGGAGCTGCACGGCGCCTACGGCCTGGCGGTCATCAGCGCCAAGCAACCGGATCGCATCCTCGCCGCCCGTAGCGGCAGCCCGCTGGTAGTCGGCCTGGGTCATGGCGAAAACTTCCTGGCTTCCGACCAGTTGGCCCTGCGCCAGGTCACCGACCGCTTCATCTACCTGGAAGAAGGTGACATCGCCGAGATCCGCCGCGACAGCGTGAAACTGTGGGACGTGAAGGGCAATCCGGTGCAGCGTGAAGCCGTGCGCTACCACGAAGGCGCCGAGGCCGCCGACAAGGGCGAGTACCGTCACTTCATGCTCAAGGAAATCCACGAGCAGCCGTCCGTGGTGCAGCGCACCCTGGAAGGTCGCCTGGGCACCGAGCAGGTGCTGGTGGATAACTTCGGTCCACAGGCCCGCGAGCTGCTGACCAAGGTGCGCACCGTGCAGATCGTCGCCTGCGGCACCAGCTACCATGCAGGCATGGTCGCCCGGTACTGGCTGGAAAGCCTGACCGGCATTCCCTGCCAAGTCGAAGTCGCCAGCGAATTCCGTTACCGCAAGGTGGCGGTACATCCTGACTCGTTGTTCGTCACCATCTCCCAGTCCGGGGAAACCGCCGACACCCTGGCCGCGCTGCGTTACGCCAAGGAGCTGGGCTTCCTCGCAAGCCTGTCGATCTGCAACGTCGCCACCAGTTCGCTGGTGCGCGAGTCGGACATGACCCTGCTGACCAACGCCGGCCCGGAAATCGGTGTCGCCTCCACCAAGGCGTTCACCACCCAGCTGGTGGCGCTGCTGCTGCTCACCCTTGGCATCGGCCAGGTGCAGAAGCGCCTGAACGACGGCGTCGAAGCCGAACTGGTGGCCGAGCTGCGCCGCTTGCCGACTCGCCTGGAAGAAGCCCTGGCGATGGAAAAGGTGGTGGAGAAGGTCAGCGAGCTGTTCGCCGAGAAGCACCACACCCTGTTCCTTGGCCGTGGCGCGCAATACCCGGTGGCGATGGAAGGTGCGCTGAAGCTCAAGGAAATCTCCTACATCCACGCCGAGGCCTACCCAGCCGGCGAGCTCAAGCACGGCCCGTTGGCCCTGGTGGACGCCGACATGCCGGTGGTCACCGTGGCGCCGAACAACGAGCTGCTGGAAAAGCTCAAGTCCAACCTGCAGGAAGTGCGCGCCCGGGGCGGCGAGCTGGTGGTCTTCGCCGAAGGCGGCACCGGCATCGACAACGGCGCGGGCACCCACGTGGTGGGCATGCCGGCGATCCACGACTGCCTGGCGCCGATTCTCTACACCGTGCCGCTGCAACTGCTGTCCTACTACGTGGCCGTGCTCAAGGGCACTGACGTCGACCAGCCGCGCAACCTCGCAAAATCCGTGACCGTGGAATAAAACGGTCACCGTCGAGCGACCCCGGGTGTCGGCGCGCAGCGCCGGCACCCGATTTCTCCTTCATCTTTCTCCCTCCCCCTTCTCCTACAGCTAGAGCCTTTTGCTGTAGGCCTGTCACATTTTTCCTACACAAATTTCACAAATTCTTCTCGCGCCTGCCAAGACGATAAGTCAGCCTTTTCGCGGCGTCCTCAGTGGATGCGCTGCGTGACCGTGGCCCTTGCGGCCCCGGACTGACAAGACCAGGGATCGGCCATAGCCGGTCACTACAACAAACACACTGGCTCGGGCGACCCATGACGATCACAGCGTTCGTGCTGACAGGGGATATCCCTGCTCCCGGCTCCAGCTGGGGACTGTATCCGTGAAGTTCCTGGTCACCGGCGCCGCCGGTTTCATCGGCTTCCATACCGCACAGCGGTTGTGCCGCGACGGCCACGATGTGGTCGGCATCGACAACCTCAACGACTACTACAGCGTCGAGCTCAAGCAGGCCCGCCTGGCGTTGCTGTGCCAGGAGCGCAACTTCCGCTTCGAGCAGCTGGACATCGCCGACGCACCGGCCCTGGCTGCCCTGTTCCAGCGTGAGCGCTTCGAGCGAGTTATCCACCTGGCCGCCCAGGCCGGGGTGCGCTACTCGCTGGAAAACCCGCAGGCTTACGCCGACGCCAACCTGACCGGTTTCGTCAATCTGCTCGAAGGCTGCCGCCATTCGCAGGTTGGGCACCTGGTGTATGCCTCCAGCAGCTCGGTGTATGGCATGAACAGCAACATGCCGTTCAGTACCGATGCCGCGGTGGACCAGCCAGTGTCGCTGTACGCCGCCACCAAGCGTGCCAACGAGCTGATGGCGCACACCTACGCGCACCTTTACCGGCTGCCGCTCACCGGCCTGCGCTTCTTCACCGTGTACGGCCCCTGGGGGCGTCCGGACATGGCGTTGTTCAAGTTCACCCGGGCGATCCTCGAAGGTCGCCCCATCGATATCTACAACAACGGCGAGATGTCCCGCGACTTCACCTACATCGACGATGTGGTGGAGGGCGTGGTGCGCATCCAGGACTGCCCGCCCGAGCCGGGCGAACACGGCGAGGCGCCGGCGGCGCTCTACAACATCGGCCGTGGCGAGCCGGTACGCCTGCTCGACATGGTGGAGTGCGTTGAGCTCGCGCTGGGCCGTCGGGCCGTCCGCAATTATCTGCCGCTGCAGCCCGGTGACGTGCTGCAGACCTGGGCCGACGTCGAGGCGCTGGCACAGCGCACCGGCTTCCGCCCGGCGACTTCGCTGCAGAGCGGTGTCGAGCGTTTCGTTCATTGGTATCGCGAGTTCTACGCGATTGAAGAACCCTGCGTCGGAGCGGCGTAAAGGGCCACGGAGTAAAAGTCGAAGCATGTCCAACAGCCCTTATGTGTCGGTGCTGATTCCGGCGAAGAATGAAGCCGAGAACCTTCCCGGGCTCCTTGAGGAAGTCCGCCAGGCCCTGGCCGGCGAGGTGTTCGAAGTCATAGTGGTGGACGACGGCAGTACCGACGCGACCCGCGCCGAGCTGCAGAACCTGCAGCGCGGTGGCTACGCCGAGCTGAGAGTGCTGACCCACGAGCGCTCGCTGGGCCAGAGCACCTCCATCTACCACGCCGCCGAGGCTGCCCGTGGCCGCTGGCTGGCGACCCTGGACGGCGACGGCCAGAACGACCCGGCGGATATACCCGGGATGCTCGCCATGGTTCGCGCCGCCGACTGCCCGGCGGACCTCAAGCTGATCGCCGGACACCGCGTGAAACGCCAGGACAGCGCCAGCAAGCGCTGGGCCTCGCGCTTCGCCAACCGCCTGCGCGGCCGCCTGCTCAACGACCACACCCCGGATACCGGCTGCGGGCTCAAGCTGATCGAGCGCGAGGCCTTCCTGCGCCTGCCGTACTTCGATCACATGCACCGCTTCATTCCGGCGCTGATCCAACGCCATCAGGGCAGCATGCGCGTGCATCCGGTGAACCACAGGCCGCGCAACGCAGGGGTGTCCAAGTACGGCAACCTGGACCGCGCGCTGGTGGGCATCCTGGATCTGTTCGGCGTCTGGTGGCTGATCCGGCGCACACGCCTGGATGCCGTTCCCCGCGAACTGGGGCGCTGATCCATGGCGAACCAGGGCGAGCCAGGCAACTCCCTTCCGAGCCTGACGCCCCTTCGTGTCGGGACCGGGACACAACATTCCTGGTTGTGGCGTTGCGCCGAACGGCCCTGGCTGCTGCTGGTACTGGCGGCCTTGCTGCTGGGTGCCGGCCTTGGGCTGCGCCAGCCGGGCAACGTCGATGAGGAGCGCTTCCTCGGCGTTGCCCTGGAAATGCTTCAGAGCGGCGACTGGCTGATCCCCCATCGCGCCGCGGAAATCTATCCGGACAAGCCGCCGCTGTTCATGTGGCTGGTGGCGCTACTGGTGCGCCTGGGAGTGGCGCCGAACCTGGCGCTGTTCCTGCCGGCCTTCGGCTCCGGGCTGGTGGCCACCGCCTGCCTCTACGACCTCGGTCGCCGCCTGTGGAACCGCCGCATCGGCCTCATCGCCGGGCTGCTGTTCCTGGCCACCTACCAGACCTATTCGGTGCTGCGCGATGGCAGCATCGACGGCTTCCTTTGTCTGTGGATCAGCCTGGGCGTCTATGGCCTGTGCCGCCACCTGCTGCTCGGCCCGGCATGGCGCTGGTTCTACCTGGCCTGCGCGGTGATGGGCCTGGGCATCATCAGCAAGGGTGTGGGCTTCCTGCCCGCGCTGATGCTGATTCCCTACGCCTATGCGGCGCGCAAGGGCTGGTCCGGCGTGGTGCGGATGCCCGGCCAGGCCCGCGCCTGGTGGCTGGGGCTGCTGGTGGCCCTGGGGGCTATCGCACTGTGGCTGGTGCCGGTGGTGCTGCACGTGCTCCTGAGCGGCAGCGCCGATGGTCGCGCCTACCTCGACGACATCCTCCTGCACCAGACCGCCAAGCGCTACGCCAGCGCCTGGCAGCACCAGGAGCCGTTCTGGTACTTCTTCGCCAAGGTCATCCCGCAGTACTGGCTGCCTCTGGTGCTGACCCTACCGTGGATGGTGCCCGCCTGGCGCCGCCAGCTGGCCCGCCATGACGGCCGCCTGCTGGTGCTGCTCGGCTGGGTGGCGCTGGTGCTGCTGTTCTTCAGTCTGAGCTCCGGCAAGCGCAAGCTGTACATCTTCCCCGCGCTGCCCGGGCTGGTGTTGGCCATGGCGCCGCTGGTGCCCTGGCTGTTGCGCCGCTGGTTCGCCGAGCGGCCGAGGGCGCGCAAGGTCTTCCAGGTCATCGCGGTGATCTGGTTCGCCGCCTGGTTCGCCCGAGGCTTCATCGAGCCGTTGCGCGACCCCGGCGATGACCGTCGACCATTGATGGCAGAGGTGGCGCGCCTGAGCGGCGGCGCCGAACTGGTGCTGACCAACTGGCGCGAGGGCCACTGGCTCTACGCCCGCCAGCCGCTGGTGCACTTCGGCCTGGATACCCCGGACCCGCTGAGCAAGGCGCTGACTTGGCTGCGCGGCCATCCGCAGGCGGTGGCCATGGTCTCCGCCGAAAGCCTCGACCGTTGTTTCCGCCGTGAGCGCGCCCGCGAAGTGAAAGGGGACTACGAGGAGCACTGGTTCCTGGTCGGCGCCGATGCCGACAACGGCCAGTGCGCCGATGACGCTTCCGTTCCGGCCTATCGCTTCGCCTGGAAGCAGCCACTTTTCTAAGTTTCCACTGACCTGGGAGTCCGAACGTGAACAGAGCCGCCGACGGCATGGACGTCATGCAACTGCACCCCCTGCGTCGCCGTTTCGACCGGCGCACCTTGCTGTTGCTGGCTCTGGCACTGGTGCTGGTCGCGCCCACGGTGACGCTGCTGCTCATGAAGCACTGGCCACAACAGGCCTACTTCTACATCAGCAGCCAGTTGCACGCCTCTGAATGGGCGGGGCGCAGCGTCTGGCTGCCGGACTACAAGGTGGTGATCGATGCGCAGCCGGTGAAGGGCATCGAGTCTGACCTGTCCGCCCTCAGCTACGACTTCGACCATGATCGCCTGATCGCCGTGACCAACGCCGGAGCCATGAAGCTGGCGGTGTTGAGCAAGACCGGCGAGATGCTGGCGCAGTACCCCATGACCGGCTTCCAGGACGTCGAAGGCGTGGCTTACCTGGGCGGCGGCCTGGTGGCGGTTTCCGACGAAAACCTTCAGCAGATCGATTTCTTCGCACTGCCGGAGCAGCCTGGCCAGAGCATCGACGTCCGCGATGCGCAGTCGTTCGCCCTGGAGATCAACCCGAGCCGCCACAACAAGGGCTTCGAAGGGCTGACCTACGATGCCGAACACGACCGCCTGTTCATCGGCAAGGAACGCGGCCCGCGGCAGATCTATGAAGTCACCGGCATACGCGCGAGCCTTGCCGGCAAGCTGCAACTCAAGGTGATCGACCACACCGACTGGGTGAAGCGCAGCGTATTCGGCACCGATATCTCCGACCTCCACTACGACCGCAAGAGCGGCCACCTGTTGGTGCTCAGCGAGGAGTCGAAGCTGATCATGGAGCTGGATGGGCAGGGCAAGCTGGTCAGCTTCCGCTCGCTCGGCGGCTTTGGCGACCTGAAGCATGGGGCCCCGCAGGCCGAGGGGCTGACCATGGATGCCGACGGCAACCTCTACGTGGCCAGCGAGCCGAACCTCTTCTACCGCTTCGAGAAGCAGCGCTGAGCGGTTTGCTTCAAGCGCCCCTGGACCATTCCATGCCCCGTCAGCGGGCTTGCTTCAAGGTCTTGTAGGATGGGTAGAGCGAAGCGAAACCCATCGGAGCGCGCACCTACAGCATGGGTTTCGCTCCGCTCTACCCTTCCCACGCAACTGACGGCTTATTTCAGGAGCCGCTGAAGGCTCACTGACTCTGCGCGCTGGCGCCTTCGGTCTGGGCCTGGCGCCGGATCAGCGCCAGGTTGCGCAGGTAGACCACGATGCCGAAGGACTGGCCGAGGATGATGATCGGGTCGCGCTGGGCCACGGCGTAGCTGAACAGCAACACGCTGCCGGCCATCGACAGGTACCAGAAGTAGATGGGGTTGACCGGGCGCCCGGCGCGCTCCGAGTACCACAGCTGCAGCACGAAGCGCCCGGTGAAGAGCACCTGGCCGACCATGCCCAGGGTGGTCCAGAACGGATCGGCGCCGGTGATGGCGTGGATGATCGGCTCGGGCTTGGACATCCAGCCCAGCGCGATGGCCACCGTCGACCAGGTCAGCCAGGGCCAGGCGAAGAACAGCGCTCGGCCCCCGCCGTGACGGCGGTCCAGTTCGAGGTTACGCAGGTAGATGGCCAGGCCCGCGAGTTGCCCCAGGCTGATCACCAGATCCCGCTGGTGGGTGGCGTAAGCCAGCAGCAGCACCGCGCCGGCACAGCTGAAATACCAGAAATGCACCGGCATCAGGCTCTTGCGGGCGCGCTCGGAGAGCACCCATTGGACCAGAAAGCGGGCAGAGAAAGCCGCCTGCGCGGCCAGTCCGATGGCAAACCACAGTGGATTGGCTGCGTTCAAGCAGAGCCCCCCGGTCAAATCGACGAAAGCCGCGCTTTTCGCGGCCTGTAGCACTGCCCCGCAGTATACACGCGACAGATGTCTCTTAAATGGCTACGACGAATGGTCGAGTGGCTGGGCTGAGCGGAGGTGGGGGGAGGGAGATCAACATTCCCCCGGTGCCTGCACGTCCGGGGGTGTGGACGGGGCACCGAGGCCAGGCGGCAGGAGCCGCAACACGAGGGGAATGGAAATCGACCTTGTCTTGTGGACAAGGTCGGACCCCGACCCTCCGAGGGGTACCTGACAAGTCTCCCGAAGGGTGCAAGGCGGGCCAACGATAGAAGCTGGCTACTGGCCGGTCAATCGAAAACGACAAACGCCTGTTGGGCCTGTCCGATATTCGAACCAAAAGCGCGGGGGAAAGCCGAGGATTTCGTTAGCCGGCTATCGGAGCTGTCTATACTGTTTCTGATTGTGTCAGCGGCAGATCGCCCGGAGCAGGCGGCGAGAGGGCTGATACGGGGCGGCCAGGGACCTCCGCCCAGCGATCCGGGACGCTGTTCAACCCAATCAGAGAAGCCCTATGAACGTATCTGCCTCCGCGCCGCAGTACTCTGCCCATGAGCGCCGTACGCGCATCCTCGCCATCGTCGGCGCCTCCTCGGGCAACCTGGTGGAGTGGTTCGACTTCTACGTCTACGCCTTCACTGCCCTGTACTTCGCCCATGCCTTCTTCCCCTCGGACAATCCGACGGTGCAGTTGCTCAACACCGCCGGGGTGTTCGCCGCCGGCTTCCTGATGCGCCCCATCGGCGGCTGGATGTTCGGCCGCATCGCCGACAAGAAGGGCCGCAAGACCGCGATGATGATCTCGGTGCTGATGATGTGCGGCGGCTCGCTGGCAATTGCCGTGATGCCGACCTACGCCACCATCGGTGTCGCCGCGCCCGCCCTGCTGCTGCTCGCGCGACTGTTCCAGGGCCTTTCGGTGGGCGGCGAGTACGGCACCAGCGCCACCTACATGAGCGAGGTCGCACTCAAGGGCCAGCGTGGCTTCTTCGCCTCCTTCCAGTACGTCACCCTGATCGGCGGCCAGTTGCTGGCGGTGCTGGTGGTGGTGGTCCTGCAGCAGCTGCTGACCACCGATGAGCTGAAGGAGTGGGGCTGGCGGATTCCCTTCGTGGTCGGCGCCATCACCGCGGTGATCGCCTTCTACCTGCGCCGCTCCCTGAGCGAGACGGCCAAGGCGTCCACTCTGCAGCGCAAGGAGTCGGGCACCCTCACCGAGCTGTTCGCCCACCACAAGCGCGCCTTCTTCACCGTGCTCGGCTTCACCGCCGGCGGCTCGCTGATCTTCTACACCTTCACCACCTACATGCAGAAATACCTGGTGAACACCGCCGGGATGGACGCCAAGGTGGCCAGCGGCGTGATGACCTTCGCCCTGTTCGTCTACATGTGCATGCAGCCGCTGTTCGGCGCGCTGTCCGACCGCATTGGGCGCAAGACCTCGATGCTCTGGTTCGGCATCCTGGGGATGATCTTCACCTGGCCGATCCTCTCCGCGCTCAAGGCGGTAAGCAGCCCCTACCTGGCCTTCGTGCTGATCATCGCGGCGATGGCCATCGTCAGCCTGTACACCTCCATCAGCGGCCTGATCAAGGCGGAGATGTTCCCGCCACAGATCCGTGCCCTGGGCGTGGGCCTGTCCTATGCGGTGGGCAATGCCATCTTCGGCGGCTCGGCGGAATACGTCGCCCTGGGCCTGAAGAGCCTCGGCGTCGAGGAGTACTTCTACATCTACGTCTCGGTCATGTGCGGCGTGGCGCTGGTGGTCTGCCTGCTGCTGCCGGACCTGCGCAAGGTCAGCTACCTCAACGACGAGGACTGACCTTGCCGTGCTCCCGGGCCGTCAGTCGCCGGCCCGGCCACGCAGCGCGTGATCGGGCAGCGCCAGAGCGATCAGCAGCGCCAGCGCGCCGAAGCCTGCGTTGATCAGGAACAGATGGCTGAACACCTGATCCAGAGTCTGCCGATGGGCCTCGTGGCCCGCGCCGCTCAGGCTGTCCAGCAGGGCACTGGCCGACAGGCCGTGGCCGGCGTCGCCTGCCAGCGGTTGCAGCATGGCCAGCAGCAGGGCCGACATCAGCGCGATGCCCACCGCGCCGCCCAGGGAGCGGAACAGTGTGATGTTGCTGGTGGCCACGCCCAGGTAGCGGGTGTCCACGGCGCTCTGCGCCGCCACCAGGCTGGTGGGGAACTGGGTGCCGGCGGCGGTGCCGGTCAGCAGCATGCACAGGCCCGAGAGCAGGTAGGCGTCCGGTGGCGACAGCGCGAGGCCGGCGATGGCGCAGGGCGTCAGCAGTGCACCGGCGACGATCTGCGGCTTGTAGCGGCCGAGGATCGCCGTCAGCCGGCCGCAGCAGTAGGCGCCCAGCGGCACACCCATGGCCAGTGGCAGCAGGTGCAGCGCCGCGCTGTCCGCGCCGGCGCCGGTCACCGACTGGAAGCGCAATGGCACCAGCACCGACAGCGAGATCACCTGGAAGCTGGCGAAGAAACTGATCAGCCAGCTCAGCGTCGCCGCGCGGATGCGGAACAGGTGCATCGGCACCAGCGGCTCCGGCGCGCGACGTTCCTGCAGCACGAACAGCAGGATCAGCACCAGTGCGGCGGCGAACAGCCCGAGCATCTGCGGATCGTTCCAGCGCGCGCCCTGGCCGACCTCGGTGATCGCCAGTAGCAGGCTGCCCAGTCCCGCGATCATCAGCATCGTGCCCAGGTAATCGATCACCGGCAGCCGTCCCGGCACCGGTAGGCCGCGCAGGGTGCGGCGCGAGACGGCGAGGGCGACCAGGCCCACCGGCAGGTTGATCAGGAACACCCAGCGCCAGGACAGGTATTCCGTCAGCAGGCCGCCGAGCACCGGCCCGGCGATGCTGGCGATGGCGTACATGCTGCTGAAATAGCCCTGGTAGCGGCCGCGCTCACGGGGCGGGACGATGTCGCCGATGATCGCCTGGCTCACCGACATCATGCCGCCGGCGCCGATGCCCTGCAGCACGCGGGCGAGCACCAGCTGTTCCATGCTCTGCGCGGCGCCGCAGAGCGCTGAGGCGGCGGTGAACAGGGCGATGGCGAACAGCATCAGCACGCGGCGCCCGTAGAGGTCGCCGAGCTTGCCGTAGATCGGCATGGAGACGGTCATCGCCACCATGTAGCCGGAGATGACCCAGGCGAGCAGGTCGAAGTCGCCGAAGCCGGCGGAGATCGCCGGTAGCGACACGGCGACGATGGTCTGGTCCAGCGCACCGAGGAAGATCGCCAGCATCAGCCCCACCAGTACGGTGCGGACCGCCGGACGCGGTGCGGAGAAGGTATTCAAGGTGGCCCCCTTCACAGCAGAGGTCCTCCGGTCGGAAAGCGCCGGAGGGAGGCACAGTGTACCTCGGGGCCAGGGTCCAATGATTATGGACAGTGCCGCCCAAGCGCTATTCTTTCTAGTGAAGAAAGGCTCTATCTCAGGCCTGACAAGGATGCCTCCCGGACCGGCTGCTACGCTTGCGTGGCGAACTATCCATCCGGCGGGAATCGGCTGGCGCTACCGGGCACGGTCAGCGCCTGATAGATGCCCGTGAGCCAGGCCATAGGACCGAACTATGGAGCAACTGGTCTATAGTTCTTCAGCCCTGTGACCAGGAGGTATGCATGAAAGCCAATCTGCCCTCTGAGTTGCTGTCCCTGCAGTTGCCGTTGCGCATCCGCATCGGCGAGGCCCAGGCCTTCGACCTGGGGCCGGACCCGCAGGTAACTCTCGTCGTGCGTGACCCGACGCTGCTGACCGAGATCACCCAGCCCAGTCTCGGCGTGCTGGGCCGCGCCTACGTTGAGAAGCGCATGGACATCGAAGGCCCGATCGGCGAAGTGATCGCCATGGGCGATGCCCTGAGCGCGGCCCTGGGCGACGACGACGACGCGGGCGACTACGTGCGCAAGAGCCACGACAAGGCCACCGACGCCGAGGCGATCCATTACCACTACGACCTCTCCAACGCGTTCTACCAGCTCTGGCTGGACCCGGAGATGGTGTACTCCTGCGCCTACTTCGAGACCGGCCTCGAGGACCTGGCCACCGCGCAGTTGGCCAAGCTACGCCACCTGTGCCGCAAGCTGCGCCTGAAGCCTGGCGAGACGCTGCTCGATGTCGGATGCGGCTGGGGTGGCCTGGCGCGCCTGGCGGCGAAGGAATTCGGTGCCAAGGTGCTGGGCATCACCCTGAGCGACGAGCAGCTCAAGCTCGGCCGCGAGCGGGTCAAGGCCGAGGGCCTGGAAGGCCAGGTCGAACTGCAACACATGGATTATCGCGACCTGCCGCGCGACGGCCGCTTCGACAAGGTGGTCAGCGTCGGCATGTTCGAGCACGTCGGCCATGCCAACCTCAGCATCTACTTCCAGCACCTGTTCGACGCGGTTCGGCCGGGCGGCCTGGTGATGAACCATGGCATCACTTCGAGCAACACCGACGGCCGTCCGGTGGGGCGCGGCGCCGGCGACTTCATCGACCGCTATGTGTTCCCCCACGGCGAGCTGCCGCACCTGTCGCTGGCAGTGGCGCGGATGAGCGAGGCGGGGCTGGAAGTGGTCGACGTCGAAAGCCTGCGCCTGCACTACGCACGCACCCTGGACTTCTGGAGCCAGGGTCTGGAGGCAAGGCTGGAGGCGGCGGCCAAACTGGTTCCCGAGCAGGCCCTGCGCATCTGGCGCCTGTACCTGGCCGGCTGCGCCTACGGCTTCAAGAAAGGCTGGGTCAACCTGCACCAGATTCTCGCCAGCCGGCCGCACGCCGATGGCAGCCATGAGGTGCCGTGGAGCCGGAGCGATATCTACGCATGAGGGGGCGGTGGCGCAGGTCGGATTCGGCTTGCCTCGTGCCGCTCTCGCTACGACCAAAGATGATGTCGAAGTGCTTGCATTGTGTGTGCTGAGAGGATAAACCGTCGCCTCCGTTTGGCTTATATCTTCAGAGCATGCTGCCTTCCTCCCCCGAGCTGTCCCTCGTCGAGCTCTCTGCTGCCGATGTGCCCTGGCCTCTCTTGCTGTCGGCCGACCCATGTCGCGACCAGATAGCGCGCTATCTGCCGCAATCGCGTGTGCTGGCGCTGGCCGATGCTGGCGTTGTGCGCGGCGTGTTGACGCTGACCGCGCGCAGCTGGGGCGTCATCGAGATCACCAACCTCGCTGTGGAGGAGGAATGGCAGGGGCGTGGCCTGGGGCGCCGCCTGCTGGAGGCTGCCATCGATTCGGCACGCAGCGCCGGTGCACTACGCCTGGATATCTGCACCGGCAATTCCAGCCTGGCGCAACTGGGGCTGTACCAGCGCATGGGCTTCCGCATTGCCAGCGTGGAGCACGACTACTTCTCGCTGAACTACCCCGAGCCCATCATCGAGAACGGCATCCACTGCCGGGATCGTCTGCGCCTGGACATGGTGCTCTAGGCACGCCTCCAGCGGCTGACCGCCACCGCGTCGTGGGCATGCAGGCTTTCCGCGTGCACCACGCGCACCTCGAAGCCGGTCACTTCCTCCCGCGCCATCAGCGCCCGGTGCAGCCGGCGCGCGGCATCCTCGCAGAACATCAGGTTCTGCCCGTTGGCCAGGGCGAAGGCCTGCTCGTCGGCGCGCTTCACGGCGGTCTGCACGGCGGTGCCGAGGGCCGCTTCGGTGTGGTCGATCAGTGCGTTGAACGGAAACTCCGTTGCCGCCGGGTCGAGCCGTAGTCGCAGTTGCGCCTCGCTGCGCTGGCTGTGTGGCGTGGCGACCATGCCCTGTGGGCTGCCGAGCCAGGCGCGGACTTCCCCGGCCCGCAGCGCCCGGCCGGCGAAGTCGAGGTCGAAGCGTTCCTGGACCAACTGGCGGGCCAGCGCCGCGGAGCAGGGGCAGGTGGAGGAGTAGGGCAGTGCCAGGTGCAGGTCCAGCGTCAGCTCATCGCCCTCCCGTCGCGCGTGGATTTCGCAGGCATAGCGCTTCCAGCCGCGCAACGGACTGACCAGGGCGGGACGGCGCAGCATCAGCTCGAAGCGCAGCGTCAGGCTGGCCTGCCGGGAAAGCAGCGCGTGGCTTTCGAGGAATTGCCCCAGCGTGTCGCGCAGCAGGACGGGCGAGAGTTCGGTTTCGGCCAGCGCCTCTAGCGCCAGGTACAGGCGCGACATGTGGATGCCGCGCACCTCGGCGTCATCGAGGCTGACGCCCGCGTCGGCGAAGGCGGCGACGCGCTCGCTGGCGATCAGCAAGGGCACGGCGATGCCCTGCATGCCGACCCAGTCGAGCGGGACGGGCAGGTGGGTGGACTGGCAGGCGATGTCGGGGAGCAGGGCGGTCATGGGGCGGGCCGTGGCTGGCGATTGTTATAGTATAACGTATTTGCCTGGCCGCGATTGCGCAATGGGTTCCTTCAACGCGCCTGCTGCTTGCAGCCGCTCACCCGCCCGCAGGTCAGGCGGGTGCTGTCGCCGGAGGAGCTGCTGAAGCGACTGATGGTGGTCCAGCCAACGCCCCGGCTGGTGCCGATCCATACCTGCCCGTCGCTGGCGACGCCGCTGAAGAAGGTCAGGCTGCCGTAGCGCGTGCCGGTCTGCGCCCAGCGCCTGCCGCTGGCGGCTTCGAAGCCGCGCAGGTAGGTGTCATGGCCCTGGGTGGCGACACTGTAGAGATCGCCCGCGTCGGTCATGCAGGCCAGAACCTGCGCCGACCAGGCGCAGCGCGCCGGCGCCTCGCCGGGGAAGGGCAGTGGCGCCTGTCCGCTGGCGTGGGCGAGCGGGGCGAACAGGCAGAGCAGCAGGGCGCGGCGCAGCATCGGGTATCCGGAACAGCGGGGAGGCGGGACATCGGTATCGCATGTCGGCGGACGGTTGTCGATTCTCGATTGTCGATTTTGCATCGTTATAATATAACATTAAAAAGATCACCTCCGACCCGGAGACGGCCATGACCGAACAGGAACTGCTCGCCCAGCCCGGCGAGGCCTACATGAGCGAGGCACAACAGGGCTACTTCCGCGACCTGCTGCTGAACCAGCGCGGCGAGCTGCAGGTGCGCATCGACGAGGAATTCCACGCCCTGCAGGACGGCGAACGCCCCAGCGACGACGCCGACATCGCCAGCCGCGAGGAGGAGCGCCAGTGGCAGCTGCGCGTGCTCGAGCGCGAGAAGAAGTTGCTGGACAAGATCGACCAGGCGCTGGAGCGCCTGGCCCGGGGCGACTACGGCTGGTGCGAGGAAACCGGCGAGCCGATCGGCCTGCGCCGCCTGCTGCTGCGCCCTACCGCCTCGCTCAGCGTCGAGGCCAAGGAGCGCCAGGAGCGGCGCGAACTGCACGTCCGCGAAGCCTGATTTCTGGAGCCTCACATGAACAAGCCACTCCCCGTCACCGTGCTGTCCGGCTTCCTCGGCGCCGGCAAGAGCACCCTGCTCAACCATGTGCTGAAGAACCGCGAGCAGCTCAAGGTCGCGGTGATCGTCAACGACATGAGCGAGATCAACATCGACGGCCGCGAGGTCCAGCGCGATGTCAGCCTCAACCGCGGCCAGGAGCGCCTGGTGGAGATGAGCAACGGCTGCATCTGCTGCACCCTGCGCGAGGACCTGCTGGAGGAAGTCAGTCGCCTCGCCCGCGAGGGCCGCTTCGACTACCTGTTGATCGAATCCACCGGCATCTCCGAACCGCTGCCGGTGGCCGAAACCTTCACCTTCCGCGACGAGCAGGGCCGCAGCCTGTCCGATCTGGCGCGGCTGGATACATTGGTGACGGTGGTCGACGGGCTGAACTTTCTCGCCGACTACGAGGGCGCCGACAGCCTCGCCGAGCGCGGCGAAACCCTTGGCGAAGACGACGAGCGTTCGCTCAGCGATCTGCTGGTGGAACAGGTCGAATTTGCCGACGTGATCCTGGTGAGCAAGATCGACCTGATCGGCAACGCCGAGCGCGACGAGCTGCTGGCAATCCTGCGCACGCTCAATCCCGACGCCTATATCCAGCCCATGGTGATGGGCCAGGTGCCGCTGGCGCGGATCCTCGACACCGGCCGCTTCGACTTCCAGCGTGCCGCCCGCGCGCCCGGCTGGCTCAAGGAACTGCGCGGCGAGCACCTGCCGGAGACCGAGGCCTACGGCATCGTCTCCAGCGTCTATCGGGCGCGGCGGCCCTTTCACCCACAGCGCTTCCACGACCTCCTTGCGCGGCCGTGGAGCAATGGCCGCCTGCTGCGCTCCAAGGGCTTCTTCTGGCTGGCCAGCCGCTACCGCGAGGCGGGCAGCTGGTCCCAGGCCGGCGGCCTGATGCGTCACGGTCTCGCCGGACGCTGGTGGCGCTTCGTGCCGCGCGAGGACTGGCCGCAGGACACCACCGAGCTTCAGTCCGTGCTCAGGCACTGGGACGGCGACAGTGGTGATTGCCGGCAGGAACTGGTGTTCATCGGACAGGACCTGGATTTCGGCCACCTGTTCGCCGAATTGGACCGCTGCCTGCTGAACGACGCCGAAATGGCCGCCGGCACGTCCGCGTGGAAAGGCCTGCCCGATCCGTTCGAGCCCTGGGTGGCGGACGCCTGAGGCGCCGGCATGACGCAACCGGCAGGCAAAAAAAAGGGCCGCCAGGGGATGGCGACCCGATTCACCAAGATCATGTTCGGCGTGGGGTGCCGAGCGGGGGTGAGGTACCCAGCGACAGTAAGCCTGACGTGTATGACAGGCCGATGAATGTGCCTCAGGGTTTGCGCCATTGGCCGTGGCTCTGTCCCTCGCAGAACGGCTGGAGGATGCGCGCGTCGCTGGCCACGCCGTAGTAATGGATGTCCTGGCGATAGGGCATGCCCTGCACCTGGGCGTTCTCGCAGACGCCGAAGGCGCCGCTGGGGCAGCTGTCGGCATAGGTGACCTGGACTTTCTGATCCTTGAGCTGCGGCTGGCAGAACCCTTCGCGGAACAGCTTTTCGGGAATGCTGCGGTTCTGCTGGCAGACCTTCACATCAAGGTTGGCGCCCTGGCTGTGCACCACGCAGGCTTCGCCGTGGGCAAAAAGCGGCAGGCAGGCGAGGGCGAAGGGCAGGAGCTGGCGCATGGTCGGTCCGGGGGTGCGATAAGAAGCCGCGACTCTAGCGCTTTTCCCGACGAGCGTCAGGCGGCACCATGGGCGAATGTTGAAGCAGATCCCGACTCATCTCATCGCCGGCCCCCTTGGGGCGGGCAAGACCAGCCTGCTGCGCGACCTGCTGGCCCAACGTCCGGCCCACGAGCGCTGGGCAGTGCTGGTCAACGAATTCGGCCAGGTCGGCCTGGACGCCGCGCTGCTCAGCCGCGACGAGGACGGTGTCGCCCTCGGCGAGGTCGCCGGCGGCTGCCTGTGCTGTGTGAATGGCGCGCCGTTCCAGGTCGGCTTGGGCCGCCTGCTGCGCAAGGCCAGGCCGCAGCGGCTGTTCATCGAACCGTCCGGCCTTGGCCATCCGTCGCAGTTGCTGGCGCAGCTGGGCGCCGCGCCCTGGCAGGGCGTGCTGGCGGTCCAGCCGCTGGTCATGGTGCTGGATGCCGCGGCGCTGGCGGCCGGGCAACCGCTGCCCGAGGCCCAGCACAATGCGCTGGCGGAGGCCGGACTGTTGCTGCTGAACAAGAGCGAAGACCTTGATGACGCGGCCCGTGCCGCGCTCCTGGCCGGCTTGCCTGCGCTGCCGACGCGCTGGACCATCCAGGGCCGGCTGGCGCTCTCCGAGTTGCCGGCAACGCCCCTGACGGAGCCCGCGACCGAATTGCCGACCCTGCCCAGGGGCGTGGAAGGCGTCGTGCTGCTGCGCCGCGACCAACCCTTGCGGCAGGAGCGTAGCGAGGACGGTCGGCTAGCCATCGGCTGGCGCTTTCATCCCGACTGGCGCTTCCGCATTGCCGAACTGGATGGCTGGCTCGCCGGTTTGCCTGGCCTGCTGCGGGCCAAGGCGGTCCTGCATGGCGAGGCGGGCTGGCTGGCCTGCAATCGCACCGCAGACGCGGCGCCCTGGACGCCCAGTCCCTGGCGGCGCGACAGCCGGATCGAGCTGATCCTGGCTGCGCCGGTGGACCCGCAGCCGCTCCACGACGCGCTTTTGCGCTGTACCATCGCGCCGGATTGACGGCCGAGGTTGCCCTTGCGAGTTTGGTGAATGATAATAATTATCAGAAGATACTGCTTCCTGAACTCTTTCCGCAGGCTTTCTCATGTCGTTACCCCAACTGCGCGAAGCGGCTGACCCCCGTCTTGCCGTGTCCGCCGAGGACACGCTGTCCCCCGCAGCCACGGCGGAAGACAGCGCCGTACTGCCCAGCGTGAACGCCCAGCGCGCCAACGAGGCCAACCTGCGCCTGGTCAGTTGCGAAGGGGAACGCCGGGATGCGGAAGTGATCCCCGAAGAGGTGCTGATCCCCTACGCCGTTCCCGTGGAAGGCGTGGAGGAGAGCGAAGAGCCGCCGCGCCGCGGCGGCTGGTGGAAGCCCTCGGGGCTGGCGATCGGCATGCATGCCGCGATAGTCGCCGCGTTGTTCTGGGTCGTGCCCTCGCCGGCGGAGCTGAACCTGGGGCAGGGCGAGATGCCCAAGGCAATGCAGGTCAGCGTCGTCACCCTGCCGCCCAAGCCCGAGCCGGTGCAGCAGCCGCCGGCCGCCGCGCCGGTTCCGACGCCGCCCGAACCGCCCAAGCCGGTAGAGCCGCCCAAACCGGTGGAAAAGCCCAAGCCAAAACCCAAACCGGTGGAAAGGGCCATTCCCAAGGTCGCGCCCAAGCCCAAGCCGAAACCCAAGCCCGAACCTGAGGCGGAATCGGCGCCGGAAACCACCGCGCCGCCGACCCCGGCCGCACCTCCGCCGCCTGCCGCGCCGACCGTTGGCCAGTCCACGCCGGGCGCGCAGTCGGCGCCGACCGGCTCGCAAGGCCCCGCCGGGCTGCCGACCGGCAGCCTCAACGACAGCGACATCAAGCCGCTGCGCATGGACCCGCCGGCCTATCCGCGAGTGGCCCAGGCGAAGCAGATCGAAGGTCGCGTGAAGGTACTGTTCACCATCACCAGCGATGGCCGGATCACCGACATCCAGTTCCTCGAGTCGACCCCGCCGAACATCTTCGAGCGCAGCGTGCGCGACGCCATGGAGAAGTGGCGTTTCGAACCCCGCACCCTGGGTGGCCGGATCGTGGCGCGCCAGGCGACCAAGGTGTTCAACTTCGAGCTGAAGAAAGCCCGCTGAGGCGTTTCCGCACTCAACAACAAACGCGCCCTGGGGCGCGTTTTTTGTTGCCACGATTCGCACCGCATGGCTCTTCGTAGGAGCGAGCTTGCTCGCGAACAGGATTAGTCGGCTCGATTGAAGTCGGGCGGTTCGCGAGCAAGCTCGCTCCTACAAGGGCAGCAGCTCCGCACGCAACAACTCCAGCGCTTCCCGCGCTCCGCCCACGGCGATCTGCGCCGGCACGCCGAGCATCAGGTTCAGCGGCAGGCCGAAGGCCTCCACCTGGTTGCCCTCGCGGTCATGGTCCGGCTCGTCGCCCTTCCACTCGCACGGCAGGCGCTCGGCACAGCTGCCACCCTCGTCGATGTAGCCATACAACGGCTTGCCCAGGGCGGCGGCGTAGCCCAGCTCGAAGGCCGTGCCGCTGTCCGGCTCGGCGCCACGGAAGGGGTTGAGGTTGGCGACCACCGCGTCGGCTTCGGCGATCAGCGCAAGATTCGCCTGGTAGATCCACAGAGCCTGCTCCCGGGGCTGGTCGATCCCCTCGGGCACCGAGTGGTCCAGCGGGTACAGCCCCTGCACGCCGAACTCGGCGCACAGGGCCTTGAGCCGTTCGCCCTGCTCGAAGGCATCGGGGCGGAACACGTCGGGGCCGGCGAGGTAGATCTTGAGCATGGTCAGAGTCCCATCAGCGACAACATCAGGAAGGTGGCGAACAGCACGAAGTGGGTCATGCCTTCGATGGCGTTGGTCTTGCCGTCATGCAGGTTGAAGCCGGCGACCATCAGGGTGATGAACATCATGCCGGTCTGCAGCGGGGTCATCGCCATCTGGATCGGCTGGCCCTTGAACAGCGCCAGGGCCTCGATCACCGGCACCGTGAGGATCACCGTGGACAGCGAGGCGCCCAGGGCGATGTTGACCACCGGCTGCATGCGGTTGGCCAGGGCGGCGCGCAGGGCGGTGAGGATTTCCGGGCTGGCGGAGATCGCCGCCACCAGCAGCGCCGGGACGATCGGCGGCACGCCGCTGCCTTCCAGGCTGACGTCCAGGGCCTTGGACATCACTTCGGCCAGGGCGCCGATCAGCACCACGCCGACCACCAGCAGCCCCATGGATTGCTTGCTGCTGCCCGCCGCCTCGTGGTCTTCGCCGTGCTCGCCGTGGGCGGCGTAGTTGTAGCTGAAGAAGTAGCTGTGCTGGCCGGTCTGCATGCGCAGGAACAGCGCATAGAGCATGACCATGCAGCCGATGGTGAAGAAGGAGTAGAGCTTCCACTGCTCGGCGGGGATCAGCTCCGGCACCACCATGGAGATGCCCACGGCGGTGAGGATCATGGTCACGTAGGTCTTGCCCGAGTCGTCGTTGTACGACTGCTCGCCGTGCTTGAGGCCGCCCAGCAACGCGGCGAGGCCCAGGATGCCGTTCATGTCCAGCATCACCGCGGCGTAGATGGTGTCGCGGGCCAGGGTCGGCGAATGGTTGTGGCCCATCATGATCGCCAGGATCACCACCTCCACCAGCACCGCCGCCAGGGTCAGGATCATGGTGCCGTAGGGCTCGCCGACCTTCTCCGCGAGGATTTCGGCGTGGTGCGCCACGCGCAGCGAGACGCCGATGATCACGGCCAGCAGGGCCGTGGCGGTGATCCCCGCGAGCAGCTTGCCGCCGCCCAGCAGGCCGTGCTCCAGCGGGTACACCGCAATGGCCACCAGCAGGGCGAGGAGGAGGAATTTTTCGTCTTTGAGCGCGCGTAGCATCGAGGGCTATCCATTTCCGGTTAGAGCGAGTGCGCCATCTTAGGCAATGCCCGGAAGGCGCACCAGCGGCCGTCGGATCACGGCATCTTTGCCGGCAGCGGCGCCCGGGCGTGCGATAATTTCCACGACCGCCTGATAACGAGACCTCATCATGTACGACTGGCTCAATGCCCTGCCCAAGGCCGAACTGCACCTGCACCTGGAAGGCTCGCTGGAGCCCGAGCTGCTCTTCGCCCTGGCCGAGCGCAACAAGGTCGCCTTGCCCTGGGGCGACGTCGAGAGCCTGCGCAAGGCCTATGCGTTCAACAACCTGCAGGAATTCCTCGACCTCTATTACGCCGGCGCCGACGTGCTGCGCACCGAGCAGGACTTCTACGACCTGACCTGGGCGTACCTGCAGAAGTGCAAGGCGCAGAACGTCATCCACGTCGAGCCGTTCTTCGACCCGCAGACCCACACCGACCGTGGCATCCCCTTCGAAGTGGTGCTGCGCGGCATCCAGGGCGCGCTCAAGGATGGCGAGAAGAAACTGGGCATCCGCCACGGACTGATCCTCAGCTTCCTGCGCCACCTGTCCGAGGAGGAGGCGTTCAAGACCCTGGAGCAGGCGCTGCCGTTCCGCGACGCCTTCATCGCCGTCGGCCTGGACAGCTCCGAGGTCGGCCATCCGCCGAGCAAGTTCCAGCGCGTGTTCGACCGCGCCCGCGCCGAAGGCTTCCTCACCGTGGCCCACGCCGGCGAGGAAGGCCCGCCGGAATACATCTGGGAAGCGCTGGACCTGCTCAAGATCGAGCGCATCGACCACGGCGTGCGCGCCATCGAGGACGAGCGCCTGATGCAGCGCATCATCGACGAGCAGATCCCGCTGACCGTCTGCCCGCTGTCCAACACCAAGCTCCGCGTGTTCGACCACATGCGCGAGCACAACATCCTCGACATGCTCGAACGCGGGGTGAAGGTGACGGTGAACTCGGACGACCCGGCCTACTTCGGCGGCTACGTCACCGAGAACTTCCAGGCATTGCACGAGCACCTGGGCATGACCAGGGAGCAGGCGCAGCGGCTGGCGCAGAACAGCCTGGATGCGCGGCTGGTGAAGTAACCCCGCGCGTCAGGGCGAGGGCGGTGCTCGGGCGCCATGCCCATCTGCCCCGCCCTGTCAGGCCCCGGCCACCGTGGCCGTCAGCGCGGAGGGGAAGTCCGGGTGATAGAGCGCGGCCCGGGGCGCATCGAGTATCCCGGTCTTGCGCAGCTTGCCCAGTACCCGCGCGTTGGCTTCGCACAGGCGTACCTCGATGCCGCGCCGCTGGAGGTCCTCGATCACTTCCTGCAGGGTCTGCAGGCCGGTGATGTCCATGAAGGGCACGCGGCGCAGGCGGATGATCAGCACCTTCGGGTCGGTGTGGGTCTTGGCCAGGGCGCGCTCGAAGGTCTCCACCGCGCCGAAGAACAGCGGCCCCTCGATGCTGTACACCAGCACCCCCGGTGGCAGCTCGGCCAACCCCCGGCCGCGCAGTTCCACCTCCAGTTCCGGGCCCTCGTCGGCGTGCACCTCCACCGACGACGCCATGCGCCGCATGAAATGCAGCATGGCGAGGATCACGCCGATGTTCACCGCGATCACCAGGTCGCTGAACACCGTGAGCAGGAAGGTGATCAGCAGGATCGCCACGTCGGCGCGCGGCGCGCGCTTGACCATGAACAGGAAGTGCCGCGCCTCGCTCATGTTCCAGGCCACCACGAAGAGGATCGCCGCCAGTGCGCAGAGCGGGATGTTCGAGGCCAGCGGGGCGAGGAACAGCAGGATCAGCACCAGGGTCGCGGCGTGGGTGACGCCGGCCAGCGGGCTGTTGCCGCCGTTGCGGATGTTGGTGGCGGTGCGGGCGATGGCGCCGGTGGCAGCGAAGCCGCCGAACAGCGGGGCGACCAGGTTGGCGATGCCCTGGCCGATCAGCTCCTGGTTGGAGTCGTGGCGGGTGCCGGCCATGCCGTCGGCCACCACTGCCGAGAGCAGCGATTCGATGGCGCCGAGCATGGCGATGGCGAAGGCCGGACCGATCAGCTCCAGCACGCGCGGCAGGGTCACCTCCGGCAGGCTGAAGCTCGGCAGGCCCTGGGGAATGCCGCCGAAGGCGCTGCCGATGGTGGCTACGCCGTCGAAGTGGAACAGCGACTGGATGGCAGTCACCACCACCATCGCCACCAGCGGGCCGGGTACCCGGTGCAGGGCCTTGATGCGCGGCGTGAAGAGCACCAGCGCCAGGCTCAGCAACGCCAGCAGGGTGGTCGCGATGTGCAACTGCGGCAGTGCCTGCAGCAGCTGCCAGAGCTTCTGGTGAAAGTGTTCGCCGCCGACGGCGGGCAGGCCGAAGAAGTCCTTCCACTGGCCGACCCAGATGATCACCCCGATGCCGGCGGTGAAGCCGACGATCACCGGCGCCGGGATGAAGCGGATGATCGCGCCGAGCCGGCTCACGCCGAGCAGCACGAGGATGGCGCCGGCCATCAGGGTGGCGATCTGCAGGCCGTCGACGCCGTACCTGGCGGTGACCCCGGCGAGGATGACGATGAAGGCGCCGGTGGGTCCGGCGATCTGCACCCGGCTGCCGCCCAGCACCGAGACCAGCGCGCCGGCCAGGATCGCCGTATAGATGCCCTGCTCCGGCTTCACCCCGCTGGCGATGGCGAAGGCCATGGCCAGCGGCAGCGCCACCACCCCGACAATCACCCCGGCCACCAGGTTGCGTGTCCAGTGCTCGCGGCCGAACAGGCCGGCCTTCCAGGCGTCTCGCAGGGCGATCATCGCGGTCTCCGACGGGGTACTGGCTGCTGATACTAACAGGGTGGCGCACGGCCGGGCGCTGGCGCGGGTCATGGCCGCGGCGTGCTGTCGCAGGTTGAACGGCGTGAACAAAATATTGCACAACCCTGATGGCGCCTGATGCCTAGCCTGTTCCGGAGGTGCCTATATATGGGCGTTCATAGTAGGAATCGAGGCCGTCGATTTGCCAATTGACCCGAAAATCGGCACAATGTGTTCATTATGTTGAACATCAAGGCTCTACCTCTCCCCACTTCCCGCCTGGTTTCGCGCGAGCGTTACTGGACCGGCGACCTCTAGCCCCTCCCAACAGCAGCTACCTGTTGGTGGCGCCAAGCGCGGCGGAACCTCCGCCGCCCGAGTCGGCGCCACCGAACCCGAACCGAAACCGCCGCAAGGATGCTCTTAGCGAGACTGCGCGCGGCCGCCCGTGGGAGGGCTTGCACCATGCGTTCCTGGATCTATCTGTTTGCCGCCATCGGCTTTGAAGTCGTTGGCACCACTTCGATGAAATTCACCCATGCGCTGTACCCGGTTGCGGGTCTGCTGCTGATGTACCTGATGGTTGGCCTGTCGTACTACTTCCTTTCCCTGGCCATCAAACATGTGCCGGTGGGCGTGGCCTACGCCCTGTGGGAAGGCATCGGCATCGTGCTGATCTCGCTAGTCAGCGCCGCCTGGCTGGGCGAGGACCTGACCCTGGAGAAGGGGCTGGGCCTGGTCGTGATGATCGCCGGCATCCTGCTGGTGAAGTCCGGCACCCGCAAGAGCGAGCGTGAGACCGACATGGAGGCCGTAGCATGCTGAACCATGACCTGATTCCGATGGCCTGGCTGGGCCTGGCCATCGTCCTGGAAGTGATCGCCAACCTGCTGTTGAAATACTCCGACGGCTTCCGCAGGCGCATCCTGGGCGTCACCTCGATTCTCTTCGTGCTGGGTGCCTTCACCGCGCTGTCGCAGGCGGTGCGTGGCATCGAACTGTCGGTGGCCTACGCGGTGTGGGGCGGCTTCGGCATCCTCGCCACCGTGGCCATGGGCTGGGCCCTGTTCGGCCAGCGCCTGGCCTGGCGCGGCTGGCTGGGCCTGGCGATGCTGATCGTGGGCATGGGCCTGCTGAAGCTGGCCTGATCACCCCGCAGTGACGAAAAGGCGGAGCCTCCGAAAGGGGGCTCCGCCTTTTTCATGGCGGTGCCTGTCGAGGTCCGGCGTTGCATGGCGTCCGTACGCTCGCCCTTCCCATCTGTCGGCGACCTGTGCCTTCAGGGGAGGTTTCGTTCATCTACTGTACTGAGACGTTTCCTACAGCTCTGCTTCCACCGTGAGGCTATGCTCGGTGGGTCCACAGGGCTGTGGACAGTTCGTTCCGAACCATGAGAAGGACCTTCATGATCTCCGTCTACCAACTCAAGTCCCGCTTCCAGAACCTCCTGCGCCCCCAGGTGACCCGCCTTCACCAGCGTGGCGTGACGGCCAATCAGGTGACGCTCGCCGCGTGTGGCGCTTCGCTGCTGGTCGCACTGGTCGTCGCCTCGCTCAGTGCCCACCTCTGGGTATTCCTGCTGATTCCACTATGGATGTTCGCGCGCATGGCGCTCAACGCCATGGACGGGATGCTCGCCCGCGAGTTCGGCCAGCAGTCGAAGCTGGGCGCCTACCTCAATGAACTGACCGACGTGATTGCCGACAGCGCCCTGTACCTGCCGTTCGCCCTGTTGGCGGGCGTTTCGCCGGGGCTGGTGGTGCTGGTGGTGCTGCTGGCGATCATCAGCGAATACGCTGGTGTGCTGGGCGTGATGGTCGGCGCCTCGCGTCGCTATGACGGGCCGATGGGCAAGAGCGACCGCGCACTGTGTTTCGGCATCTTCGGCGCGGGCCTGGCGACGGGGATTCTGCCGCTGGACTGGCTGAACGACCTGCTGGTGGTGGTGGCGGTGCTGTTGCTGCTGACCATCGTCAATCGCGTGCGCCATGGGCTGTCCGAGCAGCGGGAAAAGTCGGCCGCCTGAGCACGCCTTAAGACCTGAACGGCGGGGACGGGAAAGTCCCCCAAGCCATCGAACAGAGGAAGTTATGCGCGAATCTTCGAATCACCACTTCGTTACCCACGACGGCGTCGAGCTGTTCTATCGCCACTGGCCCGCTGCGCCTGCCGCGGACGATGCGCCGCGCCGCGCGGTGCTGCTGTTCCATCGCGGCCATGAGCACTCCGGGCGCATCGCCCACCTGGCCGACGAGCTGGACATGCCCGGCTTCGATATCTTCGCCTGGGATGCCCGCGGCCATGGCCAGTCCCCCGGCGCACGCGGCGACAGCCCGAGCTTTGGCACCAGCGTGCGCGATGTGCAGACCTTCGTCGAACACATCACCGCCACCTACGGCATCGCCGTCAGCGACATGGCGGTGGTGGCGCAGAGCGTCGGCGCCGTGTTGATCTCCACCTGGGTGCACGACTACGCGCCGCCGATCCGCAGCCTGGTGCTCGCCTCGCCGGCGTTCAAGGTCAAGCTCTACGTGCCCTTCGCCCGGCCGGGGCTGAAGCTGGCCCGCTGGTGGCGCGGCAATTTCTTCGTCAACAGCTACGTCAAATCCAACTTCCTCACCCACGACCCCGAGCGCATCGCCTCCTTCGACAGCGACCCGCTGATCGCCCGCGCCATCTCGGTGAACGTGCTGCTCGGCCTCTACGACGCCGCCGAGCGCGTGGTAGCCGACGCCCAGGCGATCCAGGTGCCGACCCAGCTGCTGGTCTCCGGCTCCGACTTCGTGGTGCACCGCAAGCCGCAGCAACGCTTCTTCGACAACCTCGGCACGGCGCGCAAGGAACTGCACATCCTGCCCGGCTTCTTCCATGACACCCTCGGCGAGCTGAATCGCGAGCAGGCGGTGACCCGCGCACGGCGCTTCATCCTCGAATGCTTCGCCCGCGCGCCGGAGCGCCCGGACCTGCGCGATGCCGACCGCTTCGGCTACACCTGCGCCGAGGCGGAAGCCCTGGCGACGCCGTTGCCCAGCGGGTCGATCCGCGACCTCTACTGGCGGGCGACACGCGCCAACATGCGCCTGGGCCGCCTGCTCTCGGATGGCATCAACCTGGGCTTCCAGACTGGCTTCGACTCCGGCAGCACCCTGGATTACGTCTATCGCAACCAGCCCGCCGGCGCAGGCCTCGTCGGCCGGATGATCGACCGCACCTACCTGGAGTCCGCCGGCTGGCGCGGCATCCGCCAGCGCAAGGTGAACATCGAGGAACTGCTGCGCCTGGCCATGGCAGAGCTGCGCAAGCAGGGTCGCGAGGTGCGCATCCTCGATATCGCCGCCGGCCACGGGCGCTACATCCTCGAAGCGTTGCAGGGCGTAGAGCCGTTGCCGGAAAGCGTGCTGCTGCGCGATTACAGCGAGTTGAACGTGCGCGAGGGCTCGGCGCTGATCGAGCGGCTGGGCCTGAAGGACCGCGCTCGCTTCGTGCAGGGCGACGCCTTCGATGGCGCGGACCTTGCCGCTGTCGAACCGAAGCCGAGCCTGGCGGTGGTCTCCGGCCTTTATGAGCTGTTCGCCGACAACACCATGGTCAGCGGCTCGCTGGCCGGCCTCGGCGAAGCGGTTGAGGAGGGCGGCTACCTGATCTACACCGGCCAGCCCTGGCACCCGCAGCTGGAACTGATCGCCCGTGCCCTGACCAGCCATCGCGCCGGCCAGGCCTGGGTGATGCGCCGCCGCACGCAGCTGGAGATGGACCAACTGGTGGCGGCCGCCGGCTTCCGCAAGCTGGCCCAGCGCATCGACGAGGACGGCATCTTCACCGTGTCCCTGGCCCGCCGGGAGCGCAGCTGATGGCTGCAGCAATGCCGGCGCGCGATCCCGGCGTGCTGCGCCGTGCCGTGGTGTGGCTGGTGTTCCTCGGGCCGTTCTTCTTCGCCAGCTACGGCTTCGCCAACTGGATGGCGACGCAGCGCGAGTCGGTCGGCGTGCTGGTGTTCGACTGGGAGCGCGGCATGCCGCTGTGGCCCTGGACCATCATCCCGTACTGGTCCATCGACTTGCTCTATGGCCTGTCCTTCCTGCTGCCGCGCACCCGCCGCGAGCTGGACAGCCACGCCCTGCGCCTGCTCAGCGCGCAGGTGATCGCGGTGAGCTGCTTCCTGCTCTTGCCGCTGCGCTTCAGCTTCGAACGGCCGGCGCTGGAGGGCGTCTTCGGCTGGCTGTTCGACCTGCTGATGGGCTTCGACAAGCCGTTCAATCAGGCGCCTTCGCTGCACATCGCGCTGCTGGTGATCCTCTGGGTCGCCTACGGCCGCTATGCCGGCGGCCTCTGGCGCTGGCTGCTGCACGGCTGGTTCGCGCTGATCGGCCTGTCCGTGCTGACCACCTGGCAGCACCATTTCATCGATGTGCCGACCGGCGCGCTGGCGGGTTTCCTGTGCGTGTGGCTGTGGCCGAGCGAAGGTCGTTCGCCGATTGCCGCCTGGAAACTCAGCGGCGACCCGCGCCGGCTGCGGCTGGCGGCCTTCTACGCTGTCGGGGCGGCAGTATGTGCGCTGCTGGCGCTGGCTGCCGGCGGTGCGTGGCTCTGGCTGTGCTGGCCGGCGGTGTCGCTGGCGCTGGTTGCGCTCTGCTACCTGGGCATCGGTGCGGAGGGCTTCCAGAAGCGCGCCGACGGCCGGCATTCGCTGGCGGTGTCCTGGCTGCTGGCGCCCTGTCTGCTGGGCGCCTGGATCAACTCCCGCGCCTGGACGCGCCGCCACCCACAGCCAGACGAAGTGCTGCCTGGTCTCTGGCTGGGGCGTCTGCCGGGGCCGTCCGATCGTTCGTCGGAACATGGGGCCGGCGTTCTCGATCTCTGCGCCGAGCTTCCCTGTACCGCCCATGACGACCGTTATGCGTCGTTGCCGCTGCTGGATCTGCTGGCGCCCAGCGTCGAGCAGTGCCGGCGCGGTGCCGAACTGATCGATCAGCTGCGCGGCGACGGTCCGCTGCTGGTGTGCTGCGCGCTGGGCTATTCGCGCAGCGCCACGGTGGTCGCCGCCTGGCTGCTGATTTCCGGGCGCGCCACCACGGTCGAGGACGCCGTGGCACAGATACGCCGGGCGCGCCCGCAGATCGTGCTCAAGTCCGAGCAACTGGCGGTGCTGGCACAACTGGCCGGGCAGCCGCAATTGTCGAGGGAGATGAGCCATGTCGGTTGATCCGGGGCTGATTCTGGTGGCCAGCCTGCTGCGCCGTGGCAGCAGTCTCAATGGCCTTTCCTCCGCGCTGACCGTGCTCGCCCTGGCGCTCGGCTTCTACGGCGTGCTGATGGCCAGCGCCTCGCTGGCGTTCAGCCTGAGCATGGCGCTGCTGGTGCTGCTGGGCCTTGCGCAGAAGTTCTATGCCATGCGCGTGGCGCTCGACGCCGACCTGTTCCAGGCCATGGCGAATGCCGGCGATGCGCTGCCAGAGCGGACGAAACAACTGGACGACGCATTGACCACCTACGCCGGTGTGCCGGCGGAAAAAGCTGGCCGCCCCTGGGCCGAACGCAGCCGTGGCGCGCTCGCGCTGTTGCGCCGGCAGGCGCTGCTGTGCGCGGCGCAGTGGCTCGTCGCGCTGCTGTGCCTGATCACCCTGACCTTCGAATCCTGAGGAACGTACCCGGATGCTGGAACGACTCTTCGCCTACGCCATCATCGCCGGCGCCCGTGCGGTGACCGGCCTGCGCAGCCTGTGGATCGGCACCACGCCCATCCCGGCGCAGCGCATCTACTACGCCAACCACAGCAGCCATGGCGACTTCGTGTTGCTCTGGGCCTCGCTGCCGCCCGAGCTGCGGGGCCGGACCCGGCCGGTGGCCGGCTCCGACTACTGGGGCAAGGGCGGCCTGCGTGGCTTCATCATCAATCGCGTGTTCCACGGCGTGCTGATCGACCGCACGCGCAGTGCCGAAGGCGGCAATCCGCTGGAGCCGGTGGAGCAGGCGCTGGCCGACGGCGACTCGCTGATCCTGTTTCCCGAAGGCACGCGCAACCTCGACGAGGAGGTGCGCCTGCTGCCGTTCAAAAGCGGCATCTACCACCTGTCCCGGAAGCACCCGCAGGTGGAGCTGGTGCCGGTGTGGCTCGACAACCTCAACCGCGTGATGCCCAAGGGCCGTGCGCTGCCGTTGCCCCTGCTGTGCACCCTGAGCTTCGGCGCGCCGCTGGCGGTGCAGGAGGGCGAGGGCAAGGAAGCCTTCCTCGAACGCGCCCGCGAGGCATTGCTCAGGCTCGCCGAGCCGGAGGGCCACTGATATGAACCAGACCTGGCTGCTCTTCGGTGGCATCGGCGCCATCCTCCTACTCGCCTCGCTGGTCGGCGCGGTGCTGCGCTGGAAGGCGCCGCCCGGACCGCACGCGGTGATCGACAACCTCAATGCGCGGATCAATGCCTGGTGGGTGATGGTCGCGGTGATCGGCGGCGCCTTCGCGCTTGGCCAATGGGCGGTGATCCTGCTGTTCTACGGCGTGTCCTTCTACGCCCTGCGCGAGTTTCTCACGCTGATGCCGACCCGGCGCAGCGACTACCCGGCGCTGGTGGCGGCCTTCTACTTCGTGCTGCCGATGCAGTACCTGCTGATCGGCATCCAGTGGTACGGGCTGTTCTCCATCTTCATCCCGGTCTACATGTTCCTGCTGCTGCCGATCCTCGCCTCGCTGGGCGGCGACTCCAAGCATTTCCTTGAGCGCGCCTCGAAGGTGCAGTGGGGGCTGATGCTGGCGGTGTTCTGCATCTCCTTCGTGCCGGCGCTGCTGACCTTGAAGATCGCCGGCTACGAGGGGCGCAACCTGCTGCTGATCGCCTTCCTGGTAATCGTCGTGCAGCTCTCGGACGTGCTGCAGTACGTCTGCGGCAAGTTGTTCGGCAAGCGCAAGATCGCGCCGAACCTGTCGCCGTCCAAGACCGTAGAAGGCTTCGTCGGCGGCGTGGCGCTGGCCACCCTGATCGGCGGCGCGCTGTGGTGGATCACCCCCTTCAAGCCCTGGCAGGCGCTGGTGATCGCGCTGATGATCAACATCCTCGGCTTCTTCGGCGGGCTGGTGATGTCGGCGATCAAGCGTGACCGGGGCGTGAAGGACTGGGGGCACATGATCGAAGGCCACGGCGGCATGCTCGACCGCCTGGATTCGGTGTGCTTCGCGGCGCCAGTGTTCTTCCATTTCGTCCGCTACTGGTGGACCTGACGAGCGGCAGGCCAGATGGGACGGGGCCTTGAGCCAGGGTGAGGGGGTTTTTCCCGCTCTGGCCGGGGCTGCCGCCGTTGCGCGGGCGGGTTCACGGCTACGCTTGATTGAACCGCTGGCGAATTGCCGTGGGGCCAGCGGTGCGCCAGGGGGGCTGCCTGTCGATTCACTGCGAGGCCACGAACAAATGAGAACTCACTTCAATGTTGAGCTCTTTTGGCGAACTTTAGGCGGAGTTCGCCCATGAACGAGCTATTTGACGGCGTCTTTTCCCCCACCTGCCTGATCACGGCCACCGGTGCCTTCTGCGCCGAGGCGGTGATCGCGTCGTTGCGGCGCCACTCGGACGCACGGCTGGTCGGGATCAACGTCCAGCCCCCGGAGTGGTGCGCCACCTCGGCGTTGCTGGATGCCGCTTACCAGGTGCCTCCCGCGCGGGACGTGGCCGCTTACATCCGCCGCGTGCTGTCGATCTGCGAGGCCGAGCGGGTGACCCATGTGCTGCCGCTGATCGATCCCGAGATCGATGCGTTCGCGCTGCACCATGAGACGTTCACCTCCCGTGGCATCACCTTGTGCATGCCGCCGTTGGACACCATCCACGTCGCCCGCGACAAGTGGCGGGTCTACCAGGCATTCGCAGACGTCGAAGGCATCCGCGCCATTCCCACCTGGCGCCTGCAGGACCTGCCGGTGCCGGGGCTGGAGCTGCCGCTGATCGCCAAGCCATGCGACGGCCGCAATTGCGAGGGGTTGGCGCGCATCCGCGACCCGGATTACCTGCGTTACATCCAGGGCCATTGCCAGGACCGCGATTACATCGTGCAGCCGATGCTCCCTGGCGAGGTGTGCGTGGTCGACGTGGTACGGGAGGGTCGCACGGGGCAGTGGGCGGGTATGGCCCGCCAGGAGCTGGTGCGTACCTCCAACGGCGCCGGCCTGACCGTGCGGATGCTGCCCGATGCGTCGCTGGTCGACGCGGCCGGCAAGGTCGCCCAAGTGCTGGGCGTGAATGGCTGCATCAACATGGAATTCCTCGTCCACGATGGCGAGGCGTTGCTGATGGACGTCAACCCGAGGTTCTCCGGCGGGATCGCCTTCACCTACCTCTCCGGCTACGACATGGTGCTCAACCACTTCCGCTGTTTCCCGGGGGGTGAGCTGGACCCGCCGGTGGTGCCCGCGCCGGCCATCCATGCGCGGCATTACGTGGAGGTCACCACCGTCAGCGGACTGTGACGGGGCGGCTCTCAGAAGAGGCTGCTGACCACGCCCGACGCCATCGCCTTGGTTTGGTGTTCAGCCCCCGGCGAGCCGGAACGCATCGGCCATGCGGTCCTGCTCGCGCAGGGAAAGCCCCAACCCCCGTGCCAGGGTTCGCCACTGGCGGACGATGCCACGGCTGTGCTCGATGATGTCGTCCGCCTCACCGAGGCTCAGGCGGAAGTAGGTCGCCACTTCCCGCGCCAGCTCCAGGTCCAGGGCGTTGTCCGCGTCGGTGATGTTCAGCTTCAGGCCGTCGGCATGGGCGACGGGATTCATGTCGTAGGCCTCGGACAGCCGCCAGCCGCGACCGGGCACCAGGATGAAGCCGTGGTTGCGCAGGTGGTCGTCGGTGTTGGAGACCAGCAGGTTGAAGACGATGCGCGACCAGAGCTCGCGCAGGTCCGCTTTGGTCAGCGCGCCTTCGCGGATCAGTACCTCGGCCAGCTCCAGGTAGCTCACGCCAGTGGATGCATCGTCGCCATCGGTGCGGCCGGTCAGGGTCATCGCCGAAGCGAAGTGCAGCCGGCGGCCGGCAGCCGTACGGTCGAAGCGACGCACCATGAAGCAGTGGTGGTCGCTGGCGAACTTCTGCGCTTGGGCTTCGGCAACATGCAGCCCGCATCCCACCGCCAGGGCATTGACCAGCATCTCCCAGCCGCCCACGTCGTAGGTGTCGCGGCGGCTGGGAAACTTGGCGATGTAGAGATGCCCCTGTTTGTCCGCGACGCTGGCCTTGGGGCGCGCACCACCGAGCGAGCCGCCGGGCGCGATCAGCATCCGCAGCCAGTCGCCGCCTTGCAGGGCGGTGTTCTCCGGGTCTTCTTCCAGGGCGCGGGCGGCGCGTTCCAGCGCGGCGATTTCAGTGAAGGGCGGAGCGGCCAGGTCGGCGCGGTCATCGAGGAATGCGCCCTGGTCCTCGAGCTTGTAGCGCAGGGCGCCAACACGGTACAGGTCATGGACGCCCAGCAGGTAGTCCGACTCATAGAGCCGCGTGGCCTTGTCGATCACTCCGGCGCGTACCTCACGCTCCCATCTCCGGTCCATCAACAGTCGGCCCCAGCGATCCGGGCTGGAGTCGGCGAATACGCCGAACTTGTCCTGTGCAGGCGCCGGGAACTGCGCGCCTTCGAACAGGCCCAGGCGCGGGTCGAGTTGTATGAGCCCGAGCACCGGATCGCTCAGGACATCCGAGTCGTAGCGAAACTCGAACAGCTCGGCAGCGCGCGTCTTTCGCGAGGTGAGCAAGCCAAGCCGGCGCGGTGCGGGAAGGCCGTCCCAGTCTGCGTACACCCCGATCATGGTCATGGCTATTCGCGCTCCTTGCGTTCTTTCTTCACGGGCTTGAGGAGGTCCACCAGCGCTTTCGCCGTGATGCCTTTATCGGCGACGGCACTCTCGTCTGGCTCGGCCGAAACCAATGCGGCCTTGCCCTCTGCAACGGCATCCTGCCCTGTGCTCAGGCTCCTGCGTTGGGGATAGCGCGATTTTGCAGGCACGGTCTCGCGCCGGCGTTGGCTCAGCAGGCGGGAGTCCTGCAACTGGCGACCCAGCTCGTCGGTTTCGCCCAGCTTCGCCAGGTCCGACTCCAGCCCCAGCACCTGCATGACCGACAGGTAGGCACCGATGGTCACGCCGGCGCCGCCGGCTTCCAGGGCGCGCAGAGTCATTGGTGACATACCAGAGCGCTCGGCAACCTGCTTGGCCGTGAGTTTGCGGCGCAGACGTGCGAGCTTGAGCCGCTCGCCGAAGTCAGCGAGCAACTGGTTGGTCTGTGGTAGCAGGGGGGCGGTCTTCTTTGCCATGGCGCTAATATTCCAGCTTTCCGACGCGATATTCGCCAGAATATTAGCACTATTAATTAAGTGGATGCGGAAAAGCCCTGAGGTGTTAGTGCCAATATTGCTTCAATGTGATCAATATATCGCTAGAATAATGGCACTTATCAATCGATGGCTCAGTGCAGTCGCGCCCTGCCCAGCAGACTGCGGTTGAAGCTTACCGACATCGAGGTCGCCAACTCGGTGAACGCCGCGCTTGGCCGGTCCAGTTTGAAGCCCTGCTCGAAGCGGCCGTTCTTGGCATCCTTTTTCGACCACTGGCAGATGGCGGTGATGTCCACCGGTCGGGTGTGATCCTCGCGCACCGGAATCTCCAGGCGCATGTCGTAGCAGCTGCCCGGCGCCAGCGGCTCTTCCGTCACCAGTCGCAAGCCGCCCATCGAGACGTCGAGGACCTCCCCCATGGAGTCACCGCCCAGGCGGTTGATCACGTTGACCTGGCCGATGTGGCGGAAGGTCAATCGACGGTGCTTGCGCATGGGGGCCGCTTGTAGGGAGCGGGCTCTGGGATGGGCGCTTCGGGAAACGAATCGCGCGCGCATCCTGGCAGCGCCGGTACCTCAATCGAACTCAAAAGCTATCAAATGGCCAGTATTTGGCGCGGAATCGCCTCGCCTTCCATCGCCCGGCGCGCTGCTGCAGCGGTGCAACGGATAATCTGAAACCTGCGCTGCGCGATTGCACAGGGTGCTGCGATTCTGCATACACGCTCTGGCGCTACCCCGCGTCGCACGGGCCCTGCGCGCTGGCATGCAACGTGCCTTGCTCTTCTTGAAAGCCGCCACGCGGCCGCATCGCTGTGTTGGGATATTGCATTGGAGAAGGAAATGGACCCGCTACAACTGCTGCTGGACAGGGGCTTGCTGCTGTCCGACAGCCTGACGTCCCAGGGACGCTTCATCGAGGTTTCCGCCGAGCAGACCGACCAGCTCGGCTACCCGCCCGGCTCGCTGGACGGCCAGGACATCGAGCAGGTCTATACCGCCGAGTCGGTCAACGCCCTGCAACAGCTGTTCGCCAGCCCGCCGGCGGACGAGCGCGTGCAGGACCTGGAGCTGACCCTGATCCGCCACAACGGCGGCCTGCTGCCGGTACTCGCCAGCGGCGTGCTGCAATGGCGCGACGGCGAGCCCGCGCGCCTGCATCTGGTGAAGATGCCGCTGGGGCCGATCAGCCGCCGTCTGGGCGAGCTGCAGAGCGCCAACGAAGTGATGAGCCAGATGCTCTTCAGCGCACGGGTGGCCTACTGGTGCATCGAGTTCGCCGAGTCGGTGGACGTGCGCGAGACGCCCGACGAGATCGTCCGCCAGGTGTTCGAAAATCGCTCCTACTGGCGCATGTGCAACCGCGCCATGGCCAACATCTACGAGATGCCCGCCGACGTCGACTTCAGCGAGCAACCGGTGCGCCTGTACTGGCCGCGCAGCCCGGCCAACGAGGAGTTCGTGCGGCGCCTGATCGAGGCGGAGTTCCACGTCGACGGCGCGCTCTCGGTGGACCGCCGCCACGACGGCTCGCCCGCCTACGTGGAGAACGACGTGCGCGCCAGCATCCACAACGGCCGCATGCTGCGCATGTGGGGCAGCCTGCGCGACGTCAGTCAGGAACTGCGCATGCAGCACGATGCCGAGCAACGCATCGAGGCGCTGCGCCGGGTGTTCGACGCGGTGCCCGACGCCGTGCTGGTGATCGATGAGCAGGCGCAGCCGCAGTGGCGCAACGCGGCCTTTGAGCAGACCTTCGGCATCACCCGCGCGGCCGGCCTGGCCTCGACGCTTAACCGCCTGCCGCTGCCCGAACGCACCTGGCAGTTGCTCGATTTGCCGGACCAGTTCGGCAGCTACCTGTCCTTCAACAGCCATTGCTCGCGCATCCTCATCCACGAGGGTGTGGCCTGGCGCGTCTTCGTGCTGCGCCAGGCGAGCGAGGCGACGGAACTGCATCCATGAACGAAGAAGGCTTCTTCGCGCCCCCGCGCATGGGCATGCGCTCCTCGGTCAGCGCCTCCGGGGAGATGCTCTCCGCGCTGCTGGAGACGCCGGCGCTGCACGCACTGCTGGACAGCTTCAGCGAGGCGGTGATCGTCTGCGATGGCGACTCGCGCGTACGCTTCATCAACCTCGCGGCGGAGCGGGTCAACCGCGTTACCCGCGCGGATGTGCTGGGGCTGTCGGATGCGGACTTCTTCCAGCGTTCGGCCTTGCAGTTCGACGATTTCCTGCAGGTCCTGCGGCGCGGCGGCAAGAGTGCGCTGACCCGCTCCCGCGATGGCCGGGTGTTCCTCACCCGCGCCCAGGCGGTGCCCACCGGCGCCTACGAGAAGCCCTACAGCCTGCTGATCCAGCGCGAGTACGAGCCGGGCACAGGCAGCCCGCGCAGCCCGTCCGGACGTGCCTCCGCGCCCGAGGTGCAGGGCCTGGGCGACCCGCAGGACAATGCGCTGCACATGTCACCGCTGTTGTCCTCCATCGCCGACATGGGTGTGCGCGCCTTCCGCCGCCGCGCGCGCCTGCTGCTGCTCGGCGAGCCTGGCGTGGGCAAGACCGCCATCGCCCGGCACATCCACCGCGCCGCCGGCTGGGGCGACCGGCCCTTCATCGACGTGAACTGCGCGAGCATCCCGGAAACCCTGTTCGAATCGGAGATGTTCGGCTACGAGCGCGGCGCCTTCACCGGCGCGCTGCAATCGGGCAAGCGTGGCTACATCGAGAGCGCCTCGGGCGGCACGCTGTTCCTCGACGAGATCGGCGAAATCCCGCTGCAGGTGCAGGCCAAGCTGCTCAAGTTCCTGGAAGACGGCACCATCCAGCCGGTGGGCTCGCCGCTGTCGAAACAGGTTCAGGTGCAGGTGATCGCCGCGACCAACAAGGATCTGCGCGCCCAGGTGGCGGCCGGCGAATTCCGCGCCGACCTCTACTACCGCCTGGCCGTGCTGCCGGTGGAAATCCCGCCGCTACGTGCCCACCGAGACGACCTGCCGGTGCTGATGGACATCCTCCTGGCGCGCATCAACCGCGACCGCCAGCCGGCGCTGCGGCTCGCCTCGGGCTGCCGCGAGCGCCTGCTGGGCTACGACTACCCCGGCAACATCCGCGAGCTGGTGAACATCTTCGAACGCCTCGCCGTGCTGGCCGACGACGTGGCGGAAGAACTGCACCTGCCGCCGGAACTGCTCGGCGCACTGCCGGCCGGCAGCCCCGTCGCCCTCGACGAGCCGGCTGCGGCCATCGACGACCAGCCGCTCAAGGCCCAGGTGCAGCGCTACGAACGCCAGGTCATCCTGCGCGCGGTGCGCCTGTGCGGCAGCAAGCGCAAGGCGGCGATTCATCTGGGCATCGATGTCGGCACCTTGATCCGCAAGTTGCAGCGCGACGATTGAGCTCCACCTGATATACCGCGCATCTCCGGAAAGCCCCTCACCCCAGCCCTCTCCCAGAGGGAGAGGGGGCCGTCTGGAGCGCGCTGATAGTTGGGAGTCAGCCGGCGAGCTCGTAAGGTGAAGCTCGCGCCGAATAGTCCCCTCTCCCTTTGGGAGAGTGTTAGGGTGAGGGTAGCCGGAGGTATCGGCGTCCACCGATGTTCGCGAGCAAGCTTGCTCCTACAAAAGACGGCCCGCGCGGGACGCCCGATCACGCCCCTTTCCCGCATACCGAAGAAACACCCCTGCGACAATCCACCGCTGCAACCCTGCCTACAGTCGTTGTCATTTCTGCTTACACCTCCATCCTTTGATTTAATATTTATCCTTTATTTTCAATAGCTTAAAAGATTGGCACAGCCTGTGCTCTGACTACCTCCGACCCGTGGCCGTGCACGGGTCCTCGAATCGCGCCGGTACTCCTGACCGAGAGAGCCGGCAGTTCTGGAGGCACAAGAATAATGCTCATCACAGGTATCAAGAGCCGGCCGGTCTATGACCAGTTGCGCCCGCTCACCGGTGGCCACCACCACATCATCGCCGGCCAGGGCAGCGGCGGCGCCGCCATGCTCCGCCTGCTGGCCGAGATGCCGCGCAGCGCGCCCATCCGCGTGCTGTATTCCACCGAATCCTTCTCCGGCCAGGATCACCTCGCCGCGCTGCGCGACATCACTGACGTGGAGCTTTCGATCTACCCGAGCAACCGTGCGCTGGTCGATGACCTGCATGCGCTGCTGGGCCAGTCGCGCATGGGTACTCGCCTGTACCTGGCCGGGTCGGAAAGCTTCATCGGCACCGCCATGCAGGCCGCCGACGCGATCAACCTGAACAAGGATGAAGTGCTGCGCGAACACGCCGGCTCCTTCGTGCGCCGCGTCTGGTGCGTGCATTGCGACGGCTACACCGAGAACGTCACCCAGCGTGTCTTCGAGTGCCCGCACTGCGCCCGCACCCTGGTGGTCCGCGACCACTACTCCCGCCGCCTCGCCGCCTTCCAGGCCGTGAAGGCCGACGCCGAAGTGCCCGGCGAACTGCCCGAAGCCGAGGAGCTCGACACATGAGCCAGTCCAACGGAACCCTGAATGTCCGCGTCACCCGCATCGAGCAGGTGACCCCGGAGATCAAGCGCTTCACCCTGGCCTCCACCGACGGCGCGCACCTGACCCCGTTCTCCGGCGGCAGCAACGTCGTGGTGCTGATGCCCCACGCCACCGGCACCTACCGAAACGCCTACTCGCTGATGAGTTCGCCCTACGACGCCAGCGCCTACCAGATTGCCGTGCGCCGCGTGGAAGACGGCCGTGGCGGCTCCAAGCACATGCATGACGTGGTGAAGGAAGGCGACGAGCTGGAAATCCTCCGCCCGGTGAACCTGTTCCCGCTGAGCAAGCACGCACGCCTGCACCTGTTCATCGCCGGCGGCGTTGGCATCACCCCGGTGTGCTCGCAACTGGCCGAACTGCGCCTGCGCGGCACGCCCTTCGAAGTGCACCTGGCGGTGCGTGGCGACGCCCATGCGCGCCTGGGTGAAGAACTGCTGCAGGAATACGGCGACGCCGTGCGCCTGTACCGCGACGACCGTGGCGAGCGCCTCAACATCAGCGCCGTGCTGGCCGACCGGCCGTTGGGCAGCGACGTCTACGTCTGCGGCCCCGAAGGCATGATCCAAGGCACGATCGACGCCGCCCACGCCCACGGCTGGACCGACAGCCACATCCACTACGAGCGCTTCCTCGAACAGGGCAGCGTCGGCGAGGCGTTCAGCGTCACCCTGGCGCGCAGCGGCGCGACCATCAATGTGTCGCCCGACCAGAGCCTGCTGGAGGCCGCCGAGGCCGCCGGCCACGAAATCCCGTACCTGTGCCGCGGCGGCGCCTGCGGCATGTGCGAGACCAACGTCCTCGAACTGGACGGAGAAATCCTCCACACCGACGACTGGCTGTCCGACGAGGACAAGGCCGCCAACAACAAGATCATGCCCTGCGTGTCGCGTGCCAAGTGCTCGCGGCTGGTCATCGACTGCTGAGCCGGAGAACGACCATGACCATCCAATTCCGCCCCGACGAAACCTACCGCGACGACTACACCTACGCGAACAGCCAGGAATGCATCGACCGCGCGCCCTGGCCCTTCCCGGACGACGAGTACATGTACTCGATGAACCTGGAACCGCATGTCAGCGTGGGCAACGATGCCTTCCGCGCGGTGTTCGACATCGACGAGCACTACATCAGCGAGTGCCGCGACCGCGCGATCACCCTGGAGAAGGACCCGGGCATGCACTACGTCTCCGCGCCGCACATGATGGAGGCGCAGTGGGACCTGCTCGAACTGATCATGGAGTCCTATGCCAAGGACTACCCGGAGTACTTCTCCCTGGAGAAGGACGGCACCCGCTGGCACTGGACCAACAAGCTGCTGAACATCGACGACACCTTCACCTTCGGTGATCCCTCGACCCTGCCCTATGAGCCGATGGAGTACGTCACCCGCCAGGCCCAGGGCGACTGGGTGCTGCAGGAAGAACGCGACGGCACCCTGTACTGGGGCGCGGGCATCGCCACCCAGCGCGCCGACTACTCGCTGCGCTTCAACCTGGGCATGGCCTGGCACGAGTTCCACGGCCCGGTGCCACTGGTGAAGGAAACCGGCATGCTCGACCGCGCGCTGAAGTTCCTCCTGCGCCTGCGCAATGGCCACCCGGTGCGCCGCCTGAACTGGTCGCTGACCGTCAACCCGCGCCTGGACGTGTCCGCCGAATCGCTGCCCGAGTGGGCGCCGGACCGCACCACGGTCACCGCCGAAAATGCCGGTCAGAAGGTCTACTTGCGCATCGAGCTGCAACCGCTGCACCGTCTGCCGCGCAGCAACGCCATCGTGTTCCCGATCCGGACCTACCTGCTGAGCCTGGAGGACATCGCCACCAACCCGGCGTGGGCCAAGCGCATGCACCGCGTGCTCAAGACCCTCGACCAGCAGCTGGTCGACTACAAGGGCTTCACCCGCTACCACCAGCAAGCCGTGGAGTGGCTCTCGCAGTTCGACGACGGCCAGTGATCGTCGCTTCGCACCCATAAAAAGCAAACCCGAAAAGGGATCCGGCGGGCGTCGTGAGGCCCGCCGGTGATTGCCTTCTGCCCATCAACCCCTGAGAGGAAACAACGATGAGTGGGTCTCCTGCCAAGCGTGCCGCTGGCGTAACCGATTCCGATGCTGAGCAGCTCGCCGCGCTCGGCTACAGCTCCAACTTCGAACGCAGCATGAGCCTGTGGGAGAACTTCTCCCTGGGCTTCACCTACCTGTCGCCGGTGGTCGGCGTCTACACTCTGTTCGGCCTGTGCCTGGCCGCCGGCGGTCCGCCGATGTTCTGGACCTACCTGCTGATCGGCCTGGGCCAGATGCTGGTGTGCCTGGTGTTCTGCGAAGTGGTCTCGCAATTCCCGATCTCCGGGGGCGTCTACCCCTGGGCGCGCCGCCTGGTGGGCAAGCGCTGGGCATGGATGGTGGGCTGGGTATACGCCTGGGCGCTGTGTACCTCCATCGCCGGCATCGCCGTGGGCGCCAGCCCCTACTTGGCCGCCATGCTCGGCTTCGAGATGCACGGTAATGCCGCCATCGGCATCGCCCTGGGCCTGATTGCGCTGACCACCGTACTCAACCTCAGCGGCACCAAGCTGCTGGCCCGCGTCGCCATGTTCGGCTTCCTCTGCGAGCTGGGCGGTGCGCTGCTGGTGGGCGGCTACCTGCTGATCTTCGAGCGCCACAACGACTTCAGCGTGCTGTTCAACACCTTCGACATCAAGGTCGACGGCAGCTACTGGCCGGCCTTCCTCGCCGCGTCGCTGGCGGGGCTGTTCCAGTACTACGGCTTCGAGGCCTGCGGCGACGTCGCCGAGGAAACCCCGAACCCGGGCAAGATGATCCCCAAGACCATGCGCATGACCATCTACATCGGCGGCGCCGCCGCGATGTTCGCCTGCCTGGCGCTGATCCTCTCGGTGCCGGACATCCAGCGCGTGATCCACGGCGAAGACACCGACCCGGTGACCACCATCCTGGCCAACGCCTTCGGCCCGGTGGGTTCGAAGCTGGTGATGGCGGTGGTGATGGTGTCGTTCGTGTCCTGCGTGCTCAGCCTGCAGGCCGCCGCCAGCCGCCTGCTGTTCGCCTATGCCCGCGACGAGATGATCGTCGGCAGCAAGGCCCTGTCCAAGCTCAACAGCAACCATGTGCCGGCCGTCGCGCTGGTGGTGGCGGGCGTGATGCCGGCGGCCATCGTCTGCCTGGGCCTGTTCATGGCGGACGCCGTGGCCACCATCGTCGGCTTCGCCGCGATCGGCATCTACGTGTCCTTCCAGCTGATCGTCATCGCCTCGCTGATCGCCCGCGCCAAGGGCTGGGTGCCCGGCGGCCAGTTCAGCCTGGGCAAGTGGGGCGTGCCGGTGAACATCGCGGCGCTGGTCTACGGCGTGGCGGCGATCACCAACATGGTCTGGCCGCGCACCCCGGACGCCCCCTGGTACATGAACTACTCGATGATCCTCACCACCGTCGTGGTGATCGGCGCGGGCCTGGTCTACATGCTGCTGGCCAAGCCCTACGACAAGGGCACCGCTCCGGCGGGCGACGCCCACCGGATCTCCGGCCGCCAACTACCCGAGCGCGCTTCGGGCGCGCTGACCGAACCGGCTTGATCGCAACGTTGACGCAATTCGGGCCATACGCCTGAGGGGCTGCGTCTGGATCGTCACCATTCCCCGATGACGGTCCCCTGCGTTTGCGCAACGGACCGCCATCCCCGCGATGGTCGGTCCGTTTTTTTATGCCCGCGGCGGGGCAGCCGTCGGCTCCAGAGTCGATTCCGGAGCGCCCTGAAGCCAAGGTCAATCGGCGTATAACGCGGAGCGTTATACGCCCTACGTTTCGGCGAACGGGCAATCCACACGTCGTTCAATGCGACCTCGGTCGGGGCTCAGACGCGCCCGCTGACCGGGATGCAGGCGCCGGTGATCGCCGCCGCATCGTCCGAGGCGAGGAACAGCAGGGTCGCCGCCAGTTGTTCCGGGCGCACCCAGCGGTCGAATTCGGCGTCGGGCATGTCGGCGCGGTTCTGAGGGGTGTCGATGATGCTTGGCATCAGCGCGTTGACGGTGATGCGCGCATCCTTCAGCTCTTCGGCCAGCGCCTCGGTCAGGCGCATCACCCCGGCCTTGGAGGCCGCGTAGGCACCGGTTCCCAGCGCCGCGCGGGTGGCGGCGGCAGCCGCGATATTGAGAATGCGACCATGGCCGCGCGCCTTCAGGTGCGCCAACGCGGCCTGGCTGGAGACGACGGCGGTACGCAGGTTGATGCGGTACATCAGGTCCCAGGTGTCGACGTCGCCGTCGGCCAGGGTTTCCCAGTGGAAGCCGCCGGCCACGTTGATCAGCGCGTCCAGCCCGCCGAAATGCTCGCTGGCGCGGTCGATGGCGTCGCGGGCGGCCGTGCTGTCGGTCAGGTCGACGCCGCCCAGGGACAGCGCGCCGGCCTGTGGATAACGTGGACTGACGGCCCGGTCGAGCAACGCGACCTGCCAGCCGGCGGCGGCGAAAGTCTGGCCGACCACGCTGCCCAGGTGGCCGAAGCCGCCGGTGATGGCGACGATCTTGTTCATGCAGTGCACCTTCGAGGCGTTGGAAGAGCGGCACTTATAGGGTTAGCACGCGGGCGGAGAAAGGTCGCCGACGACAGAAGCAGGGACGGATCGGGACGCCCCGGCCTAGCCGTGCATCAACTCGCCCAGCAGTTCGTCCTTGAGCCGTTGCAGCAGCGCGTCCCCGCGCTGGCGCGGATGCGGCAGGTCCACTCGAACCTCATGACGAATCCGCCCTGGCCGGGCGTCCATCACGATTACCCGGTCGCCCAGGTACAGCGCCTCTTCCACGTCATGGGTGACCATGATCATGGTGCTGCGCTGCTGTACCCAGATGCGCTGCAGCTCGTGCTGCAGGCGCACACGGGTGAGGGCATCGAGGGCGCCGAAGGGTTCGTCCAGCAGCAGCACCTTGGGCCGGGTGATCAGTGCGCGGGCGATGGCGGCGCGTTGCGCCATGCCGCCGGAGAGCTGGTGCGGGTAGGCCTGCTCGAAGCCGGTCAGGCCCACCAGTTCCAGATGGTCCGCGACCAGCTCGCGCTTCTCTGCGCGGCTGAGCTTCTGCTTCTTCAGCGCCAGGGCGACGTTGTCCTGCACGGTCTTCCAGGGGAACAGGCGGTGATCCTGGAACACGATGCCGCGTTCGAGACTGGTGCCGGTCACGGCTTCGCCGTCGAGTAGGATGCGCCCGCTGTAGTCATTCTCCAGCCCGACGATCAGCCGCAGCAGCGAGGATTTGCCGCAGCCGCTGGCGCCGACGATGCTGACGAACTCGCCGGGGCGCACCGCCAGGTCGATGTTTTCCAATACCGGCAGGCTGCGCCCGTCGATGGAATAGGCCTTGCTCAGGCCCTGGATGGCCAGCGCGCCTTGCTGCGCCTGCTGGGCCGGAAGGAGGGCGGGGTCGAGGATCGCGTTCATGGTCTGGGCACTCATGGCAAAAGGGTCAGCGCAGGTTGCGCCAGCGCAGCAGGTGGCGCGCGGCGCGGGCGAACAGCTGGTTCATGGCGTAGCCGAGCAGGCCGATGCTGAGCACGCCGATCACCACGATCTCCATGCGCGAGCCGGTCTCGGCGTTCATCATCAGGTTGCCCAGGCCCATGCCGGTGGACAGGAACAGCTCGCAACCCACCGAACTCACCCAGGCGAAGGCCAGCGCGTGCAGCACGCCGTTGCTCAGGCTGGGCAGGGCCCCTGGCAGCAGCACCTCGCGGAACTGCTGCCAGGGGCCGAAGGCGTAGAGGCGGCCGACTTCGCGGTAGCGCTTCTCCACGTCGCGGAAGCCCTCGAAGGCGTTCAGCGTCATCGGGTAGAAGGCGGCGAGGCTGACGATCAGCACCTTGGACGGCTCGCCGCTGCCGAACCACAGGGCGATTAGCGGGATCAGGCCGAGGATCGGCACCTGGCGGATGGTGTGATACAGCGGCGCGAACAGCCGCTCCATTGGCCGCGACAGCGCCATGCCGGCGCCCAGTGCGAAGCCGGCGAGCACGCCGATCAGCAGGCCGAGGCAGGTGCGTTGAAGGCTGGCGGACACGCTCAGCCACAGCTCGCCGGTTCGGATCAGCTCGATGAATCCTGCGCCGATGCGCTCCAGCGGAACGAAGGCGTAAGCGGCGCTGGCGCCCTGTTGCGACTGCCAGTGCCAGGCGGCGATCAGCAGCAGCGGCAGCACCAGCCCGCGCAGGCGTTTGAGCGTTTGAATCATGGCGTCGGTCTCCAGCGCAGCAGGCGCTTCTCCAGCAGGCGGAAGGCGAAGTCGAGGATGAAGCCGATGGCCCCGGTGACCACCACGCCGACCATCACGATGTCGATGCGCAGCATCTGCCGGCTCAGCTCGATCATCTGGCCCAGGCCGCTGTCGGCGGCGAGCAGTTCGGCGGCCACCAGCACCATCCAGGCGCGGCTCAGGCTGATGCGCAGGCCGGTGACGATGGGCGGCGCGGCGGCGGGGAAGGCGACGTCGCGCAGCAGGCTCCACAGCGGCAGGCGGTACACGCTGGCGACCTCGAAATAGCTGCGCGGGATGCCTTTCACGCCTTCGCTGGCGGCCAGCGCCACGGGGAAGAAGGCGGCCTTGGTGACGATCAGGACCTTGAAGGTTTCTTCCACGCCGAAGAACAGGATGAACATCGGGATCAGCGCGATCGACGGCACCTGGCGCAGGGTGTGGAACAGCGGCGCGCAGTAGGCTTCCACGGTTTTCGACAGCGCCATGGCGGTGCCGAACACCTGGCCGCCCAGCGCACCGATGGAGAAGCCGATGGCCAGGCGCGACAGGCTGTTGACCACGTGCTCGCGCAGCTCGCCAGTGGCCAGCAGGTCGCGGAAGCTCGCCCAGACCTCCACCGGCGGCACCAGCAGTTGCGGCGGGAACCAGCCGGCGCGGGCGGCGAAGAACCAGGCCAGCAGCAGGAGCAGTGGCGAGGCGAACCAGCTCAGTCGATCGAATGTTCTGGCCATTTCTCAACCCTCCTGGCCGAGCAGCGGCCCGGCGGTCTGGCGGCGCAGCTTGCGTTGCCAGCAGAACAGCGCGGCCAGCAGCACCAGGGGAATCCAGCAGAGGAACAGGTTGCCCAGCCCGACGAAGTGGCTGATCGCCCCGCCCAGCAGTGCGCCGGAAAAACTGCCGGACATGGAGGCGAGGTTGAACAGCCCGGAAATCTTGCTCTTGTCCATGGCGTGCTCGCCCAGCTGGGCCATGTTCACCAGGTGGATGAGCGCCGCCGCAGCGCTGAGCAGCACGCCGCCCAAGGCCAGCAGCCAGTAGTTATGCGCGCTGCCGAGCAGCAGCAGGGCGGCCAGCGCGGCAGAAAGGCTGCCGATGTAGGCCAGACGGCGGCCGCTGCGCTCGATCAGGTAGCCGAAGCCGAACAGCCCGAGCACCGAGGCCAGGCCCTGGATCATCACCAGGCTTACCGCCTGGCCTTGCGAGAGGCCGGCGACTTCCATCGCCAGCAGCAGGATGAAGGTGCCGAACAGCGCGCTGGTGGCGGCGCTGAGCAGCTCGATCAGGCAGCTCTCGGCGATCTCCACGTTGGCCAGCATGGCCCCGACCTGCTGCAGCAGGCCGCCGGTGGCGGCGGCCACGGGGAGGTCTTCGGAGGGCGCTTCGCCCTCCCAGAAACCGAGGCTGTAGAAGGCCATCAAACCGAAGCACAGGCCGATGGCGGCAAAGCCCCAGGCGAAGCTCGCCGCGCCGCTCAGCCAGTTGCCCAGCAGCGGCCCGAGCAGGCCCATGCCCAAGGTCAGCGAGCCGCGGTACCAGCCGGCCTTGTCGTTGCCGATGCGCTTGAGCTGGCGCAGGAAGGCGCTGTTCATGGCGACGATGCGGAAGGGGATGCACAGGCCGATCAGCAGGCGCGCAAACGCCAGCCACAGCCAGCCGCCAAACAGCGGGATGGCCAGGTTCAGCAGCATCGGCCCGAGGCTGGCGAGGAAGTACACCCGGCGCGCGCCGAAGCGGGCGATGACGAAGCCGGCCGGCAGGGTGAGGATCACCATGCCGAGGGCCTCCATGGCGGAGATGATGCCGATCTGCATGGCGTTGGCGCCGATGCTGATGGCGTAGAGCGTGGTGACGATCTTCGCCATGCCGATGGTGGCGCCGCTGAACGCCGCCAGCAGCATGAAGTTGAGCAGGAAGGCGGCGGGCCGCGCCGGGTTAGATGGCGACATCGATCTTCCCCAGCAGGGCTTCCAGCGGACGCGGGTCGATCCAGTCGTCGACGCTGACGTCGGCGCCGATGAAGTCCCAGCGCTGGAGGAACGCGGTGAGGTCGCGCAGCGCGTTGACCGAGCGTTCCGCCAGCTTGGTCTGCAGGCGCAGGTGGGCATCCTCGCCGTAGGCACTGGCGACCCAGAACTCGCTGGTGTTCAGCTCGCGGGCGAGGAAGCGGCGGGTCTCCTCCGGGTGCGCCCAGGCCCATTGCTCGGCGCGCAGCACGGTGTCGAGCACCCGCACGGCGGCATCGAAATGTTCGTCCAGCAGTTGCTGGTCGACGGTCAGGGTGCGCGGCGTGCCGATGTTGGAGCGCACCAGTGGCTCGGGGTGCGAGCCGACGTCCAGCACCACATGCAGGCCGAATTCATGGGCCAGCTGCAGGCCGTGGGCGCCCTTGAGGAAGATGGCGTCGATGTCGCCGCGTAGCAGGCCGATCAGTTCGTTGTTGCGTTGCACCACGCGGTTGCCCTTGAGCGCCACCTGGGCGCCGAACACATGGCGCACCGGGTCGTCGCTGTAGGTGCCGCCGTAGGGGTAGTCCACCAGCTCGACGTCGCGCACTTCCAGGCCTTCCAGGCGCAGGGCGTTCTCCAGCCCGCGCAGGGACTGGGCGCGGGTGAAGTCGATCTGCACGTTGGCCCACTTCGGCAGGCCGAAGCGCCGGTGGCGCAGGTCGCGGATGCTGCGTACGCCGCTGTCCGGGGCGCTGACGATAAGCTGCACCTCATCGCTCCACGACAGCCCGACCACCCGCGTGCGCGCGCCGCTGGCGCGGGCCCAGATGGCCGGGATGTTGCCGCCGTGGCGCACGGAGTAGGGCAGGTGGTGGTCGAAATGCGCCTCGCGCACCTCGCGTTCGGAGGATTCGCGCAGCGACTGGATGCGCGTGCCGAACGGGCGGAAGGCCTGCGCCAGGCGCCCGGATTCGACGGCGATGCCGAGCCCCGTGGGGACGGGGCTGTGGGTGTACCAGAGGGTTTCCAGCGGTGTGCTCATGGGTGTCCGTCGGGGGAAGAAAGCCCCCGCGCCGTCGCGCGGGAGCCCGGGTCGGGAAACAGAGGGAATCGCCCTCGTGACGTTGATCAGCCGGTCTTCTGTGCCAGGCGGCTGCGCAGGGCTTCCAGCGGGCGCGGGTCGATCCACTCGCGCACGTCGACGCTTGCCGGGATGAAGTTCCAGCGCTGCAGGAAGTCGGTGAAGTCCTGCAGGGCGAGGATCGAGCCTTCGTCCAGGTTGGTGCGCAGGCGCAGGTGGGCGTCCTCGCCGTAGGCGGTGGCGACCCAGAACTCGCTGCTGTTGGTTTCCCGTGCCAAATAGCGGCGGGTCTCGTCCGGGTGCTGGTGCGCCCAGTCCTCGGCGCGAAGCACCGAGGCGAGGATTGCGGTGGCGGCGTCGGGGTGTTGCTCCAGCAGGTTGAGGTCGACGCTCAGGGTGCGCGGGGTGCCGTTGTTGGAGCGGATCAGCGGCTCCGGGTGTGCGCCGGTGTCGATCACCGTGTGCAGGCCGAACTGCTGCGCCAGCTGCACGGCGTGGGCGCCCTTGAGGAAGATCGCGTCCACTTCGCCGCGCAGCAGGCCGACCAGTTCCGGGTTCTGGCTGCGCCGACGGCTGCCGCCGTGGCCGGTGATGCCGACGATGTTGCTGGGCGCCTCGTCGCTGAAAGTGCCCTTCAGGCCGAAGTCCACCAGTTCGACGTCGCGCACTTCCAGGCCGTCCAGGCGCAGGGCGTTTTCCAGGCCGCGGATGGCCTGGGCGCGGGTGAAGTCGATCTGCGCGCCGCTCCAGTCCGGTAGGCCAAAGCGCCGGCCTTTTAGGTCACGCACGGTGCGGATGCCGCTCTCGGCGGTGGTCAGGATCAGCTGCGCTTCGTCGGCCCAGGACAGGCCGATCACGCGGGTCTCGCGGCCGCTGGCGCGGGCCCAGATGGCCGGGATATTGCCGCCGTGGCGCACCGAGTTCTGCAGCGTGTGGTCGAAGTGCGACTCGCGCACCGCCTGGTCGGCGGACTCGCGCAGCGACTTGATCTGCGTGCCCTGTTCGGCCAGGGCTTCTTTCAGCCAGCCTTTCTGCACGGCGATGCCGAGGCCGGTGGGGACGGGGCAGCGGGTGTACCAGAGGGTATCGAGGGGACGGGACATGTGCAGCTCCTTGTGGCTCAGGCGCGGGCCTTGAGTTCGTGGACGTCGGCGCGTTTGCCCTGCACCAGCGGCAGGACTTCCTGGCCGATGCGCAGGGCTTCTTCCAGGTGCGGGTTGCCGGCGAGGATGAAGGTGGAGAAACCGGCGTCGCGGTATTCGGCGAGGCGTTCGGCGACGTTCTCGTGGCTGCCCACCAGGCCAATGGTCGGCCCCGGTTTGGCCTTGCCGAAGCCGGCCCAGAGGTTGGGGCCGAGGATCAGGTCGTCGAAGCGCTCGACGTTCTGGTGGTAGGCGGTCTGCCGCGCGGCGCCGACGGAATCCGAGCCGGTGGCGAAGTTCTTGATGAAGGCGCTGGTGCGTGCATCGATACGCTCGTACTGGCGGCGCAGCTCGCTCCAGGCGGCTTCTTCGGTCTCGCGGGCGAACAGGTCGATGCGGATGCCGAAGCGGATCTCGCGGCCCTGCTTGTCGGCCAGCTCGCGCACGCGCTCCAGGTGCGGCTTGAGCTTGTCGATCGGCTCGGCCCAGTTCAGGTAGACGTCGGCGTGTTTCGCCGCGACGTCCAGCGCAGGGTCCGAGAAGCCGGAGAAGTACACGCCGGGCTTGCGCACGTTCTTCAGCGCGATGGGCAGCGAGCCGTTCTCCAGCTGGTAGATATCGCCCTGGTAGGAGAACTGCTCGTTCTTCCACAGGCCGTCGATGATGTCGAGGAACTCGCCGGTGCGCTGGTAGCGCTTGTCGTGTTCGAGGAAATCGCCGTTGGCGCGCTGGCTGGCGGGGTTGCCGCCAGTGATGATGTTCCACTCCAGGCGGCCGTGGGACAGGCTCTGGAGGATCGCGGCCTGCTGCGCGGCGTAGGCTGGCAGGGTCCAGGCAGCCTGGAAGGCGATCAGGAACTTGATCCGGCGGGTCTCGCGGGCCAGCGCGGCGGCGGCGATCCATGGCTCCGGCCCGGTGGGCAGCAGCGCGCCCTCGAAGCCGGCGATCTCGGCGGCCTTGGCGACCTGGGCGATGTAGTCGATGTAGGTGAAACCGTCCGGCTCGCCGTTGGGCAGGCGGCCCGGGGCGATGTTGCCGGGGCGCTCGATGTGGCTGCCACGGTTGTTCTTGTCCGAGGCGAGATAGGGACCGTCGCTGCCCAGCGGCAGTCGCCAGAAGAATTCGGTGCTCATGGCCTTGCTCCTTTGCTTTGCGGGGGCAGCGTCGTGCTGCTCGTACAAGGTCTTGAGCAAGGGCTGTGCCCAAAGGCTGCAGGCCAGGCGTGGCGGGGCTTTCAGGGTGGTGTGCTGCTGCGGCAGCAGGGCGTTTGTCTGTACAGCAGCAGTGGGGCAGCAGGGGATGCTGGGCGGGCAGCAATTTCGGCGGTGATCGGGCCTTTGGTGGCTTTCTGTTCGCTTTGTGATTCGTAATTGATTGATTTGTATGGATATTTTTGAGTGGCACAAGTCCTGCTCTGTCAGTGGGACACCGCCATGCGGTTCATTCATCCCCGACTGCCAGGAGGCATTCCATGTCCACCCACGACCCGAAACTCGCCAGCCAGCTCGAACAGGTCCGCCGCGACTTCGCCAAGGCCTTCCGCGTGCTCAAGGAAAGCCGCACCCTCACCGCCACCAACACCTACCAGGCCTACGTGCGCGTGCCGGACAGCGACCAGGTGATCGCCGTCCATGCGCCTAATCCCTGGGCCGACGACCAGGAAATCCGCGCGGTGATCGCCACCTACGACGGCGAGGTGATCCTCGACGAATCCATCGCGGGCGCGACCCCGCTCAGCGGCCGTGGCGCGGGTGGCAACGGCAAGCGTTATGCGGCGATCTTCCAGGCGCGTCCGGAAATCAACGTGGTGATCCACGTCCACACGCCCTACCTCGGCGGCTGGGCCAGCGCCCACCGCGTGCTGCCGATCCGCTACGCCGCCTCCCAGCGCGTGACCCTGGCCCGCGAACTGCCGATCTACATCGACCGTCGCCAGCCAGAGCCGCTGTTCATCCTCGACAAGATCGCCGAGAACCCGCATACCCCGGCCATCCTCGAAGCCAACGGCGGCGCGACCTTCTGGGGCGAGGACCTGATCAAGGCCTCCAAGCTGATCCTGCTGATCGAGGAAGGCGCCTACTTCCAGGGCCTCGCCGAAGGTCTGGGCGGCTCCCAGGAGTTCGGCCCCGGCGTGCTGGAGCAGCAATGGAAGATGACCGGCCTCTGGGAGCAGGGGCAGAAGCTGCTGGAAGTGGCGGCTTGAGCCGTTCCTGAGAAACGAAAAAGCCCTCTTGCGAGGGCTTTTTCATGGGCGAGGTGCGGCTTTCGTAGGAGCGACGGGGGCGCCCAGCCCTTGTCCGCGAAGAGGTTCGCTTCCTGCCGGCAAATCCGGCTTGCCCGGGTCGGGATTTCGCGGACAAGGTCCGCTCCTACGAGATACACCTGCACTCGGGGCGGCCCTCACCCTAACCCTCTCCCAGGGGGAGAGGGGACCGTTCGGCGCAGGAGGAAATCTCGGTCTCAGCCGGCACGGACAGCTCCCTCTCCAGGGGGAGAGGGCTGGGGTGAGGGGGAAAACGCAGGCACAGACTGTCCAGAAGTAGACAGTTGCTCCTACAGGGTTACGCTCAACCGCCGCTGCGTCTGCGCGCGGCGCGCTCGAAGACATTCTCTGCCCATTGATTCAGGCTCTTGCCGGAAGCCTTTGCGGCAATCGCGGCGGCGGCGTGCACTTCCGGCCGGATGCGCAGCATGATCTTTCCGGAGGCAGGCTTCTCCGGTTCCACACCGCGCTCGGCGCAATCGGCGAGGTAGTCTTCGACCGCCTCCTGCAGGGCATTGTGCAGGCCGCCGACACTGTCGGCGTGGAAGCTGATGATGTCATGCACGCCCAGCAGCCGGCCGACGAAGAGATCGTCACGGTCGTCGAATTCGATGCGGGCGGTGTAGCCCTTGTAGGACATGCTGTTCATGCTTCCACTCCAGCCCGGCGCAGGAATTCACGGGCTTCTTCGACCTGGTAGCGCTTGGCTTCCTTGCCCGGATGTGGGCGATGGCAGCGCCAGGTCTGACCCTGCAGAACCAGCTTCACTCTCGACCCTTCACGTTCCTCCACGATGCCGCCCAGATGTAGGATCAGGGCCTCGATGTCGGCAAACACAATCCCCGCACTGGTTGGCGTGCGGAAGATCATGGCGAGGGTCTTTCGGCGGCGGTTCTGCATCAATAAATGCTATCGCTGAATGATAGCATTTCCTGTCCGCCGCCTGCGTAGATTTGGACCGAAACGTCGGGTCATCCCGTAGGAGCGGACTCCGTCCGCGATTTGCAACAGGCCAGCTCCGAGCAGCCGGTAATCTATCGCGGACAGAGTCCGCTCCTACGCTTCAGGTCAAGGCTTGGCGGCGACCGAAGGACCGGCGCTGTGCTGCCAGAAACTCTCCAGCTGCAGGCTCTTCAGCCCCTGCTCGACGAACTTCGGTTCCAGCAGATCCTCCACCTTCACCTCCCCTCGGATCAGCTTCGCCTTCAGGCTGTAGGCAATCCCATCGTTGTAATGCTTGCGCAGGGCCTCGTCGTAGATCGGCGAGAAGTGCGCCGACCAGGGCTCGCCAGCCACCTCGCGCTGCAGCACGCTCAGCGGCACCCCGGAGCGCGCCTGGGCTTCCTGGTAGGCCGCCTGGTTGGCGTCCTGGGAGACCCACCACGCGGCTTTCAGGTAGGCGTCCACCACCAGCTGGGTGAGGTCCGGGCGCTCCTTGACGAAGTCCCGCGCGCCCCAGACTTCGGCGCGCATCTTCCAGTCCGCCGGGGCCTGCTTGCTCGACCAGATGATACGGCCGACCTGCTTGTCCTCCAGCTGGAAGGCGTCGCTCAGGGTGAAAAAGGCATCCACCCGCCCGGCGCTCAGGGCGGCGGCGCCGGCCTGGGGGTTGAGGTTGAAGATGCGGAAGTCTTCGAAACGCAGCTGGTTGGCTTCCAGCAGCTTGGCGAACGACAGCTCCCACGGCCGGCCTCGGTGCAGGGCGATACGCTTGCCCTTGAGGTCGGCGATGGATTTCGCCGTCGAGCCCGGCGGCACCACGAGGTAGACATTGTTGCCGATGCCGCCGGGGACGATCAGCTGGGTCTGCACGCCCGAGGCGTTGGCGATGATCGACGGCAGGTCGCCGTAGAAGGCGAAGTCGATGCGCTTGTTGGCGAACTCCTCGTTGACGAAGGTGCCCACCGAGGCGGTGGCGGCGGGCACCCATTCCAGCTTGATGTTGCGCTGGGCCAGTTGCTGCTCCAGCCACTTGTCGCGGTAGATGACGTAGGCCGGGCCGTTGAAGGTGATCTGCCCTGCGTTGGCGTAGGCCACAGTGGCGATACGCAGGGTGGTCGGCTGCTCGGCGGCCGGGGCGTGGCCTGCGAGCAGCAGGGCGGCGGCCGGCAGCAGCCGGCGCAGCGTGCGATGGATCAGGGACATGGTCGTTACCTCGCTCAGAAGTCGGTGGTGACCGAGACGCCGAAGGTGCGCGGGTCGCCGAACATCACGGCGGCGGTCTGGAAGCCGCCCGGCAGGGTGTGGTTGCGGTATTCCTTGTCGGTCAGGTTGTTCACGTAGGCGGTGACGCGGGTGGTTTCGCCCGGCAGCTCGTAGGTCACCCGTGCGTTGCCCAGGGTGTAGCCGCCGGAACGCATGTTGGCGCTCTGGTCGTTGGTGAAGAAGTACTGGCGGCTGCGGGTGTTCCAGTCGGTGCCGAGGATCACCGCGCCGCCGACGTTCAGCGGGATGCGGTAGTCGGCGCCGAGCACGGCCGAGACGTTGGGCGCACGGACGAAGTTGTTGCCGGAGTAGTCGTCCTTGCCCGAGGTGTAGTCGGTGAATTCGGTGTGCAAGAGGCCCAGGCCGAAGTTGACGTGCAGGTTCTGCAGCGGGATGGCTTCCAGTTCGAATTCGGCGCCGTAGGCCTCGCCCTGCGCGCCGTTGGCCAGGCGCGAGACGGTCTGGTTGTTCACCGCGGTGACGATGTTGAGCTGGATGTCCTCGTAGTCGTAGTAGAACAGGCTGGTGTTGGCGTTCAGGCGGCCGTCGAACCATTCCGACTTCAGGCCCAGCTCGTAGGAGGTGAGGTATTCCGGGTCCACCGTGGCGACGGTGGCCTGGCTGGTCACGCCGGTGTTGTAGCCGCCGGAACGGAAGCCCCGGGCATAGCGGAAGTAGGCGCGGGCGTTGTCGGAGATGCGGTATTCCGGGGTCAGGTCCCAGCTGTAGTCGCTCCAGGTGTTGCTCTCGTCCTGGCTGGCGTTGGCGACCAGTTGCGAGAGGACGTTGTCCTGCTTCCACCAGTCGCCATTGCCGAAGCGCGCGGGGCCGCGGTTCTGCAGGCGCAGCAGGTCGATGTCCTTGGTTTCGCGGGTCCAGCGCAGGCCGGCGGTGAGGCTGAAGTCGTCGGTGAAGTTGTAGGTGGTGCTGCCGAAGACGGCATAGCTCTCGGTCTGCTGGTCATAGCTGACGTTGTTGTAGGAGCGCGGAATGTAGGGGTTGGTCAGCGCCGCGTTGACGCTTTCCGCCTGCAGGTCCTCGTTGAAGTAGTGGAAGCCCAGCACCCAGTTCAGCCGGTCGGTGCGCGGCGAGGCCAGGCGAAACTCCTGGGAGTACTGCTGGCTGTCGGCATAGGCGTAGCTGCGCTGCAGTTCCAGCGGGGTGTTGTCGCTGTCGGTCCAGCCGTCGCGGGTGAAGTGCTCGAAGGCGGTGATGGAAGTCAGCTCCAGGTCGCCCAGCTGCCAGACCAGGTTGAGGTTGCTGCCCAGTTGGTCGATCTCGGCCTGGTACTTGGCGTTGAAGTTGGCCTTGCCCAGCTTCGGGTCGATGGAATAGCCGAACTGGTTGGTGCCGTTGGGCCGGGTGCCGTAGCTGACGGTGTTGTAGCTGGCGGTGTCGTGGTAGCTGCGGGCGTGCAGGTTGAGGTTGGCGTCGAGGTCGTCGTTGATCCGCGCGGCGAACTGCAGGCGCACGGCGTCGTCTTCCAGCGCGCCCTGGTCGTCGTTGTCGTTGATGTTCTCGGTGTAGCCGTCGCGCCCCTGGTGGTGGAAGGACAGGCGGCCGGCCAGCTTGTCATCCACCAGCGCGTCGCTCACCGCGCCCTCGACGATGCGGTTGGCGTAGTTGCCCATGTCGACCTTGAAATAGCCCTCGGGGCTGAAGGTCGGCTTGCGCGAGATGAAGTTGATCGCACCGCCCGTGGTGTTCTTGCCCCACAGTGTGCCCTGCGGGCCGCGCAGCACTTCCACGCGCTCCTGGTCGAACAGCGGGAAGCCCGTGGCGCTGATGTTGGCGATGTACACGTCGTCGACGTAGATACCGATCGGGCTGACGGTGTTGGCGCCCTGGTCGCCTGTACCCAGGCCGCGAATCCACCAGCGCGGGCGGCCGTGGCCGTCGGTGGTGCCCGCCGAGGCGTTGGGCGTGTAGCGGGTCACTTCATTGGCCGATTGCAGCGAGGCGTCGCGGATCTTCTCGCCGCTGAGCACGGTGATCGGCGCCGGCACTTCCTGCACCGACTCCTCGCGCTTCTGCGCGGTGACCACCACCTTGCCCAGGGTGGGCGCGGCGCTGGTGTCGTTGTTCTGCTGGGTGTCGCTGTCGTCCGCCGCGGCGTTCTGGCTGGCGAGTCCCCCCAGACTCAGGACGATGGCGAGGGAAAGGGTACTGCGTTTGAACATGGTGTCCCCAAGGGGCGGCGAAAGGACGGCCGGCTCTGTGGTGCTCGGTCGTCGCCGCAAGGCATCAAGCTGTTATTGCGTTGCTCTTGTGCTGGCTCACGCGTGATAAGGCCGATTGGCTTGCAGGGGGTATCGCAACATTCGTACCGCTTTGTTGGTCTCTCGCAAGATTTTGATATGAAAGGATTTTTTATTTCGATTGGGGATGTGCTGCTGCTGGGGAAGCAGCCCATGCTGACCTGTCGCTTCCTGGGCAGCAGCGCGGCAGCATGGGAAAGACCCTGCGCGGACCGCGCAGGGCGGTGGCTCAGATGACCTCGCTTTCGCGCAGGCTCTGCGGGCTCTCCAGCGTGATGTGGGCAATCTCGTCCTTGCGCAGGAAGGCAACGCCCGGATGGCGTTTCGCGTACTCCAGGAAGGCGTCCCAGGCGCGAACCATCTGTGGCGTACCGCTGATGCGGTCATGGGCGCTGAGGGACATCATCCGCCGCCGGCTACCGGCTTCTTCATAGAGCTGATCGAATTCCAGCTTGATCTGTTCGAGGAACTGGCTGGGCGAGTAGTTGCGTCCCTCCACCAGCAGGATGTCGTTGTTGCGCAGGGTGTAGGGCACTACCGCGAAGTCCCGGCCGTTCACCGGCTCGATGAATGGCTCGTCGCGGCTGAGGTCGTCGATGTGATAGCGGTAACCCAACTCCTGCAGCAGCGGCAGGGTATTGGGCCCGCGTCGCAGCCAGTTGCAGTTGTAGCCCTGGGGGCGCTGGCCGGTGACTTCCTCCACCATGTCGCGGGCGGCGATGAGGAAGGCGCGCTCCTCGTCGCGGCTCATCGCGTACTGGGAGCTCCAGCGCGGACCATGGGCGGCGGCCTCGTGCCCACGCCGGACGATTTCCCGCGCCAGGTCGGGGCTGTGTCGAACGGCTTCGCCGATCATGTGCGAGGTCACCTTGATCCCGTGGCGGTCCCAGAGGTCGAGCATGCGCGGGATGCCTTCGCGGTAGCCATAGGCGAACCAGCTGTTGGCGGCGGCGTCGGCGGGTACGCTGTCGGGGAAGTCCACGCGGGGGAACGGGCTGTCGGTGCCCTTGAGCGGCTGGCCACCCGCTTCGAACTGCATGGAGATGGAGATGACCAGGCGGATGCCGCCGGGCCAGAAGCGTTCGTTGGTGGTGGCTTGGCTGTTCCGGGATGGCGTCGCCGCGCCGGCCGAGCCTGCACCCAGTGCCATGCCGGCGGCGATGACGCCGACGCCAGCGCCGACCTGGGTGATGAAGCTACGGCGGCCGAGGCCGTTCTGCTCAGTGCTCATCATGGCCTCCGTCAGTTCGAAACCACGCCGAGCTGGCGCAGCAGGCTGAGGTTGTCTTCGATGTGCCAGTTGTCGGTGATGCGGCCGTCAGCAATGCGATAGATGTCGGTAGCGATGAAGTCCACGGCCTGTCCCGTGCCCTGGCGGCCAAGGAAGGGGCCGGTGAAGCGGCCGCTGAAGCGCAGGTGCAGGACCACGCGATCGCCCGTCACCAGCATCTGCTCGATACGGCAGTGCAGGTCGGGGAACGCGGCTTTCATCATGGCCGAGGCCTTCAGCGGTCCCTCGATCCCTTGTGGCCGACCGGCGGGCAGGGTGCGGTCGGTGAAGCTCTCGGCCAACGCCTGATGAGCGAGTGCAGGGTCGCCGCTGTCCCAGAACGTGGCGTAGCGGCGTGCGGCGAGGATCTGGGCGTCGAGCCGGGACTTGGGCAGCGATGCGTCGGCAATCAGTTGCCCGGGCTCCAGCAGGGGAGGGCTGGCGGCGATGGCCGAGCCGGCGGCGAACAGGGCGAGGGTGGCAAGCAAGGGGCGAAGATGAGGCATGGCGAACTCCGGTCAGGGCGCTTCGAGGCGCGGTAGCCGTCATTCTCTGTTGCGGGTTTCGAAGGAAATACGCTAGATACGTCGATACATTCTTTCTATTTCGTGAAGAGTTGGTCGAATGATCGATAACCTCGTCAATCTCGTGGCCTTCGACCGTATCGTCAGCGCCGGAAGCTTGTCCGCCGCGGCGCGCGAGCTGGACGTGTCCCTGGCGGTGATCAGCAAGCGCCTGGCTCAACTGGAGGGCAGCCTGGGTGTGCGCCTGTTGCAGCGCACCACACGGAGACAGGCGTTGACCGAGGAGGGAGAGCTGTTCCATACCCAGGTGCTGCGTATCCTGGCGGAGGTGGATGCGGCGAACGCACTGATCTCGCGCCGGCGCGAGAGTATCGATGGCCTGTTGCGCCTGACCGCACCGATCGACTTCGGTCGACGCTGGATCGCACCACTGCTGGCGCGATTCCAGCAGCTTCATCCGCAATTGTCGGTGCGGCTGGAGCTGAGCGACAGCCTGATCGACCTGCTCGAAGGCGGGCTGGACATGGCCGTGCGGGTCGGTGCGCTGGAGGACTCGTCGCTGATCGCGCGGCCATTGGCGGACAACTACCGTGTACTTTGCGCGGCGCCTGCGTACCTGGATGCGCATGGCGAACCGGCGCACCCGGCCGACCTGCTGCGTCATCGCTGTATCGTCAACGGGGAACAGCCACGCAGCGAGTGGCGATTCGTTGCCGCCGATGGTGAGCGCATCGCCGTGCGGGTGCAGGCCAGCCTGTTGAGCAATGATGGCGGTGCCGTGCATGCATGGCTGCTCGCCGCTGGCGGCATCGCCTTGAAATCGATCTGGGACGTGGGCGAGGACATCGCCGCCGGACGCCTGCGACGCGTGTTGCCGGATTACCGCGTGCCCAGCGCGCCGTTGCATGCACTCTACCCCCATGCCCGGCATGTACCGCCCAGGGTTCGTGCGTTCGTCGAGTTTCTTCGCGAACAGCTGGGCCAGATGCCGGAACTTTCGTCGTAACAGCTCTGGAGCGGGCTTGCTGCTGGTAAAGTGAGTTCACGCACGACCTGGAGTTGGCAATGAACACCCTCCTGCCGGAACGCCCCCTGCAACGCTTCGCGCGCAACCTGCGCGGACGCGATTTCGTGGTGGGAGATGTGCACGGCCATTTCGAACTGCTCGAACGCCTGCTGGAGCGGGTAGCGTTCGATAGCGCCGCCGACCGCCTGTTCGCCGCCGGCGATCTGGTGGATCGCGGGCCCTATTCGCCGCGGGTGCTGGAGTGGCTGGAGCACCCCTGGTTCGCCTCGGTGCGCGGCAACCATGAGCAACTGGTGATCGACTCGGTGCTGGCCGGCGATGACCGCGACCTGCACTTCCGCAATGGCGGCGTCTGGCTCTACCTGTTGCCGCAGGACGAGCGCGAGCGCATCGCCCGGCGCCTGCAGCACCTGCCGTTGGCCATCGAAGTGGAAATCGGCGAGGGCCGGCGCGTCGGCATCATCCACGCCGAACCGCCCATCTCGCCCGCCTTCCCGGACTGGGACGGCGGCATGGCCGCGCTGGCGGGAGAAATGGGCGCCGCCGCCCGGCGCAGCGCGGCGGCACTGGCGATGTGGGCGCGCACGCGCATCGAGGACGAGGACGATACGCGGGTGCCGGGCCTTGAGCGCCTGTACGTCGGCCATACCGCGCAGGCCCGGGTGCGCCGGCTGGGCAACACGCACTACATCGACACCGGCAGCGGCTACGCCGATGGTGTCCTGAGCCTGGTGGACATGTACAGCGGGAAGGTGGAAACGGCGACCGCGCATTGAGCGGCCGCCGGCGTACGCTTACTCGCCGCGGATGTACTGCTCCAGCTGGCGGATCAGGTCGGCCTGTTCGGCGATGGCCGCCTTCACCAGGTCGCCGATCGACAGCAGGCCCAGCAGCTCGCCGTTCTCCACCACCGGCAGGTGGCGCAGGTGGCGCTCGGTCATGATGCTCATGCACTTGTCGATGTTCAGATGGCTGTCAACGGTGACCACCGGCGACGTCATTACCGCGCGGATCGGCGTGTCGTCCGACGAACGTCCCTTCAGCGCCAGGCGCCGCGCGTAGTCGCGCTCGCTGAAGAAACCAACCACCTGGTTGGCCTCCACCACCGGCAAGCCGCCGAGGTTCTTCTCCGCCATCAGGCGCAATGCGTCGATCACCAGCGCGTCCGGGCCAATGGTGTAAACCTGCTGGTCCGCCTTGGCGTTCAACAGCTGAGCCACATTCTTCATTCCTGCCCCCTTTCGTCGTCTCGCGGCGCGATGCCTGAGGTTCATAGAGAATCGTGGACAGATGGCGATCCGGCAAGGTCGGAAAGCGGCGCGGACAGGATTGAATGCGTCATGCTCCGGCGACGCGATTTATACTGTCCTTCCACTCCTGCTTTGCTGATCGGCCATGACTGACGACGACCGCGACCTCCCCGAGCCCGAACACGACCACCTGCTCGACCTCGACGACGATCTCGACAGCCTGCTGGACGCGGACGCGGCGTATTTCGACGACCATCCGGATGACGATGAGCCGGAGGAATACCACTCTGGTCTGGACGATGAGGACGATTGGCTGGAGGACTGATTCCAGACGGTTTCATTGCGCCATGAAGTGCTGGCAGAATGCCCCTGATCAGAAGAGGGACCACCATGCGCTACCTCCCCATCGTCCTGAGCCTTGCCCTGCTGGGCGGCTGCTCCTCCTCGGTCCAAACCGACGAGCGCGGCGCCCCCATTTCCCTGTACCGCGATACCCGCCACAACCTGGTGGTGAACTTCCAGCCCGACGCCCAGGTGGCCGCCAACCCGCGCTGGAAAACGCTGATGAGCGGCTGGCGCGAGGCGCTGCGTGAAGAGGCGGATTCGGCGGACTATCAATTCTCGGTCCAGGAAGGCGAGCCCCGCGCCACGGAAACCCTGTCTACCCTGGTGGTGATCGAAGTCGGAGCCGGCCACAGCGCCAACAACCGCCCGCGCGCCGACGACGGCGAGTGGGTCACTTCCACCGTGCGCTACCACGACGGCCTCACCGGCCAGTTGCTCGCCTCGCGCCGCTATGACAGCGAAGCCGAATCCACCGGCGACCTGTTCGCCTCGATGGGGTCGGCGCAACTGAATGCGGTGTCCGAGCAGATCGTCGAGGAAATCACCGGCGCTCTGCTGGTCGCCCGTCCTTCCCGTCCACTGCCGTCACCCACGACTCCCGCAGCCCCGGTATCTCCGCAACGGAGCGTCCCCTCTCCTGTCTCCCCCACTGCGGTCGAAACCGTCGCCCACGCCGCCCCGCCGACGAGCCAGGAGCAACAGATTCTCGATCTGCAGCAGCGCAACCTGCCTTACGAGGAGTATCGGGACGAGTACCGGCGGATCATGGGGCGCTGACGGCTACCAGAACCAGCCGCCGTTCGACAGTTCCTGTTCACAGCTCTTGTACTGGGCGCTGTACAGCGAGGCGCGGGCCTGGACCTTCTGTGACACCGTCTTCAGCCACGGCTTGGCGTCGTAACTGCGATTACGATAGCCGCCCCAGCCCTCGTGATAGTTCAGGTACTGGGCGTAGGCGTCCCACTTGGATACGCGGTTGACGCTGTAGGTTTTCTGCATGTACCAGCCCATGAAATCCAGCGCGTCGGCGAAGTCGTCGCGGTCGGCGCCCCAGTCGCCGGCATCCTTCTTGTAGTCCGCCCAGGTCTCGTCCTTGGCTTGGGCGTAACCGTAGGCGGAGCTGACCCGGCCCCACGGAATGAAACCGAGGAAGTAGTAGCGGGGCGGCAGGGCGTCGTGTTTGAAGGAGGACTCCTGGTACATCATCGCCATCGGCACCTGGATCGGCGCTCCCCAGCGCTTCTGCATCTTCAGCACCGCTTCGTGCCATTCCGGCTTTTCGCGAAAGATCTCGCAGAGGTTCTCGGGATGGGCAGGAGGCTTGGTGGCACAGCCGGCAAGGGCCAGGAGCAGGGCTGGCATCAAGGACCGAAGCATTGGCGGTTTATCCTTTTCGCGCGCGATGGCAGCAGGCTTATACAGCCTTTGATGGCGAAGTGGAATCGTAGGGGATCGAGGCCTGTCGCGGCGGCAGAGCCCGCCAAGAGAAACGCATAAGGCAAAAACAGGAAAGCCCGCACAAGACGGGCTTTTCAGGCGGTTTCGCAGACTGTCTGAGACAGCTCGAAACAGGTAGATGGCGCATCCGGCGGGATTCGAACCCACGACCCCTGCCTTCGGAGGGCAGTACTCTATCCAGCTGAGCTACGGATGCGTATGCCGCGCCTGGCGCGGCAGGCGGCAATCATACGCATCTCGGGCTTGGGCGTCCAATAGCAGTACGCTCGTTCATGATATCGAACGAAAAGCGCCGTCTGTCGGTCGAAATGCTCCGAAAAGGCTCTGCCATCTGATACCTTCGTTGGTTTTGTCGAACAAGCTCTTGCCCTTTGCAGTCGAGGGCCCTAGGATTCGTTTGAGATTTCAAACGCCTCCCCATCACAACAACAGGAGACCGGAGAATTGGCATCACACCAGCCGGCCAACAGCCTGCGGGATGACATTCTTCCGTTGTGCCAACCGCTTGTCTTCAATGACAGCAGGTCCCTGTGCGGCTTCCGTCGATCAGCGTACCGGAAGGTTGTAGGGCAGACGTCTTCTTGGATTCAATCCAGGAATCCGTGCGTGAGCGAGCTGGACCAGACCGGGCAATGACCCCGGCCTGTGTTTTTTCGTGTCCGCGTGCCGAGCGAACTAAGAGCCGTTCGCCTGGCGTCGCCCCTTGCAGTGGCGACCGTCGCCTCTGGCACCGACATGGGTCGGTCGGGGCGAATGAACGGTAGGGACTGCGGTCTCTCCATTCCAGACAACAAGACAGGTGGGGACTCGAAGTAGACCCGCCGTCCAAAGGCTTTCCTCGAAAGGAGACAGGTCATGCAACTCAAAGATGCCAAGCTGTTCCGCCAACAGGCTTACATCGACGGTTCCTGGGTCGACGCCGACAACGGCCAGACCATCAAGGTGAACAACCCGGCCACCAACGAGACCATTGGCACCGTGCCGAAGATGGGCGCTGCCGAGACCCGTCGCGCCATCGAAGCCGCCGACAAGGCCCTGCCGGCCTGGCGTGCGCTGACCGCGAAAGAGCGTGCCAACAAGCTGCGCAAGTGGTTCGACCTGATGATCGAGAACCAGGACGACCTGGCTCGCCTGATGACCATCGAGCAGGGCAAGCCGCTGGCCGAAGCCAAGGGCGAGATCGCCTACGCCGCCTCCTTCCTCGAGTGGTTCGGCGAAGAAGCCAAGCGCATCTACGGCGACACCATCCCGGGCCACCAGCCCGACAAGCGCATCATCGTGATCAAGCAGCCGATCGGCGTGACCGCGGCCATCACTCCGTGGAACTTCCCGTCCGCGATGATCACCCGTAAAGCCGGCCCGGCCCTGGCCGCCGGTTGCACCATGGTGCTCAAGCCTGCTTCGCAGACCCCGTACTCCGCCCTGGCCCTGGCTGAGCTGGCCGAGCGCGCCGGCATTCCGAAGGGCGTGTTCAGCGTCGTCACCGGCAGCGCCGGCGAAGTCGGCGGTGAGCTGACCAGCAACCCGATCGTGCGCAAGCTGACCTTCACCGGCTCCACCGAAATCGGTCGCCAGCTGATGGCCGAATGCGCCAAGGACATCAAGAAAGTGTCCCTGGAACTGGGCGGCAACGCTCCGTTCATCGTGTTCGACGATGCCGACCTGGACGCCGCCGTCGAAGGCGCGCTGATCTCCAAGTACCGCAACAACGGCCAGACCTGCGTCTGCGCCAACCGCCTGTACGTGCAGGACGGCGTGTACGATGCCTTCGTCGAGAAGCTGAAGGTCGCCGTGGCCAAGCTGAACATCGGCAACGGTCTGGAGCAGGGCATCACCACCGGTCCGCTGATCGATTCCAAGGCCGTGGCCAAGGTCGAAGAGCACATCGCCGACGCCGTCTCCAAGGGCGCCAAGGTTCTCGCCGGCGGCAAGCCGCACGCCCTGGGTGGCACCTTCTTCGAGCCGACCATCCTGGTCGACGTACCGAAGAACGCCCTGGTGTCCAAGGACGAAACCTTCGGCCCGCTGGCGCCGGTGTTCCGCTTCAAGGACGAGGCTGAAGTCATCGCCATGTCCAACGACACCGAGTTCGGCCTGGCTTCCTACTTCTACGCCCGTGACCTGGCCCGCGTGTTCCGCGTGGCCGAGCAGCTGGAATACGGCATGGTGGGCATCAACACCGGCCTGATCTCCAACGAAGTGTCGCCGTTCGGCGGTATCAAGGCTTCGGGCCTGGGCCGCGAAGGTTCGAAGTACGGCATCGAGGATTACCTCGAGATCAAGTACCTCTGCCTCGGCGGTATCTGATCCGTTTTTCCGTGGGCGCGCGGGTGGCAGGCAAGAGCTGACAGCCACCTTCGCGTCGGCGTTTTCCGGTGGTAGCACCGGACAACCCGTCCGGCGGGCCGCAAGTGCCACGACAGTCGATCATCGTATGCTGTCGTGCGTGGCTTCTCCCCGCTTTCATCCTTTGATCCGGTCGCCCGATGAGCGGCCACTGAGGAAGCTATGAGCAAAACCAACGAATCCCTGCTGCAACGTCGTCAGGCCGCCGTACCGCGCGGTGTAGGCCAGATCCACCCGGTCGTCGCCGAGCGCGCCGAGAACTCCACCGTGTGGGACGTCGAAGGTCGTGAGTACATCGACTTCGCCGGCGGCATTGCCGTACTGAACACCGGCCACCTGCACCCGAAAGTGGTTGCCGCCGTTCAGGAGCAACTGACCAAACTGTCCCACACCTGCTTCCAGGTGCTGGCGTACGAGCCCTACATCGAGCTGGCCGAAGAGATCGCCAAGCGCGTTCCGGGCAACTTCCCGAAGAAGACCCTGCTGGTCACCTCCGGCTCCGAAGCCGTTGAGAACGCCGTCAAGATCGCCCGTGCCGCCACCGGCCGCGCTGGCGTGATCGCCTTCACCGGCGCCTACCACGGCCGTACCATGATGACCCTGGGCCTGACCGGCAAGGTCGTTCCGTACTCCGCTGGCATGGGCCTGATGCCGGGCGGCATCTTCCGCGCCCTGGCTCCGTGCGAACTGCACGGCGTGAGCGAAGACGAGTCGATCGCCAGCATCGAGCGCATCTTCAAGAATGACGCTCAGCCGCGCGACATCGCCGCCATCATCATCGAGCCGGTTCAGGGCGAGGGTGGCTTCTACGTCAACTCCAAGCCCTTCATGCAGCGCCTGCGCGCCCTGTGTGACGAGCACGGCATCCTGCTGATCGCTGACGAAGTACAGACCGGCGCTGGCCGTACTGGCACCTTCTTCGCCACCGAGCAACTGGGCATCGTTCCGGACCTGACCACCTTCGCCAAGTCCGTTGGCGGCGGTTTCCCGATCTCCGGCGTTTCCGGCAAGGCCGAAATCATGGACGCCATCGCTCCCGGCGGCCTGGGCGGCACCTACGCCGGCAGCCCGATCGCCTGCGCCGCGGCCCTGGCCGTGCTGAAGGTCTTCGAAGAGGAGAAACTGCTGGAGCGTTCGCAGGCTGTCGGCGAGCGTCTGAAGGCCGGTCTGCGCGAAATCCAGGCCAAGCACAAGGTGATCGGCGACGTTCGTGGCCTGGGTTCGATGGTTGCCATCGAGCTGTTCGAAGGCGGCGACCACAACAAGCCGGCTGCCGAGCTGGTCAGCAAGATCGTGGTTCGTGCCCGTGAGAAAGGTCTGATCCTGCTCTCCTGCGGCACCTACTACAACGTCATTCGCTTCCTGATGCCGGTAACCATCCCGGACGCCCAGCTGGACAAGGGCCTGGCCATCCTGGCCGAGTGCTTCGACGAGCTGGCCTGAGCCTTGACGGTTTAGCCGCTGTAACGAAAAAGGCCCGCGAAAGCGGGCCTTTTTTTTGCGCCCGAATTTGACGACGCTCATGGGAAAGCGCCTAGGCTTTAGACTACGCTGCGCACTATTCCGTAAGCCTTGGGCTGGCGGCACCCGAGGAAGCGCAGACCGGCAGGGATCGCTCTGGATCGGTTGTTCGTGCCGGTGCTTGGCGTCCGTTTCGAACGAGGTGATCGATGAGCGTATCTCCCGGTGTGTTGGTTGCGGCCAGCGATCCCTGGAGCCGTGAACTACTGGGCCAACTGGTGCTCAGCGTGCGCTGCGATGCCAGCGTGGAGTTCTGCGAGGACGGGCTGGCGGCGATTGACGCCTGTCGGCGGCAGCCGTTCGCCCTGGTGCTGGCCGAGCAGGAGTTGCCCGGCAGCGACGGCCTGGAACTGCTGCGTCAGGTTCGCGCCTGGCGCCGAGGCCCGGCGGCCCAGCCCTTCATCCTGATCAGCGCGAAGGCGGATGCCGCCAGTGTTCGCGCGGCGCTGCCGTTGGCGCCGACGGCCTATCTGGTGAAGCCGTACAACGCCGAGAACCTGCGCGAGCGCCTGCGGGCGGTGCTGCTGGCGCCGGGGGAGAACGTCGTCTGCGAGGTGCCGACCCTGGAGCAGAGCCTGTCGCTCGGGCGCTTCCTGCAGACCGAGCGGGACGCCACCGATGGCGCGCCGCTGATGGGCGAGGTCGGCAAGGCGGTGAACCGCTGCATGGAGGCCAGCGACATCAACCTGGAGATGCTCGAGCAGGAGTTCGGCCATGATCCGCAGATCACCGCCTGCCTGATATCCGCCGCCAACAGTGCCGCGCGGCACGTCGGCATGCCCTGTCAGACGCTCTTGCAGGCGCTGTCGCGACTGGGTGTGGCCCATGCCCTGAACCTGATGCTGGCGGTGGCCTTGCAGCGTGCCGCCACGCTGGACGATCCGTTGCTGAAGGAGCGCGCCGAGCGCTTCTGGCAGCTCTCGCGCCACACTGCCGATGCGGCCTTTGCGCTGGCGGAGTCGCTGGGCGCGGATGCCGACCGCTGCTTCACGGCGGGCCTGCTGCATTGCCTGGGCGACCTGGCGTTGCTGCGTAGCCTGCAGGACTGGAGCAGTGCCGGCGGAGCCCTCAGCGAGGGCGAAGTGGATGCGGCATTGGCCGAGCACGGTGCCGGCTTTGGCTCCGCGTTGCGTACCCGCTGGCGCCTGCCGCTGGAGCTACGCAACCTGATCGCGGCGGCCTACGCCATCGAAAGCGGGGTGTTCAGTCGCGAGGCGCTGATCGTCCATCTGGCCGCCAGCGCGGCGCGCCTGCCGGAAGCTGAACTGCCGGGGCTTGCAGAGCACAAGGCGGTGCGCATGCTGCAACTGAAGTCGGCGCAGCTGGGGTTGCTGAGCAGAGGCTGAGGAAGAAGGCCGCGCCATCCGGCGCGGCCAGTCACACTTAACGCGAGGCGAGCAGTTCCTTTCCACGCACCACGGCGGCGCGAACCTGCTTGGGCGCGGTGCCGCCGATATGGTCACGGGCGTTCACCGAGCCTTCCAGGGTCAGCACGGCGAACACGTCGTCGCTGATCTGGTCGCTGAACTGGCGCAGCTCGTCCAGGCTCATCTCGGCCAGGTCCTTGCCGCTGTCCACGCCGTACTTCACCGCATGGCCGACGATTTCGTGGCAGTCGCGGAAGGGCAGGCCCTTGCGCACCAGGTAGTCGGCCAGGTCGGTGGCGGTGGAGAAGCCGCGGCGGGCCGCTTCGCGCATGATCTCGCGCTTGGGCTTGATCGCCGGAACCATGTCGGCGAAGGCGCGCAGGCTGTCGCGCAGGGTGTCGGCCGCGTCGAACAGCGGCTCCTTGTCTTCCTGGTTGTCCTTGTTGTACGCCAGCGGCTGGCCCTTCATCAGGGTCAGCAGGCCGGCGAGGTGGCCGAATACGCGGCCGGACTTGCCGCGCACCAGCTCGGGCACGTCGGGGTTTTTCTTCTGCGGCATGATCGAGGAGCCGGTGCAGAAGCGGTCGGGCAGGTCGATGAACTGGAATTGGGCGCTGGTCCAGAGCACCAGCTCTTCGGAGAAGCGCGACAGGTGCATCATCGCCACGGAGGCGGCGGCGCAGAATTCGATGGCGAAGTCACGGTCCGACACGCCGTCCAGCGAGTTGCCGGAGATGGCTTCGAACCCCAGCAGTTCGCAGGTGATGGTCCGGTCGATCGGGTAGGTGGTGCCGGCCAGCGCGGCGCTGCCCAGGGGCATGCGGTTGGCGCGCTTGCGACAGTCCACCAGGCGCTCGTAGTCGCGGCTGAGCATTTCGAACCAGGCCAGCAGGTGGTGGCCGAAGGTCACCGGCTGGGCGGTCTGCAGGTGGGTGAAGCCGGGCATGATGGTGTCCGCTTCGGCGTCCGCCAGGCCCAGCAGGCCCTGTTGCAGGCGGGTGATCTCGGCGAGGATCAGGTCGATCTCGTCGCGCAGCCACAGGCGGATGTCGGTGGCCACCTGGTCGTTGCGCGAACGGCCGGTGTGCAGTTTCTTGCCGGTGACGCCGATGCGGTCGGTCAGGCGCGCTTCGATGTTCATGTGCACGTCTTCCAGGTCGACGCGCCAGTCGAAGTTGCCGGCCTCGATTTCGCTCTGGATCTGCTTGAGGCCATCGATGATGGTGTCGCGTTCGGCGTCGGTCAGCACGCCGACCTTGGCCAGCATGGTGGCGTGGGCGATGGAGCCCATGATGTCGTGGCGGTAGAGGCGCTTGTCGAAGTCGACGGAAGCGGTGAAGCGGGCGACAAAGGCATCGACGGGCTCGCTGAAACGGCCGCCCCAGGACTGGTTGGTCTTCTCTACGCTCATGGATCTCTCTCGCGGAAACGGGCAGGCGCGGCGCGCGGCCTGCATGAAGGGCAAAGTGCGACGATAATAGCAGGCTGAAGCACAAAACCGACGGCGCTTTGGCGGTTGGGGTGGGGGAGTGGCTGGGAATCGCCGCGCAGCCCCGGCCGATCCTTGCGCTGCCCGACATTTCCCGGCTCTGGACGCACGCCGCGCTTGCCGCCGTGCGGACGCTTACGGAAACTGCGTCGATGCCCATACTCGCTAAGACCGGCGCCCGGCCGGCGCCCGAAGACGACTTCTTCATTCCCGAACTGTGCCAGCCCGAAGCGCTGTTCAGCCTGGTGGTGCTGGCCGAGATGCTGGTGCTGGTGATCGTGCTGGCCGAGCCGATGACGCCCAGCTTCAACTGGGTGCGCCTGTCGCTGATCTCGCTCTTCGTGCAGTGGAACGTACTGCTTTCGGCCGGCCTCCTGTGCCGGCTGCGCCCGCTGCTCGCGCGCTGGCCCGCCTGGCGCGCCGGGGTGATCAGCTGTGCGCTGGTGGTGGCCCTGACCCTCGCCTGCACGGCGGCGGCCGACTATCTGTCCCTGGGCGGGCCGATGTCGCGCACCGGCGAGGTGAATCTTTACCTGCGCCATGCGTTGATCGCCCTCATCATGTCGACCCTGTTGCTACGCTACTTTTATCTCCTGAGCCAATGGCGGCGTCAGGAACAGGCCGAATTGCGGGCGCGGATCGAGTCGCTGCAGGCGCGTATCCGTCCGCATTTCCTGTTCAACAGCCTCAACAGCATCGCCAGTCTGATCGAGCTCGACCCGGGCAAGGCCGAGCAGGCGGTGCTGAATCTGTCGGACCTGTTCCGCGCCAGCCTGGCCAAGCCGGGAACATTAATTTCCTGGGGGGAGGAACTCGAGTTGGCCAGACGCTATCTTTCCATTGAGCAGTTTCGTCTTGGCGATCGCTTGCAGCTGGACTGGCAGGTGGGGGACGTGCCCGATGGCGTACCGATTCCCCAACTGACGTTGCAGCCCTTGTTGGAGAACTCGTTGATTTATGGCATCCAACCGCGTATCGAAGGCGGGCTGGTGAAGGTTGAGGCGGACTACCGTGACGGTGTGTTTCAGCTCTGCGTGAGCAACCCGTACGACGAGTCGACGCAGACGTTGCCCACGAAGGGGACCAAGCAGGCGCTGCAAAATATTGCGGCGAGACTTGCGGCACTTTTCGGGCCAAAAGCTAGTCTCAGCGTCGAGCGCCGTGACGGACGGCACTACACCTGTCTACGCTATCCATGTGCGCGTCTCATGCAGGAAGCCTGAGCTTATGAATGTCCTGATCGTCGATGACGAACCCCTGGCGCGAGAGCGCCTGGCCCGGCTGGTAGGGCAGATGGACGGCTATCGCGTCCTCGAGCCCTCTGCCAGCAATGGTGAAGAAGCGCTGACGCTGATCGACAGCCTGAAGCCGGATATCGTCCTGCTGGATATCCGCATGCCCGGCCTGGACGGGCTTCAGGTGGCCGCCAAGCTGTGCGAGCGTGAAGCCCCGCCGGCGGTGATCTTCTGCACCGCCCATGACGAATTCGCCCTGGAGGCGTTCCAGGTCAGCGCGGTCGGCTACCTGGTCAAACCGGTCCGCAGCGAAGACCTTGCCGAGGCCCTGAAGAAGGCCTCGCGGCCCAACCGTGTGCAGCTGGCGGCGCTGACCAAGCCCCCGGCGGCCGGCGGTCCCGGCCCGCGCAGCCACATCAGTGCGCGGACCCGCAAGGGTATCGAACTGATCCCGCTGGAAGACGTGATCTTCTTCATCGCCGACCACAAGTACGTGACCCTGCGCCATGCGGCCGGCGAAGTGCTGCTGGACGAGCCGCTGAAGGCGCTGGAGGACGAGTTCGGCGAGCGCTTCGTGCGCATCCACCGCAACGCACTGGTCTCCCGCGAGCGCATCGAGCGTCTGCAGCGCACCCCGCTGGGGCACTTCCAGCTCTACCTCAAGGGGCTCAATGGCGACGCCCTGACCGTCAGCCGTCGGCATGTCGCGGGTGTACGGCGACTCATGCATAACCTCTAGCGACACAACGCCGCATTCCGCGTGAAGCCTGGGCCCCCCGCCCGGGTTTCTGCGCGCGCGAGCTGTTATGATGTGGGCAGTCTTGTGCACGCTTTCTTGCACGCTCTCTATTGCACGGAAATGCCCATGTCTTCTCGCGAAATCCGTATCGCCACGCGCCAGAGCGCGCTGGCCCTGTGGCAGGCCGAATACGTCAAGGCCCGCCTGGAGCAGGCCCATCCCGGCCTGGTCGTTACCCTCCTGCCGATGACCAGCCGCGGCGACAAGCTGCTCGACGCGCCGCTGGCGAAGATTGGCGGCAAGGGTCTGTTCGTCAAGGAACTGGAGACCGCGCTGCTGGAGAACGAGGCGGACATCGCCGTGCACTCCATGAAAGACGTGCCGATGGATTTCCCCGAGGGTCTGGGCCTGTACTGCATCTGCGAGCGCGAAGACCCGCGCGATGCCTTCGTCTCCAACAGCTACGCCAGTCTCGATGAGCTGCCCGCGGGCAGCGTGGTCGGCACCTCCAGCCTGCGTCGCCAGGCGCAGCTGCTGGCCAGCCGCCCGGACCTGCAGATCCGCTTCCTGCGCGGCAACGTCAACACTCGCCTGGCCAAGCTGGATGCCGGCGAATACGACGCCATCATCCTCGCGGCCGCCGGGCTGATCCGCCTCGGTTTCGAGGACCGCATCCGTTCCTCCATCAGCGTCGAAGCCAGCCTGCCGGCAGGCGGCCAGGGCGCGGTGGGCATCGAGTGCCGTACCGTCGACAGCGAAATCCATGCGCTGCTCAAGCCGCTTCACCACGCCGAAACCGCCGTGCGCGTGACAGCCGAACGTGCGCTGAACAAGCGCCTCAATGGCGGCTGCCAGGTGCCGATCGCCTGCTACGCGATCCTCGAAGGCGACCAGCTGTGGTTGCGTGGCCTGGTCGGCCAACCCGATGGTTCCCAGCTGCTGCGTGCCGAAGCCCGCGCTTCCCAGACCGATGCCGAGGCCCTCGGCGTGAAGGTGGCCGAAGACCTGCTGGAGCAAGGCGCCCAGGAAATCCTCACGGCGGTGTACGGCGAGGCCGGTCACCCGTGAGCCGCTGGCGGCTGCTGCTGACCCGTCCCGAGGAGGAATGCGCGGCACTGGCCGCGAGCCTCGCCGAGGCGGGCATCCACAGCGCCAGCCTGCCGTTGCTGGCGATCGCCCCGCGGGAGGAGTCGCCGGCCGAGCGCAGCCTGATCCTTGACCTGGACCGCTACTGCGCGGTTATCGTGGTCAGCAAGCCGGCGGCGCGCCTGGGCCTTGAGCGGCTGGACCGCTACTGGCCGCAGCCGCCGCTGACCCAGAGCTGGTTCAGCGTGGGCGCGGCGACCGCGGCTATCCTCGAAGACTATGGCCTGACTGTGCACTACCCGGCAGATGGCGACGACAGCGAGGCGCTGCTGAGGTTGCCCGCGCTGGAACAGGCGTTGCAGGTGCATGATCCGAAGGTGCTGATCCTGCGCGGCGAAGGTGGCCGAGAATTTCTTGCCGACTGCCTGCGCGGCCAAGGCGTGGCGGTCGACTATCTGGAACTCTACCGGCGCGAATTACCCTCTTATCCCTCGGGTGAGCTGCTGAGGCGCATCCGGGAAGAGCACCTGAATGCCGTTGTGGTCAGCAGCGGACAGGGGCTGGAACATTTGCATCACCTGGCCGAGCAGGATTGGCCGCAGGTGAGTGCGCTGCCGCTGTTCGTGCCTAGCCCGCGCGTGGCCGAGCAGGCCCGCGAGCTGGGCGCGCAGCGGGTGATCGATTGTCGGGGCGCCAGCGCTGCGGCACTGATGGAGGCGCTGCGTAGCGCCGACGAGAACAATTTCTGAGCGAAGGATGGATCTGTGAGCGAAGCCGTCACTCCCCAAGAGACTCCCACTCCGACCAATCCGGCCCGAGAGCCTGCACCGCGCAAAGGCGGCACCGGCATTGCCCTGCTGGCCCTGCTGGTGGGCGCCGCCGGCCTTGCTGCGGGCGGCTGGGGGCTCTGGCAAGTCCAGCAGTTGAAGGCCTCCGAGCAACAGCGCGCCGCCCAGCTGGAGGACGCGCGCGGGCAGACGCAGAGCGTGCAGAACAGTAACGGCGAGCTGAACAAGCGCCTGGACGCCCTGCCGACCGCCGATGAACTCGAAGCCCGCCGCCGCCTGGTGGTGGAGCTGCAGGGCGACCAGCAGCAACTGTCCAAACAGCTCAAGCAGGTGCTGGGCCAGAGCCGCCAGCAGTGGCGTCTGGCTGAGGCTGAACACCTGCTGCGCCTGGCCGCGCTGCGCCTGTCCGCGCTGCAGGACATCGATAGCGCGACCGAACTGGTGCAAGGCGCCGACGATATCCTGCGCACGCAGAACGATCCGGGCGCCTTCGCTGCCCGCGCGCAACTGGCCAAGAGCCTGGAAGCGCTGCGCAGCCTGCCGCGTCCGGACCGCACCGGGCTGTTCCTGCAACTGGGCGCCCTGCGTGACCAGGCCGCGCAACTGCAGCCGCTCAACCCGGCCTTCAAGGCCGACGAGACCGGCACCACCGCCAGCACCGCCTGGGGCGATGGCAGCAGCACCTGGGACCAGTGGTGGGAACGCATCTCGCGCTACGTCCGCATCGACTTCAACGCCGGCCAGGACATTCGCCCGTTGCTCTCCGGCCAGCAGCTCGATCGTGTGCGCCTGGCCCTCAGTCTGGCGCTGGAGCAGGCGCAGTGGGCGGCCCTGAACGGCAAGCAGGAGGTCTACCAGCAGGCGCTGAAACAGGCCCGGCAGATCGTCGGCGACTTCTTCAACGCCGAGCTCGCTGACAGCCGCGCCCTGGCGACCCGCCTCGACGAGCTGAGCGGTCAGGCTGTCACTGTGCAGACGCCGGACCTGAGTCCTGCCCTCAGTTCGCTGCAGGCCTACCTCGCCCGCCGCGACGCTGCCGCCGCGCAACAGGAAACCGTCGCGCCTGATGCGGGGACCCAGCCATGAGTCGCGTCTATGTGCTGATCCTGGCCGTCGTGCTGGCCGCCACCCTGGTCGGGCTGGCCGTCGCTGAGCAGTCGGGCTACGTGCTGATCGCCTACAAGAGCTTCCGCTACGAATCCAGCCTGTGGACCTTCCTCGCCCTGCTGGTGGTGCTCTGGGCGCTCTACCTGGCGCTGCGGGTAATGATGCGCCTGCTGGGCGTTTCCGGGCGGGTGGTCAATCCCTGGTCGCGCTTCAACCGTCGCCGCCGTTCGCTGCTGGCCGAGGAGAACGGCCAGCGTGACCTCGCCGAAGGGCACTGGCAGCAGGCGCTGCGTCACCTGCGCCGCGCCGCCGAGCTGAGCGAGCGTCCGCTGCCCCACTACCTGGGCGCCGCCCGCGCGGCTAACGAGTTGGGCAGGACCGAAGAGTGTGATGAGCTGCTCGACCACGCCCTGAAGCGTGAGCCAAGCGCCGAGCTGGCCGTGGGCCTGACCCGTGCCCAACTGCTGATCAACCGTGGCGATACCCGCCAGGCGCGCAGCGTGCTGGACAAGCTGCATCAGGACCATGCGCGTCATCCCACTGTGCTGCGTCTGCTCCAGCAGCTGTACGTCAGCCTGCACGACTGGCAGGCGCTCTGTGTGCTGCTGCCCGAGCTGCGCAAGGAGCGCGTGCTGCCGAACGCCGAGCTGGCCGACCTGGAGCGCCGCAGCTGGATTGCATCGCTTGGCGAGGCCGGCGAGCAGGGTGCAGGGCAGGGCGAGAGCAGCCTGCAACCGCTGACCCAGCGCTGGCAGAACGTGCCGTCCAATCTTCGCGCGCAACCGCTGCTGGTGGCGGCGTACGCCGAACAGTTGCTGCGTCTGGGCGCTCCGGAAGAGGCCGAGGACGTGCTGCGCAAGGCGCTCAAGGAAGGTTACGACAGCCGCCTGGTGTATCTGTATGGGCGTGCCCGTGGCCGCGATGGCGCGCACCAGCTGAAGACCGCCGAAGGCTGGCTGAAGCAGCATGGAGAGGATTCCGAGCTGTTGCTCACCCTCGGTCGCCTGAGTCTGCAGAACAAGCTGTGGGGCAAGGCGCGCGAGTACCTGGAGGCGAGCCTTGCCCGCCAGCGCAGTGCGGAGACCTGCGCCGAACTGGCGCGTCTGCTGGCGCAACTGGGCGAAGTGGAGCGCAGCAACCAGCTGTTCCAGGAAGGTCTGGGCCTGCTGGCGCCGTCGGCCGCGCTGCCAGTAGCGATTCGGGCCTGATCCCGATGCATGGAAAACGGCGCCTGCGGGCGCCGTTTTCGTTTCTCAGGGCTTGTCGTAGCTGATGCGATAGATCGCGCCTTTCTGGTCGTCGCTCACCAACAGCGCGCCGTCGGGCGATACCAGCACGTCGGCCGGCCGGCCGTGCACACCGCCGTCCGCGTCCAGCCAGCCTTCGGCGAAAACGCTCTGGCGCTTGAGCGAACCGTCCTCGTTGAGTTCGACCCGAGCCACGCGATAGCCGATCTTCTGGCTGCGGTTCCAGGAACCGTGCTCGGCGATGAACAGGTTGTTGCGATACTCCGGCGGGAACTGGTCGCCCGTGTAGAAACGCAGCCCCAGCGCCGCCACGTGCGGGCCGAGCTTGGCCACCGGCGGGGTGAAGGCGGAGCAGGGCGTCTTGCCTTCCGCGGGGTCGGCAAGGTCGCCCTGGTGGCAGTCAGGGTAGCCGAAGTCCTCGCCGACGCGACTGACCTTGTTCAGCTCGTCGCTGGGCAGGTCATCGCCGAGCAGGTCGCGCCCGTTGTCGGTGAACCAGAGCTGGTGCGTCTGCGGATGCCAGGTGAAGCCGACGGTGTTGCGGACACCGTAGGCGACCACTTCACGGGCGCTGCCGTCGGTGTTCATGCGCTGCAGGTTGGCGTAGCGCTCGCGGTCCGGGCGGCAAATGTTGCAGGGCGCACCTACCGGAACATAGAGCTTGCCGTCCGGCCCGAAGGCGATGAACTTCCAGCCGTGCCCCGATTCGGTGGGGAACTGGGCGGGCAGCTCCTCGGGCATCGGTGGTGCGTCGAGGTGTTTTTCGATATCGCGCAGCACCAGGATGCGACTGATGGCCGAGACGTACAGATCGCCCTCGCGGAAGGCGACGCCCACCGGCATCTTCAGCTTTTCGGCGATCACCGAGACGTGGCCGTCCGGGCGCACCGCATAGACCTTGCCTGCGTTAGTGCTGCCGACGAAGAGGGTGCCTGCATCGCCCCAGGCCATGGCGCGCGCGCCGGGCACCTGGTCGGTGAGCAGGCTGATGTGAAAGCCCTCGGGCAGTCGGATGTTTCCCTGGGTGCTGTCCGAACAGGCTGGCAGGCTGACCAGGCACAGGAGCGCAAAAAGCGGCGGCGGACGACGCATGGCATGGATTCCCGGATGAGTGCCACCGGCAGTGTAGACAGCCGCCTTGAAACGGCGCCGGTCTTTCCACTACCGTAGCGCCCTTCCTGCAGCAGCCCATTCAGCGGAGCCGCCATGAACCTGGCCAGCCCTCGTTCCCTGTTCTTCCTTGCCTTCCTCGCCTGCGCCGCCATGCTCGGCACCGGCTTCTACCTGCAATACGTGGTTGGGCTGGAGCCCTGCCCGCTGTGCATCCTGCAGCGCATCTTCTTCGCCGGCGCCGGGCTCTTCGCGCTGATCGCCGGGCTGCATGGCCGTGGCCCGCGCCTGTACTCGGTGCTGATCCTGCTCTGCTCGCTGGCCGGTGCCGGCACCGCGGGCCGGCAGATCTGGCTGCAGACCCTGCCGCCGGACCAGCTGCCGGCATGCCTGCCGCCGCTGGATTACATGCTGGAAAGCATGCCCTACACCAAGATCATCTACACCATGTTCCACGGTTCGGCCGACTGCGCCGAGGTCAGCTGGACCCTGCTCAGCCTGAGCATTCCGGAGTGGAGCCTGCTCGCCTTCATCGCCTTCTCGCTGTTCGCCGTCTTCCAGTTCTTCCGCCGCGGCTGAGCGTCGCAGCCCTCCTGGCTCTGGTCTGCGCTGTCTGGCGCAGGCCAGAGGGGCCGGGGCCTGCCGATTAAACGCTCGTATGAATTTTCCAAGCGCCGGTGTCTTGAAGGTGGAAACGGGGGGGCATACTCTGGATTTCCATTCCGCCGGAAAGCCGCCACCGAAGAAAACCAATCACGCGGGTATCGAAATTCGACAGAATATTGTCCCGGGGCGGACATTGCCGGGACGGCGACAAGGGAAGTGAGGACAACATGCTCGAGAGCTGCCGTAATGCCCAGGAACGTTGGGGAGGCGTACACCAGCTGATCGACCGCTGGCTGCGGGATCGACATGAATTGGTCCGGGCATTCAATTCCCTGGACGGTGTCCAGGCGCCGAAGACCAACGCCGAATCCTTGCAGAGCTTTTGCCAGCTCCTGCTCGACTATGTGTCGGCAGGGCACTTCGAAGTCTACGAACAGCTGATGAACGAAGCGCAGGCTTTCGGTGACACCCGGGGTCTGGAGCTGGCCAAGCAGATCTATCCCCGTCTCGAAACCATCACCGCCAACGCACTCAACTTCAACGACCGCTGCGACAACGGCGACTGCCGCGAAGGCACCTGCCTGACCAGCGAGTTGAAGAGCCTGCGTCAGCAACTGCACGAACGCTTCGAACTGGAAGATTGCCTGATCGAAGTGCTGCACAACGCCCACGGACAGAGCGTCGCCACAGTCTGATCGGCCGCCAGGTGCGAGAACGGCGCGAGCGCTTGAAGCGATCGCGCCGTTTTTGTTTTCAGCGACTCTCCAGCAGCTCGATCTCGAATACCAAGGGTGCATAGGGCGGAATCAGGTCACCCGCTCCATCCGCGCCATACCCCTGCGCCGAAGGCACCACCACTCTCCAGCGAGCGCCCACAGGCATCGCCTGCAACGCCGTGCGCCAACCGGGTATGACCGCGTCGAGACGGAACCATTGCGGTGAGCTGCTGGCATCGAACGGACTGCCGTCGGCCAGGCTGCCGGTGTAGTTAACCCGTGCCTCGCGCAACTGCGGATTGCTGTTGCCACGCCCTGCCTTCAACTCGCTGACCAGCACGCCGCCGGGCAATTCGCGCACGCCGTAACGGGCCTTTTCATTGACGAGAAAGCGCTTCTCCGCGGCCTTCGCGGAGTCGCTGGAGTCGGTGGGTGCAGGAGGGCTTTGCTGTTGCTGATCATGGCTGCTCAGCACCGTCGCCATGCGCTCGGTCGGCAGTGCCAGCGGCTCGCCGCGATAGCTCTGGCGCAGGCCTTCCAGCAGGTCGCCGATGGCGATGCCGGGGACTTCCTGGTGCAGTCGTTCGCCCAGTTGCACGCCCAGGCTGTAGGCCAATTCATCCTTGGGTGGGGCGGCGCTGACCATCAGGGGGGCGACCAGCAAGCAGAGCGGAGCAAGTCGAAGCATGGGTTCTCTCGGCTGTGAAATCCGCTGGAGATTATGCCGGGCGCGGCCTCTAGCTCAATCAGGACAGTGGCGAGCGGCTTCCGACGGGGCTAGTATGGGCGCAACCACGTCCGCCAGGAGGCACGTCATGTCGGCCAACAAGAAACCAGTCACTACTCCTTTGCACCTGTTGCAGCAGTTGTCCCACAGCCTGATCGATCACCTCGAAGATGCCTGCAAGCAGGCCCTCGTCGACGCCGAAAAGCTCCTCGCCAAGCTCGAGAAACAACGCGGCAAGGCACAAGAGAAGCTGCACAACGCACGCACCAAACTGCAGGACGCCACCAAAGCTGGCAAAGCCAAGGCCCAGGCCAAGGCGAAGTCCGCCATCGCAGAGCTGGACGAAGCGCTGGACACTCTGAAGACCCGTCAGACCGAAACCCGTGCCTACATCGCCAACCTCAAGCGCGATGTACAGGAGAGCCTGAAGCTCGCGCAGGGCGTGGCCAAGGTGAAGGAAGCCGCAGGCAAGTCCCTGGCCGGCCGCAAGCCGGTCGTCGCTGCCAAGCCGGTTGCCAAAGCTGTTGCGGCCAAGCCGGTTGCTAAAGCTGCCGCTGCCAAACCTGCCGCCAAGCCGGCTGCAAAAGCTGCCGCTGCCAAACCTGCCGCAGCCAAGCCTGCCGCGAAGCCGGCTGCCAAAGCTGCCGCAGCCAAGCCTGCCGCGAAGCCGGCTGCCAAAGCTGCCGCAGCCAAGCCTGCCGCGAAGCCGGCTGCCAAAGCTGCCGCTGCGAAGCCTGCCGCGAAGCCGGCTGCCAAAGCTGCCGCTGCGAAGCCTGCCGCGAAGCCGGCTGCCAAAGCTGCTGCTGCGAAACCTGCCGCCAAGCCGGCTGCCAAAGCCGCCGCTGCGAAGCCTGCTGCTAAAGCTTCTGCCGCGAAGCCCGCCGCCAAACCGGCTGCCAAGCCCGCTGCTGCGAAGCCCGCCGCCAAGCCGGCTGTCAAAGCTGCCGCTGCGAAGCCGGCCGCCAAGCCTGCTGCTGCGAAGCCTGCCGCCAAACCGGCAGCCAAGCCTGCTGCCGCGAAGCCTGCCGCCAAACCGGCTGCCAAGCCTGTTGCCGCCAAGCCTGCCGCTCCGGTAGCGCCTGCCGCACCGGCTGCTCAGCCGACTGCACCGGCCGCTGCTCCGGCTGCCAGCGCCACTCCGGCACCGGCCGCTCCGGCCAGCAGCACCTCCTCCAGCGCGTCCTAAGGCTCAGGAGAGGCTCGCCGCGATGCGCAGGGTTTCCCGCGCATCGCGGCGCAAGCTGTCAGCACCTCCCGCCGCTGCATCCAGCCAGCGCGACAAGTCTTCCGCTTCACCCCGTGGCCAATCCTTCGCCACGTCTTCCAGCCTCTCCAGCAGCACCTTTTCCGCCTCCAGCTCAAGCTGCTTGAGCCGTTCGCGCAACGGCGCCAGGGCCGCATCCTGCCTGGCCGGTTCGCGCCAGCGCTGACGCAGCGAACGCAGCGGCACTATCACCTCTTCACGCCAGTCCCGCGCGGCGCTTTCCAGCACGCTCATCCGCGCCGGTTCAAAGGCCACGCCCGCATCTCCCAGCCAGGCCGAAGCGAGCAGCAGGCAGACATCCACACCGCTTTCCTGCAACGACAGGCAGGCCGGCTCAACCCCAGGGCGGGCGTAGAGTTTCAGCGCATACGACCAGACATCATCAGACATAGACCACCCACAGCGATTGCCAGGCGAAGCTGATAAACTCCGCCGCCATGATTCGACTACAAAATCTTACGCTACAGCGTGGCCCCCAGCGCTTGCTGGAAGGTGCCGAACTCACCCTGCACGCCGGACAGAAAGTCGGCCTGATCGGCCCCAACGGCGCCGGCAAGTCGAGCCTGTTCGCCCTGCTGCGCGGCCAGCTCGGCCAGGACTCCGGCGACTGCTACCTGCCGGCGGACTGGCGCATTGCGCACATGCGTCAGGAGGTCGACACCCTCGACCGCCTCGCCGTCGACTACGTGCTCGACGGCGACGTGCACCTGCGCAAGATCCAGGCGGACCTCGCCGCGGCCGAACAGGCCCACGACGGCACCGCCCTGGCGCGCCTGCACAGCGAGCTGGACAGTGCCGACGGCTACACCGCCGACGCCCGCGCGCGCAAGCTGCTGGCGGGCCTGGGTTTCACATCCGAGCAGATGGATCGCCGCGTCGGCGACTTCTCCGGTGGCTGGCGGATGCGCCTGAACCTGGCGCAGGCACTGATGTGCCCGTCCGAACTGCTGCTGCTCGACGAACCCACCAACCACCTCGACCTCGACGCCATCCTCTGGCTGGAAGAGTGGCTCAAGGGCTACCCGGGCACACTGCTGCTGATCTCCCACGACCGCGACTTCCTCGACGCCGTGGTGGACAACATCGCCCACCTGGAGCAGCGCAAGCTGACCTTGTACCGCGGCGGCTACTCGGCCTTCGAGCGCACCCGCGCCGAACGTCTCGCCCAGCAGCAACAGGCGTACGAGAAGCAGCAGGCGCAACGCGCGCACATGGAAAAGTACATCGCCCGCTTCCGCGCCCAGGCCACCAAGGCCCGCCAGGCGCAGAGCCGGATCAAGGCGCTGGAGCGCCTGGAAGAGCTGGCGCCGGCCCACGTCGATTCGCCGTTCGACTTCAGCTTCCGCGAGTCGGACAAGATTTCCAGCCCGCTGCTCAATCTCTCCGAAGCCCGCCTGGGCTACGGCGACAAGACCGTGCTGGAGAAGGTCAAGCTGCAGCTGGTGCCCGGTGCGCGCATCGGCCTGCTCGGCCCCAACGGTGCGGGCAAGTCGACCCTGATCAAGACCCTGTCCGGCGACCTGTCGCTGCTGGCGGGTGAGCTCGGTCGCGGCGAGAACCTCGCCATCGGCTACTTCGCCCAGCACCAGCTCGACTCGCTCGACCCCAAGGCCAGCCCGCTGCTGCACCTGGCGCGCATCGCTCCGGCCGAACGCGAGCAGACCCTGCGCGACTTCCTCGGTGGCTTCGACTTCCGTGGCGACCGCTGCGACGAGCCGGTGCTGAACTTCTCCGGTGGCGAGAAGGCGCGCCTGGCCCTGGCGCTGATCGCCTGGCAGAAGCCCAACCTGCTGCTGCTCGACGAGCCGACCAACCACCTCGACCTGGAAATGCGCCTGGCGCTGACCCTGGCGCTGCAGGAATTCTCCGGCGCCGTGGTGGTGGTGTCCCACGATCGTCACCTGCTCAAGAGCACCACCGACGAGTTCCTGCTGGTGGCCGACGGGCGCATCCGCGAGTTCGACGGCGACCTCGACGACTACGCCCGCTGGCTGGTGGACTTCCGTGCCCGCCAGGCGCCGTCCGCGCCCGCCGCACCGGCCGGCGACAAGACCGACAAGCGCGCCCAGCGCCAGGCTGCTGCGGCACTTCGTCAGCAACTGGCGCCGCACAAGCGCGAGGCGGAAAAGCTGGAAAAGGAGCTGGGCAAGGTCCACGAACAGCTCGCCGAGATCGAGGAGCGTCTGGGCGACAGCGCACTCTACGAGGCGGCGCGCAAGGACGAGCTGCGTGATCTGCTGGCCCGCCAGTCCACACTCAAGGCCCGCGAAAGCGAGCTGGAAGAGGCCTGGCTGATGGCGCTGGAAACCCTCGAAGAGCTGCAGCGCCAGCTCGAGGCCAGCGAGTAATGAATGGGCTGGCCTGCTGCACTGCGGCAGGCGCCCGACCTGTTCTTCCAGACATCCACCCGCCGCTGGCGCGGGCCGAATCTTCCCACCACCCTCTGACGGACGTCCCCCACTATGGAATGGCTCACTAGCCCCGAGATCTGGGTTGCCTTTCTGACCCTGACCGCCCTGGAAATCGTGCTGGGCATCGACAACATCATCTTCATCTCGATCCTGGTCAGCCGCCTGCCGGTCGCCCAGCAACCCAAGGCGCGCTTCTTCGGCCTGGCGCTGGCGATGGGCACCCGTATCCTGCTGCTGCTGTCGATCACCTGGGTGATGCGCCTGACCGACGACCTGTTCACGGTGTTCGGCCAGGGCATTTCCGGGCGCGACCTGATCCTGTTCTTCGGCGGCCTGTTCCTTCTGTTCAAGAGCACCATGGAAATCTTCCACAGCCTGGAAGGCGCGGAGGAGGGCGGGCAGCAGGGCGGCAAGGCGCGCGGCTTCATGGGCATCATCATCCAGATCGCGATCATCGACATCGTGTTCTCCCTGGATTCGGTGATCACTGCCGTCGGCCTGGTGCAGCACGTACCGGTGATGATCGCCGCCATCGTCATCTCGGTCGGCGTGATGATGCTCTCGGCCGGCACCATCAGCGCCTTCATCGACAAGCATCCGTCGCTGAAGATGCTGGCGCTGTCCTTCCTGATCGTGGTCGGCACCGTGCTGATTGCCGAGGCCTTCGAGATCCACGTGCCCAAGGGCTACGTGTACTTCGCCATGGCCTTCTCGCTGGCGGTGGAGGCGATCAACATCCGCCTGCGCGGCGCCATGGCGCGCAAGCGCGGCGAAGAACCGGTGAAGCTGCGCAAGGACATGCCGAGCTGATCGCTCAGCGTTGATGACAAAGCCCGGCCTTGCGCCGGGCTTTTTTATTGCTCTTCGTAGAGCGAGCTTGCTCGCGAACATGGCTTCCCGGCTGGCGGTTCGCGAGCATGCTCGCTCCTACAGGAAAGCCTCAGTGTGAGCTTCGTCGGTAACGCTGGGCGAGGCGGAGCGACTGAGGCACACTGACTGCCCGTAACAAATTATTGCGCTCGCTCGGGCGCCATGAGGTTCGAGATGCTCGCCAGTACCTGGTTCGCCTTCTTCATCGCCTGCTGGGTGATCAGCCTGTCGCCCGGTGCCGGGGCCATAGCTTCGATGTCCTGCGGCCTGCAGTACGGCTTCTGGCGTGGTTACTGGAACGCCCTGGGGCTGCAGATCGGACTGGCCTTGCAGATCGCCGTGGTCGCCGCCGGCGTCGGCGCCCTGCTGTCCGCCTCCGCGGTCGCCTTCAGCGCGATCAAGTGGTTCGGCGTGGTCTACCTGGTCTACCTCGCCTACCGCCAGTGGACCTCGCCGCCGCAGGCGATGGACGCGGGCGGCGAGCGCCCCACCGGACGGCCGCTCTCCCTGGTGCTGCGCGGTTTCCTGGTCAACGCCAGCAACCCCAAGGCGGTGATCTTCATGCTCGCGGTGCTACCGCAGTTCGTCGATCCGCACCGGCCGATGGCGATCCAGTACCTGATCATGGGCGTGACCATGATCACCGTCGACCTGATCGTCATGGCCGGTTACACCGGTCTGGCCGCCCGCGTACTGCGTGCCTTGCGTTCGCCGCGTCAGCAGAAAGTGATGAATCGTACCTTCGCAACTCTTTTCGTGGGCGCCGCCACGCTGCTCGCCACCATCCGCCGCGCCCCGGCCTGAGGGCGTTTGCGCCGCGCCCGGAGCGTCGTCGCAGACGCTTCGGGCGCGGTGTTGCGGGACATTGTCCTTGCATCGACGGAAACCTGAGGTGACAATTTAACCTCATTCATTCTCATTTAGCTTCCGCTATGCATCCCTCCAAACTTCTCGTGTGGCTGTTGCCGCTGGTCGGCCTGTTCAGCCTTGGAGCTCACGCCGACACGGCTGTCGACCCTTCGCAGGCCCTTCACCTGCTCAGCTATCTCGCCGCCGACTACCCGGCGACCGTCGCCGACGGCCAGGTCGTCGACACCAGCGAATACAAGGAGCAGCTGGAGTTCGTCGGCAATCTCCATGCGCTGATCCTGACCCTGCCGGCCCGCCCTGAGCGCGCCGATCTGGAGAAGGCAGCCGATGCCCTCAAGCAGGCCATCGAGCAACGCCGGCCCGGCGCCCAGGTCGCCCAGCAGGCGCGCCATCTGGAGGCACGCGTCGCGGATGTCTACCAGGTGGTGCAGACCCCGGCGATCACCCCCGATCCGTCCCGCGCCGCCGAGATCTACGCCCAGCAGTGCTCGATCTGCCACGGCGACACCGGCAAGGGCGACGGCCCGGCGGGCATCGGCCTGGAGCCGCCGCCGGCCAACCTGACCGACCGCGCGCGCCTGGACCACCTGAGCCTGTACGACCTGCACAATGTCATTGGCCTGGGTGTCGCCGGCACTGACATGCCGGCCTTTGCCGATCAGCTCGACGAGCGTCAGCGCTGGGACCTCGCGGCCTATGTCGCGGGCCTGAGCGCCGGCCAGGCCAAGGCTGATCCGGCTCACGCCTACCCGCTGCCGACCCTCTCCACCCAGACCCCAGTGGAAGTCGCCGAGCGTGATGGCGAGGCGCAGGCCGAAAGCTTCCGCGCCCTGCGCGCCCACCCGCCGCTGGAGCACCGTGGCCCGGCGCAGCAGATCGACTACACCAGCGCGACCCTGGACAAGAGCTTTGCCGTGTACCGCGCTGGCGACCGCGACCAGGCCTATGACCTGTCCGTGGCGGCCTACCTGGAAGGCTTCGAGCTGGTGGAAAGCTCGCTGGACAACGTCGACGCCGACCTGCGCAAGGCCACCGAGAAGCAGCTGATGGCCTACCGTCAGGCCTTGCGCGACGGCCAGCCGGAAGCCGAGGTGGCCCAGCAGCTGGAGCTGGCCAAGGCCAAGCTGGCCGCCGCCGCCAAGGCCCTGAGCGGCGACTCGCTGAGCTTCTCCATCAGCTTCGTGTCGGCCCTGCTGATCCTCCTGCGCGAAGGCGTGGAAGCGATCCTGGTGCTGGCCGCCATCCTCGCCTTCCTGCGCAACACCGGGCAGGAGAAGGCCGTGCGCGGTGTCCACGTCGGCTGGGGCCTGGCCTTCGTCGCCGGCTTCGCCACCTGGGCGGTGGCCGCCTACGTGATCGACATCGGCGGCGCCCAACGCGAGCTGATGGAAGGCTTCACCTCGCTGTTCGCCTGCGTGATGGTGCTCTGGCTCGGCGTGTGGATGCACGATCGTCGCCACGCCGCCGCCTGGCAGGACTACATCCGCAGCAGCCTGGTCGGCGGCGGTGGCCGCTTCGGCTTCGCCGTGCTGGCGTTCTTCTCGGTATACCGCGAGCTGTTCGAGGTCATCCTGTTCTACGAGACCCTCTGGCTGCAGGCCGGCCCGGCTGGCCACAATGCGGTGATCGCCGGTGCGGCCACCGCCGTGGTGGTCCTGATCGGCATTGCCTGGGTGATCCTGCGCGGTTCGGCCAGGCTGCCGCTGAAGCTGTTCTTTACCGCCAACGCCGCGCTGCTCTGCGCCCTGTCGGTGGTCTTCGCCGGCCACGGCGTGATCGCCCTGCAGGAAGCCGGGGTGATCGGCACCCGTCCGGTGCCGTTCTTCGACTTTGACTGGCTCGGCATCAAGGCCGATGCCTACTCGCTGTCGGCCCAGACCGTGGCGCTGCTGGCGGTGGCCGTGTTCTACGGCCGCAGCTACCTCGCCGAACGCCGCAAGGCGGAGAGCATCGTCTCCTCCTGAGGCGACAGCTGACCCGGTTCACGACGGCCAGTGCGATACTGGCCGTCGTGCTTTTCGAAGGAAGGTTTTCCCTGATGCGTATCTGGATCGATGCCGACGCCTGCCCGCGCGCGGCCAAGGACCTGGTGGCGAAATTCGCCCTCAAGCGCAAGCTGGAGGTGGTGATGGTCGCCGGCCAGCCCGTGGCCAAGCCGCCGTTCGCCTGCGTCAGCCTGGTGGTGGTGCCCAGCGGGATGGACGCCGCCGACGACTACCTGGTGGAGCAGGCCGAGCCGGGCGACCTGGTGATCTGCAGCGACGTGCCGCTGGCCGACCGGCTGGTGAAGAAGGGCGTCGACGCGCTCGACCCGCGTGGTCGCGAGTTCGACGAGAAGAACATGGGTGAGCGCCTGGCGGTGCGCAACCTGTTCACCGACCTGCGCGAGCAGGGGCAGGTGGGAGGAGGGCAGGCGCCTTATGGTGATAAGGACCGGCAGGCCTTCGCCAACGGTCTGGACCGGCTACTGACGCGCCTGATGCGCGAGGCGGAGAGTCGCAAGGCCTGAAATGAGAACGCCCGGCGATGCCGGGCGTTTTTGTTTGCAGCGGGCCTTTTGTAGGAGCGGACCTTGTCCGCGAAGACATCCGGCGCGATTCGGACACTTCGCGGACAAGGTCCGCTCCTACGAGATCAAAGGCGCCTCAGCTCTCGGAAGCTCAATTCACGCCAGCTCCAGCACCCGGTCGACCGCCTTGTTGATGCCCGAAGCGGCTTCGGCGATGGACTGCGCCAGCATGTAGGCCGGGGTGGTGACCAGTTTGTGGGCCTTGTCTTCGACGATGTCTTCCACGGCGCAATCGATGTGCTTGGCGCCCATTCTGGTCAGCGCCTGCGCGGTGCCTTCGTCGTTGCCGATGGTGCATTCCACGCCCGCGCCGTAGATGCGCGCGGCCATGGCCGGGGCGATGCAGATCAGGCCGACCGGCTTCTTCGCCGCGGCGAAGGCCTTGGCCAGGGCCAGCACGTCCGGCTGGACCTCGCACTGGTCGCCCTGGAAGGCAAAGTTGCTGAGGTTCTTCGCGGCGCCGAAGCCGCCGGGGACGAGCAGCGCGTCGAAGTCTTCGACCCTGGCTTCGCGAACGTCCTTCACCTCGCCACGGGCAATGCGCGCGGATTCCACCAGTACGTTGCGGCTCTCGGCCATTTCTTCGCCGGTCAGGTGGTTGAGCACGTGGTGCTGGGCGATGTTCGGGGCGAAGCACTGCACCTTCGCGCCGCGCTGGGAAAGGCGCAGCAGGGTGATCACGCTTTCGTGGATCTCAGCGCCGTCGTAGACGCCACAGCCGGAGAGGATGACGGCAACTTTCTTGTGCATGGACTGCTCCTGTTCGAGGGTGCCGGGCGTGTCGCGATATGCCGCCCGGGTTGTCGCCGGCGGTCGGGGCCGGCGATGGGCTAGGGGCTAGGATCAATCATCAGGGCGCGTTGGCCCTGAGGCCTTCCCATAAGCATAACGACTCGGCCGAGCCATGAACTACATCCTCTTCGCCGTACCCTTCTTTTTCCTCCTGATCGCGGTCGAGCTGCTCGCGGACCGCTGGCGGGGCGTCAGCACCTATCGCCTGAGCGATGCGCTGAACAGCCTCAGCGCAGGCGTCCTGTCCACCACCAGCGGACTGCTGACCAAGGGCCTTGCGCTGGTCACCTACACCTTCGCCTGGCAGCACCTGGCGCTGTTCGAACTGTCGGCGCGGAGCCTCTGGGTGTGGGTGTTCGCCTTCGTCTTCTACGACTTCTGCTACTACTGGAACCACCGGCTGGGCCACGAGCGCAATGTGCTCTGGGCGGCGCATTCGGTGCACCACCAGAGCGAGGACTACAACCTCTCCACGGCGCTGCGGCAGACCAGCACCGGCTTCATCTTCGGCTGGATCTTCTATCTGCCGATGGCGGTGGCCGGCGTGCCGCCGCTGGTGTTCCTCACCGTCGGCGCGCTGAACCTGCTGTACCAGTTCTGGGTGCACACCCGGCACATTCCCAAGCTCGGCGTCTTCGAGTGGGTCTTCATCACCCCGTCCAACCACCGCGTGCACCACGCACAGAACCCGGTGTACATGGATCGCAACTACGGCGGGGTGTTCATCCTCTGGGATCGCCTGTTCGGCACCTTCCAGGAGGAGCTGGACGAGGAGCCGGTGGTATTTGGCGTGACCATGCCGCTGGCCAGTTGGAACCCGCTGTGGGCCAACCTGCAGGTCTACGCGCACCTGTGGAACGACGCGCGTCGCGCTGCCAGTTGGTGGGACAAGCTGCGCATCTGGTTCATGCGTACCGGCTGGCGTCCGGAGGATGTCGCCCGGCGCTACCCCATGGCCAAGCCGGACCTGGCAGCCTTCCGCAAGTTCGAGGTGCCGCTCACGTGCGGCCGAAAGGGCTACGCCGGCCTCCAGTTCGCGACCTATGTGGCGATCGGCACCTGGCTGCTGGGTGTGGGGGAGGGCTGGCGGGTGCTGCCGCAGGTGATCGGGCTGGCCTGGATGGCGTTCGGGCTGTATGCCATCGGCGCCTGGCTGGAAAACCGCGCCTGGGCTCTGAAGCTGGAGGTGCTGCGCCTGGCGCTCAACGTGCCGGCGGTGGCGGCGCTGGTCCTGTGGGGCGGTATCGAATTGCCGCAGTGGGCGCCCTGGGCGCTGGCGGTCTACACGTTGGGGAGCCTGATCGGACTGCTGGGCCTGCGGCGCGCCGAACGGCTGCCCCAGGCCGCCTGAGGGCTCAGGTCTTGCTGGCGTTCTTGAAGCGGCGGTGCAGCCAGAGCAGCAGGCCGACGACGATCAGGCCGCCAAGCACCATCAGTTCGTACTTCTTGATGTTGCCCAGCACGCCCTCGAGCACGCTGCCGAAGTAGTAGGCCGCCGAGCCCAGCACGGTGGCCCAGACGATGGCGCCGATGCCGTTGAGCAGCAGGTAGCGCGCCGGCGGATAGCCGGACAGGCCGATGGCCACCGGCATCACGGTGCGCAGGCCGTAGACGAAGCGGAAGCTCAGAACCCACAAGTCCGGGCGGCGGCGCACGTGTTCCAGCGCCTTGTCGCCCATCTGCTGCCAGCGCGGCTTTCGCGCGAGCAGCTTGCGGCCATGGCGGCGGCCGAGGAAGTACCACAGCTGGTCGCCGGCGTAGCTGCCCAGGAAGGCCACGGCGATTACGTATTCCAGCTGCATATAGCCGCGAAACGCCAGGAACCCGGCCAGAACCAGAATGGTCTCGCCCTCGAAGAAGGTGCCGAGGAACAGGGCGATATAGCCGAAATCCTGCAGGAATTGTTGGAGCATTATCGAGGCAACGCAGCGAAATGAACGCGAAGCCTAACCCGGTTGTCGCTCCGGGGGAAGGCGTGCCAGTCGTCACCCCTGACCTGGAGCAACTCCCCTCGCCCGCCAGCCGGTGCGGCAGGATGCCGCGACCAAGGGTCACTGTTACCGCTTGTTACCAATCGGTCATAATTCACGGCTATAACTGTCACACTGTGCCTGTCTGTCCAGGCCCTGGAGTACGCCGTGAGCTTCATTCCTGCCGATCGTGCCTTCCCCTTCACCCGCCTGCGCCGCAATCGCCGTGACGACTTTTCCCGTCGTCTGGTGCGCGAGAACGTGCTGACCACCAACGACCTGATCCTTCCGGTGTTCGTCCTCGACGGCAAGAACCAGCGTGAGGCGGTGGCCTCGATGCCGGGCGTGGAGCGCCTGTCCATCGACCTGCTGCTCAAGGAAGCCGAGGAGCTGGTGGAGCTGGGTATCCCGGCCGTGGCGCTGTTCCCGGTGACCCCGACGGAGAAGAAGTCCCTCGACGGCGCCGAAGCCTTCAACCCCGACGGCATCGCCCAGCGCGCCACCCGCGCCCTGCGCGAGCGCTTCCCGGAGCTGGGGATCATCACCGACGTCGCCCTGGACCCCTTCACCAGCCACGGCCAGGACGGCATCCTCGATGAGGACGGCTATGTACTGAACGACGTGTCCGTCGACGTGCTGGTCAAGCAGGCGCTGTCCCATGCCGAAGCCGGCGCCCAGGTGGTCGCTCCGTCGGACATGATGGACGGCCGCATCGGCGCCATCCGTGAAGCCCTGGAGTCGACCGGTCACATCAACACGCGCATCATGGCCTACTCGGCCAAGTACGCCAGTGCCTACTACGGCCCGTTCCGCGACGCGGTCGGCTCGGCCGCCAACCTCGGCAAGGGCAACAAGGCCACGTACCAGATGGACCCGGCCAACGGCGACGAAGCGCTGCACGAGATCTACGCGGACCTCGCCGAAGGCGCCGACATGATCATGGTCAAACCGGGCATGCCCTATCTCGATATCGTTCGACGGGCGAAGGACGAATTCCGCGCGCCGACCTTTGTCTACCAGGTCAGTGGCGAGTATGCGATGCACATGGCCGCCATCCAGAACGGCTGGCTCAGCGAAGCGGTCATCCTGGAATCGCTGCTGGCCTTCAAACGCGCCGGCGCAGATGGCATCCTGACCTACTTCGCCAAACGTGCTGCAGAACAATTGAAAAAGGGGGGCTGACCCCCGTCGATGAGACTTGCGATGAATACCGAAGGCCTTAGCGAAACCGAACTCCTCGAAGCTGAAACCACCGAAGTCGTCGTGGCAGAGACCACCGAGGCGACGCCTCCGCCGCCGGAGGTGACCGTTCCTGCGGTCAACGTGGACGACAGTGCCCTCTACATTCATCGCGAGCTCTCGCAGCTGCAGTTCAACATCCGCGTGCTGGAGCAGGCGCTGGATGAGTCCTACCCGCTGCTGGAACGCCTGAAGTTCCTGCTGATCTTCTCCAGCAACCTCGACGAGTTCTTCGAGATCCGCGTCGCCGGCCTGAAGAAGCAGATCACCTTCGCCCGCGAACAGGCCGGCGCCGACGGTCTGCTGCCGCACCAGGCGCTGGCGCGCATCAGCGAGCAGGTGCACGAGCAGGTCGCCCGCCAGTACAGCATCCTCAACGACATCCTGTTGCCGGAGCTGGCCAAGCACGACATCCGCTTCATCCGCCGTCGCTACTGGACGCCGAAGATCAAGGCCTGGGTCCGTCGCTTCTTCCGCGACGAGATCGCGCCGATCGTCACCCCCATCGGCCTCGACCCGACCCACCCGTTCCCGCTGCTGGTGAACAAGAGCCTGAACTTCATGGTCGAGCTCGAAGGCCTGGACGCCTTCGGCCGCGACTCCGGCCTTGCGATCATCCCGGCGCCGCGCTCGCTGCCGCGGATCATCCGCCTGCCGGAAGACGTCGCCGGCCCGGGCGACAACTACGTGTTCCTGTCGTCGATGATCCATGCCCATGCCGACGACCTGTTCCATGGCATGAAGGTGAAGGGCTGCTACCAGTTCCGCCTGACCCGCAACGCCGACCTCTCGGTGGACGCCGAGGACGTCGAGGACCTGGCCCGCGCGCTGCGCGGCGAACTGTTCTCGCGCCGCTACGGCGACGCCGTGCGCCTGGAGGTGGTGGACACCTGCCCGACGCACCTGTCCAACTACCTGCTCAAGCAGTTCGGCCTGTCCGAGACCGAGCTGTACCGCGTCAGCGGTCCGGTCAACCTGACCCGCCTGTTCAGCGTCACGGGGCTGGCCAGCCATCCGGAGCTGCAGTACCCGCCGTTCACCCCGGCGATCCCGAAGCTGCTGCAGAAGAAGGAAAACCTGTTCAACGTCCTGGGCAAGCTCGACGTGCTGCTGATGCACCCGTTCGAGTCCTTCACCCCGGTGATCGACCTGCTGCGCCAGGCCGCCAAGGACCCCAGCGTGCTGGCGATCAAGCAGACGCTGTATCGTTCCGGCGCCAACTCCGAGATCGTCGACGCGCTGGTGGAAGCCGCGCGCAACGGAAAGGAAGTCACCGTGGTGATCGAGCTGCGGGCGCGCTTCGATGAAGAATCCAACCTGCAGCTGGCCAGCCGCCTGCAGCAGGCCGGCGCCGTGGTGATCTACGGCGTGGTCGGCTTCAAGACCCACGCCAAGATGATGCTGATCCTGCGTCGCGAGGACGGCGAGCTGCGCCGCTACGCGCACCTGGGTACCGGCAACTACCACGCCGGCAACGCCCGCCTGTACACCGACTACAGCCTGCTGACCGCCGACGTGGCGCTCTGCGAGGACCTGCACAAGCTGTTCAACCAGTTGATCGGCATGGGCAAGACCCTGCGCATGAAGAAGCTCCTGCACGCGCCCTTCACCCTGAAGAAGAACCTGCTGGAGATGATCAACCGCGAGGCCGCCCAGGCCGCCGAGGGCAAGCCGGCGCAGATCATGGCCAAGGTCAACTCGCTGACCGACCCGAAGGTCATCCGCGCGCTGTACAAGGCCAGCCAGGCCGGCGTGAAGATCGACCTCGTGGTGCGCGGCATGTGCTGCCTGCGTCCGGGCGTGCCGGGCGTGTCGCACAACATCCAGGTGCGCTCGATCATCGGCCGCTTCCTGGAGCACAGCCGGATCTACTACTTCCTCAACGGTGGCGACGAGAAGCTCTACCTCTCTAGCGCCGACTGGATGGAACGCAACCTCGACATGCGCGTGGAGACCTGCTTCCCGGTGGAAGGCAAGAAGCTGGTGCAGCGCGTGAAGAAGGAGCTGGAGTCGTACCTGGCCGACAACACCCAGGCCTGGGTGCTGCAGGCCGACGGCAGCTACGTGCGCCAGAGCCCCAGCGGCAACCAGAACGCCCGCAACTCCCAGGCGATACTGCTCGATCGCCTGTGCACGCCGGTGATCAGCTCGCGCTGATCCGACGCTTGCCCCATGAAAAAGCCCTGCCTCGGCAGGGCTTTTTCATGTGCGTTTGTAGGACTGAGGGGGGCGCCCAGTCCTTGCTCGTCAATTGCGCAGCACCAATGTACCCGGTGAGACGTTTTTCGTAGGAGCGAGCTTGCTCGCGAATCGCCCAGCATCGACGTGCCCGGTAACTCGGGTTTGCGAGCAAGCTCGCTCCTGCAGTGAATCGCCCTCGCGGAAACGAAAAGGCCCCGGTGCTTGCGCGCCGGGGCCTTTCTGTACCGCGATACCGATCAGCTCACGCTGAGCGAGTATCCCACGCGCATGAGCCAGCCGGCTTCCTGCTCGAAGTCCGCCTGGGTCAGCGGGTTGGCGGCCAACCAGCCTTCCGGGAAACGCACGCTCAGGGACTTGGAGGAAGCCTTGAGGGTCACCGCCGGCATCTGCTGGGTGCCACGAATGTGATGGAAGAGGATGGCGAAGCGCAGCACGATGCACAGGCGGATCAGCTTGTCGCCTTCGTCGCCCAGTTCGTTGAACTTGTCCGCCGGGATATTGCGGCGGTGGCCGCGCACCAGCAGCGCCAGGGTCAGCTGGTCGATGCGGGAGAAACCGGCGAGGTCCGAGTGCTCCAGCAGGTAGGCGCCGTGCTTGTGGTAGTGGTAGTGGGCGATGTCCAGGCCCAGCTCGTGCACGCGGGCGGCCCACATCAGCAGTTCGCGGTGGCCGTCGTCGTTCAGGTCCCAGGCATCGGCGACCTGGTCCAGGGACTCCAGCGCCTTGGCCTCGACACGCGCGGCCTGTTCCGGGTCGACGTGGTAGCGCTCCATCAGTGCACCAATGGTGCGCTCGCGGACGTCCTCATGGTGGTGGCGGCCGAGCAGGTCGTAGAGCACGCCTTCGCGCAGGGCGCCTTCGGAGTGGGTCATGCGGGTCAGTTCGAGGGCGTCGAACAGCGCCTCGAGGATCGCCATGCCCGCCGGGAAGATCGGCCGGCGGTCGGGCTTGATGCCGTCGATGTCGAGCTTCTCGACCTCGCCTGCCTTGAACATCTTGCGCTTGAGCCAGGCCAGGCCCTCGGGGTTGACCTCGCCGTTGCCGTGGCCGCCGGCCTGGATCGCCAGGCAGATGGCGCGGATGGTGCCGGAGGCGCCCACCGCCTCGTCCCAGCCCAGGCGGCGCAGGCTGTTCTCGATGCTCATCAGTTCCAGTCGCGCCGAGGTGTAGGCCTGGGCGTAGCGCGCCGGGGTGATCTTGCCGTCCTTGAAGTAACGCTGGGTGAAGCTCACGCAGCCCATCTGCAGGCTCTCGCGCAGCTGCGATTCGAACTGCTGGCCGATGATGAATTCGGTGCTGCCGCCGCCGATGTCCACCACCAGGCGCTTGCCGGGGGTGTCCTGCAGGGTGTGGGACACGCCCAGGTAGATCAGGCGCGCTTCTTCACGGCCGGAGATGACTTCCACCGGGTGGCCGAGGATCTGGTCGGCGACGCGGATGAAGTCGGCGCGGTTGCGCGCCTCGCGCAGGGCGTTGGTGCCCACCACGCGTACCGAACCCGGCGGCATGCCGCTGATGAACTGGGCGAACTGCTTCAGGCAATCGAAGCCGCGCTGCATCGATTCTTCGGTGAGCATGCGGTCTTCGCCGATGCCGGCGGCCAGCTGGACCTTCTCGCCAAGCCGCTCAAGGATGCGGATCTCGCCGTGATCGGCCTTCGCCAAAACCATGTGGAAGCTGTTCGAGCCGAGGTCGATGGCCGCGATCAAGGGGAAGGTCTTGGCTGGGGTATGGGGCATGTTTGAAGGTCCGGACAAATACAGGAGACATCCTGCCATTTTAGGCCGGGAGTGCCAATGAAGAGGGTGTCACCGATCAGCAAATGCCGCAGCAGCGATAGATAGACTCAATCAGCTGTGCCTTTCGGTGCGGGCCGAGGCGGGATATGATGACGGACACTTTTTCGCATCCGATTGACGGAGAGAATACATGAGCGAACATATCGTCAATGTTACCGATGCCAGCTTCGAGCAGGACGTACTGAAGTCCGACGGTCCCGTGCTGGTCGACTACTGGGCCGAATGGTGCGGCCCGTGCAAGATGATCGCCCCGGTACTCGACGAGATCGCCAAGGACTATCAGGGCAAGCTGAAAGTCTGCAAGCTGAACATCGACGAGAACCAGGACACCCCGCCGAAGTACGGCGTGCGCGGTATCCCGACCCTGATGCTGTTCAAGGGCGGCAACGTCGAAGCGACCAAGGTCGGCGCACTGTCCAAGTCCCAGCTGGCAGCCTTCCTCGACAGCAACATCTGAGTCGAAGCCTGCGTAAAAAGCCCCGCAAATCAGCGGGGCTTTTTTCTTTTCGGCGTTATTTTCCCCTAGACGCTCCGAAACCCGGGTGTTAAATTCGGGCCACAACGAGTTTTCGTTGTTCCCTGCAAGCCGTCGCCGACGCACTTCCTATTCGAATTCCAAGCGATCCTGTCCGTCATCTGCGGCACGGCTCTTCAAGCATCACGCTTGTTCCCTTTTCCCCTTTCAGCGTATTTACGTCCCCTTCTATGAATCTGACCGAACTCAAGCAAAAGCCGATTGCCGAATTGCTGGAAATGTCCGATGCCATGGGCCTGGAAAACATGGCTCGTTCGCGCAAGCAGGACATCATCTTCGCGCTGCTGAAGAAGCACGCGAAGAGCGGTGAGGAAATCTCCGGCGACGGCGTGCTGGAGATTCTCCAGGACGGCTTCGGCTTCCTGCGCTCCGCCGATTCCTCGTACCTGGCCGGCCCCGACGACATCTACGTCTCGCCCAGCCAGATCCGGCGCTTCAACCTGCGCACGGGCGACACCATCATCGGCAAGATTCGTCCGCCGAAGGAAGGCGAGCGTTACTTCGCGCTGCTCAAGGTCGACACGATCAACTTCGATCGCCCGGAAAACGCGAAGAACAAGATCCTGTTCGAGAACCTGACCCCGCTGTTCCCGACCAAGCGCCTGACCATGGAAGCCGGCAACGGCTCCACCGAGGACCTCACCGGCCGGGTGATCGACCTCTGCGCCCCGATCGGCAAGGGCCAGCGCGGCCTGATCGTCGCACCGCCGAAAGCCGGTAAGACCATCATGCTGCAGAACATCGCGGCGAACATCACCCGCAACAACCCCGAGTGCCACCTGATCGTCCTGCTGATCGACGAGCGCCCGGAAGAAGTGACCGAGATGCAGCGCACCGTGCGCGGCGAAGTGGTCGCCTCCACCTTCGACGAACCGCCGACCCGCCACGTGCAGGTCGCCGAGATGGTGATCGAGAAGGCCAAGCGCCTGGTCGAGCACAAGAAGGACGTGATCATCCTGCTCGACTCCATCACCCGCCTGGCGCGTGCCTACAACACCGTGATCCCGAGCTCCGGCAAGGTGCTCACCGGTGGTGTCGACGCCCACGCCCTGGAGAAGCCCAAACGCTTCTTCGGCGCCGCGCGCAACATCGAGGAAGGCGGTTCGCTGACCATCCTCGCCACCGCGCTGATCGAAACCGGCTCGAAGATGGACGAAGTGATCTACGAGGAATTCAAGGGCACCGGTAACTCGGAACTCATCCTCGACCGTCGCATCTCCGAGAAGCGCGTGTTCCCGGCGATCAACATCAATCGCTCCGGCACCCGTCGCGAAGAGCTGCTCACCGGTGAGGAAGAGCTGCAGCGCATGTGGATCCTGCGCAAGATCCTGCACCCGATGGACGAGATCGCCGCGGTCGAATTCCTGCTCGACAAGCTCAAGCAGACCAAGACTAACGACGAGTTCTTCGACTCGATGAAGCGCAGCAAGTAAGAGTCGCCGGCAAATCTGTTCTGGCGTTGTTGCCTGGCCTCGCCGTACGAGAAGTACTGTCTTCGGCCAGGCGCCTAGCCAGAACCGCTTCGCTCAGATTTGCCAGCGCCTCTACGCGCGTTAGTAATGCCACAAGGCCGGGGAAACCCGGCCTTCGTGTTTCTGCGAGGCGTTGTTAGCGGCTAAACTGTCGCATCTTCACCTTCGCATCGAGACCCTCATGCAGTATCGCGACCTGCGCGAGTTCATCGCCGCCCTGGAGCAGCGTGGACAGCTCAAGCGCATCCAGGCGCCGGTTTCCCCTGTGCTGGAAATGACCGAGGTGTGCGACCGCACCCTGCGCGCCAAGGGCCCGGCCCTGCTGTTCGAAAAACCCACCGGCTATGACATCCCCGTGCTCGGCAACCTGTTCGGCACGCCCGAGCGCGTGGCCCTGGGCATGGGCGCCGAGGACGTCTCCGAGTTGCGCGAGATCGGCAAGCTGCTGGCCTTCCTCAAGGAGCCCGAGCCGCCCAAGGGGCTGAAGGACGCCTGGTCGAAGCTGCCGATCTTCAAGAAGGTCATCAGCATGGCGCCCAAGGTCCTCAAGGACGCGCCGTGCCAGGAAGTGATCGAGGAGGGCGACGACGTCGACCTGTCGAAGCTGCCGGTGCAGACCTGCTGGCCCGGCGACGTCGCGCCGCTGATCACCTGGGGCCTGACCGTCACCCGCGGGCCGAACAAGGAAAGGCAGAACCTCGGCATCTACCGCCAGCAGGTGATCGGCCGCAATAAGGTGATCATGCGCTGGCTCAGCCACCGTGGCGGCGCGCTGGACTATCGCGAGTGGTGCCAGAAGCACCCGGGCAAACCCTACCCGGTCGCCGTGGCCCTGGGCGCGGACCCGGCGACCATCCTCGGCGCCGTCACCCCGGTGCCGGACACACTCTCCGAATATGCCTTCGCCGGCCTGCTGCGCGGGCATAAGACCGAACTGGTGAAGTGCGTCGGCAGCGACCTGCAGGTGCCGGCCAGCGCCGAGATCGTCCTCGAAGGGGTGATCCATCCCGGCGAGGTGGCCGATGAAGGCCCCTACGGCGACCACACCGGCTACTACAACGAGGTGGACCGCTTCCCGGTGTTCACCGTCGAGCGCATCACCCGCCGGCAGAAACCGATCTACCACAGCACCTACACCGGCCGCCCGCCGGATGAGCCGGCGATCCTCGGCGTTGCGCTGAACGAAGTCTTCGTGCCGATCCTGCAAAAGCAGTTCCCGGAGATCACCGACTTCTACCTGCCGCCCGAAGGTTGCTCCTACCGCATGGCGGTGGTGACCATGAAGAAGCAGTACCCCGGCCACGCCAAGCGCGTAATGCTAGGCGTGTGGTCGTTCCTGCGACAGTTCATGTACACCAAGTTCGTCATAGTCACGGACGATGACATCAATGCCCGCGACTGGAACGACGTGATCTGGGCGATCACCACGCGCATGGACCCCAAGCGCGACACGGTGATGATCGACAACACGCCGATCGATTACCTGGACTTCGCCTCGCCGATCTCGGGCCTCGGCTCGAAGATGGGCCTGGACGCCACCCACAAGTGGCCGGGCGAGACCAGCCGCGAGTGGGGCAGGGTGATCGAGAAGGACCCGGCGGTGACCCGCCGTGTCGATGAAATCTGGGCGAGCCTGGGCATCGATTGATGTCCGGAGTGGCCTGTAGGAGCGAGCTTGCTCGCGAACATGGCTTCGCAGTGGGGCTCGGTTCGCGAGCAAGCTCGCTCCTACAAGAACAAAACAACGAGAACAACGCTTGAAAGTGACCTTGCAACCCTCCGGCGCCCAGCTCGAGCTGAAACCCGGCGAACGTATCCTCGATGGCGCGCGGCGCCTGGGCTACGAATGCCCGCAGAGCTGCCGCAACGGCAACTGCCACATCTGCGCGGCGCTGCTGGTGGAGGGGCGCGTGCGCCAGGACGGCGAAGTGCGCGACCAGGGCGAACTCTTCACCTGCCTGGCCGAGCCGCTGGAAGACTGCGTGCTGCATTGGGACGGCGTGCTGGCTCCCGGCGAACTGCCGTTGCGCAAACTGTCCTGCCAACTGACCTTATGCGAGCCGGTGGGCGGCGATGTCTGGCGCGTGCGCCTGCGCGCGCCGGCCGGCAAGCCGCCGCGCTACCACGCGGGGCAGTACCTGCTGATCGAGCGCGATGGCAGCGATCCGGCCGCCTTCTCCATGGCCTCCGCGCCGCAGGAAGGACGTGACCTGGAGCTGCACATCCTGGCCCGGGAGAACAGCGCCATCGACCTGCTGGCGCAACTCCAGCGCGACCGTTTCGCCCGCGTGCAGATGCCGTTCGGCGACGCGCACCTGGCAGACCTGCCGGACGGCCCGCTGGTGCTGATCGCCGCCGGCACCGGCATGGCGCAGATGCACAGCCTGATCGAATACTGCCGCGCCGCCGGCTTTGCCCACCCGGTACACCTGTACTGGGGCGTGCGCCGCCCGGAAGACTTCTACGAGCTGCCGCACTGGGACCAGTGGCAAGGCGTGCCCAATCTGCACCTGCACAAGATCGTCAGTGATATGTGCGGCTGGGTGGGGCGCTGCGGCTTGCTGCATGAGGCGGTGTGCGAAGACTTTGCCGACCTCTCGGGTTTGCGCGTCTACGCCAGCGGCTCGCCGGCGATGGTCTACGGCACCCTGGATGCGCTGGTGGCGGCGGGCATGGACCCGCATCAAATGCGCGCGGATGTTTTCGCTTACGCGCCACGCGGCTGATTCGCCCGGCTTTTTGTAGGAGCGAGCTTGCTCGCGAACGATGTTCCCTGCAGCGTCGGAGCTGGCGGGTTCGCGAGCAAGCTCGCTCCTACAGGGTTACGCCGCAGCCGGGATTCTGGCCCTCAGCCATGCGGAGACCCGGTGGAAAACTCCTCCTGCAACGCCGCACGAATCCACTCCTCGAACCACGCCACGTCGGCGCTGACCGGCCCCGGCGGTAGCAACAGCTGGTAGCTCTCCAGCGGCACTTCCTCGGCCAGCGGTCGCACCAGGGTGCCGGCGGCCAGCTGGTGCTTGACCAGCACCAGGTTGGCCAGGGCGATGCCGTGTCCGGCCTCGGCCATCGACAGGGCGTGGTCGTTGCTGACGTAGAGCACCTCCGGGCTCACCCGCAGGTCCAGGCCGATGGTGGACAGCCAGAGGTTCCACCATTCGCCGTCGTCCACATGGATTAGATCGTGCTGCGCCAGATCGCGCGCGCTGGTCAGCGGGCCGTGCTCGGCCAGGTAGGACGGCGAGCAGACCGGAAACACCGCCGGACGGATCAGCGTCGCATGGCATTGCGGGTAGATCCCCGGCAGGCCGTAGACGATGCCCAGGTCCGCGCTCTTGCCGTCCACCTCGGTGAAGGTGGGGTTGGGCTCCACCGCCACCTTCAGGCCCGGGCGCTGCTGGCGCAGGGTTTCCAGGCGCGACATCAGCCAGCGCTTGGTGAAGGCCGGCACCGCCATGATCTTCAACCAGCGCGCCGAGCCGCCGGGGGCCAGCTCGTGGCCGGCATCGGCGATCTGCTGCAGGGCTGTGGATATCTTCGCGTAGTAGCGCTGTCCGGCGGGCGTGAGGCTGACCCCGCGCGGGGTGCGCTCGAACAGCTGCACGCCCAGCCAGTCCTCCAGCAGCTTCACGTGGCGGCCAATGGCTGGCTGCGTGACGTGCAGGTCCCGGGAGGCCGCGACGTAGCTGCCCAGCCGGGCGGCGGCCTCGAAGGCGCGGACGGCATTGAGCGGCGGAAGGCGCTGGATCGACATGAAAATTGCCTCGGCGGTGAGCTGTTAATTTTTTTAATACCGAATGTAAGAAAATTGAGCTTTTCGCTCAACCACCTTTCTTCGAATATCCGCTCCAGGAGCACCACGATAATTCGAGCCGAACATGCGGCCGGCGCTGGTTCCAGCGTTTCTCTAGTCCTGCCAGAACAACTACAAGATCCCCCGACCGCCAGTGTGCGGCGGACGGGAAGGATGCGGAGGTTTCACCATGAATGCCCTGCACAGCCTGCAGACGGCGGCGGTTTCCATCCGCTCCGTGCGCAAGGTCTACGGCGATCCGGCCAGCGGTCCCGTGGCGCTGAAATGCGTCGACCTGGATATCCGCGACAACGAGTTCTTCACCCTGCTCGGCCCCTCGGGCTGCGGCAAGACCACGCTGCTGCGGATGATCGCCGGCTTCGAATTCCCCACCGCCGGGGAAATCCAGCTGTACGGCGAGAACATCGCCGACCGCCCGCCGTTCGAGCGTCCGGTGAACACTGTGTTCCAGCACTACGCCCTGTTCCCGCACATGACCATCGCCGAGAACCTGGCCTTCGGCCTGGAATCGCACCCGATGGGCAAGCGCATGAGCAAGGCGCAGGTCGCCGAGCGCGTCCGCGAAATGCTCGCCCTGGTGCAGATGGAGCGCTTCGCCCAGCGCAAGCCGACCCAGCTCTCCGGCGGCCAGCAACAGCGCGTCGCCCTGGCCCGCGCCCTGGCGCCGCACCCCAAGGTGCTGCTGCTCGACGAGCCGCTGTCCGCCCTCGACCTCAAGCTGCGCCAGGCCATGCGCGAAGAGCTCAAGGCGATCCAGTCCAAGACTGGCATCACCTTCATCTTCGTCACCCATGACCAGGAAGAAGCCCTGACCATGTCCGACCGCATCGCCGTGCTCTCCGAGGGCGAGGTGCAGCAGGTCGGCTGCCCGGACGAGATCTACGAGCATCCGCGCAACCGCTTCGTCGCCGACTTCATCGGCGAGACCAACTTCCTCCCGGCCCGGGTCGAGAGCATCACCGGTGACTGCGCGCAGTTCCGCATCCCCGGTGGCCAGCTGATCCAGGCGGCAAGCCGCGAGGGGCTCAAGGCCGGCGCCGAGGTCACCCTGTCGATCCGCCCGGAACGCCTGCAACTGGTGGCCGAGGACAACACGTCCGCCACGCCGTGCAGCATCACCCAGCAGATCTACCTGGGCACCGACCTGCAGTACCAGGTCAGCCTCGCCGACGGCACCCGCCTGACGGTCCGTGCGCCCAACAGCGCCGGCCAGCGTCAGCGCCTGGTGGCCGGACAACGCGCCGGGCTGCTGTTCGAAGCCGGCAGCGCCAGCGTCCTGCTGGACTGAGCGGGGGTGAGCATGAACCAGATATCCACCACTGGCGGTGCGCTGGAACGGCGCAAGGCGCTGAGGAGCTTCCTCGGCGTGTCGCCCGCACTGGTCTCCATCGGGCTGTTCCTGATCGTGCCGATCTTCATCGTGATCGGTTACTCGCTGATGCAGGCCAACCCCTACGGCGGGGTCAATCCGCACTTCAGCACCGACGCGTACGTCTCGCTGCTGTTCGAGCGCCAGCTCGACGACAGCCTGGCCTTCGCCGATTCCTACATGGTGATCGCCCTGCGCTCCATCGGCATCGCCGCGGCGACCACCTTCATCACCCTGCTGGTGGGCTTCCCGGTGGCGGTCTGGCTGGCGATGCAGCCGGCGCACCGCCGTGGCCTGCTGATCTTCCTGATCACCGTGCCGTTCTGGGCCAACCTGCTGATCCGCACCTACGCCTGGATCCTGCTGCTGCGTGGCACCGGCGTGATCAACGGCACGCTGATGAGCCTCGGCATCATCCACCAGCCGCTGGACCTGCTCTACACCGACGGCGCCGTGCTGCTCGGCCTGGTCTACACCTACGCGCCCTTCGTGGTGCTGCCGATCTACTCCACCCTGGAGAAGATGGACATGCGCCTGCTCGAAGCGGCCCAGGACCTTTACGCCGGGCGTATCCGCACCCTGCGCAAGGTGGTCCTGCCGATCGCCCGGCCGGGGATCCTGGCCGGCGCCATCCTCACCTTCGTGCCCTGCCTGGGCGCGATGATCGCCCCCGAGCTGCTCGGCGGCGGCACCAAGATGATGCTCGGCAACCTGATCTTCCGGCAGTTCAGCGACGGGCGTAACTGGCCCTTCGGCGCGGCGCTGTCGCTGGTGCTGATGGCCGCGGTGATGCTGGTGCTGATGTTCTACGCGATGCGCGCCGAGCGCCTGCGTATCGCCCGGGGAGGTGAATGATGCTGTCGCTGCTGAGCAAACGCCGTCTGGGCGTGCAGGATTTCCGTGGCTTCGGCGCCCTGAGCCTGCTGTTCTACATCTACCTCTACGCGCCCATCGTGGTGCTGGTGGTGCTCTCGTTCAACGCCAACCAGTCCGCCACCGTGTGGACCGGCTTCAGCCTCGACTGGTACCGCAGCGCCTTCGCCAACCAGGCGCTGCGACAGGCCGCCGGCAACAGCCTGCTGATCGCCGTGTGTGCCTGCGTGATCTCCACCGCGATCGCCACCCTGGCCGCGCTGGGCACCTCGCGTGGCGCGAAGTTCAAAGGCCTGCGGCTGTCGATGGGGGCGATCATGCTGCCGCTGGTGCTGCCGGAGATCGTGGTCGGCGTCGCCACCCTGGCGCTGTTCTCCACCCTTGGCCTGTCGCTGGGCTACGGCAACCTGATCATCGCCCACACGGTGTTCTGCATCCCGTTCGCCTACCTGCCGATCCGCGCCCGGTTGAACGACATGGACCTGTCCCTGGAACAGGCCGCCGCCGACCTCTACGCCGGCCCCTGGCGGACCTTCCGCAAGGTCACCCTGCCGCTGCTGACGCCGGGGATCGTCTCCGGGCTGATGCTGGCCTTCATCGTCTCGCTGGATAACTTCGTGATCTCGATGATGGTCTCCCAGGCCGGCACCACTACGTTGCCGATCTTCATCTTCGGCCTGCTGCGTATGGGCGTGACGCCCGACGTGAACGCAGTGTCGACCCTGATCCTCGGTGTTTCCGTGCTGTTCGTAACGCTGTCCTACCTGCTTGGCAAGAAGAAAGCCTGAGCCACTTCCGGAGAACAAGATGAGCAAACTGATCGCTGCTGTAGGGGCAACACTGACGCTGGGCCTGGTGGCCAACGTGCATGCCGCCGAGCAACTGAACGTCGTGAGCTGGAGCGGCTACTTCACGCCGCAGATCCTGGAGAAGTTCGAGAAGGAAACCGGCATCAAGGTGACCGTGGACTCCTACGACTCCAACGAAACCCTGCTGGCCAAGCTCAAGCAGGGCGGTACCGGCTACGACGTGGCCATCCCCTCGCACCAGTTCATCCCGATCCTGGTGAAGGAGAAGCTGCTGGAGCGCTTCGATCCGGTCAGCCAGCCGTACTACGCGAACCTCGTGGACAATCTGAAGAAGCCCACCTGGGACCCGGAAGGCGCCTACTCGGTGCCCTTCATCTGGGGCACCACCAGCGTGGTGCTGGACACCGCCAAGTACAGCGGCCCGATGGACAGCTACTCGGTGCTGTTCACCCCGCCCAAGGAGCTGCAGGGCAAGATCAACATGCTGGACTCCTCCAGCGATGTGATCGACACCGCCAGCCTCTACCTGGGCATCCCGCTGTGCAGCGAGGACCCCAAGCAGATGCAGCAGGTGCTGACCCTGCTGAAGAACCAGAAGCCCTTCGTGAAGACCTACAGCTCCAAGGCCGGCTCGATCCGCGAGAACCTGGCCTCGGGCGAAGTCGACATGTCGATGTTCTGGGGCGGCTCGTCGATGCGCGCGCGTGAGATGAAGCCCAGCCTGAAGTACCTCTACCCGAAAGAGGGCGTGACCGCCTGGGTGGACAACCTGGTGATCCCGGCCGGCGCCAAGCACCCGGACAGCGCCAAGAAGTTCATCGCCTTCCTCAGCAAGCCCGAGAACTCGGCGATGACCCAGAACTTCCTCAAGCACCAGAGCCCGATCAAGGGCGTGGAACCCTTCCTCGACGCTGGTCTGAAGGATGCGCCTGAGCTGCACATCCCCGAAGGCACCAAGGTGGTGTTCAGCCAGACCTGCGGCGAAGGCGCGATCCGCCTGGCCGACCGTGTCTGGACCAACCTGATGCGCTGATCCCTCCGGGGAACGCTGGCCCGACGCTGCACGCGTCCACTTTCGTGGGCGCGCCGGCAGCGCTCGGCCCGGCGAAAGCGACGACCGCACCAAGCTCCGCCCTCCGGCGGGGCCGCTGAACCCGAATGAGTCTTCCCGCCGAGGGAAGTCCCGATGAAAAAAAGGCCTCGTTCCATGAGCCAGAATCCGCACAACGAACTCGTCCAGCTCCAGGCCCACGAACTGGCCCAGCTCATCCGCCTGCGCCAGGTGTCCTGCCGGGAAGTGATGCAGGCCTACCTTGGGCAGATCGAGCGCTACAACCCGGCGGTCAACGCCATCGTCAGCCTGCAGCCGACCGAAACCCTGCTGGCCGAAGCGGACGAGCGCGACGCCGAACTGGCCCGCGGCGAGTACCACGGCTGGATGCACGGCCTGCCCCATGCGGTGAAGGACCTGTCGCTGACCAAGGGCATCCGCACCACCCTCGGTTCGCCGCTGTTCCGCGATTACCTGCCCGAGCGCGACGGCATCATGGTCGAGCGCATCCGCGCCGCCGGCGCCATTCTGATCGGCAAGACCAACACCCCGGAATTCGGCCTCGGCTCCCACAGCTACAACCCGATCTTCGGCGTCACCGGTTGCGCCTACGCACCCGATCGCACCGCCGGCGGCAGCAGCGGTGGCGCGGCGGCGGCCCTGGCGCTGCAGATGCTCCCGGTGGCCGACGGCAGCGACATGATGGGCTCGCTGCGCAACCCGGCGGCCTTCAACAACATCATCGGCTTCCGGCCGTCCCAGGGCCGCGTGCCCTTCGACGACAGCGCCGACCTGTTCATCGACCAGCTCGGCTACGAAGGCCCCATGGGCCGCAGCGTGCGTGACGTGGCCCTGCTGCTGTCGGTGCAGGCCGGTGGCGATGCCCGCGCACCGCTGTCCATCGCCGAATCCGGCGAGCAGTTCGCCGGCAGCCTGGAACGCGACTTCAAGGGCGCGCGCCTGGGCTGGCTGGGTGACCTGGGCGGCCACCTGCCGATGGAGCGCGGCGTGCTGGAGCTGTGCCGCAAGGCCTTCGCCGACTTCGAGGCCATCGGCTGCCGTGTCGAAGACACCGCGCCGGGCTTTTCTGCCGAGCGCCTCTGGGACACCTGGCGCACCCTGCGCCACTGGATGGTCGCCGGCTCCCTCGGCGCGGCCTACGCCGATCCGGCCAAGCGCGAGCTGCTCAAGCCCGAGGCGATCTGGGAGATCGAGAATGGCCTGAAGCTCTCGGCCGTGGACGTGTTCCGCGCCTCCGCCGCGCGCAGCGACTGGTACCGCGCCATCAGCCAGTTGTTCGAGCGCTACGATTACCTGCTGCTGCCCAGCGCCCAGGTGTTCCCGTTCGACAAGAACTGGGACTGGCCGAAAGAGATCGCCGGCAAGTCGATGGACACCTACCACCGCTGGATGGAAGTGGTGATCCCCGGCACCCTGTCCGGTTGCCCGGTGGCCAACGTGCCGGTCGGCTTCAATGAACAGGGACTGCCGATGGGCCTGCAGATCATCGGCAAGCACCAGGCCGACATGGCCGTGCTGCAACTGGCGCATGCCTACGAGCAGGCCTCGCGCTGGTACCAGCGCTGCCCGCCGCCGATGCTGGCGGGGGATTGATCGCTTTTTCCACACCTAGAGGGGCGCGCATGAATATCAGCTTCTTCCAGGAACTGCTGCAAAGCATCACCGAGCGCGGCCGGCAACTGCTGGAGTCGCGCGAGCCGGCGCCGGGCAATGCCCAGGCGCTGGCCGAGGCGAGCCGCAAGCTGGTCTCCAGCCACGGCGAAGCCTCGGGCGTGGCCCTGGCGCAGCAGGTGCTGTGCGCTTACCGGGACTGCCCGCAAGCGCAGCAGAAAGCCTTCTTCGACATCCTGCTGAAGGACTTCGCGCCACCCCAGGAGGCGCTGGCCGAAGCCTGCAAGCGCTACCTCGACGAGCCGTCGGCGGCCAACATCACCGCACTGTTCCAGGCCAGCGAACCGCCACGCCAGGAGCTGTTCCGTCGCCTGAACCAGGCACCCGGCGGCACCGCCGAGCTGATCGCCATGCGCCGCCTGCTGTTGCAGGAGCTCAAGGCCAAGCCGGAACTGACGGCCGTGGACCACGATCTGCAGCATCTGCTGGCCTCCTGGTTCAATCGAGGCTTCCTGGTGCTGCGGCGCATCGACTGGTCGACGCCGGCGTCGATCCTGGAAAAGATCATCAAGTACGAGGCCGTCCATGCCATCAAGGACTGGGACGACCTGCGCAGTCGCCTGCAACCGGCGGATCGCCGCTGCTTCGCCTTCTTCCACCCGGCCCTGGCCGACGAGCCGCTGATCTTCGTCGAAGTGGCGCTGACCCGCGCCATGCCCGGCGCCATCGCGGACATCCTGGAGCCCAAGACGGAAACGCAGCCGGCGGAAGAGCCGGACACGGCGGTGTTCTATTCCATCAGCAACTGCCAGGACGGCCTGCGCGGCATCTCCTTCGGCAACTTCCTGATCAAGCAGGTGGTGGAGGAACTGGCGCGGGAGATTCCCGGCCTGCGCCAGTTCGTCACCCTGTCGCCGGTGCCCGGTTTCCGCCGCTGGCTCGACAGCCTGGGCGATGACCCGCAACTGGGCGCCGCCGCCGCCGAACTGCTCAAGGCGCTCAAGCCCGACGCGCCGCCACCGCCGCGCACGGAACAGCCGCTGCTGGCGCTGGCCGCCGAGTACTTCCTGCACGCCAAGAACGGCGGAGGCCTGCCGCTGGACCCGGTGGCGCGCTTCCACCTGGGCAACGGCGCCCGCCTGGAACGCCTGAACTGGCGCGGCGACCTCTCTGCCAGTGGCCTGCGCCAGGCGGCCGGGCTGATGGTCAATTACCGCTACGAACTGCGCCAGATCGAAAAGAACCACGAAGCCTACGCCAACCAGGGCGCGGTCACGGCCTCTCCCGAGGTCCGCAAGCTGGCCACCCTGTCGGCGAAAACAAAACGCTAGGACCCGCACATGAACCAGAGCCTTTTCGCCGAAGTCGGCAAACACCTGCCCAGCGACCTTTCCAAGCCCTTCATCCGCACGCCCGAAGGCGGTGGCTACAGCTACGCCGACATGCTGCGCAGCACCTCGCAGTTCGCCCATGCGCTGGTGGAGCTCGGCGTGCAGCCGGGCGACCGCGTCGCCGTGCAGGTCGACAAGAGTCCCGAGACGGTGATGCTCTACCTCGCCGTGCTGCGTGTCGGCGCGGTCTACCTGCCACTCAACAGCGGCTACACCGGCGAGGAGCTGCGCTACTTCCTCGACGACGCCGAACCCTCGCTGTTCGTCTGCGCCCCGGCCTTCGAGGCCCAGGCCCGCGAGCTGGCGAACGTCAGCGGCGTGGCTCATGTGGAGACTCTGGGTGATGCCGGCAACGGCTCGCTGATGGATCGCGTGCAGGGCAAGCCGGGGCGCTTCGTCGATGTTGAGCGCGCCTCCAGCGACCTTGCCGCGATCCTCTACACCTCCGGCACCACCGGGCGCTCCAAGGGTGCGATGATCAGCCACGGCAACCTGGTCTCCAATGCCCGCGCGCTGGTGGGCTACTGGAAGATTTCCAGCGAGGACTGGCTGCTCCACGCGCTGCCGATCTTCCACATCCACGGCCTGTTCGTGGCCTGTAACAGCCTGCTGATGGCCGGCGGCTCGATGCTCTTCCTGAGCAAGTTCGACGCCGCGCAAATCCTCAAGCTGATGCCGCAGGTGAACCTGCTGATGGGTGTGCCGACCTTCTACACCCGCCTGCTCGACCAGCCCGGCCTGACCCGCGAGGCGGTGGCGCACATGCGCCTGTTCATTTCCGGCTCCGCGCCGCTCACCGCCGAGACGCACAAGGCGTTCTCCGAGCGCACCGGCATGGCCATCCTCGAACGCTACGGCATGACCGAGACCGGCATGAACACCTCCAACCCGCTGGATGGCGAGCGCATCGCCGGCACCGTCGGCTTCCCGCTGCCGGGCGTCGAGCTGCGCATCACCGATCCGGGCAAGGCCGAGCCGACCGTGCTGCCGCAGGGCGAGCCGGGGATGATCGAAGTGCGCGGGCCGAACGTGTTCCAGGGCTACTGGCGGATGCCGGAGAAGACCGCCGAGGAGCTGCGCGCGGACGGCTACTTCATGACCGGCGACATCGGTTTCGTCGACGACAAGGGCTACGTGCAGATCGTCGGCCGCAACAAGGACATGATCATCAGCGGCGGCTTCAACGTGTATCCCAAGGAGCTGGAAGAAATCCTCGACACCCTGCCCGGCGTGGCCGAGTCGGCGGTGATCGGCGTGCCGCACCCGGACTTCGGTGAGGGCGTGACCGCCGTGCTGGTGGCCAGTAAGGGCCAGGCGCCGACCGAGGCGCAGGTGCTCGCCGCGCTGGACGGCAAGCTGGCGCGCTTCAAGCAGCCCAAGCGGGTGATGGTGGTCGACGCGCTGCCGCGCAACGTTATGGGCAAGGTGCAGAAGAACGTGCTGCGGGAGCAGTTCAAGGCTTTGTACGCCTGAGTCTGACTCGCGTGAAAAAGCCCCGCTCACGCAGGGCTTTTTGCTCTCGTAGGAGCGGACTTCGTCCGCGATGTGCCTGCCTCGCGCCGGGTTTTCCAGCGTCGCTTCGACGTGCGCTGCGAGATATTGTTTCGCCCCCTCGGGCGACCTACTTTGCCAAACGACGCAAAGTAGGCAAAGGTCTTGCCCCAATCATCCGGTTTTTCGCTTGGGGCGAAAAATTCCCTCGTTGAAGCGGAGTTTCAGGGGCACGCTGCGAAGGGCCATCCCTGGCCCATCGCAGCTCTCGCGACATCCATGTCGCTCAACCCCTGAAACTCCGCTTCAACGAGGCCTCCTGAACGGGGCCGTTCGGAGTGCGTGAATGTTTCTCTGGAAATCCTTTTAAAGCCAAAGCCAAAGCCGCAGAAGTAGGGTTCTTCGTAGGAGCGAGCTTGCTCGCGAATCGCTCAACGCCGGAGCGACGCAATGAAAAAGCCCCGCATCAGCGGGGCTCTTTCATGTTGCACAAATCAATCAGCGCACCGTCACCACCACCTTCCCCACCGCCTTGCGCTGGCCCAGGTGGTTGATCGCATCGGCCGCCTTCTCCAGCGGATAGGTCTGCGACACCAGCGGCTTGATCTTGCCCTCGGCGAACCAGGCGAACAGCTGCTGGAAGTTCGCCGCGTTGTCCTGCGGCTGGCGCTGGGCGAAGGAGCCCCAGAACACGCCGACCAGCGAGGCGCCCTTGAGCAGGGTGAGGTTGGCCGGCAGCGACGGGATGGTGCCGCTGGCGAACCCGACCACCAGCATGCGGCCGTTCCAGGCGATGGAGCGGAAGGCCTCCTCGAACAGATCGCCGCCGACCGGATCGTAGATCACGTCCACGCCCTGGCCGCCGGTGATTTCCTTGAGCTTGTCCTTCAGGCTGCCCTCGCTGTAGTTGATCAGCACGTCGGCGCCGGCGGCTTTCGCCACTTCCAGCTTGGCGTCGCTGCTGGCGGCGGCGATCACCTTCGCGCCCATGGCTTTGCCGATCTCCACCGCCGCCAGGCCCACGCCGCCGGAGGCGCCGAGCACCAGCAGGGTTTCGCCCGGCTGCAGATTGGCGCGCTGCTTGAGCGCGTGCATGGAGGTGCCGTAGGTCATGCCGAAGGCGGCGGCGCTGGCGAAGTCCATGCCGTCGGGGATCGGCATAACGTTGTAGCCGGGCACCGCCACTTCCTCGGCGAAGCTGCCCCAGCCGGTCAGCGCCATCACGCGGTCGCCGGGCTTCACGTGGCTGACCTTCTCACCCACCGCGCCGACCACGCCGGCCGCCTCGCCACCCGGGGAGAAGGGGAAGGGCGGCTTGAACTGGTACTTGCCCTCGATGATCAGGGTGTCGGGGAAGTTCACCCCGGCGGCATGCACCTGCAGCAGGACTTCGTTCTTCTTCGGCTCGGGGCTGGCGACCTCTTCCAGCACCAGGGTTTCGGCGGGGCCGAAGGCTTTGCACAGCACGGCTTTCATTCGAAGTACTCCGTTGGGGGTTCTTGTTTCCAAGTGGGGCAGTGTAGGAGTGCGGGGGAAGGGGGCAAATCACCATGGTCCCGGCTTATGCCGCGATATAGCTTGGGCGGCGGCGTGAGTCTGGCTATCCTTTGGGCCATCGAATCCGGAGACATCGCCTTGAGAGCTTTCCTCGCCCTGTTGCTGGTCCTGTCCTTCAGCCCCTTCGTGGCCGCCTCCGAAGAGGCCAAGCCGGAGGAGGCCAACAAGCCCGTGTTCATCGACCTCACCCCGGCGCTGGTGGGCAACTACGGCAGCGGCCCGAAGCTGAAGTATTTCAAGGCCGACATCGCGCTGAAAGTCACCGGCAAGGAGGCGTCGGAGAAGGTCGAGCACCACGAGCCGCTGATCCGCAACCAGCTGGTGATGCTGTTCGCCCAGCAGACCGACGACTCCCTCGGCAGCGTCGACGGCAAGGAAAAGCTCCGCCAGGAAGCCCTCAAGCAGGTGCAGGGTGTCCTGCAGCAGGAGGAGGGCAAGCCGCTGGTGGATGACCTGCTGTTCAACAACCTGATCGTCCAGCCCTGACCTCAGGCCCTGCGCATCGCGTCTCAGGGCCTAAGCCCCGTCCCAGCAAGCGTGTAGGAAATTTCCCAGTCACGCCTGACCTGTATCAAACGCCATTCGCCGTCGATCACCGATTATCTCCTCATGATTCGAAATAGTTCGAGCTTGATGATGAGGAGATTCGGATGGCAGGAAACGCAAAAAGCTGGCGCACCCGCGGACTGATCGTGGTGGTCGCGGCCGTGCTCGCCGCGCTGGCCTGGCAGACGTTCAAGCCGACCGGCCTGGGTGAAGGCTTCGCCAGCGGCAATGGACGCATCGAGGCCACCGAGGTGGACGTGGCCACCAAGCTGCCCGGACGGGTGGCGGAAATCCTGGTGGACGAAGGCGACTTCGTGAAAGCCGGCCAGGTGGTGGCGAAGATGGACACCCAGGTGCTCCAGGCCCAGCTCGCCCAGGCCCAGGCCGAGGTGCGCCAGGCGCAGAACGCCAAGCTCACCGCCGAATCCCTGGTGGCCCAGCGCACCAGCGAGAAGGCCACCGCCGAAGCCGTGGTCGCCCAGCGCCAGGCCGAACTCACCGCCGCGCAGAAGCGCTTCAGCCGTACCGAACAGCTGGTCAGGCGCAACGCCCTGCCACAGCAGCAGCTCGATGACGACCGCGCTGCGCTACAGAGCGCCCAGGCCGCGCTGGCCGCGTCGCGCTCGCAAGTAGTGTCGGCCCAGGCCGGCATTGCCGCCGCGCGTTCCCAGGTGATCGAAGCGCAGTCGGCCATCGAGGCCGCCACCGCGAGCACCGTGCGCCTGCAGGCGGACATCGACGACAGCCTGCTCAAGGCCCCGCGCAACGGTCGCGTGCAGTACCGCGTGGCGCAGCCCGGCGAAGTGCTGGCTGCCGGCGGCAAGCTGCTCAACATGGTCGACCTGGCCGACGTCTACATGACCTTCTTCCTGCCCTCGGGCCAGGCCGGCAAGGTCGAGCTTGGCCAGGAAGTGCACCTGGTGATCGACGCCGTGCCGCAGTACGTGATCCCGGCCAAGGTGTCCTATGTCGCCAGCGTTGCGCAGTTCACGCCAAAGACCGTGGAGACCGCCAACGAGCGCGAGAAGCTGGTGTTCCGCGTCAAGGCGCGCCTCGATCCAGCGTTGCTGGCGAAGTACATCACCTACGTGAAGACCGGCGTGCCGGGCATGGCCTACCTGCGCCTCGACCCGCAGGTCGAGTGGCCGGCGCACCTGCAGCTCAAGGTCCCGCAATGAACAGCCGCGACTGCGTGGCCCGTCTGGCCGGCGTCTCGCTGCGCTATGGCGAGACCCGCGCGGTGGACGACGTCATGCTCGACATCCCGGCCAACCGCATGGTCGGTCTGATCGGCCCGGACGGCGTCGGCAAGTCCAGCCTGCTGGCGCTGCTCTCCGGCGCGCGGAAGATGCAGGACGGCGAGATCCAGGTGCTCGGCGGCGACATGCGCGACGCCGGCCACCGCCGCGCCGTGTGCCCGCGCATCGCCTACATGCCCCAGGGCCTGGGCAAGAACCTCTACCCGACGCTCTCGGTGTTCGAGAATGTCGATTTCTTCGGCCGCCTGTTCGGCCACGACAAGGCCGAACGCGAGCGGCGCATCGCCGACCTGCTGCGCAGCACGGGCCTTGCGCCCTTCGCCGAGCGCCCGGCGGGCAAGCTCTCCGGCGGCATGAAGCAGAAGCTCGGGCTATGCTGCGCGCTGATCCATGACCCCGACCTGCTGATCCTCGACGAGCCCACCACCGGCGTCGACCCGCTGTCGCGCAACCAGTTCTGGGAGCTGATCGGGCGAATCCGCGCCGAGCGCGAGGGCATGAGCGTGCTGGTGGCCACCGCCTACATGGAGGAGGCCGAGCGCTTCGACTGGCTGGTGGCGATGGACGAGGGCAGGGTGCTCGCCACCGGCACGCCCGCCGAACTGCGCGAGCACACCACGACGCAGAGCCTCGAGGAGGCATTCATTGCGTTGCTGCCCGAGAGCAAGCGCGCTGGCCATCACAAGCTGGTCATTCCACCGCGTCCGCGCAATGACGGCGCACCGCAGATCGCCATCGAAGCCGAAGGGCTGACCTGCCGCTTCGGCGATTTCGTCGCGGTGGACCATGTGAGCTTCCGCATCGAGCGCGGGGAAATCTTCGGCTTCCTCGGTTCCAACGGCTGCGGCAAGTCCACCACCATGAAGATGCTCACCGGCCTGCTGCCGGCCAGCGAAGGCACCTGCGCGCTGTTCGGCCAGCCGGTGAACGCCAACGACATGGAGACCCGCCGGCGCGTCGGCTACATGTCCCAGGCCTTCTCGCTCTATGCCGAGCTGACGGTGCTGCAGAACCTGGAACTGCACGCCAAGCTGTTCCACCTGCCAGCTGACCAGATCGAGCCGCGCGTGCAGGAGATGCTCGAACGCTTCGACCTCGGCAAGGTGCGCAACGAGCTGCCGGACAGTCTGCCGCTGGGCATCCGCCAGCGCCTGTCGCTGGCCGTGGCGGTGATCCACAAGCCGGAAATCCTCATCCTCGACGAGCCCACTTCGGGCGTCGACCCGGTGGCCCGCGACGGCTTCTGGGAGCTGATGGTGGAGCTGTCGCGCAACGACGGCGTGACCATCTTCATCTCCACCCACTTCATGAACGAGGCCGAGCGCTGCGACCGCATCTCGCTGATGCACGCCGGCAAGGTGCTCGACAGCGATACTCCGCAAGGCTTGATGGAAAAACGCGGACTGCCGACCCTGGAAGCCACCTTCATCGCCTATCTGGAAGAGGCCGCCGGCAGCGCACCGGTAACGGACGCCGCGCCTGCTCCGGAGCCTTCCTCCGAGCCTGCCCGCTACAAGGGCAACGACAGATTCAGCTGGCTGCGCCTGTTCAGCTACGCGCGCCGCGAAGCCATGGAGCTACGCCGCGACCCGATCCGCCTGACCCTGGCGCTGCTGGGCACCGCGCTGCTGATGTTCATCATCGGCTACGGCATCAACATGGACGTCGAGGACCTCACCTACGCGGTGCTCGACCGCGACCAGACCACCACCAGCCAGGCCTATGCGCTGAACATTTCAGGCTCGCGCTACTTCATCGAGCACGCGCCGATCCAGAACCCCGAGGAACTGGAGCGCCGCATGCGCAGCGGCGAGCTGAGCCTGGCAGTGGAGATTCCGCCGAACTTCGGCCGCGACCTCAAGCGCGGCGCCGACCCGGCCATTGGTGTGTGGATCGACGGCGCCATGCCGACCCGCGCCAACACCGTGCTCGGCTACGTGCAGGGGCTGCATGCCAGCTACCTCGCCGACCTCGCCCGACAGACCGGCAACGCCGCCGCCAGCGCGGCGGCCAGCACCGAGGTGCGCTACCGCTACAACCCTGACGTGGAGAGTATCAAGGCCATGGTGCCGGCGGTGATCCCGCTGCTGCTGATCATGATCCCGGCGATGCTCACTGCCCTGGGCGTGGTGCGCGAGAAGGAGCTGGGCTCCATCACCAACCTCTACGTCACCCCGGTGACGCGCCTGGAGTTCCTGCTGGGCAAGCAACTGCCCTACATCGGCATGGGCATGGTCAACTTCGTGCTGATGCTGGCGATGGCCGTGCTGCTGTTCCAGGTGCCGCTCAAGGGCAGCTTCCTCGCACTGCTGGTGGGCGCCTTCCTCTACGTGGTGACCAGCACCGGCCTCGGCCTGTTGCTTTCGACCTTCATGAAGAGCCAGATCGCCGCGGTGTTCGGCACCGCCATCGCCACCATGATCCCGGCCATCCAGTTCTCCGGGCTGATCCACCCGGTGTCCTCGCTGGAAGGCGCGGCGGCGGTGATCGGCCAGCTCTACCCGACCTCGCACTTCCTGATCGTCACCCGGGGCGCCTTCTCCAAGGCGCTGGGCTTCGCCGACCTGTGGGTCTACTACCTGCCGCTGCTGGCCATGGTGGTGGTGCTGACGCTGCTCAGCGTGGCCTGCCTGAAGAAGCAGGAGGCCTGAGATGAACAAGCTGGCGAACATCTTCAACCTCGGCATCAAGGAATTCCGCAGCCTGGGTCGCGACTACGCAATGCTGATCCTGATCGCCTGGGCCTTCACCCTGGGCGTCTACAGCTCGGCCACCGGCGTGCCGGAAACCCTGCACCACGCGCCCATCGCCATTGTCGACGAGGACCAGTCGCAGCTTTCCACGCGCATCATCAACGCCTTCCAGCCGCCGTACTTCCGTCCGCCGGAGATGATCGGCCACGCGCAGATGGACCGCGGCATGGACGTCGGCCTCTACACCTTCACCCTGGACATTCCGCCGGACTTCCAGCGCGACGTGCTGGCCGGGCGGCAGCCGGCGATCCAGGTCAACGTCGATGCGACGCAGACCGGCCAGGCCTTCTCCGGCGCCGGCTATATCCAGAACATCGTCGGCACCGAGGTGCGCGAGTTCGTCAGCCGCTACCGCGCCGAGGCTTCGATGCCGGCGGCGCTGGCGGTGCGCATGGAGTTCAACCCGAACCTGACCCAGGCCTGGTTCGGCGCGGTGATGGAGGTGATCAACCAGATCACCATGCTGTCGATCATCCTCACCGGCGCCGCGCTGATCCGCGAACGCGAGCACGGCACGGTGGAGCACCTGCTGGTGATGCCGCTGACGGCCTTCGAGATCATGATGGCCAAGGTCTGGTCCATGGGCACCGTGGTGCTGGTGGCGGCTGCCATCTCCCTGCAACTGGTGGTGCGCGGCTGGCTCGACGTGCCGATCAGCGGCTCGGTGGGGTTGTTCCTGCTCGGCGCCGCGCTGCACCTGTTCGCCACCACCTCGATGGGCATCTTCCTCGGCACGGTGGCGCGCTCGATGCCGCAGCTCGGCCTGCTGGTGATCCTCACCCTGATGCCGCTGCAGATCCTCTCCGGCGGCACCACGCCGCGCGAGAGCATGCCGGAGCTGGTGCAGAACATCATGCTGGCGGCGCCGACGACCCACTTCGTCAGCCTGGCGCAGGCGATCCTCTACCGGGGCGCCGACCTGTCCATCGTCTGGCCGCAGCTGCTGGCCATAGTCGGTATCGGTGCGGCGTTCTTCGCAGGCGCGCTGTGGCGCTTCCGCCGGACCATCGGGCAGATGGCGTAACGGGTGGATGCAATTGCCATCCCCTGAAACTCCGGGGTCTGTGCTTTCCCCTCACCCCAGCCCTCTCCCCAGGGAGAGGGGGCTGTCCGTGCCGGCTGACGCCGTGATTTCATCCTCTGCCGAACGGTTCCCTCTCCCTCTGGGAGAGGGTTAGGGTGAGGGGCTCTTGCAGGGCCTCATTCCTGCGATCGCGCGCATGGCGCTCCGGATCACTCCACCGGCCACACGCACGTCTGGTTCCGTCCGCGATGCTTCGCCGTGTACAGCGCCTGGTCTGCCTGGGCGATCAGCTGGTCCGGCTCGCTGTCCTGCCCCGGCTTGGCGATGGCCACGCCGATGCTGATGGTCAGCCGCCCCAGCTCCGTCGCCGGATGGGCGATGCCCAGCTCGGCGATGCGCTGGTGCACCCGTGCGGCCACGTGGGCGGCGCCGTCGAGGCCGGTATCGGCGAGGATGATCACGAATTCCTCGCCGCCGTAGCGGCAGGCCGCGTCTCCTTCGCGCTGCAGGCAGCCGCGCAGGGCGCTGGCGACCCGGCGCAGGGCGTCGTCGCCGGCCAGGTGGCCGAGGCAGTCGTTGAACAGTTTGAAGTGGTCGACATCGAGCATCAGTATCGCCAGTGGCGAGTCGGAGCGGCGCAGGCGGCGCCATTCGCTCTGCAATTGGCGGTCGAAGTAGCGGCGGTTGAACAGGCCGGTGAGACCGTCCTGTTGCGACTGTTTCTGTAGCTGGGCTTCCAGTTGCAGGCGTTCGCCGTTGTCGCGGGCCACCGCAATCAGGTACTCGCGCTCGCCCTGGTGGGCCAGCTGGGTGTTGATCTCCGCGGCCTGCAGGCTGCCGTCGCGGCGTTGCATCTCGCGCTGGAAGATCATCGACAGGTTCAGCCGCTTGGCCTGCTGCACCAGTTGCAACCAGGCGAAGAAGCCGGGAATCAGGCGCTCGGGGTCGTCGCGCAGCAACTGGCGGAACTCCTCGGCGCTGTAGCCGAGGCTGCTGTAGGTGGCGCAGTTCATGTGCAGCAGCTCGCGGCTGTGCAGCTCGAAGATGAACAGGGCATCGCGGCTGGAGTCGGTCAGGTCGAGGACCAGTTGCAGGCGTTCGCGGCTGTCGAGCAGGTGCCCTTCGATCTCCTGGCGCTGCTCGGCCTCCAGGTTGAGCAGGCGGTTGCTGGCGCTCAGCGCGGTGGCGCGGCGGGCGTTTTCCCGCGCCAGGGCGAGGGCCGCGACCAGCAGCAGGCTGATGGCCATGGCGGCGCTGAATACCACCGTCGGCAGCGGCGTGGAGAGCGATTGCACCAGCGCCGCGCTGGGACTGAGCTCCAGTTCGAAGCTGCGGTTGTTCAGCAGTTGCAGCGGCAGGCGCAGGGTGTCTTCGGCCCGGCTGTCCGGCTGGGAGCGGACGTAGAGCGGCTGGCCGTGCTCCAGCAGGCGGATGCTGAACAGCTGGCTGTCGGTCTGTTCAAGCAGGTGGTTCATCAGGTTGCCGACGCGGAAGACGCCTTCCATGAAACCGTCGAATTGCAGCGTGCCGTCCGGGCTGCGCAGGTAGACCGGCGTGTAGAGCACGAAGCCGCGGCCGCCCTGGAGCAGCTCGATGCTGTCGCTCAGCCGTGGCTTGCCGGTGTCGCGGGCGGCCATGGCGGTGGCGTAGCCGGGGCTCATCGGTGACAGCCAGTAGTTCAGCGCCACCTCGTTGCCTTCCAGGGGCTCCACCCAGCGGATGCGCAGGTCCGCGTCGGCCCATTGGATCGACTGGTAGCCGGGGAAATTGTCGATGTAGAAGCGCGCGTTGAGCTCCCACTCCGAGCGTGGGATGCGCTCGTGGTGGCTCCAGAGCTGCGCCAGCAGGTCCAGCCCCTGCACCTGTTCGTGCAGGGTGGCCTCCAGTTGATGGGCCAGGGCGCGCGCCTGGTAGTTCAGGCGTTCGCGAACCCGTTGCCGTTCGCTGTTGGCCAGTTCAAGGCCGAGCCAGGCACTGGCCAGCAGCAGAACACAGAGCAGGCCGCCAAGTCCGAGATAGGTGGCAAGAGAGGACTTCAGGCGGTCCATGCGGTGAATTCCGAAAGCGTTCCTTACCTAATAGCACAGTGATATCGGTCTTTCACGGACAGGCCTTTTCCAGCGCTGGGCCCCGTCACTGCCTGGCCAGGCGCAGTACGATCTGCCACTGCTCCTCGGTCACCGGCATCACCGACAGACGGCTGCCGCGCTGGACCAGCGGCATTTCTTCGAGCCCCGCCTGGGCCCTGAGCGCGGCCAACGGCAGCACCGAGGTGAAGGCTTCGACGAAACCCACGTCGCGGGCGGTCCAGGGATTCTTTTCCGCGCTGGCCTTGGGGTCGTGATAGTGGCTCTGCGGATCGAGCGCGGTGGGGTCCGGGTAGGCTTCGCCCTCGATCTGCGCGATCCCGGCGATGCCCGGCTCGGGGCAGCTGGAGTGATAGAAGAAGAACAGGTCGCCCGGCTGCATGCTGCGCATGAAATTGCGCGCCTGGTAATTGCGCACGCCGTCCCAGCGCGCGCTCTTCAGGCGCTTGAGGTCGTGGATCGAGAGTTCGTCGGGCTCGGATTTCATCAGCCAGTAAGCGCGTGCCATTCGCGAAGGTCTCCTTGTCTGTGGCGATTGTCCGGACGCGGGCGCGAGGTTCGCCCGGGGACTAAGGGTAGGTGCTTGCCGTGCGACAAGTTGCCGGCTCGCGGAAGATTTGTTGTAGGAAGAAAATGTAGGAAAACGGCATGAACCTTGCCTGAAAGTGCCCGAAGTTTTGGCAGGCGCGCCTCCTCCGACGATCGGTTGGCGTCAGAATTGCGGGAAGCTTTTCATTGTCGGAGAATGCCGCCGTTTTCAGCTCGGCCCGCCGGACGGACCAAAAATCACCGCCGGCCATCGTGGACAGTTTGCCTGGAAGGGGGAGGCAATCGATGAAACGCAAGCCTGATCTTTTGTGGGTTCTGGTAATCCTGTTCGGCCTGGGGGTCGTCACTACCGGTTACACCCAGAGCCTCTGGGAACGCCAGGGCAGCCTGCCTGCCCAGGTGACTCAGCAGCCCTGATTCCCAGCCGGGTGTCGCAGGGATCGCGACGCCTGTGCCAGGCGGCCATACCAGCCGCCATCCGTCACCGTGCCCATCAGCGGCACGTCCCAGCTGGCCAACTCCAGCCGGTCGACCTTCTGACATTCGTGCGCCAGACCCAACAGCGTCGGTGTGTGCCAATTTTTGCGCATGCCCAGATAGGCCAGGGTGCGGTCGTAGAAGCCCTTGCCCATGCCCAGGCGCCCCCCCTGCGGGTCGAACCCCACCAGTGGCAGCAGCAGCAGGTCCAGCGCCCAGGCCGGGCGTTGCTGGCCGCGGTTGGGCAGCGGCTCGGCGATGCCGAAGCGGTTGCGCGTCCAGCGCTCGCCGATGCCGACGCGCTGGAAGGTCATATGGGTTTTCGGCCAGGCCGACAGCACCGGCAGGTAGGTCGCCTTGCCGCGCTTCTGCGCCGCCTTCATCAAGGGCCGTGGGTCAATCTCGCCGTCAGCCGGCAGGTACAGGGCGATGTGCCGCGCGCGGCGAAACAGCGGGTGCTGTGCCAGCTGGCGATACAGGGCCTGGGCCGCGAGGCGTTGCTGGAGCGGGGTGAGGGCGCGTCTGGCCTGGCGCAACTGACGGCGCAGGGCCGGACGGGAGAGTCCGTCGGAATGGATCATGGAAGGGTAAAGCTCCCCGGACATGCCGCTGTCGGGTTAGCCCTTGAACCCGAGAGTTCAAGGTGGCGGTTGCAGTAGGCTTTAAGGCTTTCCGTCGTGCGGACATGCACACCAGCCCAACTGGCAACCTCCGTTGTTGCAATTATCGGCTCAGGGACATCACCGACTGGCCAACACACCAGGGAACGAGGCGATTATACCCCAAGGAAATTTCCCTGGTCAGACTTCACCCGGTTCCTTATCAGTGGTAAGGGCGCGGTCCACGCGTTCGAGCAGTTCGCGCACGCGCTCGCGGGTGGAGCTGGTGTCGTGGTCCTGGCGCTCCTGCTTGTGCAGCAGGTCGTGGGTGATGTTCAGCGCGGCCATCACCGCCACGCGGTCGGCGCCGATCACTTTGCCGCTGGAGCGTATCTCGCGCATCTTGCTGTCGAGATAACGCGCAGCGCTTTCCAGGTTGACGCGCTCGTCCGGAGGGCAGGCGATGCAGTACTCCTTGTCGAGGATTTGAACATTGAGGGTATTCGACTGGCTCATGAGTCCTGCTCCAAGGCTTTGAGTCGCAAAATCATCGCTTCGACCTTCTGCCGAGCCAATTCGTTCTTCTCGATCAGATGGGCGCGTTCTTCCCGCCAGCTTTTCTCGTTCGCCCGCAGCAGCCGGTTCTCGGCCTTGAGCTGCTCCAGGCGTTGGAGCAGCTGGTCGAACTTGGCGATCAGCATGTGCAGGTCGGCGTCTTCCATGGGTTCTCGCTTGGCTCTTAACTCTGAGAATGGGAGTGACCGGAAACTATATAGGACCGCCGTGGGGGTGGGTCAACGCGGCGACCCGTTACATGGTCTTGCACTGGGCGGCGGTGCTAGGATACGGGACCACATTCTATGCGCGGCGCCCGATGGCGCCTAGCTGCCTTACCCCGGGTTCGATCATGTCCACGTCAAGTTCCGCCTATTCCGCCTTTGCCACGCTGCTCGCCGAGGCCGCCCTGCCGATTTCTCCCGCCGAGCTGCAAGGCCACCTGCTCGGCCGCGTCTGCGCCGGTTCCGGCTTCGACCAGGACGAATGGCTGCAGGCCGCGGGCGAACTGCTCGGCGGTGAGCCGGGCGAGCGCCTGGGCGCGGCCCTGGGCGGCCTGCTGGGCATGGTCCAGCAGGACTTCAGCGCCGGCGAGATGGCCGTGGTGCTGATGCTGCCCAACGACGACGCTCCGCTGGCCGAGCGCGCCGCGGCCCTGGGCCAGTGGTGCCAGGGCTTCCTCGCCGGCTTCGGCCTGGCGTTGCGCTCCCCCAGCCTGTCCGACGAAGCCGACGAAGTGCTGCAGGACATTGCCGCCATCGCCCAGGTCCAGGGCGCGCTGGAAGATTCCGAAGACGGCGAGGCCGACTATATGGAAGTGCAGGAGTACCTGCGCGTCGCCCCGCTGCTGCTGTTCTCCGAGTTCGGCAAGGTGCCGGCACCGGCCGAGAAACCGTCCCTGCATTGAGGTTGCTGCATGATCCGTATCGCCAAGTCGGAATACGCCCGTCGGCGCAAGGCGCTGATGGCGCAGATGGAGCCCAACAGCATCGCCATTCTCCCGGCGGCGCCGATGTACATCCGCAACCGTGACGTCGAGCACGTCTACCGCCAGGACAGCGACTTCCAGTACCTCACTGGTTTCCCCGAGCCGGAAGCGGTGATGGCGCTGATTCCCGGCCGCGAGCACGGCGAGTACGTGCTGTTCTGCCGCGAGCGCGATCCGGAGCGTGAACTCTGGGACGGCCTGCGCGCCGGCCAGGACGGCGCGATCAGCAGCTTCGGCGCTGACGACGCGTTCCCGATCGGCGATATCGACGACATCCTTCCCGGCCTGATCGAAGGCCGCGACCGCGTCTACTACGCGCTGGGCGCCAACCAGGAATTCGACCGCCGGCTGGTGGACTGGATCAACGTGATCCGCTCCAAGGCCCGCCAGGGTGCGCAGCCGCCGAACGAGTTCGTCGCCCTCGACCACCTGCTGCACGACCTGCGCCTGTACAAGAGCGCGGGCGAAGTGAAGGTGATGCGCTACGCCGCCGAGGTCTCCGCCGGCGCCCACGTGCGCGCCATGCAGATCTGCCGTCCGGGGCTGAGTGAGTACCACCTCGAAGCCGAACTCGACTACGCCTTCCGCAAGGGCGGGGCGAAGATGCCGGCCTACGGCTCCATCGTCGCCACCGGCCGCAACGCCTGCATCCTGCACTACCGGGAGAACGACGCACCGATCAAGGACGGCGACCTGATCCTGATCGACGCCGGCTGCGAGATCGACTGCTACGCCAGCGACATCACCCGCACCTTCCCGGCCAATGGCACCTTCAGCCCCGAGCAGAGGGCCATCTACGAGCTGGTGCTGGAAGCCAACATGGCCGCCTTCGACTACATCGCCCCCGGCCGCCACTGGAACGAAGCCCACGAGGCCACCGTGCGGGTAATCACCGCCGGTCTGGTGAAGCTCGGCCTGCTCAGCGGCGACGTCGACGAGCTGATCGAAAGCGAAGCCTACAAGGCCTTCTACATGCACCGTGCCGGGCACTGGCTGGGCATGGACGTGCACGACGTCGGCGAATACAAGGTCGGCGGCGAATGGCGCGTGCTTGAAGTCGGCATGTCGATGACCGTCGAACCGGGCATCTACATCTCCCCGGACAACACCGACGTGCCGAAGAAATGGCGCGGCATCGGCGTGCGCATCGAGGATGACGTGGTGGTGACCAGGACCGGCTGCGAGATCCTGACCAACGGCGTGCCCAAGACCGTCGCCGAGATCGAGGCGCTGATGGCGCAAGCCCGCGCCCAGGCCGCCTGACATGCAACGTACGCAACTGGCCATCATCGGCGGTGGCCTGGTGGGCGCCAGCCTGGCGCTGATTCTCCAGGCCGGCGCCCGCGAGCGCGGCTGGCGGATCGTGCTGGTCGAGCCGTTCGCCCCGGGCGACGCCTACCAGCCCAGCTACGATGCGCGCTCCTCCGCGCTGTCCTTCGGCAGCCGGCAGATCTACGAACGTCTGGGGCTGTGGCAGCAGATCGCCCAGCGCGCCGAGCCGATTTCGCAGATTCATGTTTCCGATCGCGGCCGATTCGGCTCCGCGCGTCTGACGGCGGTGGAGGAGGGCGTGCCGGCCCTCGGCTACGTGGTGGAAAACGCCTGGCTCGGCCAGTGCCTGTGGCACGCGCTGGACCCGGAAGTGGTCAGCTGGCGCTGCCCCGCCGAGGTTCGGCGGATGGACGCCCTGGGGGGCGGCTATCGCCTGACCCTGGACGACGACACGCAGCTGGACTGCGACCTTGCCGTGCTGGCCGATGGTGGCCGTTCCGGCTTGCGCGAGCAGCTGGGCATCGGCGTGCGCTCCTCGTCCTACGGGCAGACCGCGCTGATCGCCAACGTCAGCCCGTCCGAGGCCCACCGTGGCCAGGCCTTCGAACGCTTCACCGAGAATGGCCCGCTGGCCCTGCTGCCGCTGCCGGAAAACCGCTGCGCGCTGGTCTGGACCCGCAACGGCCGCGATGCCGAACGCCTGCGCGAGCTGCCCGATGCGGCCTTCCTCGCCGAGTTGCAGCAAGCCTTCGGCTATCGCCTCGGCGCCTTCCGCCAGGTCGGTGCGCGCCATGGCTATCCGCTGAGCCTGATCGAGGCCGAGGAACAGATTCGCCCGCACCTGGTGGTGCTGGGCAACGCCGCCCACAGCCTGCACCCGATCGCCGGGCAGGGCTTCAACCTGTCGCTGCGCGACGCCCAGGCCCTGGGCGACCGGCTGCTGCAGGAAGAGGCCGCGCCGGGCGACTTCGCCGTGCTGCAGCGTTACCTGGATGGCCAACGCCTGGACCAGCAGATGACCGTTGGCTTCTCCGACCGCGTCACCCGCCTGTTCTCCAACGCCCAGCCGTTGCTCGCCACCAGCCGCAACCTGGGCCTGCTCGGCCTCGACCTGCTGCCGCCGGCCAAACGCTGGTTCGCCCGCCAGGCCATGGGCCTGGGCGCCCGCCCGGTGTGACAGCCCCCAGTCATAAGGAAATTCGATGCACGCGGATCTGGTAATAGTCGGGGCCGGCATGGTCGGCAGCGCGTTGGCCCTGGCCCTGGAAGGCAGCGGCCTGGACATCCTGCTGCTGGACGGCAGCCCGATGAGCGTCAAGCCGTTCGACCGCGAGTCGCCCTTCGAGCCGCGCGTCAGCGCCTTGTCCGAGGCCAGCCGGCGCATCCTCCAGCGTCTGCACGCGTGGGACGGCATCGCCGCGCGCCGCGCCGAGCCCTACCGCGAGATGCAGGTGTGGGACGGCTCCGGCACCGGGCAGATCCACTTCAGCGCCGCCAGCGTACACGCCGAGGTGCTCGGTCATATCGTCGAGAACCGCGTGGTGCAGGATGCGCTGCTGGACCGGCTGCACGACTCCGCCCTTGGTCTGATGCCCGGCGCGCGCCTGGAGCAATTGCGCCATTCCGGCGACGACTGGCTGCTGACCCTGGCCGACGGCCGGGAAATCCGTACGCCGCTGGTGATCGCCGCCGACGGCGCCAACTCGGCGGTGCGCCGCCTGGCCGGCTGCGCTACCCGCGAGTGGGATTACCTGCACCACGCCATCGTCACCAGCGTGCGCTGCGAGAGGCCGCACCTGGCCACCGCCTGGCAACGCTTCACCGATGACGGCCCGCTGGCCTTCCTGCCGCTGGCGAAGGAGGGCGACGCGCACTGGTGCTCGATCGTCTGGTCGACCACCCCGGAGCAGGCCGAACGCATCATGGCGCTGGACGACGAAGGTTTTTGCGCCGCGCTGGGACGGGCCTTCGAACACCGCCTCGGCGCCATCGAACATGCCGACCGCCGCCTTTGCATTCCGCTGCGCCAGCGTCACGCCAAGCGCTACGTGGAGCCGGGGCTGGCGCTGATCGGCGATGCCGCGCACACCATCCACCCGCTGGCCGGGCAGGGCGTCAACCTCGGTTTCCTCGATGCCGCGGTGCTGGCCGAGGTGATCCTGCATGCCTACGAGCGGGGCGAGAACATCGCGGATGAGCGCGTGCTGAGCCGCTTCGAGCGTCGCCGGATGCCGCACAACCTGGCGATGATGGCGGCGATGGAAGGCTTCCAGCGCCTGTTCCAGGCCGACCCGCTGGCGGTGCGCTGGCTGCGCAATGCCGGGTTGCGACTGGTGGACAAGCATCACGAGGCCAAGGGGATGTTCGTGCGGCAGGCGCTGGGGCTTTCCGGCGATCTGCCGACGCTGGCGCGGGTTTGATAACGGCGGCCTGCGGCCCCCTCACCCTAACCCTCTCCCAGGGGGAGAGGGGACTGATCGGCGCAGGCTGAACGTTCAGATCTCGCCGGCTGACTCCGCAATGACCGCGCACTCCGAACTGCCCCCTCTCCCTTTGGGAGAGGGCTGGGGTGAGGGCGCTCGCGCTCCGAGCCAAATACCCCGCGACCCCGCACCGCACCCTCCCGAAACACCCCGACACACCTGCGCGACCCAGTAGCAAATGCGGTTCCTTATCATTTGCGGAATATCTTCCCCGCAAAGGACACGCCCATGCTCATGCGCAAAGGTCTTCCCGCCACCCTCCTGCTGGCCGCCATCGCTGGCACCGCCCAGGCCGCCGACGAAGTGGTGGTCTATTCCTCGCGCATCGACGAGCTGATCAAGCCGGTGTTCGACGCCTATACCGAGAAGACCGGGGTGAAGATCAAGTTCATCACCGACAAGGAAGCGCCGCTGATGGCGCGGATCAAGGCCGAAGGTGCCAACACCCCGGCCGACCTGCTGCTGACCGTCGACGCCGGCAACCTCTGGCAGGCCGAGAAGATGGGCATCCTGCAGCCGTTCGACTCGCCCACCCTGGACGCCAACATCCCGTCGCAGTACCGCTCCGGCACCGACAGCTGGACCGGCCTGTCGCTGCGCGCGCGCACCATCGCCTACTCCACCCAGCGGGTGAAGCCCGACGAGCTGAGCACCTACGAGGCGCTGGCCGACAAACAGTGGGAAGGCCGCCTGTGCCTGCGCACGGCGAAGAAGGTCTACAACCAGTCGCTGACCGCCACCCTGATCGAGACCCACGGCGAGCAGAAGACCGAACAAATCCTCAAGGGCTGGGTGAGCAACCTGGCCACCGACGTGTTCTCCGACGATACCGCGCTGCTCCAGGCCATCGCCGCCGGCCAGTGCGACGTCGGCATCATCAATACCTACTACTACGGCCGCCTGCACCAGGAGAAGCCGGACCTGCCGGTGAAGCTGTTCTGGCCGAACCAGGGCGACCGTGGCGTGCACGTCAACCTGTCGGGCATCGGCCTGACCAAGTACGCGCCGCACCCCGAAGCCGCCAAGAAACTGGTGGAGTGGATGACCGGCCCGCAGGCCCAGGCGCTGTTCGCCGGCATCAACCAGGAGTTCCCGGCCAACCCGAAAGTGGCGCCGTCGCAGGAAGTGGCGGCCTGGGGCGCGTTCAAGGCCGACAGCATCCCGGTCGAGGTTGCCGGCAAGCGCCAGGCCGAGGCGATCAAGCTGATGGATCACGCCGGTTGGAACTGATCGTCGGTCGACGCCTCAAGGGGCGTCTGACTTTGCCTGGAACTGCGCCGAAATGGCCTGGTTTTTCCCCTGCAGGAAGCAGGTGAGTATCCCGTCCTCGTCGCTGTCCCGACGCAGTACCAGGTGGAGACGCCGGTCGACGCGCTGACCTTCGACCTCGCCGTCATAGGCATCCTCGCGGGTCAATCGCGCATCGACCCACAGCTCTTGCCAGCGTTGCGCTTGTTCCGGGGTGCCGATCAGGGTGCGGTGGGCGAGGTTGAGGCAGGCTTCGGTAGCGGTGGGTTCGTCGCCGAATGCCAGTCCACAGAGCGGGGCGAAGAGCAGGATTGGCAGGGTGCGGCGGAGAAGCATGGACTTTTTCCTGAGTGAGGGGGATGGCACAGTGGGCGATTCGACCGCTCTACCTTGCGCTTTATCCCTGCTTGCTGAGGATCGGTTGATTTCGAGCTCGCGGGCGGAGTGTTCCGAGCGTCACTCGGATGTGTCTGATCCGAGTACCCACTGAAGTTTCTGGATAGCCCGCCGCATGCGCGTCAACCGCTGGTACCCCATCACTTTCATCGTCGCCGCCCTGGTATTGCTGCCGATCAGCGTGCTGCTGCTGAGCTGGGCGGAGGTCGACCGGGACATCTGGGCGCACATGTGGGACACCCAGCTGCCGCGCCTGCTGGGCAATACGCTGATCCTGGTGGGCGGCGTAGGCGTTGGCGTGACCCTGCTGGGCGTGAGCCTGGCCTGGCTCACCAGCCTCTGCGATTTCCCCGGCCGGCGCTGGCTGGACTGGGCGCTGATGCTGCCCTTCGCGGTGCCGGCCTATGTGCTGGCGTTCGTCTTCGTCGGCCTGCTGGACTTCGCCGGTCCGGTGCAGACGCTGCTGCGCGAGTGGTTCGGCAACGGCCTGCGACTGCCCCGCGTGCGCTCCACCGGCGGGGTGATCACCGTCCTGGTGCTGGTGTTCTATCCCTACGTCTACCTGCTGGCGCGCACCGCGTTCCTCGCCCAGGGGCGCGGGCTGACCGAAGCGGCGCGGGTGCTCGGGCTGTCGCCCTGGGCGGCGTTCTGGCGGGTCGCCCTGCCCATGGCGCGGCCGGCCATCGGCGCTGGCCTTGCGCTGGCGGTCATGGAGACCCTGGCGGACTTCGGCACCGTCTCGGTGTTCAACTTCGATACCTTCACCACCGCCGTGTACAAGACCTGGTACGGCTTCTACAGCCTCTCCAGCGCCACCCAGCTGGCCAGTCTGTTGTTGCTGTTCGTCATGCTGGTGCTGCTGGGCGAGCGCTACAGCCGGGGCCGCAGCGGCGTACCCAGCGAGCGGCCACGGGGTGCCGCGCTGTATCGCCTGCACGGCTGGAAGGCCTTCGCCGCGACCTTCTGGTGCTTGCTGGTGTTCGCCTGCGCCTTCGTCATTCCGTTGCTGCAGCTGCTGGTGTGGTGCTGGCAGAAGGGCCGTTTCGACCTCGACGAGCGCTACTGGGGGCTGATACTGCACAGCCTTTACCTGGGCGCTTGCGCCGCGCTGCTGACGGTGGCGGTGGCGCTGCTGCTGGCCTTTGCCCGCCGCCTGTCGCCCACCCCGGCAGTGCGTTCGGCGGTCGCCCTGGCCAACCTCGGCTACGCACTGCCCGGCTCGGTGCTGGCGGTGGCGATCATGCTGGCCTTCAGCTGGCTGGACAATCACGCGGTGATCCCGTTGTCTGCGGCCCTGGGCGGCGCCGGCAAGCCGCTGCTGCTGGGCAGCCTCGGCGCGCTGCTGGTGGCCTACCTGATCCGCTTCATGGCGGTAGCCCATGGCCCGCTGGAGGGCGCCCTGGCGCGCATCCGTCCGTCGCTGCCGGAAGCGTCGCGCAGCCTTGGGGTGGGTGGCGCGGGGCTGTTCTTCCGGGTCTACCTGCCGCTGCTGCTGCCAGGGGCGCTGAGTGCCGCGTTGCTAGTGTTCGTCGACGTGCTCAAGGAAATGCCGGCTACGCTACTGATGCGCCCCTTCGGTTGGGACACGCTGGCCGTGCGGGTCTTCGAAATGACCAGCGAAGGCGAGTGGGCGCGGGCCGCGTTGCCGGCCCTGACGCTGGTGCTGGTGGGGCTGTTCCCGGTCGTCGGCCTGATCCGTCGCTCGGCCCGCGCGGCCGGTTGCGCCGATCGCTGAGATTCGACTGTCGGACCCGCTGTCCACGGGCCGGTCATGCGACTACAATGCGCGCGTTTCGTGCGGGCCGTACTCGCGCTCCGCACCCGCCTCGCCCGGAAGGAGACCACCCATGGGACAGCGCACACCGCTCTATGATTTGCACGTCGCCCTCGGCGCCAAGATCGTCGATTTCGGCGGCTGGGACATGCCGCTGCACTACGGCTCGCAAGTCGAAGAGCACCACCAGGTACGTCGCGACTGCGGCGTGTTCGACGTTTCCCACATGACCGTGGTCGACGTCACCGGTCCGCAGGCGAAGGAATACCTGCAGCGACTCCTGGCCAACGACGTCGAACGACTGCAAACCCCGGGCAAGGCGCTGTACAGCGGCATGCTCAACGACCGTGGCGGGGTGGTCGACGACCTCATCGTCTACCTGGGCGTGTACGGCTACCGCGTGGTGGTCAACGCGTCCACCCGCGACAAGGACATGGCCTGGATGCAGGCCCATACCGAAGGCTTCGACGTCACCCTGAACGAGCGCGCGGACCTCGCGATGCTGGCGGTCCAGGGCCCGAATGCCCGCGAGAAGACCGCCGAGCTGGTCACCCCTTCGCGCGCCGCGCTGATCCGCGAACTCAAGCCCTTCCAGGGCAAGGCCGACGGTGACTGGTTCATCGCCCGCACCGGGTACACCGGCGAGGACGGTCTGGAAATCATGCTGCCGGCTGCCGAGGCGCCGGGCTTCCTCAACGAACTGGTCGGCGCCGGCATCGCCCCGGCGGGCCTGGGCGCGCGCGATACGCTGCGCCTGGAAGCCGGGATGAACCTGTACGGCCAGGACATGGACGAAGAGATTTCCCCGCTGGCCGCCAACATGGGCTGGACCATCGCCTGGGAACCCGAAGGCCGCGACTTCATCGGCCGCCAGGCCCTGGAGGCACAGAAGGCCGCGGGCGATGCGCCCAAGCTGGTCGGCCTGGTACTGGAGGAGCGCGGCGTGCTGCGTGCCCACCAGGTGGTGCGCGTCGCCGGTGTCGGCGATGGCGAGATCACCAGCGGCAGCTTCTCCCCGACGCTCGGCAAATCCATCGCCCTGGCCCGCGTGCCGGCCGCCACCGGCGACCGTGCCGAGGTGGAAATCCGTGGCAAGTGGTACCCCGTTCGCGTCGTTCAGCCGAATTTCGTGCGTCATGGCAAAGCCCTGATCTAAATTGCATGATCTAACTTGAATAGGGCGGCATCGCCGCCCGTCGCCCAGTCACCGAGGAAAACAAGATGAGCAATATCCCCGCCGACCTGCGTTACGCCGCCAGCCATGAGTGGGCGCGCCTGGAAGCCGACGGTACCGTGACCGTGGGCATCTCCGACCATGCCCAGGAAGCCCTGGGCGACGTGGTCTTCGTCGAACTGCCGGAGCTGGGCAAGACCCTCGCCGCCGGCCAGGAAGCCGGTGTGGTCGAGTCGGTGAAGGCCGCCTCGGACATCTACGCCCCGGTGGGCGGCGAAGTCATCGCCATCAACGACGTGCTGGCCGACACCCCCGAAGAAGTGAACAACGATCCGTACGGCTCCTGGTTCTTCAAGCTCAAGCCGAGCAACCCGGCGGAGCTGGACAAGCTGCTCGACGCCGCCGGCTACCGCGCTTCCTGCGACGCCGACGCGTAAGACACCGCTGTACACACAGGCCTCGACTCGTCGGGGCCTGTTCTTTTAAGGCACGACCTTTCGAGAACCGACGCCATGTCGAACACCCCTTCGCTTTCCCAGCTGCACCAGCCCGACGCCTTCCTCGCCCGCCACCTCGGCCCCGACGCCGCCGAACAGAAGGCCATGCTCGACGCCCTCGGCATCGTCAGCCGCGATGAGCTGATCGTGCAGACGGTGCCGCCGGCCATCCGCCTGAACCGGGCGCTGGACCTGCCGGTTGCCCTCGACGAGCAGGGCGCGCTGGCCAAGCTGAAGGGGTACGCACAGCAGAACCAGCTGTGGACCAGCCTGATCGGCACCGGCTACTACGGCACCCTGACCCCCACGGTGATCCTGCGCAACGTGCTGGAAAATCCGGGCTGGTACACCGCCTACACCCCCTACCAGCCGGAGATCGCCCAGGGCCGTCTCGAGTCCCTGCTGAACTTCCAGCAGATGACCATCGACCTCACCGGCCTCGACCTCGCCAGCGCCTCGCTGCTCGACGAGGCCACCGCCGCCGCCGAGGCCATGGCCCTGGCCAAGCGCGTGGCCAAGGCCAAGAGCAACCTGTTCTTCGTCGACGCCCAGTGCCACCCGCAGACCATCTCCGTGGTGCAGACGCGCGCCGATGCCTTCGGCTTCGACGTGGTGGTCGACGAGGTGGAGAACCTCGGCCAGCACCAGGTGTTCGGTGCGCTGCTGCAATACCCCGATACCCGTGGCGAAGTCCGCGACCTGCGCAGCCTGATCGACGCGCTGCACGCCCAGCAGGCCATCGCCTGCGTGGCCAGCGACCTGCTCGCGCTGCTGCTGCTCACCCCGCCGGGCGAGCTGGGCGCCGACGTGGTGCTGGGCAGCGCCCAGCGCTTCGGCGTGCCCATGGGCTACGGCGGTCCGCACGCGGCCTTCTTCGCCTGCCGCGACGAATACAAGCGCGCCATGCCGGGGCGGATCATCGGCGTGTCCAAGGACGCCCGTGGCAATACCGCGCTGCGCATGGCCCTGCAGACCCGCGAGCAGCACATCCGCCGCGAGAAGGCCAACTCCAACGTCTGCACCTCGCAGGTACTGCTGGCCAACATCGCCAGCCTGTATGCCGTCTACCACGGCCCGCAGGGCCTGAAACGCATTGCCCAGCGCGTGCACCGCCTGACCGCTGTCCTGGCCGCCGGCCTGGAAGCCAAGGGTGTGAAACGCGTCAACCAGCACTTCTTCGACACCCTGACCCTGGACGTCGGCGCACAGCAGCAGGCCATCGTCGAGCGCGCCCGCGCCGCCCGCGTGAACCTGCGCATCGTCGGCGAAAACTGCCTGGGCATGAGCCTCGACGAAACCAGCAGCGCCCAGACCGTCGCCGGCCTGTTCGACATCGTCCTCGGTGTCGGCCACGGCCTGGAGGTCGAGCGCCTGGACGCAAGCGCCGTGGCCGAGGGCATCCCCGCCGCCCTGCAGCGCAGCAGCGGCTACCTGAGCCACCCGGTGTTCAACCGTCACCACAGCGAAACCGAGATGCTGCGCTACCTGCGCCAGCTCGAAGGCAAGGACCTGGCGCTGAACCAGGCGATGATCCCGCTGGGCTCCTGCACCATGAAGCTCAACGCCACCAGCGAGATGATCCCGATCACCTGGCCGGAGTTCGCCAGCCTCCACCCCTTCGTCCCGCGTGAGCAGGCCGAGGGCTATCGCCTGATGATCGAAGAGCTGGAGCGCTGGCTCTGCGCGATCACCGGCTTCGACGCCATCTGCATGCAGCCCAACTCCGGCGCCCAGGGCGAGTACGCGGGCCTGCTGGCGATCCGCAAGTACCACGAGAGCCGTGGCGATGTGCACCGCAACATCTGCCTGATCCCGTCCTCGGCCCATGGCACCAACCCGGCCTCGGCGATCATGGCGAGCATGCGCGTGGTCATCGTCGAGTGCGACAAGGGCGGCAACGTCGACCTGGAAGACCTCAAGCGCAAGGCCGAGGAAGCCGGCTCGCAGCTGTCCTGCCTGATGATCACCTACCCCTCGACCCACGGCGTGTACGAGGAAGGCATCCGCGAGATCTGCGAGGTCATCCACGCCCACGGCGGCCAGGTGTACATGGACGGCGCCAACCTCAATGCCCAGGTTGGCTTGGCGCGCCCGGCGGACATCGGCGCCGACGTGTCGCACATGAACCTGCACAAGACCTTCTGCATTCCCCACGGCGGCGGCGGCCCGGGCATGGGGCCGATCGGCGTGAAGCAGCACCTCGCGCCCTTCGTCGCCAACCACCCGGTGATCCGCATCGAAGGCCCGAACCCGCTCAACGGCGCGGTGAGCGCCGCGCCCTGGGGCAGCGCCAGCATCCTGCCGATCAGCTGGATGTACATCGCCATGATGGGCCCGCAGCTGGCGGACGCCACGGAAGTTGCGATCCTCAACGCCAACTACCTGGCCAGCCGGCTCGACGGCGCCTTCCCGGTGCTCTACCGCGGCCGCAACGACCGCGTCGCCCACGAATGCATCCTCGACCTGCGCCCGCTCAAGGCGCAGACCGGGATCAGCGAGGAAGACGTGGCCAAGCGCCTGATGGACTACGGCTTCCACGCGCCGACCATGTCCTTCCCGGTGCCCGGCACGCTGATGGTGGAGCCCACCGAGAGCGAGTCCAAGCATGAGCTGGACCGCTTCATCGAGGCGATGCTGTCGATCCGCGCGGAGATCGCCAAGGTCGAGTCGGGCGAGTGGCCGGCCGAGGACAACCCGCTCAAGCGCGCGCCGCATACCCTGGCCGACGTCACCGGCCTGTGGCAGCGCTCCTACGAGATCGTCGAGGCGGTGACCCCGACCGAGCACACCCGCGCCTTCAAGTACTGGCCGGCGGTGAACCGCGTGGACAACGTCTACGGCGACCGCAACCTGTTCTGTGCCTGCGTGCCGGTGGATGACTACCGCGAGTGAGCTGTGCGCTGAACTGAAAAAGCCGCCTTCGGGCGGCTTTTTTGTTTTGGCTCTTCATAGGAGCGGACTTTGTCCGCGATGCTCTTGCTCTTCGTAGGGCGAATAACGCCTAAGGCGTTATCCGCCGTTTTGGCTTTTTGGTGTTTCTGCGCCGCTTCGGCGTGTGCCGGACTATTTGTTTCGCCCCCTCGGGCGAGTCCCTTTTGTCAAACGTCGGATAGCCGCCCTCACAAAAGGAACCAAAACGTCTTGCCCCTGCATCCGGCCCCGGCTTCGCCGGGGTTCCCTCGCTCCATCGGAGTTTCAGGGGCCCGCGTCGACGGGCCATCCCTGGCCCAACGACGCTCTCGCGGCATCCATGCCGCTCAACCCCTGAAACTCCGACTCCACTCGGCCTCCTGAAGGGGCGCTCCGGCGCGCGCGGATGTTTCTCTGGAAGCCGCTTTTCGTAGGAGCGAGCTTGCTCGCGAATCGACCCACCGACGAAGCCGCCAGCAAACACCGTTCGCGAGCGAGCTCCTACAGGAAGCAGATCGGCGCGTGGGACATTCGCTGTGCGGCCAGGGCGAAGCGGTACCCATGTTTCGCCAGCCAGGGCGAAACGGCCCGCGGCGAGCGCCAGGGGCCGCGCCGGTGGGTTTCAGTGGGCAGGTGCATCGTTGCCGCGAGCCAGGATGGCGTTGGCCAGCTCCATGTCGCTGCGATCACGCAGGCTGGGGTTGTCGCTGCGCAGGCGGGTCAGTGCGGATTCAAGGTAGGGCCCACGGATCGCGCCATCGCTGGCGACATAGGCGGTGGCGTCGTCCTGGGCGGCGACGATCAGTTTGTGGTCGTGCCTGAAGGTCAGGTAGAGCGCTGCGGTGGTCGCGCCGGACGAAATGATGTCGCGCCAGAAGTCGTCGGCCATGGCCGAGGCGACGGGCAGGGCAAGCAGGGCAAGAACGGTGGCCAGTTTGGCGGTGTGCATCAGAATCACCTCCGGAGGGTCCGTATACAGGTGAGATGCGCGGGGTTTGCGGGGAGTTCCACCTTTGCGCCGGGCGGCGCGCGTTGCGCTGGAGGCAGCGCGCGCCGTCGCGGTCAGCGTTGGCTGGCGAGGAGGGCGGTGGCCAGGTCCGCGTCGCTGGCGTTGGCCAGTGCCGGGTTACTGGTGCGCATCTGCTGCAGCGCGGCCTCGAGGTAGGGGCCGCGAATGGCGCCATCGGTGGCGATGAAGCTGGCGGCATCGTCCTGGGCCGGGCCGACCAGTTTGTGGTCGTCGCGGCTGGTCAGGTAGCTCGACGCGGTGGTGGCGCCGGAGGTCAGGACCGAGCGCCAGAAGTCGTTGTCTTCGGCCATGGCCGAGGCCAGCGGGAGCAGGGTGAGGGCAAGGACGGCGGGGATGAAGCGGCGACGCATGGTAACTCCTTGGTTGAGTGCGTCTGTCAGAGCTTTTGCCGCTTCGCGAGTTCCCGCCTGTTCGTCGGAAGATTCACTCACGCTTGAGCGTGGGATCGTCCGGGTTCTGCTGTTCCAGTTCCGCCAGCAGCATCTGCACTTTCTGCATCTGCCCGGTTTCGCGCAGGTAGCCGATCAGCGCCAGGCGCGCCGAGCGGTTGGCCGGGTGGCGTTGCAGCAGCGCTTCCAGCTCATGGGCGGCGGCGTCGGCTTCGCCGCTGTCGTGCAGGGCGATGGCCAGCACGTAGCGGAACTGGTCGTCGTCCGGGGACAGCCGCACCGCTTCGCGCAGCTCCTTCAGCGCCGCCGCGTGCTCGCCCTGGCGCACCAGGGCGAGGCCGTTGACGTGGTGCAGCAGGCCGGCGGCTGGATGCTGGCGCAGGGCGTCGTCGAGCAGTTGGCGGGCGTCGGCCTGGCGACTATTGGCTTCCAGCCACTGGATCAGCGTCACGGTGGCCGGCAGGAAGTCCGGGTTGCGCGCTATCGCCGCGCGCAATGCGGGCTCCACCTGGTCTCCACGGCCGGTGCGCTGGTAGAGCATGGCGAGGTTGAGGTTGGCCTCGGCGCGCTCGGCCAGGCTCTTCTGTACGTCCTCGTATTCGCGCAGCCCCTTGTCCAGTGCTTCGTCGAGGCCGGGGCGCGCCTGCGGCGGCAGCTGCGACAGCTGCCAGGCGGCGGCGATGCGCACGGCACGGGTCGGGTCGGACAGCATGGGCGCCAGCATGGGCGCCAGTACCAGGGCCTGTTGCGGGGCATTGGCGAGGGGCAGGACGACGTTGACGGCGGCGGTGCGCACCAGCGGGTCGGTATCCTTCAGGCCCTGTGCCGCCAGCTCCAGCGATCGCGGGCTGGGATAGGCGGGCAGTTCGGCCATCAGCGTGGCGCGACGGATCGCCGGCAGTTCGGGCGAAGCCAGCAGTAGGTGCAGCGCGCGGGAGGCGCCCGGCTTGCCGCCGCGGGCCTTCCACAGGGTGTCGTCGTAGCGCGGGGTGGGGTTGCCGGAGGCATTCGGCTTGGCCGGTTGCTCACTGGCGTACCACTGGCGGAACTGCTCGGCGATCTTCTTCGCCGGGGTGTCCTTGTGGCAGGCCTGGCAGGCATCCGGCGCGCCGATGTGCCGCGCATGGGCGGGGTCGGGCAGGCTGAAGCCGTGGTCGTGGCGGTAGTCGTTGACCATGTAGTAGCGGCCCGGCATGTGGCAGGACGTGCACTGCGCGCCGGGGCTGCCGGGTTCATGGTGATGGTGCTCGGGCGAGTCGTAGTTCTTCGCCTGCAGGCCCTTGCCGTCGATCTGCGGGCGCACCGGCTTGCCGGCGGTGTTGTGGCATTGCAGGCAGACGCCATTGCCCGGGGCCTTCAGCTCGCCGCTGTGCGGGTTGTGGCAGTCGGTGCACTGCACGCCCTTGGCGAACATCTTGCTCTGGGTGAAGGAGCCCCACTCGAAGACCTCCTCCTTGATCTTGCCGTCGATCTCGTAGAGCTCGCGGGTCAGGGTGCTGGGCAGGTAGTCGTCCATGAAGCGGTTCTTGTTCTGGTAGCCGTCGCCCAGCGGCGCGCGGCGGGCATGGCAGCGCGCGCAGGTTTCGACGACGGTGCTCTGGCTGGCGTTCTTCAGCGGCACCTCGAAGCCCTTGTCGGCGCTGCGGTCCGGCTTCTGCGCCCATTCCAGGTGCTTCGACGCCGGCCCGTGACAGGCCTGGCAGCCGACGCCGAGGCTGTTCCAGTGGCTGGCGAAGCTGTCGGTCTTTGCGTCGTAAGTGCGCTTGAAGCCGGTGGTGTGGCACTCCACGCACATGAAGTTGGCGTTCTGCGCGGGGCGGGTCCAGTGCAGTTCGTCCTTGTAGTCGATGCGCTGCCCGGGCATGAGCTGGAACCAGTGGTTCTTGCGGCTATCCCAGGCGACGCCGAGGGCCTGCAGGCGGCCGCCGGGATATTCCAGCAGATACTGCTGCAAGGGTTCGATGCCGAAGGTGTAGGCCACCTTGAAGTCGGCCGGCTTGCCGTCGTTGCCGGGGGTGTTTACCCAGTATTCGTCGCCCTTGCGGAAGAAGCGGGTGGTCTCGACTTCGCCCTTGAAGGTGACGTCGGCGAAGTCGCCCAGCACGTTGCCTTCGCTGGCCGGTTTCATCGCCTGCTGGTGATGGGAGCCCTGCCAGTCCTTGGTCTGCGCCTGGTGGCAGCCTTCGCAGGTGGATTCCGCGACCAGTTGCGCGGGTTGCGCCGCGGGTGCCGGTGGCTGCGGAGCGGGGGCGGCGGCCTGGACCGGCGGGTGATCGCTGGGCAGGGTGACGCCACTGTCCTGCTGCACCCAGATCCAGGCGCCGAGGGTGACCAGGAGGAGTACGCCGGCGGCAGCTGCAAGCCAGGTGCGGCGGGGGGCGGAAGGTCGGGATGCCGGGGGAGTGGGACGAGGCTTCTTGGTCTTGTTGGACATGGACTTCCGTTGTTCCGCGACGACTCCAGGGGTAAGGGAGCTTCCGTGAGCAGGGGGTGGCTGTCAACGCGGGGGGGCGCTTTCATCCTGTGATGGCGGCCCGCCACCGGCTTTGGGGTTGGGCCTCAGGGCTGGCGTATTTCCGCGACCCGCGCGCTGTCGACTTTTATCTCCGGATTGCCGAACTGCGCCGTGAGGTAGTTCACCAACGTGGCGATCTGTTCGTCGTTGAGGGTGCCGGCGAAACCAGGCATGAACAGCTCCTGGTCGCCGACCTTGCGGTGCACGCCGCCGAGCACCACCTGCACCAGGTTGTCCGGTTGCAGGGCGCCGACCGCGCTGTTCTTCAGCAGCATCGGGTAGTAGCCGTCCTTCACCCCTTCGCCGCTCCAGGAGTGGCAGCTGGCGCAGTTGCCCAGGTACAGGCGGGCGCCGTCGTTCTGATTTTGCACGTCCTGGCCGCGCAGGGTGATCACGTCCTCGGCCGGCTTGCCCCACTGGAAGCGCGCCTTGCGCTCGCCGTCGCTAACCGCCGGGACGCTGCGCAGGTAGGTGGCGATGGCCTGCAGGTCGGCCTCGGCCAGGTACTGGAAGCTGTGCTCGACCGCCTCGCCCATGGGGCCCGCGGCCTGGGCCTTGCCCGGCACGCCGCCGGTCTTGAGGTACTGCACGAGCTCCGCGTCGCTCCAGCCGCCGATGCCGCTGTGGGTGTCGGGGGTGATGTTGAAGGCGTACCAGCCGCCCAGGGCGGCGCCGGCGAGGTAGCCGGTGCCGCGTTCGTTCATGGCCTTCTCCTGGAAGGCCATGCCGCGCGGGGTGTGGCAGGTGCCGCAGTGGGCCAGGCCCTGGACCAGGTAGGCGCCACGGTTCCAGGCGGCGCTTTGCTTCGGATTGGGCTGGTAGACCTGGTCGTCGTGGAACAGCAGGTTCCAGATCGCCAGCGGCCAGCGCACGTCCAGCGGCCAGGCGATGTCCGAGTCCTGGTTGGGCTGCGCCACCGCCTGCACGCCGCCGTTGAGGAACCAGGCGTAGAGCGCCCTCATGTCGTCGTCGTTGATCTTCGCGTAGGCGGTGTAGGGCATCGCCGGGTAGAGCCGGATGCCGTCCTTGGCCACGCCGTCACGCAGGGCGCGGGCGAAGTCGTCGTAGCTGTAGCTGCCGATGCCGGTCTTCGGGTCGGGGGTGATGTTGGTGGAGTACACGGCGCCCAGTGGCGTGGCCAATGGCAGGCCGCCGGCGAAGGGTTTGCCGCCCGGCGCGGTGTGGCAGGCGGCGCAGTCGCCGGCGCGGGCCAGGTATTCGCCGCGTTGCAGCAGTTCCTGCGGCGCCGGGTCCAGGGAGTTGGCGGCGTGGCCCGGCAGCGGCGCGGCGAGCAGGGCGAGGAGGGCCAGGGCTTTCATCGTCAGGCCTCGTGCTTCAGCTGGTCGGCCAGGCGCAGGGCCAGGGCGGCGATGGTCAGGGTGCAGTTCACCGAGCCGACGGTGGGCATCACGGCGCTGCCGGCGATGAACAGGTTGGGGTGGTCGTGGCTGCGGCAGTGACTATCCACCACCGAGTCCTTCGGGTCGGCGCCCATCAGGGTGGTGCCGGTGATGTGGTTGTTGTTGGCGAAGTTGTCCTCGAACACCACCTCGGTGCCGCCCAGCAGTTTCGCCGCGTGGGTGTACACCTCGCGGGTGTGCTCGGCGCTCTTGTGCACGTAGTCGTCCATCGCGTAGGTGAACTCCGGCTTGGGGATGCCCACCGCGTCGCGCTCGCTGGCGCTGGGGACGATGCGGTTCTCCGGGTGCGGGAGGATCTCGTGGAAGCTGTCGAAGCGCACGAAGCGCGCGGCGCGGTCGCGGATCTGCGCCTCCAGTTCGCGGCCCAGCAGCAGCGGGCCCTTGCGGATCAGCTCGGCGGCCACCTGGTCGGTGCGCGAGAGGTTCGACAGGTGGATCTTCTTGGAGGCGTATTGACTGCGGAAGGCGCCGTCGCGGAAGCCCACCATCGAGGTCATCTCCTGCGGCCCACGGCCCGGCCAGAGCTTCTCGTCGGCATAGAACTGCACGGCGGTGCCGGGATGGTCCATGAGGTTGCGGCCGACCATGTCCGAGCTGTTGCCGACGTCCGACATCAGCATCAGCTTGGGTGTCTCGATGCCGTTGGCGGCGAGGATGAAGGTCCCGCCCTCGACCCGCTGCTCGTTGCCTTGCGGGTCCTTGTACAGCGCGGCGGTGATCTTGCCGCCTTCGCCGTTCTCCAGCTTGAACACCACGGCGTTTTCCACCAGCCGCGCGCCGGCGGCTTCGGCCTTCTCGACGTGGACGATGCCGTTGTACATGGCGCCGATGGGGCAGATCGGCATGCAGTTGTTGTTGCCGCAGCAGGTCGGCCGCTGGTCGTAGGGGCGGCTGTTGCGCGCCACCGGTTCGGTGACCACGCGGTAGCCGTTGGCGTTGAGCAGGGTCTTGATGCGCTGCTCGTTCCACGACAGCGGCAGGGGCGGCATCGGGTAGGGCTGGCTGCGTGGCGAATCGAGCTCCTCGTCGCCCGGTCCCCAGACGCCCAGTTCTTCCTCGGCGCGCTGGTACCAGGGTTCGAGCTCGGCGTATTCGATCGGCCAGTCGCGGCCCACGCCGTAGAGGCTGCGCAGCTTGAAGTCGTTGGGCAGGAAGCGCCAGGCGGAGGCCGCCCAGTGCCAGGTGGTGCCGCCGACCACGCGCAGGTACTGCACGTCGTAGGGATGCGTGCCCTTCTGGATCAGGTAGTGGTTGTCCGGGTGGAACTGCGGGTGCGGGGCGTGCGGGCTGGACGGGTAGGCCGCCTGGTTGTCGGACTTGTCCGCCTGGTTGCGGAAGCGCTCGACGATCTCCCAGCGCTCCATGCGCGGCCCGGCTTCAAGGATCAGCACGTCCTTGCCGGCCAGTGCCAGCTGATGGGCCACCAGCGCCCCGGCCACGCCGGAACCGACCACCACGAAATCCGCGCGTTGCGTGTCGGCCATGTTCAAACCTCCCGTTCGGCCGGCTGGGCCGCCCAGAAGCCCGGCTTGTTCGGGCAGTAGCTGCGGATCACCAGCACATCGTCCACCGCCTTGAACATCAGCGCCTGCTCGTAGGTGATCACGCTGGCGTTGCTGGCCTCGCCGATCTGCCCCAGGTACCAGCCACCGAGGATCTGCCGGGCCAGCCACTGCGGGCGCTCGCCCCAGCTGGCGGGCGGGTCGGCCAGGTGCGCCTGGAGTTCGGCGAGGCTTTGCTTGAGCGCTGTGTCGCGCTGGGCCAGGGCTTCGAACAGACGCTGGCCGATGCGCGGGTCGAGGTTGCTGCGTCCGGTCAGGCGCTGGGACAGGGTCATGAAGCTGGCCAGTTCCGCCTCCGCCTGGGGCGTCAGCGCGGCCCAGGTGCGGGCGGCGGGACTGAGCAGCACGCCACCCACCGCCGCGCCGGCGCAGGCCGCTGCCAGCAGGCGGCGGCGGGACAGGGGGAAGTCGGGTCGTTGAACGTCAGACATGCAGACCTCTCTGGCACCAGGCAAAGGTGGCGGCGCGCGGTCTTGCGCCGCTTGCATCGTGTCGTTCGGAACTTGGGCGGCCACCGGGCCGGTCGGGGTGGCGAGAGCGGGCCGCGCCCCTTAGTATTGCCGCTTGTTCAGATTCTGCCTGGGCGGATCGATCCGCCGGCGGCCACCGCGAGCCGCGCCGCAGAGCCTCACCGGATAAGACTGCATCGATGAAACAGTACCTCGACCTCATGCGCCACGTGCGCGAACACGGCACCTTCAAGAGCGACCGCACCGGCACCGGCACCTACAGCGTGTTCGGCCACCAGATGCGCTTCGACCTGGCCGAAGGCTTCCCCCTGGTGACCACCAAGAAGTGCCACCTGAAATCGATCGTCCATGAGCTGCTGTGGTTCCTCAAAGGCTCGACCAACATCGCCTACCTGAAGGAAAACGGCGTCTCCATCTGGGACGAATGGGCCGACGAGAACGGCGACCTGGGCCCGGTCTACGGCTACCAGTGGCGCTCCTGGCCGGCGCCGGACGGCCGCCACATCGACCAGATCGCCAACCTGATGGAAATGCTGAAGAAGAACCCGGACTCGCGCCGCCTGATCGTTTCCGCGTGGAACCCCGCGCTGATCGACGAGATGGCCCTGCCGCCGTGCCACGCGCTGTTCCAGTTCTATGTCGCCGACGGCAAGCTCAGCTGCCAGCTGTATCAGCGTTCGGCCGACATCTTCCTCGGCGTGCCCTTCAACATCGCCAGCTACGCGCTGCTGACCCTGATGGTCGCGCAGGTTGCCGGGCTGCAACCGGGCGAGTTCATCTGGACTGGCGGCGATTGCCACCTGTACGCCAACCACCTGGAGCAGACCGACCTGCAGCTGACCCGTCAGCCGCTGCCGCTGCCCACCATGAAGATCAACCCCGAGGTGAAGGACCTGTTCGACTTCCGCTTCGAGGACTTCGAGCTGGTCGGCTACGAGTCCCACCCGCACATCAAGGCGCCGGTCGCCGTCTGATACTCCTCAAGGGCCGGCGCAATGCCGGCCCTTGCGTTTCAGGCTGCCCATTTCATTTCCCCGGGGTGAGCCCTCCGTCCCCGCTGCCTGCTGATTGTATTCATCTTGTGAATGATTGTTCCGCTCTGCGGTACGGTATTCCGTATGTGGATGGGTTCTTTGCTATGCTGCCCGTCCTGCCCCTTCCAAGGGAGGGGCGGAGGACCAGCGACGGCGGATTATTCTCGGTGTCCTGGCCGGCCCGCTCTGCGATGGGGCTTGCAAGCACAACAAGAAGGGGACCGTCATGCAGCCTTTCAGCTTCGCCACCACCGCGCAGATCCTCTGCGAGAGTGGCTCCGCCGCCCGCCTGGGCGAACTCTGCCGCGAGCGCGGTGCCCAGCGTGTGCTCATCGTCACCGACCCCGGCATCACCCGGCTGAGCATGCTCGACGGCGTGCTGCCGGGCTTTGCCAGTGCTGGCGTGGCGGTGGAGGTCTTCGATCAGGTGCTGGCCGACCCGCCGGAAAGCGTAGTGCTGGAAGCCGCCGAACAGGCCCGCCGGATGGCCGCGCAACTGGTGATCGGCTATGGCGGCGGCAGTTCGATGGACGTCGCCAAGCTGGTGGCGTTGCTGGCGCACCCGCTGGCCTCCCAGGGGCTGAAGGACCTCTTCGGCGTCGGCAATGCCCGCGGCCCGCGCCTGCCGCTGATCCAGGTGCCGACCACCGCCGGCACCGGTTCGGAGGTTACGCCGATCGCCATCGTCACCACCGGCGAGACCACCAAGATGGGCGTGGTCAGCCCGCACCTGCTGCCGGACCTGGCGGTGCTCGACGCCGACCTCACCCTCGGCCTGCCGCCGGCGGTCACCGCCGCCACCGGCATCGACGCCATGGTCCACGCCATCGAGGCGTACACCAGCAAGCTGAAGAAGAACCCGCTGTCCGACCTGCTGGCCCGCGAGGCCCTGCGCCTGCTGGCGCTGAACCTCGACGAAGCGGTGCACAACGGCCGTAACCGCGAGGCCCGCCAGGCCATGCTGCTGGGCGCCTGCCTGGCCGGGCAGGCCTTCGCCAACGCCCCGGTAGCGGCGGTCCATGCGCTGGCCTATCCGCTGGGCGGGCACTTCCACATTCCCCACGGCCTGAGCAACGCGCTGGTGCTGCCGGAAGTGATCCGCTTCAATGCGCCCAAAGCCGGAGCCCTGTACGCCGAACTCGCGCCGTTGTTGCTGGGCGACCGCCTGCGCCTTGATGCGGACCGAACCGAGCAGTTCATCGCCGAGCTGACCGACCTCAGCCCGCGCTGCGGCCTGCCTTCGCGCCTGCGTGACGCCGGCGTGCCGGAGGACAGCCTGCCGCGCTTGGCCGCCGATGCGATGTTGCAGCAGCGCCTGCTGGTGAATAATCCCCGCGAAGTCAGCGAAGCCGATGCGCTGGCCATCTACCGAGCCGCCTACTGAGAGAGCGATGAGCGAACAGCACCCCAGCCGCGCCGACTACGCGCACTTCCAGCCGATTACCACCCGCTGGCACGACAACGACATCTACGGCCACGTGAACAACGTGACCTACTACGGCTTCTTCGACACGGCAGTGAACACCTACCTGATCGAGCGCGGCGGCCTGGATATCCACAACGGCGAGGTGGTCGGCTTCGTGGTCAGCTCCAGCTGCGACTACTTCGCCCCAGTGGCCTTCCCCGAGCGCATCGAGGCCGGTCTGCGGGTCGGCAAGCTGGGCAACAGCTCGGTGCAGTACGAGTTGGCGATCTTCCGCGAAGGCGAGGACCTGGCCTGCGCGGCGGGCAGGTTCGTGCATGTGTTCGTCGACCGTGCGAGCAATCGCCCGGTGTCGATTCCGGCGCCGCTGCGCGAGGCGATGGAAGTGCTGCTTCGCGCCTGAACGGCTTTTCGTAGGAGCGGACTTTGTCCGCGATGCACTTTTGGAAAGCATCGCGAAGGACTCCATGGCCGCAGCATTCGTAGGGCGTACAACCGTTCGCGGTTGTACGCCGATACGCCGCGATCGTCAGTTGGCAAATGGGTTGAGTTCGACGCGCTCGGTGACAGGTGTCCTGGTTAGAGTCCGTGCGGCCGGAAACCAAGGTCAAACGGCGTATAACGTCGAACGTTATGCGCCCTACGCTCCCGGTCAGGCTGCTGCAGGAACGACGGGGGCGCCTGGCCCTTGTCCGCGAAAGGAGCGCTGCATCGGCCCGCCAATTCACCAGCCCATCGGATAATGCTCGATCCTGCAGGGCCGCTCGTTCCCGTCGTTCTTGCACATCCCGTCGAGGTACTGGTAGCGCATCCACACCCGCTGCCCCGGTGTCGGCCAGTGCCTGCGCGGGATCATGCTCTGCCAGTCGGCACTCTCCGGCTCGAAGGCGATCACCGCACCCTTGGCCGGGCATTGCGCTTCGGCGGGTCTGGCCTTGACCGACTCCACCCGCCCCTTGAGCCCCGGGTGAGGCTGTTTCACCGTCGCGGTGATCTCCACTTCCAATCGGCATACCTGCCAGGCTCCGGCCTGCGCCGTGTTCGCCAGCAGCGGCGTCGACAGCAACCCGGCAATCGCTACAACCTTCACGGATAGCTCCTTCTCCATAGTGATCCCTGCCCGGCAAGCCTATACCAGCTTCGCCGATCCGGTCGGGGCTTGCCCTGGGCGCCGCCGGGGGCCTATGCTGGCCGCCGGTCGGCAGTTCACCCAGGCGTCGCCGCCTCCGTATGGAGAGCGCTAAACCTGCCGCGCGGTTCCCCGCACCCTTGACGATCCGACACACATCCCTTGAGTGCCGCATCGGAATCCGGCGACCCCCGATAACCTCTGCGCGAGGTCTTGGCACGCAACGAGGATTGCACTGTGTCCAGGCAACGCTTGCCCTTCAACTCCCCCGACATTTCCGCCCTGGCGAAATCGCTGACCCGTCAGCTCGATGAGTCGCCTGAACGTCCCGGCCATGTCGAAATGCTCAATCTGCTGGCCCGCGCGGTCGGCTTTCGCAACTACCAGGCGCTGCGCGCCAGCCACCAGGCCGAAGTGCGCCTGGCGCGCAAGGCCGAACCCGAAGCGGCGGTGGACTTCCGCCGCATCGAGCAGTGGCGGCGCTATTTCGATGGATCCGGCTGCCTGCAACGCTGGCCGAAGAAACACAGCCACCGCGAGGCCTGCCTCTGGGTATTGTGGTCGCGGCTGCCGGCGCGCCAGCGCTGGAGCGAGCGGGAGCTCAACGAGCGGCTGCGCACCCAGGAGCGCCTCGGCGATCACCTGCTGCTGCGCCGGGCGTTGGTCGATGGCGGCTGGCTTTCGCGCACCGACGACGGCGGCGAGTACCGGCGCATCGAGCGGCGCCCACCTGTTGAACTGAGCGCGCTGCTCTCCGTGCTGCCGGCTTGCCAGGCCTGAAATGAAAGAGCCCGCCGGAAGGCGGGCTCTTGGTTCAACGCAGCATCAATCGTCGTCGTGATGCTTGTGCTTGTGCTTATAGTGACCCTTGGCCTTGTGGTAGCCGCTGTCGTGGTGGCCATCGTCGTCATCGTCGTTGTTCTTGTCGGCCATGTGGTTGCCCAGCGCGCCGCCCGCGGCGCCGCCCAGGCCCGCACCGATGGTGCCGCCAGTGGAACCGCCGACCTTGTTGCCGATGACCGAGCCGCCGGCTGCACCCAGGCCGCCACCAATGGCCGCCTCGGTCTTGTTGCCGTTCTTCGCGCCCATCGCGCCGCCGGCCGCACCGCCGACACCTGCGCCGATGGCTGCGCCGGTGGAGCCGCCCAGGGCGCCGCCGACCACGTTGCCCAGGGCACCGCCCACGCCGCTGCCGATGGCAGCCTTGGTGTCATCGGCCATGGCGTGGCTGGCCAGGAGGGCCAGCGTCAGAACAGAAAGAGTCTTACGCATCTTGCGAACCTGAATGTAGGAAAGGGTTGCGGAGATTGTCCCGCACAGAAAACAGCCGGGCAATCTGCGCCCGGCTGTCAGTCATCGTTTCCGTGGACTGATCGCGGTTTATCTGCCGACGATCAATCCCAGTCGCGGTGGTGGTGCTTGTGCTTGTACCAGCCGCGATGGCGACCGTTGTCGTGCCAGTCGCCGCGGTCGTAGTAGCGCGCGCGACGGTAGCCGTCGTGGTGGTGGTAGTCGTCATCGTCGTCGCGGTTGTTGTCGGCGTAGTGGTTACCCAGTGCGCCACCTGCGCCGCCGCCCAGGGCCGCGCCGATCAGGCCGCCGGTTGTACCACCCATCTTGTTGCCGATCACCTGGCCGCCGGCTGCGCCCAGGCCACCGCCGATGGCGGCTTCTGTCTTGTTACCGTGGCGGGCACCGACCGCACCACCGGCCGCACCGCCGATACCGCTACCAATGGCGGCGCCGGTGCTGCCACCGACCGATTGGCCGATGACCGAACCCAATACCCCGCCCAGGGCGCCACCGACGCCGGCACGGGTGTCGCCGTCCGCGAAGGCGGTGCCACCAACCAGCGCAAGAGACAACAGGAGCATCGAGGAGTATTTCATAGAGAGGATCTCTCTGTGTGGATGTTGGGAGCGATCCTGTGTTCGTGCGAAGGCTCTGACAAGCCACTTCCGACGAATAACACGACTTTCAGCAAATAATGCAAGTATTTGATTTGAGGTCAGAACTTTTTCGATTTTGGGCGGTCTGAGTGTTATTGCAGGGTTTGGTTTTGTGTGTGTTTTTCCTGCAAATTGCCATTGCAATGATGGCAAATCACAAAAAGCCCCTCTCCCTCCCGAGTTTACCTTTCAGCCTCTTCCTACGTGATGCGATTTCGGCGGATTTTTCGCGGGATGCCCTTTCGCGTGCGCGTAGAAGTCCGGCGTGCCGGGGCTGGGGGACGTGCGTGTGCCCATGCGCAGAGGGATGGGCGCTCCGGGCGGAGCGCCGCAAGGGGCTTCAGACGATCCGCAGGCTCGGCTGTGCCTTCTCGAAGCGGATGGCGACGAACTTGGAGGTCGGGGTGTAGCTGCCCACGCCGTGGCTTTCCAGCGGCACCAGCGGGTTGGTTTCCGGGTAGTAGGCCGCCGCCTGGCCGGCGGGGATGTCGTAGGCCAGCAGGGTGAAGCCGCTGACCCGGCGCTCCACGCCGTCCGCCCAGAGCGACACCATGTCGACCTTCTCGCCCGGTTCGAAGCCCAGGCGGCGGATGTCCGCTGCGTTGGCGAACACCACCTCGCGCTGGCCGCGCACGCCGCGGTAGCGGTCGTCCAGGCCATAGATGGTGGTGTTGTACTGGTCGTGGGAGCGCAGCGTCTGCAGGATCAGGTGTGGCTCCTGGCCGGATTGGCGAACCTTCTCGTGGACCAGGTCCGCCGGCAGCGGCTGGCTGTGGAAGTTGGCCTTGCCGCTGGCGGTGTTCCAGCGCCGGTCGGCGGCGGCATTGCCCAGGTGGAAGCCGCCAGGGTGCGCCACGCGGCGGTTGAAGTCGGTGAAGCCGGGGATGGTGTCGGCGATCAGGTCGCGGATGCGGTCGTAGTGGCCGATCAGCGCGTCCCAGTCCACCGGGTGGTTGCCCAGGGTCGCCTTGGCGATGCCGGCGATGATGGCCGGCTCCGAACGCATTTGTTTGGAGGAGGGCTCCAGCTGGCCGTAGGACGCGTGGATCATGCTGAAGGAGTCTTCCACGGTCACCGCCTGCGGGCCTTCGGCCTGGCGGTCGATGTCGGTGCGGCCAAGGCACGGCAGGATCAGCGCGTCGCCGCCCACGGTGAGGTGGCTACGGTTGAGCTTGGTGCTGATCTGCACGGTCAGTGCGCAGCGCTCCAGGGCGCTATGGGTACGCGGGCTGTCCGGGGTGGCTTGGGCGAAGTTGCCGCCCAGGCCGATGAAGACTTTCGCCTCGCCCTTGAGCATGGCCTCGATCGCCTCGACCGTGTTGTGGCCGTGCTCGCGTGGCACCTTGAAGCCGAAGCGGCGTTCGAGGGCATCGAGCAGCGCCACCGGCGGGCGGTCGTTGATGCCCATGGTGCGGTCGCCCTGCACGTTGCTGTGGCCGCGCACCGGGCACAGGCCGGCGCCGGGGCGGCCAACGTTGCCGCGCAGCAGTTGCAGGCTGACCAGTTCCTGGATGGTCGGCACCGAATGGTGGTGTTGGGTGATCCCCATGGCCCAGCAGACGATCACGCGTTCGGCGCGGCGGTACATGACCGCGGCCTGCTCGATCTCCTCAAGGCTCAGGCCCGACTGCTGCACGATGTGGTCCCAGTCGGTGGCGTCCAGCTCGGCCAGATAGGCGTCGACGCCCTGGGTGTGCTCGGCGATGAAGGCATGGTCGAACACCGCCGGCTCACCCTTGGCCTGGGCCTCGCGCTCCCACTGCAGGAGGAACTTGGCGATGCCGCGCACGGCGGCCATGTCGCCACCCAGCGCCGGGCGGAAGAACGCGGTGTTCAGTGGTTCGGAACCGTTGGTGAGCATCTCCAGCGCGTTCTGCGGGTGCTGGAAGCGCTCCAGGCCGCGCTCCTTGAGCGGGTTGAAGGCGACCACCTGGGCGCCGCGCTGCACCGCCTCGCGCAGTGGTTCGAGCATGCGCGGATGGTTGGTGCCGGGGTTCTGGCCGAACACGAAGATCGCGTCGGCATGCTCGAAGTCGTCGAAGGTCACGGTGCCTTTGCCGACGCCGACGCTTGCACCCAGGGCCACGCCGCTGGCCTCGTGGCACATGTTCGAGCAGTCGGGGAAGTTGTTGGTGCCGAAGGCGCGGACGAACAGCTGGTAGAGGTAGGCCGCCTCGTTGCTGGCCCGGCCGGAGGTGTAGAACTCTGCCTGGTCGGGGCTTTCCAGCGCGTTCAGGTGCCGGGCGACCAGCGCGAAGGCGTCGTCCCAGGCGATCGGCTGGTAGCGGTCGGTGGCCGGGTCGTAGCGCATCGGCTCGGTCAGGCGGCCCTGGTATTCGAGCCAGTAGTCGCTTTGCTCGCGCAGGGCGCTGACGCTGTGGCGGGCGAAGAAAGCGGCGTCCACCCGGCGCTTGGTGGCTTCCCAGTTCACCGCCTTGGCGCCGTTCTCGCAGAACTTCACCCGGCCGTCTTCGGGCGAGTCGCCCCAGGCGCAGCCGGGGCAGTCGAAACCGCCACTCTGGTTGGTCTTGAGCAGTGCGCGCAGGTTCTTGAAGGGCTGCTTGCTGTCCAGCCAGAAGCGGGTGACGCTGATCAGCGCGCCCCAGCCGGCGGCCGGACCTTTGTAAGGTTGGTAGCGAGGGTTTTCTTGTTGCAGGCTCATGGGGGCTCTTTCTTGAGGGACGGCTGCGGCGCTGTCGTCAGATATCAGATAGCTGTCAGAGGGCTTTCGGGGCCGGGCTGTAGACGCGAGGGGCGCTGCGGTGGGGCAGATGGATCAGGTTCAGGTTGTGCTCGCGGGCCCACTGCACGGTGAGTGCGGTGGGCGCGGACAGGCTGACCAGGGTGGGCAGTCCGGCGCGCAGGGCCTTGTGGATCAGCTCCAGGCTGCAGCGGCTGGTGACCACGGCGAAGCCGTCGCGGGTGTCCAGGCGCTGGCGCTTGAGGGCGCCGACCAGCTTGTCGAGGGCGTTGTGCCGGCCGATATCCTCGCGGCACAGGCGGATCTCGCCGCTGCCGTCAACGAACAGCGCGGCGTGCACGGCGCCGCTGCGGCGGGCAATTTCCTGGGCGGCATTCACCCGCTCGCGCAGGCCGGCCAGGTGGGCGGCGGGCGGCAGCGGGGCGGTCGGCAGCACCGGCAGGTCCGGCAGCGCCTGGTCCAGCGCCTCGACGCCGCACAGGCCGCAGCCGGTACTGCCGGCCAGTTGGCGGCGTTGCTCCTTGAGTGCCCAGAAGGCGCGGTTGCTGACCTGCACCTCGGCGGAAATGGCATCGCCGTGGGGCGTCAGGCGGATGTCATAGATGGCGTCGATGGATTCGATGAAACCGGCGCCGAGGCTGAAGCCGTGGACGAAATCTTCCAGGTCGTTGGGCGAGACCATCATCACCGCCTGGCTGAGCCCGTTGTAGGCGATGGCCAGGGCGATTTCGTCGGCCAGGGCGGCGCTGCCGGTGTCGTTTTCCGGGGTGAGTTCGGCGTAGGTGTAGCCGTCGGCGGACGTGTCGGGAGCCCGGACCTCGGCGGCGGCCGGGCGGGCGATCAAGCAAGGCATGGGCTGAGCCCTATGGTTCTCTAGTAATAGCGCCAGACTAGGCCGATACGCCGGGGGCGTCTAATGGGTAGTTTCGATGCCGTGATCGACGCCATCTATCACTCGTCTGGCGACCCGTCCAGCAGCGTTGCCGCTTCGCGGAAGCAGGCTTCGGCCAGGGCCGAGCGCGGCTCGCCGCGGCGAATGATCAGCCCCAACGGGGAGAGGGTGCGGGCGTCCTCTATCGGGGTGAGGGCGAAGTGTTCGCCCTGGGCGTCCAGCCCGCTGCCCAGCGGCATGATCGCGCAGCACAGGCCGCGCTCCACGGCTTGCAGCAACTGGTGCACGGCGTCCGTTTCCAGGCGCGGCTGGGGCGTCAGGCCACGGCTGCGGAAGCCGTGGTCGATGGATTGGCGAAAATGCATGCCGGTGGAGAGCAGGCCCAGGGGCAGGTCCGCCAGGGCGTCCCAGCCGAGGGTCGGGCTGTCGAACTGGAAGTGCCGGCGGTCATGCAGCAGGCCCATGCGCGTGCCGGCCAGCTCCAGCCCTTCGAAGTGCTCGCGGTCGATGCGGTCGAGGTAGGACAAACCGAGGTCCAGCTGGTTGCGGCCAAGGCCTTCGAGGATGCTTTCCGAACTCAGGGCGTATAGCTGGAAGCGCAGCTCCGGGTGGCGCTGGGCGAACAGCTCGATCAGGCGCATGGGGTCGAAGCCCGCCAGCGGCACCAGCCCCAGGCGCAGGGTGCCGACCAGCTGGCCACGGCAGGCTGCGGCCTCGGCGTACAGGCCGTCGTGGGCGGCCAGCAGGCTGCGCGCCCAGGCCAGTACGCGCTCGCCGGCTTCGGTGAAGCCTTCGAAGCGCTGCCCGCGCCTCACCAGCTCCAGGCCCAGCTCTTCCTCCAGGTTGCGCAGGCGCATCGACAGGGTCGGCTGGGTGACGTGGCAACGCGCCGCTGCCTGGCCGAAATGCCGCGTCTCGTCGAGAGCACAGAGGAACTTGAGCTGTTTGATGTCCATCGGCGGATGGCTCCGGGAGTCGGCGTTGCGTCAGTGAAAGGCTGGGCTGGGAATAATCCGGCGAGCGTTGCCGATCTTGCCGACTAGACTCCTTGCGCGCGCGGTCTGCCCAATGCCGGCCGCCTGTCACTGTAACCGTAGGGAGGTTGGAAATGGGCATTTTTGCGTTCGTGAAGGAAGCCGGCGAGAAGCTGTGGGAAAGCATCGTGGGTCAGGAGGCGCAGGCCGCCGAATCGCTCAAGGATCACATTGCCAAGGTTGGCCTGGGCAACCCGAACATCCAGGTCAGCGTCGAGGGAGACAAGGTGATCGCCACCGGCGAGGTGGCCAGCCAGGAAGAGAAGGAGAAGATCCTGCTCACCCTGGGCAACGTCGCGGGCGTATCCGGCGTGGAAGACCACATCACTGTCACCACTCCGGCAGCGGAAGCGCGCTTCGTCACCGTGAAGAAGGGCGACACCCTGAGCGCCATCGCCAAGGCCGAGTACGGCAACGCCAACGCCTACATGAAGATTTTCGAGGCGAACAAGCCGATGCTCAGCCACCCGGACAAGATCTACCCCGGCCAGGTACTGCGGATTCCGGCGTAACAACACTTAGGAGCCCGGCCCAGTGCCGGGCTCTGTTTTTGAGACCTTGGAATCAGAGCCCTTCGATCAGCGACCGGTAGCTGTCCTGGGCGGCGAATTCCTCGGTGTCCTTGGGCCCGCCACGGCTGTCGGGCTGGCGCACCGCCAGCAGGTGGCCGACGCCGAACTGCCTCGCCGCACGCAGGATCGGCAGGCTGTCATCGATGAACAGGCTGCGCGCCGGGTCGAAGCCGATATCGGCGTGCAGCGCCTGCCAGAACTGCGGGTTTTCCTTGGGATAGCCGTAGTCGTGGGAGCTGATCAGGCGGTCGAACCAGGGCGCGAGCTCGACCCGCTCCAGTTTCAGCGACAGCGAATCGCGGTGGGCGTTGGTGATCAGCACCGCGCGCTTGCCATGCAGGCGCAGCGCGGCGAGGAACAGGTCGGCATCCGGGCGCAGGGCGATCAGGTGGGCCACCTCGCGCTTGAGGTCGCGGACCGACAGCTTCAGCTCGCGGCTCCAGAAGTCCAGGCAGTACCAGTTGAGTTGCCCGGCATGGTCGCGGAACAGCGGCAGCAACTCGGCGTCGGCCTGCTCACGGGTGATGCCGTGGTGCTCGGCGTAGCGCCTGGGCAGGTGTTCGAGCCAGAAATGATTGTCGAAGTGCAGGTCGAGCAGGGTTCCGTCCATGTCGAGCAGGACGGTATCGATGGCTGACCAGGGCAGGCTTGGCATGGTGGGCTCGGTAACAGGGTGTCGTAATTGCGCCTTGAATCGGCAGGCTCCGCGCAACATCCGACACGGACAATCGGAGAAGGCGGGTTATCATAGCCGACCCGGCCACCCCCAGGAGTTGCCCCATGCGTCAGAAACCCACGGTCCTCGCCCGCGAGATCGTCGCCAAAAGCCGGCTGTTCGCCGTCGAAGAGCTGCAACTGCGCTTCTCCAACGGTGTGGAGCGCACCTATGAGCGTCTGGTGGGCAAGGGGCAGGGCTACGGCGCGGTGATGGTGGTGGCGATGCTCGACGCCGAGCATGTGGTGCTGGTCGAGGAGTACTGCGCCGGTGTCGACGAATACCAGCTGTCGCTGCCCAAGGGGCTGGTGGAACCGGGCGAGGACATCCTCGCCGCCGCCGACCGCGAGCTCAAGGAGGAGGCCGGCTACGGCGCCCATGAGCTCGAGTACATCACCGAGCTGTCGCTGTCGCCCGGCTACATGAGCCAGCGCATCCAGGTGGTGCTGGCGCGCAATCTCTATCCCGAGAGCCTGCCTGGCGACGAGCCGGAGCCGATGCGGGTGGACAAGATCAACCTGCGAGAGCTTTCCAGCCTCGCCCAGCATGCCCAGTTCAGCGAAGGACGCGCACTGGCCGCGCTCTATCTGGTGCGCGACCTGCTGACCCAACGAGGAGAGTACCAACCGTGATGCATGCCTTTCTTCCCGCGGTAATCGACCTGGTGCACAAGGCCGGCGACGTGATCCTGCCGTTCTGGCGCGGTGACCTGAACGTCGAGCAGAAGGCCGACGAGTCGCCGGTGACCGCTGCCGACCTGGCCGCCCACCGCCTGTTGGCCGACGGCCTGCGCGCCCTGGCACCGGAGGTGCCGGTGCTGTCGGAGGAAGACTGCGACATCCCGCTGGAACAGCGTGCCCAGTGGACGCGCTGGTGGCTGGTGGACCCGCTGGATGGCACCAAGGAGTTCATCGCCGGCAGCGAGGAGTTCACCGTTAACGTGGCGCTGATCGAGCGCGGCCGCGTGGTGTTCGGCGTCGTCGGCGTCCCCGCCAGCGGCCGTTGCTACTACGGTGGTGCCGGACTCGGTGCGTGGCGCGAGGAGCGCGGCGGCGAGCCGCAGGAAATCAGCGTGCGGGTCAGCCCCGTCGAAGCCTTCACCGTGGTGGCCAGCAAGCGCCATTCCAGCCCGGCCCAGGAGCGCCTGCTGGCTGGTCTGGCGGAGCGTTTCGGTGACCTGCAGCTGGCCAATATCGGCAGTTCCCTGAAGTTCTGCCTGCTGGCCGAGGGCTCGGCGGACTGCTATCCGCGCCTGGCGCCGACCTCGCAGTGGGATACCGCGGCGGCCCAGGGCGTCCTGGAGGGTGCCGGTGGCGAAGTGCTCGACCTGCATGGCCAGACCTTCACCTATGAAGCCCGGGATACGCTGCTCAACCAATCATTCCTCGCCCTGCCGCAGGCTGCGGAGTGGCGCGGGGAGCTGATCCAGCTGGCGCGTGCGCTGGACTGAGTTGCTGTCGTCTACGCACCATTGCATCTCGTAGGAGCGGACTCCGTCCGCGATGCTCTTGCGCCGGGCCTATCGCGGACGGAGTCCGCCCCTACAAAAGCCCCCATGCCTCACCTTGGGTGCGGGCTTTCACGCAAGGCATTTGCTTTTTCCGATGTTCGCGAGCAATAACTAGCGGTCCCTTCGCTCCTACAGAATTCTCCTGCGTATCGATCCATGCCTGAATTACCCGAAGTCGAAACCACCCGCCGGGGCATTGCGCCCTACCTCGAAGGCCAGCGCGTCAGTCGCGTGATCGTCCGCGAGCGCCGTCTGCGCTGGCCGATCCCGGAGGACCTCGATGTGCGCCTCTCCGGGCAGCGCATCCTGCAGGTGGAGCGGCGGGCCAAGTACCTGCTGCTCAATGCCGAGGCTGGCACGCTGATCAGCCACCTGGGCATGTCGGGCAGCTTGCGTCTGGTCGAGTGCGGACTGCCGGCGGCGCGCCACGAGCATGTGGATATCGAGCTGGAGTCGGGCATGGCCTTGCGCTACACCGATCCCCGGCGTTTCGGTGCGCTGCTGTGGAGCCAGGCGCCGCTGGAGCATGAGCTGCTCCGCCATCTCGGGCCGGAGCCGCTGACCGACGCCTTCGAGGGCGAGCGGCTGTACCAGATGTCCCGGGGCCGCAGCATGGCGGTGAAGCCCTTCATCATGGACAATGCGGTGGTGGTCGGTGTCGGTAACATCTACGCCACCGAGGCGCTGTTCGCCGCCGGCATCGACCCGCGCCGCGAGGCGGGCTCCATCTCCCGTGCCCGCTACCTGAAGCTGGCGCAGGAGATCAAACGCATTCTGGCGATCGCCATCGAGCGCGGCGGTACCACGCTGCGTGACTTCGTCGGCGGCGACGGCCAGCCGGGTTACTTCCAGCAGGAGCTGTTCGTCTACGGACGCGGCGGCGAATTCTGCAAGGTCTGCGGCTCGACCCTGCGCGAGGTCCGCCTCGGCCAGCGCGCCAGCGTGTACTGTCCGCGCTGCCAACGTTGACGCCCGCCGCCACCGTTAATCTGTCGCTCTAAAATAATCCATAACAACAATGGCCCCTCTCGAGGGGGCCACCAGGTGATTCATGTCCGGTAATTATCTGCCCCGCAATCCGCTGGCCGAGGCGCTCGGCCATGCCATGCTGCGTATCGCGGGCTGGCGCATCGAGGGCTCCCTGCCCGCCCTCGACAAGTTCGTGGTGATCGGCGCCCACCACACGTCCAACTGGGACTTCATGCTGTTCCTCGCCGCCAAGTTCGTGCTGCGCCTGAATGCCCGCTGGTTCGGCAAGCACACCCTGTTCCGTGGTCCCTGGGGCGGATTGATGCGCCGCTGGGGCGGCATCCCGATCCAGCGGCACCTCAAGCTCAATACCGTGGACCAGGCGGTGCAGGCCTTCCGCGAGAGCCGCGAGATGATGCTGATCCTCTCGCCGGAGGGCACCCGCAAGAAAGTCGAGCGCTGGAAAATGGGCTTCTACCACATCGCCCGTGGCGCGGGTGTGCCCATCGTGCCGGCCGCACTGGATTATCCGGGGCGGCGCATCGTCATCGGCGAGCCCTTCTGGCCGACGGGGGACGAGGCGGGCGATCTGCGGCGGATGCTGGATTTCTACCGGCCGTTTGTACCGAAAAAGCCTGAATATGCATTCTTCGGCGATTGAAGGCTGTCACGCGACAAGTCACGGAGCGCTGTTATAGTTAATGGCAGTCTGCCTGCCCAACTACATAAAAAGGACTTCTCTCCATGAACCTGTTTCGCACCACCGCCGTTGTCCTGGCTCTGACCTGCGGGCTGTCGGCGATGCCGGCCGTCGCCGATGAAGTGGTGGCTTCCAGCGCCAGCGGCGACCCGATCTACACCGTCGAGGCCCCGCCCGGCTACGCCATGATGGGCGACCTGATCTTCGCCCGTCCGCTGCTGATCGCCGCCACCGTGGTGGGCGCCGCCGCGTTCGTGGTGACCCTGCCGTTCAGCGCTCTGGGTGGCAACGTCAAGGAAGCCGGCGAGGCACTGGTGATCGAGCCGGGCAAGTCCGCCTTCGTTCGTTGCCTGGGCTGCACCAAGAGCGGCTACAAGCAGGACTGAGTTCTGCCCGTGGGGCGGCCGGGTTCGGGCCGTCCCGTGATAGCGGACGCATCCAGGGCGATGCGTCGTCTGCAGCAGGTAACGTATGGACACGACCCGGCTGAAGAAGCACCTGCGTCCCGTGCTTCTGTTGCTGGTTGCCGTTGGCCTTGGCTATAGCTTCTGGTCCAGTGCCGGTCTGCTGCAGTTGGGCGCGGGGCTGGCACTGTTCCTGTTCGGCATGCAGTGCCTGGAAGAGGGCCTGCGCGACCTGGCCGGCAGCCAGCTTGAGCGCTGGCTGGAGAAAAGCACCGCGACCCGCGGCAAGAGCCTGCTGTTCGGCCTGGTCGGCACCTTCCTGCTGCAATCCTCCACCCTGGTCTCCCTGCTCACCATTGCCTTCATCAGCACCGGGCTGATCCAGCTGGCCGGTGGCATCGCCATTCTCTTCGGCGCCAACCTCGGCGCCACCAGTGGCATCTGGCTGCTCGCCCTGGCCGGGCAGAACCTCAGCCTGAGCCCGCTGGCGCTGCCGCTGCTGGTGTTCGGCGTGCTGATGGGCTTCAACGGCGACAAGAGCAAGGCGGCCGGGCGCATCCTCCTGGGGATCGCCTTCATCTTCCTTGGCATTGACCAGATCAAGGAAGGTTTCCAGAGCTTCGGCGACGCCCTGGACGCCAGCGAGCTGCAGGCCGAGGGCATGCTCGGATCGCTGCTGTTCGTCACCTTCGGTGTGCTGATCACCGTGGTGCTGCAATCCAGCCACGCCACCCTGATGCTCACCCTGGCGGCGCTGGCCGGCGGCCAGCTGGAGCTGGGCCAGAGCCTGGCCATCGCCATCGGCTCCAACGTCGGCAGCAGCGTCACCACGGCCTTCGTCGGCTCCCTGGGCGGCAACCGCAGTGGGCAGCGGCTGGCGCTGGCGCACGTGCTGTTCAACGTGGTGACCGGTGTGCTGACCTTCATCCTGCTCTCGCCCCTGACCTGGCTGGTGCACGCGCTGGTGACGCCGTTCGGGTTGGCGGACAACCCGATGATCCAGCTGGCGCTGTTCCACACGCTGTTCAACGGCATGGGCGTACTGCTGTTCTGGCCGTTGCAGGGCGCCCTGGCCAAGGCGCTGGTGCGCTGGCTGCCGGAGGTGGAGGAGCCGCCGGTGCTGATTACCGACATGGCGCCCGCCGAGCCGACCATCGAGCGCACCCATGCACGCTACCTCAACGAACGGGCACTGGACTCCGCCGACGCCTCGGCCAGCGCGGTGCTTCAGGAGCTGCGCCATCTGGGCCGGCTGAGTATCGAGGTGATCTGCCACGCGTTGTACCTGCCGGTGGAAATGCTCAGCCAGCCGCGTGTGGACGAAAGTCAGTTGCGGGCCGCGCCGGACCGTCACGCGCTGTCCGCGGAGGTGCTTTACCAGCGCCATATCAAGGGTGTCTACGGCGACCTGTTGAGCTTCATGGGCCGCCTGGACGTGCTGCTGGACGAGGAGCACCAGCGGCTCTGGCTATCCTGCCAGGTGGTGGCGCTGCAGCTGGTGGACGCGGTGAAGGACGCCAAGCACCTGCAGAAGAACCTCGGACAGGCCCTGCGGGGCCGGCCGTCGAGCACACGCGATGCCTACGTGGAACTGCGCCGCCACCTGCTCGGTATGCTGCGTGAGGTGCGGGCGATGGGCGCGCTGATCGGGGGTGAGCTACCGGAAGCCGCGCTCCTGGCGCGCCTGCAACTGCTCGACGAAAGCGCCGCGGCGTTCGACGCGGCCTTCCGCCAGCGCCTGTTCGCCGCCGTGCGCCAGCAGGAGCTGGACGGCCTGCAGACCAGCTCGCTGATGAACGACCTGGGCTATGCGAGCCGCATCGTCCAGAGCCTGCGCAACGTGCTGCAACTGGGCACCGAGCATGGCATGTTCGAGCCGCAGGACGACGATGCGCCGGCCCTGGTTCTGCCGTGAAGAGCCGCCCCTGAAGTGATCAGCGCAATGGCATCGCCAGCTCGGTGGCGATGCCGATGCCGCGCGGATCGCTGGCCGTCTGTACCTCTCCGGACTTCTTGTTCCACAGCAGCACCTGCTGGTTGCCATAGGCACGGCCGACATCCTTGAGCGTATAGCCACGGCGGTTCAGCTCGGCCATTTCGCTGCCGCTGAAGGTGCGCGGCTCGTGCTCGATCACGTCCGGCAGGTACTGGTGGTGGTAGCGCGGCGACGACACCCATTGCTGGATCGGCTTGCCATCCAGGTAATCCAGCATCGACAGCAGCACCATGCTGGGAATCCGGCTGCCGCCGGGGGTGCCGAAGGCCGCCAGCTCTGTGGGGCTCTCGATGAAGCTCGGGCTCATGCTCGACAGCGGACGCTTGCCGGAGGCCACGGCATTGGCCTGGCTGCCGGCCAGTTGATAGGCGTTGGCGCCGCTGACGTCGGTGGCGAAGTCATCCATCTCGTCATTGAGCAGCACGCCGGTGCCGGGCACGGTGAAGGCGGCGCCGAACGGCAGGTTGACCGACAGGGTCGCGGCCACCGCATTGCCGTCCGCGTCCATGACCACGAAGTGGGTGGTGTGGTCGCCCTCGCGCCAGGCGGGCGCCGGGGGCAGGGAAGCGCTCGGGGTGGCACGCTGCGGGTCGATGCCACCGGCCAGACGCTTGAGGTAGTCGGCAGCGAGCAGTTGCGGCACGGGATTGGCGACGCGGTCGGGGTCGCCCAGCAGGCCGCGGTCGCGGTAGGCGCGGCGCAGCACTTCCACTACGTAGTGGACGCGCTGCACCGGGTCGGCCTTCTGCCACGGCAATTGCTGCAGCATCCCCAGGCTCTGGGCCAGGGCGACGCCGCCGGCGGAGGGCGGCGGCGCGCTGATCAGTTCCTTGCCGTCGGCCAGCGGATAGCGCAGCGCCGGGCGCTCCACGCTGCGGTAGCTGGCCAGGTCCTCCAGGCTCCAGAGGCCGCCGGCGGCGCGGACGCCCTGTACCAGTTTGTCGGCGGTCTCGCCCTCGTAGAAACCGATCCGGCCATAACGGGCCAAGCGTTCCAGGGTACGCGCCAGGTCTGGCTGGCGCACCAGGTCCCATTCTTCGGGCAGGTTGCCGCTGGGGAGGAAGATGCGCGAGGTTTCGCGGTCCTTGCGCATGGCGTCCAGGCGCCAGGAAGCGCGGTCGATGTAGACGCGGTCGACGGAGACGCCGTCGGTGGCCAGGCGGATCGCCGGCACCAGGTTATTCGCCAGGGTCTTCCTGCCGTAGCGGCTGGTGATGTCCGCCAGCGCGGCGGGCAGGCCGGGAATGCCGGCGGCCAGCGCGCCATTGAGCGACAGCTGCGGGTCGACCCTGCCGTTGCGCTCGTACATCCGCGCATGGGCGGCCAGTGGGGCGCGCTCGCGGGCGTCGATGAAACGGTAGGTCGGGGGATCGCCGGCCTGGCGCAGCAGGAAGAAGCCGCCGCCGCCCAGGCCGGAGCCATAGGGTTCGGCCACCGCCAGCGCAGCGCTGATGGCCACGGCGGCGTCGAAGGCGTTACCGCCGCCGGCGAGGGTTTCCAGGCCGGCCACGGTGGCCGCCGGATGGGCGGTGGCAACGCCGGCCTGCGCCGGGTGTTCCGCGGCATGCAGGGCGGCGCTGAGCAGCAGGAGGCTGCAGAGGCCGAGCAGGGAGGTGCGGGAGCGGATATTCAACAGGGACATGGCATCTCACGAACCGCCGGCTGCACCGGCTGGAAAACCTGATTGGGCGAACTAGGGAGGATAGACAATCCCACGGCCCAAGGGTTTGTGAGAGCTCAATGAAAATATGTCGAAACGCCCCGGATCACGCCTTGCCGGTGAGCTTCTTGTACTTCTCCATCAGTTGCTCCTTGCTCTCGACGTTGTTTTCGTCGAGGGGGATGCAGTCGACCGGGCAGACCTGCTGGCACTGCGGTTCGTCGTAGTGGCCGACGCACTCGGTGCACAGGTTCGGGTCGATCACGTAGATCTCCTCGCCCTGGGAGATCGCGGCATTGGGGCACTCGGGTTCGCAGACGTCGCAGTTGATGCAATCGTCGGTGATTTTCAGGGACATCGAATAACTCCGGCCATGTCCGGGGGCATGGCTGTCAGCAACGGTAATGCTGGAATTGTGCCGCATCGGGGGCTTCGGCGCACCTGCCGGCTGACCGGCCAGGGCGCGAAGAATTCGCAGGATTGCGCAAAGCGCCGCAGGAAGCTGAAAGATCGGCGGCTTGCGACAGCCCTAGTCTGGCGCTGAACCGAACCCGGCCGGCGGTGGCCGCCGGGGTTCCCCGGACTCAGTCCACAGTCGTCAGAAAGGAAAAGCGCACCATGAATGCTCTTGAACACTTTGCTCGGCTCAGCGGTTGCCAATGGATCGACGGACAGCTGCGCCCGGGCTCCGGCGGCGCCAGCCAGGATGTCCTCGACCCGGCCACCGAGCAGTGCATCGGCCAGATCAGTGACGCCAGTCGCGAGGAGGTCGAGCGCGCGGTCGCCGTGGCCAACCGCGCCCAGCATCTGTGGAACCGCAGCAATGGCCTGCATCGCGCCGAAGCGCTGCATGCGGCCGCCGCGGAAATCCGCCGGCAGCAGCCGCTGGTGGCGGAGATGCTCACCCGCGAGATCGGCAAGACCTACAAGGAGTCCTTCGACGAAGTTTCCTGGTCGGCCACCGCGGTGGACTACTACGCGGAGCTGGGACGCCATGAGATCGGTCGGGTCACCGGCCCGGTGGTGGACGGGCAGTTCAACTTCTCGCTCAAGGAACCGCTGGGCGTGGTGGTGCTGATCCTGCCCTTCAACTATCCGCTCTGCCTGCTCTGCTGGCAGGCCGCCGCGGCCCTGGCGGCGGGCAACTCGGTGATCATCAAGCCGTCCGAGCTGACCTCGCTGACCACCCTGCAATTCGTGCAGGCCTTCGCCGCGCTGGGCGAGGGCCTGGTGCAGGTGCTGACCGGCGGCGCCGAGGTCGCCCAGCAACTGGTCCGTCACCCCGATACCCACATGGTGGCGTTCACCGGCGGGATCGAGACCGGGCGCATCGTCGCCCGCGAGTGCGCCGGGCTGTACAAGCGCACCCTGATCGAGACCTCGGGCAACGACCCGTTCATCGTGATGCCCTCGGCGCCGCTGGACATCGCCGCCCGCGGCGCGGCCTTTGGCGCCTACCTCAACTGCGGCCAGGTGTGCGCCTCGTCGGAGCGCTTCTACGTGCACGACGCCGTGTACGACGCCTTCGTCGAGCGCCTGGCGTACCATGCCGGGCGCATCCGGGTCGGCAACGGCCTGGACAAGGTGGACATGGGGCCGCTCGCCTCGCGGGTGCAGCGCGAGCGCTACGAGCGCATTCTGCAGCGCGCCATCGAGCAGGGGGCACGCGTCGCCGCCGGCGGTGGCCGTCCGCGCGGCCTGGAGCGGGGCTGGTTCGCCGAGGCGAGCGTGCTGCGCGACGTGCGCCCGGAGATGGAGATCCTGCATGACGAGAGCTTCGGCCCGGTGGCGCCGATCTGTCGGGTCGCAAGCCTCGACGAGGCGCTGAAGCTGTCCAACGACTCGCGCTACGGCCTGGGGTCGACCATCTACACCACCGACCTCGAGGAGAGCATGCGCGCCGTGCACGCCCTGGAGGCTGGGATGGTGTGGGTCAACGCGCCGCTGCTGGACAACGATGCCGGCCCGTTCGGCGGCCGCAAGCAGTCGGGCATGGGGCGCCAGCTGGGCGCCGAAGGCCTGGATACCTTCCGCCACAGCAAGTTCGTGATGATGGACCCGGCGGCCTCGGCCCAGGACTTCTGGTGGTTCCCGTTCCGCGACGAGGAAGCCTTCCCCGGTGCGCGTTGAGTCAGTATCCGATGCAAATACGTCGCCGCGCCGGTACGGGCGGCGGACCTTTCTGGATGAGGGCCGAACAAATGCAAGAACAAACGGGCGAACTGGAAAGACGTCTGCGGTTGCTGGAAGACCCGGCTGAGCAGGGCGAAGACTTCGATGCGATGAGCTGGTTCTGGCTGCTCCTGCTGGGACTGGTCCTGCCGGTGGTGGCGCTGGTCGCGGGGTGGTACGCATGAACGGGCAACTCTCCTCGGCATCGGCGGAGGCCACCCAGGCTTCCGTCAGCGCCGCCGTCGAGGCGGACAAGAGCGCCCTGCCGCTGCTGCGCAGCGAGCGCACCTGGGGCAGCTGGAAACTGGGCATCTCGCTGGCCACCGCGGCGGCGGCGACCTGGTGCTATCTCATCGGCGGCTACGTCGGCGCCTACCTGCCGTTCCTGAGCGGGTCGATCTCCCTCAGCGCCGGCTGCATGATCGGTATGTTGCTGGTGGCCCTGGCCGTCGTGCCGGTGTGCATGCGCTTCGGCGTCGACTCGATCGCCTCGGTCAAGCCGCAGTTCGGCAACCGCGGCTGGGTACTGGTCAGCGCCATGCAGTTCATCTCGATCGTCGGCTGGAACTCCCTGCTGCTGATCTTCTTCGCCAAGTCGACCACCCAGTTGCTGCTGGCGCTGGGCGTGATCCAGGACGGCAGCGGCGCGTTATTGGTGCCGATGACCATCCTGCTGGCCTGCTCGCTGGTGTTCTGCTTCCTGCTCAAGGGTTCCAGCGGGGTCGACCGGGTCGCCAAGATCCTGGTGGTGCACGTCCTGGTGGGCTTCTGGATGCTCTACATCATCGTCAGCCAGCGCTGGGACGAACTGGCCAGCGCGGTGCCGGCGTCTGCCTCGCCCGACCGCCTGTGGAACTACACCACCGGCGTCGAGATCGGCATCGCCTCGCTGCTGTCCTGGTGGCCGTACATGGGCGCCATGGTGCGGATGGCGCCCAAGGGGCGCACGGCGGCCCTGCCGATCATGCTGGGCATGTCGGCGCCGGTGCCGGCCTTGAGCCTGATCGGCATCGCCGGGGTGCTGGTGCTGCAGGTGTCCGATCCGTCGGAGTGGCTGCGCAGCATCGGCGGGCCGACCTACGGCATCGTCGCGCTGCTGTTCGTCGCCGCCGCCAACCTCGGTACCGCCGTGGCGGGGGTCTATGCCTCTGCCATCGGCCTGCAGCACTTCAAGGCGCTGGAACGCCTGTCGTGGCCGGCGATCCTGCTGATCACCATCCTGCCGGTGGCGCTGGTCGGTCTGATCATCCCGGAGCTGTTCTTCGCCAACTTCGGCACCTTCCTCGCTTTCATCGGGGTCGGCTTCGCGCCGCTGTGCGGCATCCAGATCGCCGATTACTACCTGATGCGCCGGCGCCGGATCGTGGTGCGCGCGCTGTACGAAAACGGACCGGACAGCCCCTATCGTTTCTGGCTCGGGGTCAATCCGGCGGCGGTGCTGGCGATGGCGGCCGGGTGCGCGACCTATGTCGTCCTGCTCGACCCGCTGACCTACGAAAGCCACGGCCCCTACGCCTTCACCACCGCCTCGCTGCCGTCGGTGCTGGTCGCAGCGGTGGTGTATTGCCTGCTGACCCGCCTCTGGATCATGCCGGCGAACAAGGGTGGCTATCGCTGAGCCTGCGCCCGGAGCCCGCCCGCCGGGCTCCGGGTGTCAGTCGCCGGTGCGCTGGCGGAAGCGTCCGGGGGTTTCCCGGCAGGTGCGGTGGAAGCACGCGGTGAAGTGGCTCTGGCTGGAGAATCCAGTGGCCAGCGCCACGTCGCTGATGCGCGCGTCGGTTTCCCGCAGCAGTACCTTGGCGCGCTCGATGCGCCGCTGCAGCAGGTAGTGGTAGGGCGATACGCCCATGGCCTTGCGGAAGGTGTGGGCGAAGTGACAGGGGCTGCTGTGCGCCGCCGTGGCGATGTCCTCCACCGAGATGTTCTGCGCCAGGCTCGCCTCGACGAAGTCCAGCGCCGCCTTGAGCTTGTGCGGCGAGAGCGCCAGGCGTTCGTCCGGCTCCTCGGCCAGGAGCGTGCAGTGGCCGCGCAGCAGTTCCAGGCAGAAGGTCTGGGTCAGTGCCTGCACGTAGGCCCGTGAACCGGGCTTGTTGCCGTGCAGTTCGTCGAGCAGGCCCAGGCCGATGTTGTAGATCGCCGGGTTCTCAAGGCCGATGCCGTCGGTCAGTTCGAACGCCGGGAATTCCGCCTCGCGCGCCGTGCGCCGCAGCACCTGCGGGTCCAGGCAGACGTGCAGGGAGTCGATCGCCGACGACCATTCCCAGGCGTTCTCCTGGTTCGCCGACATGATCGAAATCTGCCCCGGACGGCTGTGCCCGCGCAGCCACTCACCATTGAGACGAACACCGAGATCGCCGGGGGTATCGAGGTGGATGACGATGAAGTGCGCGGCCAGCGGCGGCGGCTCGATGTGCCCGCGGGTGGGGTGCAGGTGGCGGCGGGCGGTGATCGACGTCCAGCCGTGGCTGTCGCTGGAGGTTTGCGCCGGGGTGGGCATGAAGCTCGCCCACTCCTGCGGTGAAAGCGCATCGGGGTGCTGGCTCTTGCGGAGCATGGCCTCGCCTCTTGTTGTTCTTCTTGAGGAGACGTGTCCGTGTCGTTCGGCGGATTGTGCCCCTGGGTTGCGCGAGGTGCGGCGGGGCTTAGCTGTTCTAGCAGAAAAGCCGGGCCTGGGGGAGGCCCGGCATGCGCTCGGGGACCGCTGGCGCGGTCAGCGCTTGAAGCGCTCGGCCAAGGCGCTGGCGACCGCGGGATGGACGAACTTGGTGATGTCGCCGCCCAGCGCCGCGATTTCGCGCACCAGGGTGGAGGAGATGAAGGAGTACTTCTCCGACGGGGTGAGGAACATGCTTTCCAGGTCGGGAGCGAGCTGGCGGTTCATGTTGGCCAGCTGGAATTCGTACTCGAAGTCCGACACCGCGCGCAGGCCGCGCAGCAGGATGTTGGCGTTCTGTTCCTTGGCGAAGTGCGCGAGCAGCGAGGAGAAGCCGACGACTTCGACATTGGGCAGGTGCGAGGTGACCTGGCGCGCCAGCTCGACCCGTTGCTCCAGCGGGAACAGCGGATTCTTCTTGGGGCTGGCGGCGACGGCAATGATTACCTGGTCGAACAGTCGCGAGGCGCGTTCGACCAGATCCGCATGGCCTTTGGTGATGGGGTCGAAGGTACCCGGGTACAGCACTCGATTCATCGCGGCGTCCTGGTCGGCTCTTGTTGGCAGGCTGGGCATCAGCGGGGCGGATGGTAACGCAGCATGTCCGTGGGGCCAAGCGACCTTGGTAGTGCTTCCGCGCACGGACTACCTGAGTTTATCGGCGACGGACCATGCGGTCACGCGCAGGGCCCGTTCCAGAGCCATTGCGTGGGTCTTGCCTTGGGCCTGAGGCGTAGGGCGTATAACCGTTCGCGGTTATACGCCGATTCACCGCGCATCTTCGTCGCTCAGGTGACAAGCGCGAAGCGCCCTGAAACCTGGGTTAACCGGCGTATAACGCGGAGCGTTATACGCCCTACGGCCTGTTCGCCGGGATCAGGCCGTGCCCAGGCGCTTGGCCAGGGCGTCGGCCAGTTGCGCGGTGAGTCCGTAGACCGACAGCTGCGGGTTGGCGCCGATGCTGGTGGGGAACAGCGAGCCGTCGTGGATCGACAGGTTCCGCAGCTGGTGGTGGCGGCCGAGGCTGTCGCACACCGACTGCTTCGGGTCTTCGCCCATGGCGCAACCGCCCATCACGTGGGCGCTGCCCAGGCGGGTGCGGTACAGCTCCAGGCTCAGGCCGTCGATCAGGGCGTGGGCTTCCTTGGCGGTCTTCACATACCCGGCGTCGGCATGCAGCGGCAGCACGGCCTTGGCGCCGGCGGCGAACTGGATGTCGGCCATGGTGTGGAAGGCGCGGCGGATGCCGTCCCAGGTGTAGTCGGTCATCCGGTAGTCGAGCACCGGGGTGTCGTCGCCGCGCAGGCTGACCGTGCCGACCGCGCTGTCAGGGTGGAAGCCGTCGCGCATCAGGGCGAGGATCACGTTGGTGTGCGGCAGCTGCTCCATGCGCATGGCATTGTCCTCGCCGAAGCGACCGAGCAGGGTGGACGTCAGCGAGGGTTGCAGCGGCGGCACTTCGAGCTTGTAGGACATGCGCCCGGTGGCGCCGTCGTCCCACTGGAAGTGGTCGGAGTAGATCGACTGCGGCGCGCCGTAGAAGGGGTTGATCACCTCGTCGAACTGCGCGGCGCTGAAGTTCACCACATGCAGGAAGGTGCGCTGGCCGACGCGGCCGTTCGGGTCCGGGGCCTTGGAGCGCATGAGGATCGCCGGGGTATTGATGCCGCCGCCGGAGAGCACGTAGTGGCGCGCCTTGACGGTGATCTTGCGGCCGGTGGGGGCGACGCAGCGCTCGTCCATGGCCAGGCATTCCAGGCCGCTGACCTTGTCGCCGTCGATCAGCAGCCGGTTGGCGCGGGCGAGGTAGAGCAGCTCGCCGCCCTTGTCCAGGGTGGCGGGAATGGTGGTCACCAGCATCGATTGCTTGGCGTTGGTCGGGCAGCCCATCCCGCAGTAGCCCAGGTTCCAGCAGCCACGCACGTTGCGCGGGATGACCTTCCAGTGCAGGCCGAGCTTGTCGCAACCCTTGCGGATCACGTCGTTGTTCGCGTTCGGCGGCAGTGCCCAGGGCGCGACGCCCAGGCGTTGCTCCATCTTCTCGAACCAGGGCGCCATCTCGGCCACGCTGTGGCCCTTGACGCCGTGCTCCTTGGCCCAGTGGTCCAGGGTCGGTTCCGGCGTGCGGAAGCTGGAGGTCCAGTTGACCAGGGTGGTGCCGCCCACGGCGCGGCCCTGAAGGATGGTGATGGCGCCATCCTTGCTCATCCGGCCGATACCTTCCTGGTACAGGGTCGGGTAGGCGTCGGCTTCCTGCATCTTGAAGTCGGAGCTGGTGCGCAGCGGACCTTCCTCCACCAGCAGCACCTTGTAGCCGGCGGCGCTGAGGGTTTCGGCGGTGGTGCCGCCGCCCGCGCCGGTGCCGACGATCACCACGTCGGCTTCGAGGGTCAGGTCGTTTTCCAGGCGTGAGCCGTCATGGACTTTCCAGCCACCCGCCAGGCCGGCGGCGAACAGATCGGGTACAGGCATCGGGATTCTCTCAGGCGAATTCTTGTTGTTCTGGCCGGGTCAGACCTTCGGCGGGCCGGGGTAGCCGCAGTGGCCCCAGGACTCGGGGCGGCCATACCAGGCCATCATCACCAGTTGCAGCAGCGAGCTGTGGCCCATCTTCAGCAGCGAGATCGAGCTGTTCTGCCAGCGCTCGAGGAAGTGCTTCACGTCGGCGGCGCTGGCGTTGTCCCAGCTGCCCCAGACGCCGGTCAGCGGGCCGCGGGTGATCGGCAGGGCGAGCACATCGAACAGCTGCACGGTGAGCTTGAGCATCTCCGGCGAGAGACGGTGGAGGCCGAAGTCCATGCTTTCCAGGGTGCCCTTGACCGCGTCGGCCATGCGCTCGGCAGGCACGGCGCCGGCCAGCATCACCGGGATCAGGGCGCGCAGGAAGGGCAGATCGGAGTCGCGCAGGACCTTGTAGCCGTTGGCCGGCACGCTGGCCGAGCAGCCGCTCAAGGTGGCGGTGACGCCGGCGGTGGCGAGGAAGGCGCCACCGAGCAGGCCGACTTTGAGAACGCCGCGCCGGGACAGGCCCGGAGCGCTCAGGGAGGTGTCTGTCATTCTTCTTCTGTCACCTTTGTAGAGGGCACCTGTGATGGAAGGCCGCCGGGGTTGCCGGCGGCCGGGAAGGTCAGCGGACGAACAGCTTGTACGCCAGCTTCTGCAGCGACTTGCCGTAGGGCGGGTAGATCACCCGGGCGGCGTTGAAGCGCGGCTTGCTGAACACACCCTTGGCCTTGCTGAAGGTCAGGAAACCTTCGTGGCCGTGGTAGTGCCCCATGCCCGACGGGCCGACACCGCCGAACGGCATGTCGTCCTGGGCCACGTGCAGCAGTGTGTCGTTCAGGCACACGCCACCGGAGTGGGTGCGCGCCAGCACGTAGTCCTGCTCGCGCTTTTCGTAGCCGAAGTAGTACAGCGCCAGCGGGCGGTCGCGCTCGTTGATGTAGCTCAGCGCCTCGTCGAGGTTCTGGTAGGGGATCACCGGCAGCAGCGGGCCGAAGATTTCCTCCTGCATCACCTTCATCTCGTCGGTCACGTTCAGCAGCAGCGCCTGCGGCAGGCGGCGGCCCTGGCCCTGCGGGAACAGCGGGATGACCGTGGCACCGCGTGCCTTGGCGTCGGCCAGGTAGCCGTTCAGACGCGACAGCTGGCGCTCGTTGATGATCGCGGTGTAGTCCGGGTTGTTCTCCAGTTTCGGGAAGAAGCCCTGCACCACCTGGCGGTAACTGTCGACGAACTCGTCGACGCGGTTGTGCGGCACCAGCACGTAGTCCGGCGCCACGCAGGTCTGTCCGGCGTTGAGCGACTTGCCGAAGGCGATGCGCTCGGCGGCGTCCTTCATCGGCACGCTGGTGGAGACGATGGCCGGCGACTTGCCGCCCAGCTCCAGAGTCACCGGGGTGAGGTTCTCGGCGGCGGCGCGCATCACGTGCTTGCCGATGCTGGTGGCGCCGGTGAACAGCAGGTGGTCGAAGGGCAGCTTGGAGAAGGCCACGCCCACTTCCACCTCGCCTTCGACGACCGCCACCATGTCCTCGGGGAAGATCTTGGCCAGCAGCGTCTTGAGAATGCGCGCGGTGGCGGGGGTGGATTCGCTCATCTTGATCATCACCCGGTTGCCGGCGGCCAGGGCGCCGGTCAGCGGGCCGATGGCGAGGAACAGCGGGTAGTTCCACGGCACGATCACGCCCACCACGCCCAGCGGCTGGTAGATGACCTTGGCCGAGGCCGGCTGGAACTGCAGGCCCACGCTGCGGCGTGACGGCTTCATCCACTTCTTCAGGCGCTTGGCCGCGTAGTGCACGCCATGCAGGCTGGGCATCACCTCGGCGAGCAGGGTTTCGTCGGCCGAGCGGTTGCTGAAGTCGCTGTTGATCGCGGCGATGATCGCCTGCTGCTCGGTAACCAGCAGGTTGGCGAGGCTCTTCAGCCAGGCGATGCGCTGGCCGGCATCCGGCATCGGGTTGGCGCGGTAGGCCTGGCGCTGGCGTTCGAGGAGGGATTCCAGCTGGCTGATCTGCTGCTGGCTCTGCTGCAGGTAGGCGATATCGGCGACCATGACGGGCTCCTTGGCGGAAGCGGCTGGGGAAGCGTCCGGTGGGGAGACGCTTCGTGTTGTTGTGCTGTCGCTGGATTTTTAGAGTAATTACTCTAGACTGTCAATCAGCATGCCGTGTCTGCGTCGCCAGGCCCAGCCAACGAAAAGCTGGGATGCGCCTGCCCAGGTGTTACTCGGTAGCAATCGGTGTACCTTTGCCCCGCAATCCGTCTTCACGAGTTCCGCGAATGGCCCCACGCATCAAGACCCGCGAGCGCATCGCCCAGGCCAGCCTGGAGCTGTTCAACGCCCAGGGCGAGCGCAGCGTCACCACCAACCACATCGCCGCGCACCTGGGCATTTCTCCGGGCAACCTGTACTACCACTACCGCAACAAGCAGGCGATCATCGCCGAGCTGTTCGCCGAGTACGAAGGCTATGTGGACCAGTTCCTGCGCCTGCCGGAGGGCCGCGCGCTGACGGTGGAAGACAAGATCTACTACCTCGAATCGCTGCTCGAGGCGATGTGGCGCTACCGCTTCCTGCACCGTGACCTCGAGCACCTGCTCGACGCTGACCCGGAACTGGCGGCCAACTACCGCAGCTTCGCCCGCCGGGCGCTGGTCAATGCCAAGACCGTCTATCGCGGCTTCGTCGACGCCGGCATCCTGCTGATGGACGACACCCAGCTCGAAGCCCTGACGCTCAACGCCTGGATCATCCTCACTTCCTGGGTGCGCTTCCTGTGTACCACCCGCGAGGTGGCCGGCGACCTCAGCGAAGCCCAGCTGCGCCGGGGGCTCTACCAGGTGCTGGCGCTGGAAAGCGGACACATCGCCCCGGATGCGCGCGAGGCGGTGGCGGCGGTGTTCGATCGGTTGTACGTGCCGCTGGAAGACTGAGGCTGCGGGGGAGTTTTATCGGCGGATAACCGCGAGCGGTTATCCGCCCTACACGAATGATTTACGGTGGGGTCTGAGCGGCGCGGATACTTCCCTACGGCTGCCTCTCCCTCACCCCAGCCCTCTCCCAGAGGGAGAGGGGGCAGGCCCTACCGGCTGACACCTTGACATCACCTTGCACCGAACGGTCCCCTCTCCCTTCGGGAGAGGGTCAGGGTGAGGGGCTCTCGTCGCGCGCTATCCATCTCAGGCATCCGCCTTGCGCGGCCCCGGCACCCGTGGCCGGCGCAGCGCGATGCCGTGGCGCAGGAAGAACTCCTCCACGCCCTCGGTGGCATCGGTGTAGAGCGTGCGCTGCGGGTGGTCGGCGAGGAAGCGCGCCATCAGCAGGCGCCCCACGCCGCGTGACTGGAAGCCCGGCAGCACGGCGATCTCTGCCAGCCAGGTGGTCTGCGCCGTTTCGCTCTCGGCCCGCAGCAGGCCGATGACCTGCTCGTCGTCCTGGGCCAGCAGGGTGTAGCTGGAGAACTCGTAGAGTTCGCGGATTTCCGCCGTCGTGCCGGGCGAGCCCCAGCCCACCGCGCGATAGAGCGCGGCGATCCCTGCGCATTGCGCATCGTTCAGCGTCGGGTTGTGCAGAATCGTCAGCGGTTCGTCGGTCATGGCATCACTCCTGTCCGGCCTTCCCGTCCTGGGTACATCTCCAGTTTGCCCCATCACGGCCCCGGCCGGCTGATCCAGGGCAGTCAGGTGCCGTGCCGTTGCCGCAGCCAGTGCGGGATGCGGCGCTCAAGGTAGTAGTCCGGTCGCCCTGGCGCGCCGCCGATGAAGCCGACATGGCCGCCGTGGGTCAGCAGTTCCAGTTCGGTGGAGGCCGACAGCTCGCCGGCCTGGGGAATGCTCTGTGCGTGGATGAAGGGATCGTCGCTGGACTGGATGACCAGGGTCGGTACGCGGATGCCCCCCAGGTAGTAGCGGCTGGACGCGCGTCGATAGTAGTCGTGGACATCGGCGAAGCCGTGCAGCGGTGCGGTCACCCGGTCGTCGAAATCCCAGAAGGTGCGCATGCCGTCCAGCGGACCGAGGCGCTCCAGCGCGGCGAGCTTCTCCACATGACCGCTGGCGGCGAAGGCCTGGCGCTTGGTCTGCACATAGGCCACCAACTCGCGCATGAAGTGCGCCTGGTAGACCCTGGAGAAACCAATGCCGATGCGGTCGGCGCACTGATCCAGGCGGAACGGCACCGACACCGCCACCGCGCCTTTCAGCGGGCAGCTGTCCGACGATTCGCCGAGGTACTTGAGCAGCACGTTGCCGCCCAGCGAATAGCCCACTGCATAGAGCGGGGCCATTGGCCGCTGGGCGCGGATGTGGGCGACCACCGAAGCCAGGTCCTCGCTAACGCCCGAGTGATAGCCGCGCGGCAGCAGGTTCGACTCCCCGGAGCAGCCGCGCCAGTTCAGCGCCACGCTGGCCCAGCCCTGGGCCGCCAGTCGCTGCTGCAGGCCGAGGATGTAGTGCGAGGACGAGGAGCCGGTCAGCCCGTGCAGCGCCAGCACCAGCGGCGTATCGGCCTCATGCGGGCCGTGCCAGTCCAGGTCGATGAAGTCGCCATCCTCCAGCCACAGTCGTTCGCGGGTGCGATCGAGGGTCGGCGCTTTACGCAGCAGCGAGCCGTACAGGGTCTGCAGGTGCGGGCCGGGGAGCCACCAGGCGGGTTTGAACGGGGACGGTATAGTCATCATTGAGCAAATGGGCCGACGAGCTGTGATAGTAGCGCCAAGTCGGCCCTGCCATGGATGCGTTGTGCGTCGGAGGACGCACATGAAGGAAGTTGCCGGAATGTGGAAAAGAATCGCGGGGTTGAGCCTGGTGCTGTGGCTGGCGGCCTGCGGTGAGCCGGTGCCGCAGGAGCACAAGGCCTATGTGGGCTACTGGACTTCGCCGCAGATGAGCCTTTTGATCACGGCGGACGGCCGTGTCGCCTACAAACGGCTCTCGGGCGGCAATTCACGCTCCATCGAAGCACCGATAAAGAGCTACGACGCCGACGGTTTCAGCGTCGGCATCGGGCCTTTCGATACGCACTTCGAGGTGTCGAAACCACCCTATCAGGAGGGCGGGAGGTGGAAGATGGTGGTCGACGGCGTGGAGCTGGTGCGCACCCGCACTGTCGATGTCGGGAAGTCGATATGAGCGATCAGCCTTCCCGCTGCCACAGCGCGTAATACACCGCCCCGGCCTTTTTCTCCCGGTGCAGGCGCCAGTTGGGCGGCAGGCCGAGGCTGGAGGGCGCGGCTTCGCTTTCGGTGTAGATCCAGGCGTCCTTGGCCAGCCAGCCGCGCTCTTCCAGCAGGCGGCAGGCGTTCTGCAGCAGGTCCTGGTGGAAGGGCGGGTCGAGGAACACCAGGTCGAACGGGCTGGCCGGCTGTGCTTCGAGGTAGCGCAGGGCGTCGGTCAGCAGGACCTGGCCGCTGGTGCACTGGAGGGTGCCGAGGTGGCCGCGCAGGGCGGCCGCCGCTTCAGCGTTGGTGTCCAGCGCCAGGCCGGCGCTGGCGCCGCGTGACAAGGCTTCGAGGAACAGCGCGCCGCTGCCGGCGAAGGGGTCCAGCACGCGGGCGCCGGGTACGTAGGCGGCGAGCCAGTTGAACAGCGTCTCGCGCACTCGGTCCGGCGTCGGGCGCAGGCCCGGGCCTTCGGGGAAGGCGAAGCGGCGGCTGCGCCACTCGCCGCCGATGATGCGCAGCTGGCCCTGGCCGCCGTGGGGACGTTGTGCGGCGCGTGAGGCGCCGTCGGGTCGTTTGCTCATCAGTGCTCCGGTACGCCGACGGGTTGCTCGGCGGGCTTGTCGGTGGGCGGCGGCAGCGGCTTCTGCGGTACGGTCGGGCCAGCGGTGACGATGACGAAGGCGTTCGCGTCGAGGTGGCGGCGCATAGCCTGCCGCACCTGCTCGACGCTCAGCGCCTGCACCTGGCCGAGGAAGGTTTCCAGGTAGTCCAGCGGCAGGTCGTAGAAGCCGATGGCGCCCAGTTGGCCGACGATGTCTGCGTTGCTCGCGGTGGACAGCGGGAAGCTGCCGGCCAGCTCGCGCTTGGCGTCGTCCAGTTCCTTCTGCGTCGGGCCCTTGTCGAGGTAGTCGCGGACGATGTCCTGGACCAGCTTGAGGGTGCCTTCGCTCATCTCCGCGCGGGTCTGCAGGCCGATGGTGAAGGGCCCGCGCGACTGCATGCCGGTGAAGCCGGAGTAGACGCCGTAGGTCAGGCCGCGCTTCTCGCGCACCTGGTCCATCAGGCGGGTGCCGAAGCCGCCTCCGCCGAGGATCTGGTTGCCCAGGTAGAGCGCGGCGTAGTCCGGATCGTTACGGGTGATGCCCAGTTGCGCCAGCATCAGCTGGGTCTGCTTGGACGGGAACTCGATGTGGGTGACACCGGCCTTGGGCGCCTGCGGCTCGGCCGGGGCCGGCAGGGCAGGGCCCTTGGGCTGCGACTGGGAGACGCGGTTGGCGATGCTCTCGGCCTGCTCGCGGGTCAGGTCGCCGACCAGTGCGATGACCACGTTGCCGGCGGCGTAGCCCTTCTGGTGGAAGGCGCGCAGCTGGGCGGTGGTGATCTTCGGGATCGACTGCTCGGTGCCGTCGCTGGAATGGGCGTAGGGGTGATCGCCGTACAGCCGCTTGAACAGCTCCAGGCCCGCCAGCTTGCCGGGGTTCTGCTTCTGATACTCGAGGCCGGCCAGTACCTGGTTCTTGATGCGTACCAGGGCGTCCTCGGGGAAGGTCGGTTGGCCAATCACCTGGTCGAACAGCGCCAGCGCGGCATCGCGCTTGGCCGGCTCGCTCAGGCTGCGCAGGCTGGCCACCGCCATGTCGCGGTAGGAGCCGTTACCGAAGTTGGCGCCCAGGTCGTCGAAGCCGGCGGCGATGGCGCTGGTGTCCTTGCCGGGCACGCCTTCGTTGAGCATGGCGTTGGTCAGCATGGCCAGGCCGTAGGCGTCGCCATCCTGGCTGCTGCCGGCGGCGAACGTCAGGCGCAGGTCGAACATCGGCAGTTCATGGGCTTCGACGAAGAGCACGCGGGCGCCTTCGGCGGTCTTCCACTGCTGGATGTCCAGCTTGCGGTGGCCGGGCGCCTTGCCGGCGGCTTCGGCGAGGGATTGCAGGCCGGTGGGCGCGCTCGGCTCGGGTGCCGGTTTGGCGACCCCGGTATCGGCGGCGGGGCGGGAAACGAACAGCACCAGTCCGGCGATCAGCGCGATGACGATCAGCCCGACCAGGCCGTAGCGCAGGCCATTGCGTTCACTCATGGCTCGGCTCCTTGTCGGTGGCGACTTCCGGCAGGACCTGGGCGAGGGTCAGGCGGGAGCGGGTGAAATAGGTGCGGGCGGCTTTCTGGATGTCCTCGGCGGTGACCGCCTGCAGGGATTCCAGGTCCTGGTCGGCCAGCTTCCAGGACAGGCCGACGCTTTCCAGCTCGCCGATGGTGCTGGCCTGGCTGGCGATGGAGTCGCGCTCGTAGACCAGCCCGGCGATGACCTGGGCGCGCACGCGCTCCAGTTCCTCGGGGCTGGGCGGGGTTTTCTTCAGCTCTTCCAGTTGCTGCCAGAGAGCGGCCTCGACCTGCTCGAGGGTCTTGCCGGTCTGCACGTTGGGCGTCGCGCTCAGGAAGAACAGGCTGTCGCCACGGGCGAAGGCGTCGTAGGAGGCGGATGCGCCGGTGACGATCTCCGCGCCACGCTCCAGGCGCGAGGACAGGCGCGCGCTGTAGCCGCCGTCGAGGATCGCCGAGAGCAGACGCAAGGCGTTGACCTCGCGGGGGTTGTCGGTGCTGCCCAGGCTCGGCACGTTGAAGCCCATGATCAGGCTTGGCAGCTGAGTGCGCACATGCAGCGTCAGCCGGCGTTCGCCGGGCTCGGCCAGTTCCAGCGGCTTGCGCGCGGCGGGCAGGTCGCGCTTGGGAATCTCGCCGAAGTACTTCTGGGCGAGGGCTTTCACCTCGTCGCCGCTGACGTCGCCGACCACCACCAGGGTGGCGTTGTTCGGCGCGTACCAGGCCTGGTACCAGTGGCGCAGGTCGTCGATGGTCATGCGCTGCAGGTCGGCCATCCAGCCAATGGTCGGCGTGCGGTAGCCGCTGGCGGGATAGGCGGCGGCCTTGAAGCGCTCGAAGGCCAGCGCGTTGGGCTTGTCGTCTGTGCGCAGGCGGCGCTCCTCCTTGATCACCTCGATCTCGCTCTTGAACTGGTCGGCCGGCAGGCTCAGATGGGCCATGCGGTCGGCTTCCAGTTCCAGCGCCACCGACAGGCGGTCGCGGGCCAGCACCTGGTAATAGGCGGTGTAATCGTCGGTGGTGAAGGCGTTCTCTTCCGCGCCGAGTTCGCGCAGCACGAGGGAGGCCTCGCCGGGGCCGAGTTTGCGGCTGCCCTTGAACATCATGTGCTCCAGGGCGTGGGACAGGCCGGTCAGGCCGGGCGTCTCGTAGCTGGAGCCGACCTTGTACCAGAGCTGGGAGACCACCACGGGCGCGCGGTGGTCTTCGCGGACGACGACCTTCAGACCGTTGTCCAGGGTGTATTCGTGGGTGGGCTGCGGATCTGCGGCCACCGCCATCAGCGGCAGCAGCAGGGAACCGAGCAGCAGGCCGGCGTGGCGGCGTGCAGGGGTTTTCATCGTCGAATGAACCTTTCGGGCTATCCGCAGGGTCTATGCAGGCTGGCGGCCAGCCTCTTAACCCCGGCGGGCGAGGAGATGCTAGGATACCCATCCGTTTTCCGGGCGGCCACGTCCAGGGTTTCTCAAAGCTGTTTCGAGGCTTTTTTGCTGCCTGTCTCCGTGGCGTCCCCTAGAGATTCGATCCCTACATGTTTGGTTCCAACGACGACAAGAAAGCCCCGCCAGCCGGGGAAAAGAAAGGACTGTTCAGCTGGTGGCGCAAGAAGCCGCAGGCCGACGAGCAACCCGCCGCCGAAGCCGCGCCGCAGGTTGAGCAGCCTGTTGCCGCCGAACCGGTTCCCGCGCCCGAGCCGGCTCCCGCTGCCCAGGCCGAGCCGCTAGCCCCGCGCGCCGAGCCGATCCCCGAGCCGGTGCTCGACGTGGTGCCCGTCAGCGTTCCCGTCGAACCGGTAAAGCAGCCCGAGCCGCAGCCGCCGGTCGTTGTCGAAGTGCCGCAGCCGGTCGTGGAGCCAGTACAAGCCGTACAGCCCGTCGAGCCGCCGCCGGCTCCGATCGCCGCGCCGGTACAGGCAGTGCCGGTACAGCCCGCGCCGGTGGCGCCTGTCGTGGCTGCCCAGCCGGAGTTGCAGCCTGTGCCCCAGGCTGAGCCTCAAGCCCAGCCTGAATCGCAAGCCAAACCTGCCGCCGTCGAACCGGCCAAGCTCGGCTTCTTCGCCCGTCTCAAGCAGGGTCTGTCGAAGACCAGCGCCAGCATCGGCGAAGGCATGGCCAGCCTGTTCCTGGGCAAGAAGGCCATCGACGACGACCTGCTGGACGAACTCGAAACCCGCCTGCTGACCGCCGACGTCGGCGTCGAGGCCACCACCACCATCGTGCAGAACCTGACCAAGCGCGTGGCGCGCAAGGAGCTGGCCGACAGCGAGGCGCTGTACAAGGCCCTGCAGGAAGAACTGACCGGCCTGCTGCGTCCCGTGGAACAGCCGCTGGCCATCGAGTCTGGCAAGCAGCCCTACGTGATCCTGGTCGTCGGCGTGAACGGCGTCGGCAAGACCACCACCATCGGCAAGCTGGCCAAGAAGCTGCAGCAGGACGGCAAGAAAGTCATGCTGGCTGCCGGCGACACCTTCCGCGCCGCGGCCGTCGAGCAGCTGCAGGTCTGGGGCGAGCGCAACAACATCGCGGTGATCGCCCAGCACACTGGCGCCGACTCCGCCTCGGTGATCTTCGACGCCGTGCAGGCCGCCAAGGCCCGTGGCGTGGATGTGCTGATCGCCGACACCGCCGGCCGCCTGCACACCAAGGACAACCTGATGGAAGAGCTGAAGAAGGTGCGCCGGGTGATCGGCAAGCTGGACGAGACGGCTCCCCACGAAGTCCTGCTGGTGCTCGATGCCGGCACCGGGCAGAACGCCATCAACCAGGCCAAGCAGTTCAACCACGCCGTTGAGCTCACGGGCCTGGCCCTGACCAAGCTGGACGGGACCGCCAAGGGCGGGGTGATCTTCGCCCTGGCCAAGCAGTTCGGTCTGCCGATCCGCTACATCGGCGTTGGCGAAGGCATCGACGATCTTCGAACCTTCGAGGCCGATGCCTTCGTCCGCGCACTCTTCGAGACCCGGGAGATCGCATGATCCGTTTCGAGCAGGTTGGCAAACGCTATCCCAACGGCCATGTCGGCCTGCACGAGATTTCGTTCCGCGTGCCCCGCGGCGAGATCATGTTCGTCACCGGCCACTCCGGTGCGGGCAAGAGCACCCTGCTGCGCCTGATCCTGGCGATGGAGCGGCCCACCTCCGGCAAGCTGCTGCTCGGCGGGCAGGACGTGTCGCGCATCTCCACCGCGCAGATTCCCTTCCTGCGCCGGCAGATCGGCGTGGTGTTCCAGAACCACCAGTTGCTCAACGACCGCAGCGTGTTCGACAACGTCGCCCTGCCGATGCAGATCCTTGGCCTGCCCAAGCCGGAGATCGCCCGCCGCGTGGAAGAAGCGCTGGAGCGGGTGAATCTCAAGGAGAAGGCCCAGGACCTGCCGTCCGACCTTTCCACCGGCCAGCAGCAGCGCGTCGGCATCGCTCGCGCGGTGGTGCACCGCCCGGCCCTGCTGCTCGCCGACGAACCCACCGGCAACCTCGATCCGCGCCTGGCCTCGGAAATCATGTCCGTGTTCGAAGACATCAACCGCCTGGGCACCACCGTGCTGATCGCCAGCCACGACCTGGCGCTGATCGCGCGGATGCGCCACCGGATGATCACCCTGCAGCGCGGCCGCATCATCGCCGACCGCGAGGAGACCGCCTGATGAGCGCCAACGACCTGCCCCATGGCCCGGAAGAGGGCACGCCGCAGCGCAGCACCCGCGAGCGCCCGGACGAGCACGAGAATCAGGACCAGAGCGCCTCGCTGGCCGCCTATGCGGAAAACCACCGCGCCAGCCTGGCGGACAGCCTGCACCGCCTGTTCAGCCATCCTTTCGGCAGCTTCTTCACCTGCCTGGTGATGGGCATCACCCTCAGCTTGCCCATGGGGCTGTCGCTGCTGCTGGGCAACGTCGAGCGCCTCGGTGGCTCCTGGCAGCGCGCCGCGCAGATATCCCTGTTCCTCGACCTGAAGGCCAGTGAGACCCAGGGCCAGGACCTGCGCGAGCAGATCGAGAAAATGCCCGACGTGATCGAGGCACAGCTGATCAGCCGTGACGACGCGCTGAAAGAGCTGCAGGAACAGTCCGGTTTAGGTGAAGCTCTGAAGGAACTGCCTGACAACCCGCTGCCGGCTGTGATCTCGGTGACGCCCAAGCAGATCGACAAGGCCCAGTTGGATGCCTTGCGTCAACGCCTGTCCGAGCTGCCCGGCGTACAACAGGCGCAACTGGACCTGGTCTGGGTCGAGCGGCTGTCGGCGATCCTCAAGCTGGGCGACCGTTTCGTCTTCGGCCTGACCATCCTGCTGGTGCTGACCCTGCTGCTGGTCATCGGCAACACCATCCGCCTGCACATTGAAAACCGCCGTAACGAAATCGAGGTGATCAAGCTGGTCGGCGGGACGGACGGTTACGTGCGCCGCCCCTTCCTCTATATGGGTGCCTTGTATGGCCTGGGCGCGGGCGTGCTGTCCTGGGCGCTGCTGGCCTTCGGCCTGAACTGGCTGAACGACGCAGTGGTCAATCTGGCCGGGCTCTATGGCAGCGATTTCGGCCTCGCCGGCGTGCCGGTGGACGACGGCGTGTCGCTCACCGTAGGCGCTGTGCTGCTGGGCTGGATCGGCGCCTGGCTGGCCGTGGCGCGCCACCTGCGGGAGCTGGCGCCGCGCTGAAACCCTCTGAATTTACGGGGGGTTAAGCGGGTGTAAAGGAACTTTTACACCCGCTTGCAGTCAGATTTCGCAGTGCTACACTGCGCGAGTTTCGTGAATCGGAGGATTCGCATGACCACTTCTCTGCAACCTGTTTATGCCCTGGTTCCCGGTGCAAACCTGGAAGCCTATGTGCACTCGGTGAACAGCATTCCGCTGTTGTCGCCGGAGCAGGAGCGCGAACTGGCCGAACGCCTCTTCTATCAGCAAGATCTGGAAGCGGCACGGCAAATGGTTCTGGCGCACCTGCGCTTCGTCGTGCACATCGCCCGGAGTTATTCCGGGTACGGCCTGGCTCAGGCCGATCTGATCCAGGAAGGCAACGTCGGCCTGATGAAGGCCGTGAAGCGCTTCAACCCGGAAATGGGTGTGCGCCTGGTGTCGTTCGCCGTCCATTGGATCAAGGCGGAAATCCATGAGTTCATCCTGCGCAACTGGCGGATCGTGAAAGTCGCGACCACCAAGGCGCAGCGCAAGCTGTTCTTCAACCTGCGCAGCCAGAAGAAGCGTCTGGCCTGGCTGAGCAACGACGAAGTGAACAGCGTCGCCGAAAGCCTGGGCGTCGAGGCCCGTGAAGTCCGCGAGATGGAAAGCCGTCTCACCGGGCAGGACATGGCCTTCGACCCGGCGGCCGACGCCGACGACGAAAGTGCCTACCAGTCTCCGGCGCATTACCTGGAAGACCATCGCTACGACCCGGCGCGCCAGTTGGAGGAAGCGGACTGGAGCGATAGCTCCACCGCCAGCCTGCACGAGGCGCTGGAAGGCCTGGACGAGCGCAGCCGCGACATCCTCTACCAGCGTTGGCTGGCCGAGGAGAAGGCGACGCTGCACGACCTGGCGGCCAAGTACAACGTGTCCGCCGAGCGCATCCGTCAGCTGGAAAAGAACGCGATGAACAAACTCAAGGGTCGCATCGAAGCCTGACCGGCTTCGACGCGCCCCGGTGAGTCCGAGAACCGCACCCCTGGTGCGGTTTTTTTCTGCCTGCGCAACCGGAGAGCTCCATGCCGCGCATTCGCCCCGTCTACGGGATGTTCTTCCTCGTCATTGCTGTGCTGGCGTTCGTCCTGGGTTCCTGGGTCGCCCGCACCTCGGCGCCACCCAAGCCGCCGCTTTGGTTCGGTGAGTGGCAGGAGAAGGTGTTCGAGCCGCTGGCTGACGACCGCCTGACGCTGGACGAAGTCCAGGCTCGGCTGCCGGGTGAACTCTGGCTGACTGCCAGCCAGGACGGGCCGCAACTGTCCTATCGCGGCCAGTTGCACACCGACGAAGGGCTCTGGCACGTCGAGGCGGAGTTGAAGCTGAGCGCGGCCGAACATGCCAGCCTGGCCAAGGCCACCGGCGTGCAGCCCGGCAGCAAGGACCAACCGTTGAGCACCGAGCTGATGCGTCAGCTGGAAAGCAAGCCGGTGGCCGAGCTGGCGCTGGCGCCGCAGGAAGAACTGGCCGTCGGCCGCCTGGCGGTCAGCCTGGGCGACCCCAGGCTGCGCCTGCAGACCGATGCCGGCGAAGCCTGGGTCTACCCCGAGCGAGGTCTGACGCTGTTGCACAAGGATGGTCTGCTGCAATGGCTGCGTGTGGTGCCGCGCAGTACCTTCGAGAAGACCAGGCCGCACTGAGTCGCTGGCCTGACGCGGGATTACAGGCGGTCGAGGTAGTCGCCACCGCCCAATTGCCACATCTGCTGGCGGATCCACGCGGCACGCTGGCGAACGTAAGCGCCGGGGCGGCTGGCGCTCCACTTGCGCGGGTTGGGTAGCACGGCGGCCAGCAGGCTGGCCTGCTGGCGCGACAGGCGCTGGGCGTCGACGCCGAAGTGGTGGCGAGCGGCGGCCTGGGCGCCGAACACCCCGGAGTCCCACTCCACGCTGTTCAGGTAGACCTCGAGAATCCGCTGCTTGGGCCAGAAAGTCTCGATCAGCAGGGTGAACCAGGCCTCGAAGCCCTTGCGAATCCAGCTACGGCCGGACCAGAGGAAGACGTTCTTCGCCACCTGCTGGCTGATGGTGCTGGCGCCGCGCACGCTGCCGCCGTGCCCGTTATGGGCCAGCGCCTGCTGGATCGCCGGCAGGTCGAAGCCGTGGTGTTCGGCGAACTTCTGGTCCTCGCCGGCGATCACCGCGATCTTCAGGTCCTCGGGCAATTCGTCCCAGGGGCGCCAGCTGCGCTGCAGGTCGATCGGTTCGCCATCGAACCAGGACTCGATCTTGCGTTCCACCATCAGCATGCTGCCCGGCGGCGGCACCCAGCGCAGGACGATGACCAGCGCCACGCTGCCGGCGACGAACCAGAGGGCGAACTTGAACAGGCGGCGGAACCAGGTGCGCATTTAGGGTCTGTTACCGTTTCGTCGTGAGCCGCGTTGCTGTGCCAAATCACGCCAGGCTAGGCGCGGGACGCAGGCAATGGTTGTTCCCTTGGCAAGTCCCGCAACGACGCATGGCGTGATTTGGCACGCAACCCGAAGGGACGGGCCGCATTTTGTGCAGTGCCGCGTTACTCGTCGTTCGTTTGGAATGACCAAACCACTCTCCTCGTGCCTTGCCCTGCGCAAAATGTGGTTCCGTCGCGGCCACGCCGAAACGGTAACAGACCCTATACTTTGCCCGGATGGATGAGCGGGCCATTATAGCGGCACTCATCTGCCTGGAGCTTTCGCATGCTGCGTATCTTCCTCATGCTCGCCGCCTTTTTCGGCTTCACCGGCGTGGCCCTTGGCGCCTTCGCCGCCCACGGCCTGAAAAACCGCCTCACGCCGGAGTACCTGTCGGTGTTCCAGACCGGCGTGCACTACCAGATGCTGCATGCCCTGGCCCTGCTGGGCGTAGCGCTGCTCTCGGTGCAGGCCGGCGGTGCGCTGGTGAAGTGGGCCGGCTGGGCCTTCGCCCTTGGCATCCTGCTGTTCTCCGGCAGCCTCTACCTGCTGACCCTGGCGGGCCTGAGCGTGGGTATCGTCACGCCGATCGGCGGCTTGTTCTTCCTCGTCGGCTGGGCCTTGTTGTTTGCCACGGCCGCGCGCCTGGGCTGACCCGGACGTCAGAAAAACCAGGCTGCGGCGCCCGATGCCTTGGTCATCGGGCGCGATCGGGCTAGAATGCCGACCCCTCCAGCAATGACCGTCCCGCCCATGCGTATTTTGTTGAACGGCGAATCTTTCGAGCTGCCCGACGGCCAGACCGTCGCCAACCTGCTCGAGCGTCTCGACCTCACCGGCAAGCGTGTCGCGGTCGAGCTCAATCTGGACATCGTGCCGCGCAGCCAGCACGCCGCCACCGCCCTGAGCGAAGGCGACCAGGTGGAAGTGGTGCATGCCATCGGCGGCGGCTAGAGCCCGCCGCCACATCTTTCAGGCCCCGCAAAGCTTTCCCAATTCCTGAGGAGTGATCCGATGAGCCAAGCTTCCTCCACCCTGCCGGTAGACAAGCCCTTCACCCTGGCCGGCCGTACCTACAATTCGCGACTGCTGGTCGGCACCGGCAAGTACAAGGACCTCGAAGAGACCCGAGTGGCGATCGAGGCCTCCGGCGCCGAGATCGTCACCGTCGCCGTGCGCCGCACCAACATCGGGCAGAACCCGGGCGAACCGAACCTGCTGGACGTGATCCCGCCGGATCGCTACACCATCCTGCCGAACACCGCTGGTTGCTACGATGCTGTCGAGGCTGTGCGCACCTGCCGCCTGGCCCGTGAGCTGCTGGATGGCCACAACCTGGTCAAGCTGGAAGTCCTGGCCGACCAGAAGACCCTCTTCCCCAATGTCGTCGAAACCCTCAAGGCCGCCGAAGTGCTGGTCAAGGACGGCTTCGACGTCATGGTGTACACCAGCGACGACCCGATCATCGCCCGCCAGCTGGCCGAGATCGGCTGCATCGCGGTGATGCCCCTGGCCGGCCTGATCGGCTCGGGTCTGGGCATCTGCAACCCGTACAACCTGCGCATCATCCTCGAAGAAGCCACCGTTCCGGTGCTGGTGGATGCCGGCGTGGGCACCGCCTCCGACGCCACCATCGCCATGGAACTGGGTTGCGAGGCCGTGCTGATGAACACCGCCATCGCCCACGCGCAGAACCCGGTGATGATGGCCGAGGCCATGAAGCACGCCATCGTCGCCGGACGCCTTGCCTACCTGGCCGGCCGCATGCCGCGCAAGCTGTATGCCAGCGCGTCGTCGCCGATGACCGGTCTGATCAACTAAGCATTTCCACATCAACGCGCGGGCCGGCTTGCCAGGGGCAGCCGGCCCGCGCGTGCATTTACCCGCAAGGTTCGAGTCATGAGTGACATTCCCGAGAATCAGCCCGAAAACCAGCCCGACGGCGAAAACCGGCCGATGCGCACCATCAAGAGCTTCGTGATGCGCGCCGGGCGCATGACCGAAGGCCAACAGCGCGGCCTCGACCAGGGCTGGCCGAAGTACGGCCTGGAGCTGGCCGACGGCCTGCGGGATTTCGACCAGGTCTTCGGGCGCCAGGCGCCGCGTACCTTCGAGATCGGTTTCGGCATGGGCCACGCCACCCTGGAGATGGCCGCCGCCGCGCCGGACCAGGACTTCATCGGCGTGGAGGTGCACCGTCCGGGCGTTGGCGCGCTGCTCAACGGCATGCTCACGCAGAACCTGACCAATATCCGCGTCTACAGCTGCGACGCCCTGGAAGTGCTGCGCGACTGCGTGGCCGACGCCAGCCTCGACCGCCTGCTGCTGTTCTTCCCTGACCCGTGGCACAAGTCGCGCCACCACAAGCGCCGCATCGTCCAGCCGGCCTGGGCGGAGCTGGTGCGGCAGAAGCTGAAGGTGGGCGGCGTGCTGCACATGGCCACCGACTGGGAAAACTATGCCGAGCACATGCTGGAAGTGATGAATGCCGCACCCGGCTACCGCAACCTTTCGGCGGATAATACCTACGTGCCGCGCCCGGAGGAGCGTCCGGTGACCAAGTTCGAGCGCCGCGGCGAGCGACTCGGACACGGCGTCTGGGACCTCAAGTTCGAGCGCGTCGACTGAACCACCCGAAGGCCTGCCCAGCAGGCCTTTTTCATGGATGAACATCGACTAGACCGGGACCACCCGGCGGCCGGGAAGGCCACCCTCACCTCCTGACAAAAGCGGCACCCGCCGCGGACGAAAATAAGAGTGGCGGACAGGAGTCCGCCGCAAAGGAGTCTGCTGTGTTGAAGAAACTTGCTGTACTGCTGGTGGCAGGGGTGTGGGCCCTGCCGACGCAGGCAAAGGTCGATGCTGCCGAGGCGGCGCGACTGGGCCGCGACCTGACGCCGATGGGGGCGGAGAAGGCCGGCAACGCCAGTGGCACCATCCCGGCCTGGACGGGCGGCATCGCCACGCCTCCGGCCGGTTACCAACCCGGCACCCACCATATCGATCCCTATGCCGGCGATGCCTTGCAGTACAAGGTCGACAGCAAGAATCTGGCGCAGTACCAGGCCCTGCTCACCCCGGGCACCCAGGCACTGTTGCAGGAGAACCCGGACTACTACCTGCGCGTGTTCCCCAGCCGCCGCAGTGCCTCGCTGCCCCAGCGCATCTACGACGCCAACCGCGTCAACGCCGAGAATGCCGAGCTGATCGCCGACGGTAATGGCGTGCAGGGCGCTGCCGCCGGCGTGCCGTTCCCAGTCCCGAAGAGTGGCCTGGAAGCGATCTGGAACCACATCATGCGCTACCGTGGCGAGCAGATTCACCTGGTCACCAACCAGGCCGCCGTGCTCGCCAGCGGCAGCTACAACCTGCTCAAGCTCGACCGCTACGTGTACTTCAACTACGGCCGCGAGGGCATGACCCCGCAGGACCTGAACAACACGCTGTTCTACTACAAGTACAACGTGCTCGCCCCCGCCAAGCTGGCCGGCTCCGCGCTGGTGGTGCAGGAGACCCTCGACCAGGTGCTGTCGATCCGCAAGGCCTGGCGCTTCAACAGCGGCGAGCGGCGCGTGCGCCGCCTGCCGAGCCTGGCCTACGACAGCCTGCAACCGGATACCAACGGCCTGGCCACCGCCGACACCGTGGACGTCTACAACGGCGCGCCGGACCACTACGAGTGGAAGCTGCTGGGCAAGCGCGAGATGCTGGTGCCCTACAACAGCTATGCGGTGCACCAGAAGGGCATTCCCTATGCCGACATCCTGCGCACCAAGACCCTCAATCCCGAGCTGCTGCGCTACGAGCCGCACCGCGTCTGGGTAGTCGAGGCGACCTTGCGCAAGGGCATGAGCCATCCGTTCGCCAAGCGCCGCTTCTATCTGGATGAAGACAGCTGGCAGATCCTTGCCACCGACATCTACAACCAGGATGGCAAGCTGATCCGCGCCCAGGAAGTGCACCCGATCAATTACTACGATGTGCCCATGGTGGCGAGCACCCTGGAGGCGCTGTACGACTTCGAGGGCGCGCGTTACTTCGTCGACGGCCTGGACAACAACGAGCCGATGTACGACTTCAACGCCCCGCTGGGGCCGCGTGACTTCACCCCGCAGGCGCTGCGCCGCGAGGGGAACTGAGGCAAGCAGAGGCCGCCGCGAGGCGGCCTTTGTCTATCTGCATACTGTGACCTGCAGGAGCAAGCTCGCTCCTGCCAAGAGAAGGCGCAGTGCGCTATTCGATCAACTCGGCCCCCAAAACCGTCGTCTCCGGCATGCGCAGCGGCGCCGGGCTGATCTGCAGGTACTTGATGCTGGTGCGCGGAATGATCAGCAGGTCGCCGTCCACTTCGATGGCGATGGCCGGCGACTCCATCTGCTTGCGGATGCCGCGGGCCACTTCGGTGGGGTCGTCGCTTTGTTGCGGGAAGCGCAGCGCCAGGCGCTGGCCATCGGTGAAGTGCAGGTAGAGGTGTTTGATCGGTTTCATGTGTCCTCCGGCGGTGGGGCCAACCGCCGGAGGCACGCAGCTCAGCTGCGGTCGGCGATCATGCCAATCACGAAGAACACTAGCAGCAGGATCGGCGCCAGGGTGTAGTTGTTGAAGTAACCCAGCCCCTTGGCCAGCCACGGGGTGACGAAGACCATCGCCAGGCCGTAGCCGACGGCGCAGATCAGCACGAACAGCAAGGTGCGGAAGACGAAGTTCAGGCTGCCGATGCGCTGCTGTATCCAGGCGTTGATGGCCGGGCCGAACAGCACCAGCACGGTGGCCATGATCGCCAGGGCGATGTCGGACAAATGGCCGCGGCACCAGCGGGAGACGTTGGCAATCAGGTCGAGCGCGAAGTCCATTGGGGCTCCTTGGGATCGAGAGTCGCCGGGGAGTGTACACGGCGGGCGACGACAGCGCCGCCCGGCCCGTACTTGAACAATGGACTCAGGGCAGGAAACGCTGCAGCAGGTCGTTGAGGAACAGCTGTCCGCGCTCGGTCGGGGCCAGGCGCAGCGGGTCGTCGACCAGCAGTCCGTCCTTGCGTGCTTGCCGGCAGGCTTCGTCGATGGCGGCCAGCGGCAGGCCGGTGCGCTCGGTGAAGGTCGCTGCTGGAACGCCGTCGGTCAGGCGCAGGGCGTTCATCATGAACTCGAAGGGCAGGTCATCCGCTTCCAGGTCCCGCTCGCCGGCCTGGAAGGGCTTCTCCGGGTTCAGGTAGTCCTTCGGCAGGCGGGTCTTCCAGGTGCGCAGGATGCGGCCTTGCGGGGTGCTCAGCTTGGCGTGTGCGCCGGCGCCGATGCCGAGGAAGTCGCCGAAGGTCCAGTAGTTCAGGTTGTGCCGCGCGGGCTTGCCGTCACGGGCATAGGCGGAGGTTTCGTACTGCGCGTAGCCCGCTTGCGCGAGCAGGGCCTGGCCGGCTTCCTGGATTTCCCACAACTGATCGTCCTCGGGCAGCTCCGGCGGCTGGCTCCAGAACACCGTGTTCGGCTCCATGGTCAGTTGGTACCAGGACAGGTGCGTCGGCGCCAGGGCGATGGCCTGCCGCAGGTCGCCCAGGGCATCGGCGACACTCTGATCCGGCAGGCCGTGCATAAGGTCCAGGTTGAAGTTGTCGAAGCCGGCGCGGCGGGCCATGTCGGCGGCGCGTACGGCTTCGTCACCGTCATGGATGCGACCCAGCGCCTTGAGCTTGGCCGCCTGGAAGCTCTGCACGCCGATGGACAGGCGATTGATGCCGAGCTTTCGGTAGTCAGCGAACTTGGCCTGCTCGAAAGTACCGGGGTTGGCTTCCAGGGTGATCTCGATGTCGTCCTCGAAGCCGACCTGCTTTTCCAGTCCTTCGAGGATGCGGCCCAATGCGCTGGCGGAAAACAGGCTGGGCGTGCCGCCGCCGAAGAAGATCGAGGTCAGCTTGCGGCCGTGTACATGCGCGCCGTCAGCGGCGAGGTCAGCCAGCAGCGCCTCGACGTAGGCGTCTTCCGGCAGCTCCGGCCCGGCGGCGTGGGAGTTGAAGTCGCAATAGGGGCATTTGCGTACGCACCAGGGGATGTGCACGTACGCGGACAGCGGCGGCAGGCGGAAGCCGGAAACCACCGGCCCGGCGTCGAGCCCGTGGCTTCCTGCCTGGCTCATAGACTCAGCCGCTGCTTCAGCAGGGCCATCGCGCGGGCGCGGTGGCTGAGCTGGTTCTTCTGCTGCGGCGGCAGTTCGGCGCTGGAGCAGTTGGCTTCCGGCACCCAGAACAGCGGGTCGTAGCCGAAACCGTGCTCGCCGCGGGCTTCGCGCAGGATGCTGCCTTCCCAGAGGCCTTCGCAGAGGATCGGTAGCGGGTCATCGGCGTGGCGGACCAGGGCCAGCACGCTGACGAATCGGGCGCCGCGCTCTTCGTCCGGCGCGTCCTTGAGGGCGTCCAGCAGCTTGGCGTTGTTTGCCGCGTCGCCCTTGCCGTCGGCATAGCGCGCGGAATAGATGCCCGGCGCACCGCCGAGGTAGTCCACTGCCAGGCCCGAGTCGTCGGCCAGCGCCGGCAGGCCGGAGATGCGTGCCGCGTTGCGAGCCTTGAGGATGGCGTTCTCGACGAAGGACAGACCGGTTTCTTCCGGCTCCACATCACTGAACTCACCGATCGAGCGCACCTTCACGTGGGCGCCGAGCATGGCCTGGAGTTCCTTGAGCTTGCCGGCGTTGTGACTGGCCAGCACCAGTTGTTCGAGCTTGATCATTCGTCGGGGAAGATTTCCTGCATGAAGTCGAAGCTCTGCGGAGCTCCGCCTCCGGACTGGACCTGGATGGTGAAGGTCAGGGTTTCGCGGCCTTCGATGGGGAACTGCGCCAGGTTGTAGACGGCGCCTTCCTCGACCACGCGCTTGAAGGTCAGGGGGATTACCTGGCCCATCAGGTTCTTCGCACTGCCGGCCACGGTGGCGTTGGCCGGCTTCCCATTGGCGTCCAGCGGCACGATGTTGACCACGCCCTGGGCCTTGCTGCGCACCACGCCCACGGCCTGCGCGACCTTGGGCTGGAGGAAGCTGGAGTTGAACACGCTGTAGTGGACCTGGAGGTCGCCCAGGCGCTTGACCTGTTCGGCGAAGGCGGGCAGGGCGAGGACCAGGCAGGCGATGAGGGTGAGCAGGCGGCGCATGATAATTCTCCTGGGGTCGATCAGACGGCGATGCGATGGTCCTGTACGCCAGGGCCACTGACCCGGTAGATACCGATCTCACCCAACAGATTAGGCCAGATTCGCGACGCCCAGCCATGCTGATGCTCGCGGTCCACCGCCAGATGGTCGAGAACCTTCACCTGCAACTGCCGGCACAGGGCTTCGAAGTCGCGGAAGGTGCAGAAGTGAATGTTCGGCGTGTTGTACCAAGTGTACGGAAGGAAGTCCGACACCGGCATGCGACCGTTGCGCGCGAGGTACCAGCGGCAGCGCCAGTGGCCGAAGTTGGGGAAGGTGATGATGCAGGTCTTGCCCACCCGCAGCATTTCCGCCAGCACTTTGTCCGGGTAGCGCAGGGCCTGCAGGGACTGGGTCATCACCACCACGTCGAAACTGTTGCTGGCGAAGTTGCCCAGGCCCTTGTCCAGATCCTGTTCGATGACGTTGACGCCGCGTTCGATGCACTTGGCGATTTTTTCGGCGTCGATCTCCAGGCCGTAGCCGCTGACCTGCTTGTGGTCACGCAGCCAGGCGAGCAGTTCGCCGTCGCCGCAGCCCAGGTCGAGTACCCGGCTGCCGGCGGGGATCCAGTCTTGGATGATGTCCAGGTCGGCGCGCATGGCGTTCCTTCTTATACGCTGATGCGGTTCATGTAACCGCCAAAGGCTTGCAGGTAGCGTGGAATCGGTATCAGGAAGGCGTCGTGACCTTGCGGTGCGTCGATTTCCAGATAACTGACGTTCTTCTTCGCCGCCAGTAGGGCGTCGACGATTTCCCGCGAGCGCGCCGGGGAGAAGCGCCAGTCGGTGGTGAAGGACATGAGGCAGAAGTCCGCCTTCACTCCGGCCAGGGTTCGCGCCAGGTCGCCGCCGTGGGCCGCGGCCGGATCGAAGTAGTCCAGTGCCTTGGTCATCAGCAGGTAGGTGTTGGCATCGAAGCGGGTGGAGAATTCCTCGCCCTGGTAGCGCAGGTAGCTTTCCACCTGGAACTCGACACTGTGCAGGTCGTAGTTGAGCTTCTCCGACTTCATGTCGCGGCCGAACTTGGCTCCCATGGCGTCATCGGAGAGATAGGTGATGTGCCCGACCATCCGTGCCAGGCTCAGGCCGCGTCGGGGAATCACGTCGTGTTCCTGGAAATGGCCGCCGAAGAACTCCGGGTCGGAGAGGATCGCCTGGCGTGCCACTTCGTTGAAGGCGATGTTCTGCGCCGACAGCTTGGGCGCGCTGGCGATGCACAGGCAGTGGCGCACGCGCTCGGGGTAGCTGATGGTCCATTGCAGGGCCTGCATGCCGCCAAGGCTGCCGCCGATCACCGCCGCCCACTGGGCAATGCCCAGGCGATCGGCCAGGCGCGCCTGACTGTGCACCCAGTCTTCCACGGTGACCACGGGGAAGTCCGCGCCATAGACCTTGCCGGTGGCCGGATTGAGGCAGGTCGGCCCGGTGGAACCGTTGCAGCCGCCGAGGTTGTTCAGCGAGACGACGAAGAACTTGCGGGTATCGATGGGCTTGCCGGGGCCGATGCAGCTGTCCCACCAGCCCGGCTTGCGGTCTTCGCTGCTGTGGTAGCCGGCGGCGTGGTGGTGGCCGGACAGGGCGTGGCAGATCAGCACGGCGTTGCTCGCCGTGGCGTTAAGCTCGCCGTAGGTCTCGATCACCAGCTGGTATTCGGGCAGCGTCTTGCCGCAGGCCAGGGGCAGCGGCTCGCTGAACTGCAGCGTCTGGGGCGAGACCAGACCGACGGAATCTTCGGGGAAGACTGTTGGCATCGACCCAGCTCAAGAATAAAAAAGGAGGGCCAGTCTAAAGAGCGCCGCCCCTAGCGGCAAGCGCCGGGGCGGGGTTCAGGCGCGCTGCGAGCCGGGCAGGGTGACGACCTTGGCCTGGCGGTGCAGCGGCGAGGGGCGACGCAGCTGGCGGAGGATGTCGGAGGCCTCGACGAGCTGCTTTTCCAGCTCGTCGGTATAGCGCCCCAGGAGCAGCGAACGCTGCCGAGCCTGCTGAGTTTCCAGGGCCAGCGCCTTGAGCCGCAGCATGTGGGTTTCCAGCAGCTGCTTGTGCTCCAGGCTGTACTGCATCAGCGGCATCAGCGCATCGGTGGCCCACTGCTCGGCCTCCTCGCGCAGGCGCAGGTGCAGGCCGATGACTTCCTGGGCCACGGTGGCGAAGAAGCGCCGGGTGAGGGTGCGCTGTTCGGTGAGCAGGGTCTTGAGGTGCAGGCGGAAGCTGTCGGCCTTGGCCTGCAGCTTGGCCAGCTCGTTCAGGTAGCGCTCGACGCGGAACTGCGGAGCGTCCAGGGCGTTGAGCGGGTTTTCCTGGTTGTGCCGAAGGTAGATGGCCGCGACCATGCGGTTGGCCGCCTCGGCCTCGTGGTGCAGACCGACCAGGTCGTCCTCCACGGTGTGGAAGAAGTGCAGGATTGCCTGGTTGATGCCCAAAGTGGTCCAACTGCCCCGCAGCTTGTGGTGGACCCGCTTCAGGTGCAGCTCCAGTCGCTCGGGGTGCAGCGCCTCGCGTAGCTGTTCGCCCTGGTGACGCAGCAGGCGCTGGTTGGTCTTCAGGTTCAGCAGGCGCTTGTGATGCAGGCTGTGGTCTTCCTTGGTCCTGGCGGTCAGCTCGAACAGCAGTTGGCCGCTGTCGTGTTGCTGGCTGTCGAGCAGCGCGTGCTGCTCCTTCACCTTCTCCAGGCGCACGCGCAGGGTGTGCTGGGTGTTGTTCACCAGCGCCAGTACCTGGCCGACCACGGCGCTTTCGAGCAGGTGTTCCTTCTGCGCGACAATGCGTTCGCAGAGCAGGTCCTCCAGGCTTTCCATCTGGCTGCGGGCCAGCAGCTCGCGGTCGCCGCGTACCTTGGCCAGCAGCCCCTGCTTGGCCGACAGCGGCAGCACGTCGCGACGGGCGATGCCCAGCTGGCGCGCGGTGGCGTCCTGGATCTGGCGGATGGCGTTCTGCACGAAGCTTTCGCCGGCGAGGTCGTCCCACAGCACGTCGATCTTGTTCAGCACCGCATAGAGCGTGGTGTGGCTGTCCTCGCCCAGCTGGCGGATGTGGTTCTGCCAGATCGCCATGTCAGAGGCGGTGACACCGGTGTCCGCGGCCAGCAGGAAGAGGATCGACTGGGCGGCGGGCAGCATCGACAGCGTGAGTTCGGGCTCGCTGCCCAGCGCGTTCAGGCCGGGGGTATCGAGGATGCGAAGGCCCTGGCGCAGCAGCGGGTGGTCGAAGTTGACCAGCGCGTGGCGCCAGGCCGGCACCAGGACGATGCCGGGCTTGTCGGTGGCTTCCAGCATGTCCGGGTGGAAGCCCAGCTGGATCGCCTGTTCCACCGGCAGCGGTTTGGTCTTGGCGACCTGGGCGAAGGCCAGGGCCATGTTGGCCGGGTCGGAGGTATCCAGCGGAATGTTCACCCAGTGCCGTGGAATGCGCTTGAACTGCGCGACGCTTGCGTCGGCCACGCGGGTCTCGATCGGCAGCAGGCGGATATAGGGACGCTCCGAGCGTGGGTCGAAGAACAGCTCGGTGGGGCACATGGTGGTGCGCCCGGCCTGGGACGGCAGCATGCGGCGGCCGTAGCCTGCGAAGAACAGGCTGTTGATCAGCTCGGTCTTGCCGCGCGAATACTCGCCGACGAAGGCCAGGGTAATGTGGTCGATGCGCAGCAGGCGCAGGGTGCGTTCCAGGCGGCTCTCGATGTCCGGCGTGTTCAGCCGGCAACGCTCCAGCAGGCTGCGATAACGGGTGATCTCCCGGACCAGCTCCCGCTTCCAGGTGACGTAGGCATCGATCTGCTGACTGAGACGCTCCATGCTCATTCAGGCGTTCCTTAGGCTGGCGCGTCCTGCGCGGGGATGATGAATACCCCGAATTATGCGATGACGCGCAATAGCGTCAATTGGCCTTCATAACAATACCGCGTGTAAGGTCGGCCAAGGCTACCGAGCGGTAATCCCCAGCTCTTCCGGGAGCTTCGAGGGTTTCGGAATACGCACCCGCTTCTGCCGGTTCAGTTCGCCGCTTTCCAGTTTCACCTGGCTCTTGGGGACGCCGAAGGCCTTGCCGAGGAACGCCAGCAGGTGGGCGTTGGCCTTGCCTTCCACGGGCGGTGCGGTGAGGCGGATCTTCAGGCGCTCACCGTGCAACCCGGCGAACTCGTCGCGGCTCGCCTTGGGTTGCAGGTGGCAATCGAGGATCAGGTCCTCGCCGTCCCAGTGGTAGAAGGGCACGCCCGACTCACATGAAGGGGCTGAGGATCTGCGGCATCCCGGTCATTGCTGCCAGGTTGCCGATCACCAGCATGTCGATCAGCTTCAGCGCGATGAAGGCGAAGATCGGCGAGATATCCAGCCCGCCCAGGTTCGGCAGCAGCTTGCGGAACGGCGCCAGGAACGGCTCGCAGATCTGGTTCACCAGTTGGGCGCCCGGGTTGTAGCTGCCCGGGGCGACCCAGGAGAGGATCACGCTGATGATCAGGGCGAAGAAGAACACCTTGAGGAACAGCGAGGTCACCGCGATCACCGACCACACCAGCAGCTGCAGGATGTAACCGCCGACGCCGTAACCCATCAGGGTCAGGGTGACGATCATCAGCACCAGCTGAACCAGGATGGCCAACACCAGCGAGGCGAAATCGACGCCACCGAAGCCGGGGATGATCTTGCGCAGCGGGTTCAGCAGCGGCTTGGTGGCTCGTACGATGAACTGGCTGAGCGGATTGTAGAAGTCGGCGCGCACCAGTTGCAGGATGAAGCGCAGCAGGACGATCAGCAGGTACAGGCTGCCGAGGGTCTGGATGACGTAGATGGCGGCGGTGGAAAGACCGGTCATTGAGGGCTCCTTGTCATTGACCCAGTTGTTCGGCCAGCTCGGCGGAGCGATGGTCGGCGGCGCCTACCGCCTTCGCTACCAGCGCTTCGAAACCGTTGGCCTGGAAAGTCTTGATGGCAGCTTCGGTGGTGCCATTGGGCGAGGTCACGCGGCGGCGCAGTTCGGCCGGCTCGACGTCGCTGGTGGTGGCCATCTGCGCGGCGCCCAGGGCGGTCTGGCGGGCCAGCTGGCCGGCGACCTCGCGGGACAGGCCGAGCTTCTCGCCGGCGGCGGTCATGGCCTCCATCAGCAGGAAGAAGTAGGCCGGGCCGCTGCCGGAAACGGCGGTGACCGCGTCGATCTGCTTCTCCGCATCCAGCCACAGGGCGATGCCGACGGCGCTCAGCAGCTTCTGCGCCTGCTCGCGCTGGGCGGCGCTGACGCTGGCGTTGGCGTACAGGCCGCTGGCGCCCAGGCCGACCAGCGCCGGGGTGTTGGGCATGCAGCGGACGATGGCGCGCGGCTGGCCGTCGACGGCACCCAGCCAGCGTTCGAGGCTGGCGCAGGGGATGCCGGCGGCGATGGAGACGATCAGTGCGTTGCCCGAAAGCGCCGGCGCGAGTGCCTGGCAGACGTCCTTCATGACCTGCGGCTTGACCGCCAGGACCACCACGTCGGCGCCGGCCACGGCGCTGGCGTTGTCGGCAACGACTTCGATGCCGTGCTCGGCGGCGATCTTTGCGCGCTGCTCGGCGCCCGGGTCGCTGGCGCGGATGTGGCTGGCTTCGACGCCCTTGGCGCGCAGGCCGCCGATGAGACTGGCGGCCATGTTGCCGGCGCCGATGAAGGCAATGCGGGTGCTGCTCATTGAGTCTCTTCCTTTATTCAGTGCGAAGTGCCGTAGTCGCGGGCGCCAAACAGGGCGGTACCGATCCGCACCCAGGTGGCGCCTTCGTCGATGGCGGCTTCGAGATCGTGGCTCATGCCCATGGACAGGCTGTCCAGGCCGAGGTTCAGGGCGTGCATCGCCTCGCGCAGGCGGGCGAACGCAGCGTGCTGTGCGGCAACATCTTCAGTCGGTTCGGGAATCGCCATCAGGCCGCGCAGCTTCAGGTTCGGCAGCTGCGCCACCGCCTGGGCGAGGGCGGGCAGCTCCTCCAGGGAGCAGCCGGACTTGCTGTCCTCGCCGCTGACGTTCACCTGCAGCAGGATGTTCAGCGGCGGCAGGTGCGCAGGACGCTGCTCGGACAGGCGCTGGGCGATCTTCAGGCGGTCCACCGAGTGGACCCACTGGAAGTGTTCGGCGATCGGCCGGGTCTTGTTCGACTGGATCGGGCCGATGAAGTGCCAGGTCAGCGCCAGGTCCGCCAGTTCCATCTGCTTGGCCAGGGCTTCCTGCAGGTAGTTCTCGCCGAAATCGGCCAATCCGCAGGCGAAGGCCTCGCGGATAGCGGCGGCCGGCTTGGTCTTGCTGACCGCCAGAAGGCGCACTGTCTCCGGGGCGCGTCCGCAAGCTTGCGCCGCCTCACGGATGCGCGCGCGAACCTTTGCAATATTCTCTGCTATCGTGGACATTACCGTCGCTTTTCCGCCCGGCTGCTGCGAGTTCTGCGGCATTCTACCTGCTTGCTCTTGATTGGGGAGTCCCATGGATATTACCGAGCTGCTCGCCTTCAGCGCCAAGCAGGGCGCTTCGGACCTGCACCTCTCGGCCGGTCTGCCGCCGATGATCCGCGTCGATGGCGATGTTCGCCGGATCAACCTGCCGCCCCTGGAGCACAAGCAGGTCCACGCGCTGATCTACGACATCATGAACGACAAGCAGCGCAAGGATTACGAAGAATTCCTGGAGACCGACTTCTCCTTCGAAGTCCCCGGGGTCGCCCGTTTCCGTGTCAACGCCTTCAACCAGAACCGTGGCGCCGGCGCCGTGTTCCGGACCATTCCCTCCAAGGTACTCACGATGGAGGACCTGGGCATGGGAGAAGTGTTCAAACGTATTTCCGACGTGCCGCGCGGCCTGGTGCTGGTGACCGGCCCGACCGGTTCGGGCAAGTCCACCTCGCTTGCGGCGATGCTCGACTACCTGAACAACACCAAGTACAGCCACATCCTCACCGTCGAAGACCCGATCGAATTCGTCCACGAGTCGAAGAAGTGCCTGGTCAACCAGCGCGAGGTGCACCGTGACACCCTCGGCTTCAACGAGGCGCTGCGCTCGGCCCTGCGGGAGGACCCGGACATCATCCTGGTGGGGGAGATGCGCGACCTGGAGACCATCCGCCTGGCGTTGACCGCCGCGGAAACCGGTCACCTGGTATTCGGCACCCTGCACACCACCTCCGCGGCCAAGACCATCGACCGTATCGTCGACGTGTTCCCCGCCGAGGAAAAGTCCATGGTTCGCTCCATGCTCTCCGAATCCCTGCAGTCGGTGATCTCCCAGACCCTGCTGAAGAAGATCGGCGGCGGCCGTGTCGCGGCCCACGAGATCATGATCGGCACCCCGGCGATCCGTAACCTGATCCGCGAGGACAAGGTCGCGCAGATGTACTCGGCGATCCAGACCGGCGGTGCGATCGGCATGCAGACCCTGGACATGTGCTTGAAGGGCCTGGTCGCCAAGGGCCTGGTGACCCGCGAGGCGGCCAAGGAGAAGGCCAAGATTCAGGAAAACTTCTAAGAACCTGCTTTCGATCTGCTGCGCGTCGGCATAACTGCGTTGAAATTGGTCTCGGGATGCTTATTTACCCTCCGCTCCCTAAACCGTTTTCGCCTTGTTCTGCACTAGCTCGCGAGATCGTAAGCAGGTTCCAAACCCACCGGGCCCCTAGGGCCCGGCGCACGGAGCGCGCCACACGCACTCGCTCCGTGATTCGACAGCATTGTCGCAGTCAGCGTGAACCCGGCGGGAACGATCATGGAATTCGAGAAGCTGTTGCGCCTCATGGTGGAAAAGGGAGCCTCCGACCTCTTCATCACGGCGGGCGTACCGCCTTCGATGAAGGTCAATGGCAAGGTGCTGCCGGTGACCAAGACCGCGCTGTCGCCGGAGCAGACCCGCGAGTCCGTGCTTGCGGTGATGAACGAGCAGCAGCGCCGCGAGTTCGCCGAGAACCACGAGTGCAACTTCGCCATCAGCGCCCGTGGCGTCGGCCGTTTCCGCGTCAGCGCCTTCTACCAGCGCAACCTGGTGGGCATGGTGCTGCGCCGCATCGAGACCAACATCCCGACCATCGAAGACCTCAAGCTTCCGGAAGTCCTCAAGAAACTGGCGCTGACCAAGCGCGGCCTGGTGATCTTCGTCGGTGCCACCGGTACCGGTAAGTCCACCTCGCTGGCGGCGATGATCGGCTACCGCAACAAGAACTCCACCGGCCACATCATCTCCATCGAAGACCCGATCGAATTCATCCACCAGCATCAGGGCTGCATCGTCACCCAGCGCGAAGTGGGGCTGGATACCGACTCCTTCGAAGTGGCCCTGAAGAACACCCTGCGCCAGGCGCCGGACGTGATCATGATCGGCGAGGTGCGCTCGCGCGAGACCATGGACCACGCCGTGGCCTTCGCCGAAACCGGCCACCTGTGCCTGGCGACCCTGCACGCCAACAACGCCAACCAGGCGCTGGAGCGGATCATCCACTTCTTCCCGGCCGACCGGCATGGCCAGGTGTGGATGGACCTGTCGCTGAACCTCAAGGCCATCGTCGCCCAGCAACTGGTGCCGACCCCGGACGGCAAGGGCCGTCGCGCGGTGATCGAGGTGCTGCTGAACACCCCGCTGGCCGCCGACCTGATCCGCAAGGGCGAAGTGCACGAGCTCAAGCCGCTGATGAAGCGCTCCACCGAGCAGGGCATGCAGACCTTCGACCAGGCGCTGTACCAGCTCTACAGCCAGGGCGAGATCACCTACGAAGACGCGCTGGCCTACGCCGACTCGGCCAACGACCTGCGCCTGATGATCAAGCTGGGTTCGGAAACCGACGCCGACCACCTTTCCAGCATGACCCAGGGGCTGACCCTGGAGATGAGCGACGACGATCCCAACCGCCGTTTCCGCTGAGCCTGCTTTCCGAACAGTTGGCACCCGAGAAGCCCGCCTAGAGCGGGCTTTTCGTTTATCCTGGCCGTACCGCAACAAGACGGGAGAAAGGCATGTCCGCCAACCCAGACACCCACAGCAAGCTCATCGGCTACCTGCTGTGGATCTTCGGCTTCACCGGTTCGCACCGCTTCTACTATGGCCGGCCGATCACCGGCACCATTTGGTTCTTTACCCTCGGCCTGTTCTTCATCGGCTGGATCATCGACCTGTTCCTCATCCCCTCCATGGACGACGCGGCGGACCAGCGCTACCGCGCCGGTGGTGTGGACTACAACGTCGCCTGGATCCTCCTGACCTTCCTCGGCGTGTTCGGCGTGCATCGCATGTACATGGGCAAGTGGCTCACCGGGATTCTCTATCTGTTCACCGGCGGGCTGTTTTTCATCGGCGTGCTCTATGACTTCTGGACGCTGAACAGCCAGATTTCCGAGCGCAACGGGCCGCAGCGCATCTGATCCTTCTCTTGTAGGAGCGAGCTTGCTCGCGAACCGCACGGCACGAGGTTTGTGCGCGAGCAAGCTCGCTCCTACGAAAAGCCAAAGCCGCTCTCTTTCGTCGCGCCGCCTGGCGCGACCTGTGCCTCCCGCCTAAGGTCAGGAGGACAGTAGCAGGCGTCGCCGGGCGATCCCCGGGGCGCCCCGAAGGAGTGGCTGCCATGAGCAACGAATCCCGCCCCGCCGTACTCGACCTGATCGGCAACACCCCCATGGTCCGCGTCACCCGCTTCGATACCGGACCCTGCACCCTGTTCCTCAAGCTCGAATCGCAGAACCCCGGCGGCTCCATCAAGGACCGCATCGGCGTCGCCATGATCGAGGCCGCCGAGCGTGACGGTCGGCTGAAGCCCGGCGGCGTGATAGTCGAAGCTACCGCCGGCAACACCGGCCTGGGGCTTGCGCTGGTCGGCCGGGCGAAGGGCTACCGCGTCGTGCTGGTGGTGCCGGACAAGATGTCCACCGAGAAGGTCCTGCACCTGCGCGCCATGGGCGCCGAGGTGCACATCACCCGCTCCGACGTCGGCAAGGGCCACCCCGAGTATTACCAGGATGTCGCCGCGCGGCTGGCCAGGGAACTGCCCGACGCCTTCTTCGCCGACCAGTTCAACAACCCCGCCAACCCCCTGGCCCACGAGACCGGCACCGGCCCGGAAATCTGGGCGCAGACCGGCCATGACCTGGACGCCGTGGTGGTTGGCGTCGGCTCGGCCGGTACCCTGACCGGGTTGACCCGATTCTTCCAGAAGGTCCAGCCGAAGCTGGAAATGGTCCTGGCCGACCCGGTGGGTTCGATCATGGCCGAGTACTCGCGCTCCGGTCAGCTCGGCACACCCGGCTCCTGGGCGGTGGAGGGCATAGGCGAGGACTTCGTGCCGTCGATTGCCGACCTTTCCAGCGTGCGCCATGCCTACTCCATCAGCGATGAGGAAAGCTTCCGCACCGCCCGCGAGCTATTGCGCAACGAAGGCATCGCCGCCGGCTCGTCCACCGGCACCCTGCTGGCCGCCGCGCTGCGCTTCTGCCGCGAGCAGACCGAACCCAAGCGGGTGGTCAGCCTGGTTTGCGACACCGGCACCCGCTACCTCTCGAAGATCTACAACGACCAATGGATGACCGACCAGGGCCTGCTGCAGCGCAAGCGCTACGGCGACCTGCGCGACATCGTCGCGCGGCGTTTCGAGGAGGGCCGGGTGGTCAGCGTCGGCCCCGGCGACACCCTGCTCACCGCCTTCCAGCGCATGCGCCTGGCGGACATCTCCCAACTCCCGGTGCTCGAAGGCCAGCGCCTGGTCGGGGTCATCGACGAATCCGACATCCTGCTGGGCGTGCATGACGACCCGGCGCATTTTCGCAGCGACGTCGCCAGCGCCATGAGCACCGCCCCGGAAACCCTCGCGCCGGGCGCCAGCCTCAAGGAGCTCGAAGCCGTGCTGGCGCGCGGCCTGGTCGCCATCATTGCCGATGCCTCGGGCTTCCACGGCCTGATCACAAGATTCGATTTGCTCAACCATTTGCGGAGGACCCTCGCATGAGCCAGCACCACGACCGCCTCGGTTTCGCCACCCGCGTGATTCACGCCGGGCAGGAGCCGGACCCGTCCACCGGGGCGATCATGCCGCCGATCTACGCCAACTCCACCTACCGCCAGGACAGCCCCGGCGTGCACAAGGGCCTGGACTACGGTCGCTCGCACAACCCCACGCGCTGGGCGCTGGAACGCTGCGTGGCGGACCTGGAAGGCGGCAGCAAGGCGTTCGCCTTCGCCTCCGGGCTGGCGGCCATCTCGGCGGTGCTGGAGCTGCTCGACGCCGGCTCGCACATCGTTTCCGGCAACGACCTGTACGGCGGCACCTTCCGCCTGTTCGAGCGGGTGCGCCGGCGCAGCGCCGGGCATGACTTCCACTTCGCCGACCTGGCCCAGCCCGGCGCGCTGGAGGCGGCGCTGACCGACAAGACCCGCATGGTCTGGGTGGAAACCCCGAGCAACCCGCTGCTGCGCCTGACCGATCTGGCCGCCATCGCCCGCACCTGCCGTGAGCGCGGCATCCTCTGCGTGGCCGACAACACCTTCGCCAGCCCCTACGTGCAGCGCCCGCTGGACCTGGGCTTCGACATCGTCGTGCACTCCACCACCAAGTACCTCAACGGGCACTCCGACGTGATCGGCGGCATCGCCATCGTCGGCGACAACCCCGACCTCGCCGAGCGCCTGGGCTTCCTGCAGAACTCGGTGGGCGCCATTGCCGGCCCGTTCGACGCCTTCCTCACCCTGCGCGGGGTGAAGACCCTGGCGCTGCGCATGGAACGGCACTGTGCCAATGCGCTGGACCTGGCCAAGTGGCTGGAGCAGCAGCCGCAGGTGAAGCGCGTTTACTACCCCGGCCTGCCGTCGCACCCGCAGCACGAGCTGGCGCGCAAGCAGATGAAGGGCTTCGGCGGGATGATCTCGCTGGACCTGAACACCGACCTGGCAGGCTCCAAGCGCTTCCTGGAGAACGTCAAGCTGTTCGCCCTGGCGGAAAGCCTGGGCGGGGTGGAAAGCCTGATCGAGCACCCGGCGATCATGACCCATGCCAGCATTCCTGCGGAGAATCGCGCCGAGCTGGGCATCGGTGATTCGCTGGTCCGGTTGTCGGTGGGAGTGGAAGACGTGGAGGACCTGCGCGCCGATCTGGCCAAGGCGTTGGCGACGATCTGATCGTGGAGCGTAGGGCGTATAACGCTCCGCGTTATACGCCGATTAGCCTGGGTTTCAGCGTGCTTCGAGCTTGACCTTGGCGCCGATGATTAGGCGAGGTGTATCGGCGTATAACCGCGAACGGTTATACGCCCTACGTTCGGAGGCGTTCCGGAGCAGACGGTGATTCCCCCATGAAAAAGCCCGCCAATCGGCGGGCTTTTTCATGGGCGGGTAGGGCGTCAGACCGCGTGGACGATGTGCCCGTCCACCAGGGTGCAGCGCACCACGCCCGGCAGGCAGTGGCCGAGGAACGGGCAGTTCTGGCCACGGGAGTGCCAGGTTTCGCCCGCCAGGGTCTGGCCGTCGGCTTCGAACAGCACCACGTCGGCGGCGGCGCCCACGGCCAGCTTGCCGGCCGGCAGGCGCAGCGCGGCGGCCGGGCCACTGGACAGGCGCGCGAGCAGGGTCGGCAGGTCGAGCAGGCCGTCCTGCACCAGGGTCATGGCCAGCGGCAGCAGCAGCTCGACGCTGCTGATTCCCGGGTCGGTGGCGGCGAACGGGGCGTTCTTCGCGTCCGGCTCATGGGGCTGGTGGTGGCTGGCGATGGCCTGGATCACGCCGCTCTTCACCGCTTCGCGCAGGGCGTCGCGGTCCTTGCGCGAGCGCAGCGGCGGTTGCACGTGGTAGAGGCTGGAGAAGTCCGCCAGCGCCTCGTCGGTGAGGATCAGCTGGTACAGCGCCACGTCGGCGGTGACCGGCAGGCCACGGGCCTGGGCCTGGGCGATCATCTCGACGCCACGGGCACTGGTCAGCTGGCTGAAGTGCGCGCGTACGCCGGACTGCTCCACCAGCAGCAGGTTGCGGGCCAGGGCTACGGTCTCGGCGGTCTCCGGGATGCCGGCCAGGCCACGGAAGCTGGCGGTCGGGCCTTCGTGGGCGAGGCCGCCTTCGGCCAGGTCGTGGTCCTGGGAGGTGAAGACCACGGTGAGGTCGAAGGTCGCCGCGTATTCCAGCGAGCGCAGCAGCACGCGGTTGCTCGCCATCGGCGCCAGGCCGTTGGTGAAGGCCACGCAGCCGGCGTCGCGCAGGGCGACCAGTTCGGACAGCTGCTCGCCGCCCAGGCCCTTGGTGAGCGCACCGATGGGGAAGACCTTGGCGTTGCCGGCTTCGCGGGCGCGGTCGAGGATCAGTTCGGCCACCGCCGAGGTGTCCAGCACCGGCTTGGTGTGCGGCGGGAAGCACAGGCTGGTGACGCCACCGGCAGCGGCGGCGCGGGTTTCGCTCTCGATGTTGCCCTTGCGGCTGTAGCCCGGCTCGCGCAGGGCGACGCTCAGGTCCACCAGGCCGGGTGCGGCGATGAGGCCGGCGGCGTCGATTTCCTGGGCGGCGTGGAAGCCTTCGGGCGCATCGCCAATGGCAATGATCTTGCCGGCCTCGATGTGCAGGTCGCAGACCTTGTCCAGGCCGCTGGCCGGGTCGATCAGGTGGGCGCCACGAATACTGACGGTCATTGCGCGTCCTCCTGTTCCAGCTGGCGTTGGGCGTTCTGGCCGCTCATGGCCATGGACAGCACGGCCATGCGGATGGCGATGCCGTAGGTGACCTGGTTGAGGATCACCGACTGTTCGCCGTCAGCCACGGCGGAGTCGATCTCCACGCCGCGGTTGATCGGGCCGGGGTGCATGACGATGGCGTCGGGCTTGGCCAGCTTCAGGCGCTTCTGGGTCAGGCCGTAGAGCTTGAAGAACTCGCCTTCGCTGGGCAGCAGGCCGCCGGCCATGCGCTCGCGCTGCAGGCGCAGCATGATCACCACGTCGACGTCCTTCAGGCCTTCGTTGGCGTCGGTGTAGACCTTCACGCCGTACTGCTCTTCCAGGCCCACCGGCAGCAGGGTGCGCGGGGCGACGACGCGGATGTCCGGGCAGCCCAGGGTTTTCAGCGCCAGCATGTCGGAGCGCGCCACCCGCGAGTGCAGGATGTCGCCGACGATGGCCACCGAGAGGTTCTCGAAGCTGCCCTTGTGGCGGCGGATGGTGAGCATGTCGAGCATGCCCTGGGTCGGGTGGCCGTGGCGGCCGTCGCCGCCGTTGATCACGGCGACGTTGGGGCTGACGTGCTCGGCGATGAAGTGCGCGGCACCCGAGTCGCTGTGGCGCACGACGAACATGTCGGCGGCCATGGCCTCGAGGTTGCGCAGGGTGTCGGTGAGCGTCTCGCCCTTGCTGGTCGAGGAAGTCGACACGTTCAGCGAGATGACGTCGGCGGACAGGCGCTGGGCGGCCAGTTCGAAGGTGGTGCGGGTGCGCGTGGAGTTCTCGAAGAACACGTTGCACACGGTCTTGCCGCGCAGCAGCGGGACTTTCTTCACCGCGCGGGCGCCGACTTCGAGGAAGGAGTCGGCGGTATCGAGGATTTCAGTCAGCAGTTCGCGGGACAACCCGTCGAGCGAGAGGAAGTGGCGCAGCTGGCCCAGGTCGTTGAGCTGCAGCGGGCGCTTGGCGTCGGTCGGCATGTGGCAGGCCCTGAAGGTAGGTGGTGGATGTCCGGGCGCGCGGGGTTACAGCGCGGTGCTGAGAAGCGTGCGCTCGAGGACAAGTGGTGCGGGACCGCGCAATTTTACCCGCTCATTGGGTGCCAATGACAGGGTTTCGCCGACGACATCCGGACGAATCGGCAGTTCGCGCTTGTTCAGGTCCACCAGGCAGACCAGGGTCACGCTGGCCGGGCGGCCGTAGTCGAACAGCTCGTTGAGCGCGGCGCGGATGGTCCGGCCGCTCATCAGCACGTCGTCCACCAGGACCAGGTGCTGGCCGTCGATCTCGAACGGCAGCTCCGACGGACGGACCTGCGGGTGCAGGCCGCTGCGGGTGAAATCGTCGCGGTAGAAGGACACGTCGAGGATGCCGAGGATCTCGTCGCTGCCCAGTTCCTTGAGCAATGCCTGGGCGACCCAGATGCCGCCGGTGTGGATGCCGACGAAGCGCGGCGAGTCGATCCCGCGCTGCGCCAGGTAGTTGCGCAGGTCGGTGGCCATGCGGGGGAGGAGTTCGGCGGGGCTGGGCAGGGTCATGACGTCTCCGGTTCGGTTGGCGAAGCCACCCGGCACGGGCGGCCATCGGGGCGGACCGTTCCGGGAAGGGCTGGTCCGGCAAGCTTAGCGGCTTTGCCCCCCTTGGGGCTGTCATGGATCAAGGGGGCTTTTTTGCAGGTCAGGTCGCAGGTCAGGCGGGGGCGTTTTCGGCCAGCCAGCCCTCCAGCAGCAGGGCGGCGGCCAGGGCGTCCACCGGGCGCTCGCGGTAGCCGTCGCGCTGGCCCTGGGCCAGGCGTTCGCCCTTGGCGGCGTAGGTGGTCAGGCGTTCGTCGTGGGTGTGTACCGGCAGGTTGTAGCGGCCATGCAGGCGGCGGGCGAATTTCTCGGCGCGCTCGCTCATGTCGCTGGGAGTGCCGTCCATGTTCAGCGGCAGGCCGACGACGATGGCGTCGGGCTGCCACTCCTTGATCAGGGCTTCCACGCGGTTCCAGTCCGGTACGCCGTTCTGCGCCTTGAGTACGCAGAGTTCGCGGGCCTGGCCGGTGATGGCCTGGCCGACGGCGACGCCGATCTGTTTGGTGCCGTAGTCGAAGCCCAGGAGCAGGCGCAGGGGTTTGCTCGACATCAGGCGTGCCCGGCCTGGGCGGTGAGCAGGCTGAGGTTGATCCCCAGGCGCTCGGCGGCGGCGGACAGGCGTTGCTCGGCCGGCACCTCGAAGAGCACTGCAGGGTCGGCGGGGCAGGTCAGCCATGAGTTGTCGGTGAGTTCCGCTTCCAGCTGGCCGGCATCCCAGCCCGCGTAGCCGAGGGTGATCAGGTGCTGCGCCGGGCCGCTGCCATCGGCGATGGCGAACAGCACATCCTGGGAGGTGGACAGCGACAGTTCGCCCAGTTCCAGGGTGGCCTGGTAGCTGCGTCCGGCCGGGTGCAGGACGAAGCCTCGGTCGGTCTGCACCGGGCCGCCGTTGTAGATGACCATGCCCTGGCAGCGCGCCGGCGGCAGTTCGTCCGGGCGCAGCTGTTCGAGCACGTCGGACAGGCTCAGGCCGCTGGGGCGGTTGATGATCAGGCCCATGGCACCCTGCTCGTTGTGTTCGACGATATAGGTGACGGTCTGGGCAAAGTTGGGGTCCGCCATGTGCGGCATGGCGATCAGGAAGTGGTGCTTGAGAGAGCTTGCGGCTGTGCTTTTCATGCCAGCTAGTTTCAGCCCTGCGGACCAAAGGGACAAGCCTTGAAAACGCCACTGCGTGCCGCAGGCACGACCGGGTCACTGGCTGGACAGGCGGTCGCCGCGCTCGAAGCGCCAGGTGCGGATGATTTCCAGGCGGTCGATGTCGTTCAGATCGCCGGAGAAGGGCGCGAAGGGCGCGGCCAGTCGCACGATGCGCTGGGCGGCCTGGTCAAGCGTCGGCTGGCCGGAGGATTCCAGCACCTGCACTTCATAGAGGGAGCCGTCGCGGTTGATCGAAACCAGCAGGCGCAGGCTGCCATAGATGCGCTGGCGGCGGGCCTCGTCGGGGTAGTTGAGGTTGCCGATGCGCTCGATCTTCTTGCGCCACTCTTCCTTGTACCAGGCGCCTTTGTCGCGCATGGTCGAGGCGGCGCTCAGGCGGTGGATGCGCGGGCGCTTGGCGTAGGCCTGCTGCTCGCGGGCGAGGTCGGCTTCAAGGCTGGAAATCTGCGCGGACAACTGGCTGGAGTCGAACTGCGGCGCGGGCTTGGCGACGTTCTCCGCCTTGGGTGTCTCCGGCTTGGCCTGGACCTTGTCCGGGCGCGGGCTGCGGGTGCTGATCGCGGTCTTGGGCGCTTCCGGGCTCTTGGCCTGCTTCGGCGTGGCGGGCGGCGCGACCTTCTTCACCTCGGTGTCCTGGAAGGGCGCCTGCTCGGTGGTCTTGGGGATCGCCTTGTGTTCCAGGGTGCCGCTGCCCTGCTGGTGCATCTGGGCGAGGTAGTCGGCCTTCTCGGGCGCCTTATCGCTCTTGAAGCTGGCGAGGGTGATTTCCAGGGTTTTGCTCAGCATGCTGGGCATCGGCATGGTGAAGCCGACGCCGAGCAGAATGGCCACGTGCACGATGGCCGCAACGAACAGGGTGAAACCCAGCCGGTCCGCCGGACGTACGCCGGAGGACACGGGAAAGTCGGAATGGGTTGCAGCGTTCATTGCGGGTCACTAGGCCAAAGTGGGCGAAAGTCTGCCCACGAGGCTTATAAAAGTCTATGACGCACTGCGCGCCTTGAGCTTTTCGTCGATGACTGCCATCAGCCTCTCACCGATACGGGTGTCGTAGGCCGCGTCTATCTCGCGGATGCAGGTCGGGCTGGTGACGTTGATCTCGGTGAGGTTCTCGCCGATCACGTCCAGGCCGACGAATAGCAGGCCGCGCTTGCGCAACTCCGGGCCGACTTGCGCTGCGATCCAGCGGTCGCGCTCGGACAGCGGCTGGGCCACGCCACGGCCGCCGGCGGCCAGGTTGCCACGGGTCTCGCCCTGCGCCGGGATGCGTGCCAGGCAGTATTCCACCGGCTCGCCGTCGATCATCAGGATGCGCTTGTCGCCGTCCTTGATGGCCGGGATGTAGCGCTGCGCCATCACCTGCTGCTTGCCATGCAGGGTCAGGGTCTCGAGGATCACCGAGAGGTTCGGGTCGCCTTCGCGGTGGCGGAAGATCATCGAACCGCCCATCCCGTCCAGGGGTTTGAGAATGATGTCACGATGCTCGGCGGCGAACTCGCGCAGAATATCGGACCGGCGGCTCACCACCGTGGGCGGCGAGCACTGCGGGAAGAGGGTGGCAAAGTACTTCTCGTTGCAGTCGCGCAGGCTCTGCGGGCGGTTCACCACCAGGGTGCCGGCGGTCTCGGCCTGTTCCAGGAGGTAGGTGGAGTAGACGAATTCGTTATCGAAGGGCGGGTCCTTGCGCATCAGGATCACATCCAGCTCCGACAACGGCTGGTCGATTTCCGCGTCCAGCTCGAACCAGTGGGCCGGATCGTAGAAGACCTTCAGGGGACGCATGCGGCCACGGGCCACGTTCTCCTTTTGGTAAAGATCCTGCTGTTCCATGTAGAACAGTTCCCAGCCACGGGCCTGGGCTGCCAGGAGCATGGCCAGCGAGCTGTCCTTCTTGAAATTGATCTGCGCGATGGGGTCCATCACGATCCCGAGGCGTACGCTCATGGGATGTCCTCCTGGGGACTGACGAGGGCGGTGAAGAACGCCGTCGAAAAGGCTGAAAAAGGATGCTCAGGGTGGCGCTGGATGTGCGCTCGGTCAAGGAAAAAGCCTGCGCGTTCCGGGTCTTATGGCCTGAATTTGCTGGGCGTGGTAAAGATTCTGACGATTGTGGTAAAAGGTTCCCACGATTGGGTCGCAGCCCGACGGTGGCAGGGCGCTCGCGCACTGATATAAAAAGTGGAAAAACGACTCACCGAGACGGTAAGGGCGAACATGGAACAGCATTCCGACGGTTTGAAAGTGATGGTGATCGACGACTCCAAGACGATTCGTCGCACCGCTGAAACCCTGCTGAAGAAAGTCGGCTGCGATGTCATTACGGCCATCGACGGCTTCGACGCTCTGGCCAAGATTGCCGATACCCATCCCAGCATCATCTTCGTCGATATCATGATGCCCCGCCTGGATGGCTATCAGACCTGCGCCCTGATCAAGAACAACAGTGCCTTCAAATCCACGCCGGTGATCATGCTGTCCTCCAAGGACGGCCTGTTCGACAAGGCCAAGGGTCGCATCGTCGGTTCCGACCAGTACCTCACCAAGCCCTTCAGCAAGGAAGAACTGCTCGGCGCGATCAAGACCCATGTGCCTGACTTTACCCCGGTGGAGCACGCTTCCTGAAGTCCGGCCCAGCCGCCGGTGACGCCTTTTCCGTATGGGGACCACAATGGCTCGAATTCTGATTGTTGATGACTCGCCGACCGAGATGTACAAGCTGACCGCAATGCTGGAAAAGCATTCGCATCAGGTACTCAAGGCCGAGAACGGCGCCGACGGCGTGGCTCTGGCCCGCCAGGAGAAGCCGGACGTGGTCCTGATGGACATCGTCATGCCCGGCCTGAACGGCTTCCAGGCGACCCGTCAACTGTCCAAGGACCCGGAAACCAGCGCGATTCCGGTGATCATCGTTACCACCAAGGACCAGGAGACCGACAAGGTCTGGGGCAAGCGCCAGGGCGCGCGCGACTACCTGACCAAGCCGGTGGACGAAGAAACGCTGCTCAAGACCATCAATGCGGTGCTGGCCGGCTGAAGCCGGTCCGCATGCGCTGAAGTCTTCAAGAACATAATTATTAAAGAAGGCCAGGGCCGGCATGGCGGAAGTCCAGAGTCCTTTCGAGGTTCTCGTCCAGATCGATCAGCGCTGTCGTCTGCTGGCCGCGGGCTTGCCTGCGCAGCGCGAAGTGGCGCAGAGCTGGAACGGGATTGGCTTTCGCATGGCCGGGCGCCTGTTCGTGGCACCCATGGGGGAGGTCGGCGAGGTTCTTCACGAGCCGCGCTATACATTGCTGCCGGGTGTCCGTGACTGGGTGAAGGGGGTCGCCAACGTGCGCGGCCGCCTGTTGCCGATCATGGACCTGTGCGGCTTCCTCGGCGCGGAGCTGTCGCCTCTGCGCAAACAGCGGCGCGTGCTGGTGGTAGAGCATCAGGAAGTCTTCGCCGGCCTCATCGTCGATGAGGTGTTCGGCATGCAGCACTTCCCGGTGGAAACCTTCAGCGAGCAACTGCCGCCCCTCGAAGCGGTCCTGCAACCCTTTGTTCATGGCGTCTTCAATCGAGAACAGCCCTGGTTGGTGTTCAGCCCGCACGCGCTGGCGCAACACCCGGCGTTTCTCGATGTCGCCAGCTAGATTTTGACCGGTTGGGCTGGTTCGCCAGTCCTTGTTGTGACATGGAAACCGTAAGCGTGGGGGTCCAGGCGGGGGCCGTATATGAAAAAAATCAAGGCAGGCAGTCTCTTTTCGGGCACGCGTAGCAGCTCGCTGATCCTCGGACTCTTCGTAGTCCTGGTCGTGGCGATCGTCTTGCTGTTCGCCAACTTCGCTTACCTCAACACCCAGGCGGACCACGACAAACAGTACATCGGCCATGCCGGCGAACTGCGCGTGCTGTCCCAGCGTATCGCCAAGAACGCCACCGAAGCGGCGGCGGGCAAGGCCGAGGCGTTCAAGCTGCTGAAAGAAGCGCGCAACGACTTCGAGAAGCGCTGGAACGTCCTGGTCAAGGGTGACGAGACCACCGGCCTGCCGCCCAGCCCCGCTGCCGTACAACCGCAGATGGCGGAAGTGCAGAAGGACTGGGACACCCTGCGCAAGAATACCGACTCCATTCTGGCCAGCGAGCAGACCGTACTGTCGCTGCACCAGGTGGCCGCGACCCTCGCCGAAACCATCCCGCAGCTGCAGGTGGAGTACGAAGAGGTCGTCGACATCCTGTTGGAAAACGGCGCCCCGGCCGACCAGGTTGCGGTAGCCCAGCGCCAGTCGCTGCTGGCCGAACGTATCCTCGGCTCGGTGAACAAGGTGCTCGCCGGTGACGAGAACTCCGTCCAGGCCGCCGACAGCTTCGGCCGTGACGCCAGCCTGTTCGGCCGCGTGCTCAAGGGCATGAAGGAAGGCAACGCGGCGATGAGCATCTCCAAGGTGACCAACGCCGAGGCCGTCGACCGCCTCAACGAGATTTCCGAACTCTTCGAATTCGTCTCCGGCTCCGTGGACGAGATCCTCGAGACCTCGCCGGAACTGTTCCAGGTCCGTGAAGCGGCCAACACCATCTTCGGTGGCTCGCAGGTCCTGCTGGACAAGGCTTCCACCCTGGCCAGCGGCTTCGAAAACCTGGCCGAGGGCCGCGTCTTCAACCAGGTCGCCAGCGCCATGCTGGGTGTGATCGCCCTGGGTGCGATCATCCTCATCGGCCTGGTGATGGTGCGCGAGACCAACCGGCGACTGGCCGAGACCGCCGAGAAGAACGATCGAAACCAGGCGGCGATTCTGCGACTGCTCGACGAAATCGCCGATCTCGCCGACGGTGACCTGACGGTAGCCGCGACCGTGACCGAGGACTTCACCGGTGCGATCGCGGACTCCATCAACTACTCCATCGACCAGCTCCGCGAGCTGGTGGAAACCATCAACCTGACCGCCGTGCAGGTGGCCGCCGCCGCCCAGGAAACCCAGGCCACCGCGATGCACCTGGCCGAGGCTTCCGAGCACCAGGCCCAGGAAATCGCCGGCGCCTCCGCCGCGATCAACGAAATGGCCGTGTCCATTGACCAGGTATCGGCGAACGCCTCCGAGTCCTCGGCGGTAGCGGAACGTTCCGTAGCCATTGCCAACAAGGGCAACGAAGTGGTGCACAACACCATCACCGGCATGGACAACATCCGCGAGCAGATCCAGGACACCTCCAAGCGAATCAAGCGCCTGGGTGAGTCGTCCCAGGAGATCGGTGACATCGTCAGCCTGATCAACGACATTGCCGACCAGACCAACATCCTCGCCCTGAACGCCGCGATCCAGGCGTCCATGGCGGGCGACGCGGGCCGCGGCTTCGCGGTGGTAGCGGACGAAGTACAGCGCCTGGCGGAACGTTCCTCCGCGGCGACCAAGCAGATCGAAGCGCTGGTGAAGACCATTCAGACCGACACCAACGAAGCGGTGATCTCGATGGAACAGACCACCTCCGAGGTGGTGCGCGGTGCCCGCCTGGCGCAGGACGCCGGTGTGGCCCTGGAAGAGATCGAGAAGGTATCCAAGACCCTGGCGGCGCTGATCCAGAACATTTCCAACGCCGCCCGTCAGCAGGCGTCCTCCGCCGGCCACATTTCCAACACCATGAACGTGATCCAGGAGATCACCTCGCAGACCTCCGCCGGTACCACCGCTACTGCTCGCAGCATCGGTAACCTGGCGAAGATGGCGAGTGAAATGCGTAATTCCGTATCCGGCTTCAAACTGCCGGACCTCGCGGAACAGGCCTGAGCAGGGGAGGTGCGCTGCCCAGGCGGTAGCGCACGATTGTCTTGAGCGAGGGGCGCGACATGCAGGCAAGTGGCGTCTGGTCGTTGCAGCCGTTGGCCGACATGTCGGCCGCGGAATTCCGCGACTGGCAGGCACTGTTGGAAGACCGTACCGGCGTTGTCGTCAGCGAACAGCGCCGTGCCTTCCTGCAGACCAGCCTGGGCGCCCGCATGCGCGAACTGGGCATCAGCGACTACGGCAGCTACTACCGGCAGGTCACCGACGGCCCGCGCGGCGCCGTGGAATGGTCGAACCTGCTGGACCGTCTCACCGTTCAGGAAACCCGTTTCTTTCGCCACAAGCCCTCCTTCGAGCTGCTCGAGCGCTACCTGCGCCAGCGACTCGAAGAGGCCGGCCGGAGCCGGCCGCTGGCCTTGTGGAGCGTGGGCTGTTCCAGCGGCGAGGAGCCATACTCCCTCGCCATGGTCGCCACGCGGGTCCTGGAGGCCGCCGGGCGCGCGCCGTTGTTCGGCGTGACCGGGACCGACATCAGCCTCAACGCCCTGAGCCGGGCGCGCGAGGCGGTGTACGCGGCACGCAAGCTGGATGAGTTCGACCCCGCGTTGACCGAGCGCTTCTTCAGCGTGCGGGACGACGGGCGTTATCAGGTGGTACCGAGTCTGGTCGAGCGCGTCTGCTGCGCCCGGCTGAATGTGCTGGAACTGGCCCAGGCGCCAATGTCCGGCATGGATGTGATCTTTTGCCAGAACCTGCTGATCTACTTCCGCCGCTGGCGGCGGCGGGAAATCCTCAATCGCCTGGCCGAACGGCTGGCGCCTGGGGGACTGTTGGTGGTCGGCGTCGGCGAGGTGGTGGATTGGCACCATCCGGCCCTCGAACCGGTCGCCGACGAGCACGTTCTGGCCTTTACCCGGAAGGGATGACACAGACACATGAGTGGAGTGGCTATGGGTGATCGGCACGATTATGTCGCCCTGGAATGGGTAAAAGGCGAGATTGCCGAAACGCTCAAGCAGGCGCGGCAGGCGCTCGAATCCTACGTCGAGAATCCCCAGGACCCGACGCGGATGGGCTTTTGCCTGGCCTATATCCACCAGGTGCGGGGCACCCTGCAGATGGTGGAGTTCTACGGCGCGGCACTGCTCGCCGAAGAAATGGAGCACCTGACCCAGGCGTTGATCGACCAGCGCGTCACCAGCCAGGGCGAGGCCCTGGAAGTGCTGATGCAGGCGATCCTGCAGCTGCCGGTGTACCTGGACCGCATCCAGAGCGCCCGCCGCGACCTGCCGATGGTCGTGCTGCCGCTGCTCAACGACCTGCGCACCGCCCGTGGCGAGAAGCTGCTGTCGGAAACCAGCCTGTTCTCCCCCGATCTGTCCCGCACTGCCGCCGCGCTCTCGAGCGATGCCCTGGCGCGCCTGCGCACCGCCGAGTTCACGGCGCTGCTGCGCAAGCTGCGGCAGATGCTGCAGGTCGCCCTGGTGGGCGTCATCCGCAACCAGGACCTGCCGACCAACCTGGGCTACATGGCGCGCGTCTTCGCCCGCCTGGAGTCGGTGTGCAAGGATGCGCCGCTGGGTCGCCTGTGGGTGATCGCCTCGGCGATCGTCGAAGGCCTGGCCAATGGCAGCATCGCCAACGGCACCTCCATGCGCAACCTGCTGCGCCAGGTGGACCGCGAGTTCAAGCGCCTGGTCGACCAGGGCGCCGACGCGATGAACCAGCCGGCGCCGGACGAGCTGATCAAGAACCTGCTGTTCTACGTGGCCAAGGCCTCCGACCAGTCGCCGCGCGTGCGCGCGGTGAAGGACGAGTACCGCCTGGACGACGCCTTGCCCGGAGCGGCGGTGGTCGACGAGGAACGTGCCCGTCTGGCCGGTCCTGACCGCGACGCCATGCGCTCGGTGGTGGGCGCGCTGTGCGAGGAGCTGGTGCGGGTCAAGGACAGCCTCGACCTCTTCGTGCGCAGCGACCGCAGCGTGGTGGGCGAACTGGAAAGCCTGCTGGCGCCGCTCAAGCAGATCGCCGACACCCTCGCGGTGCTGGGCTTCGGCCAGCCGCGCAAGGTCATCCTCGACCAGATCGAAGTGGTCGGCGCCCTGGCGCGCGGCCAGCGCAAGCCGGACGATGCGACACTGATGGACGTGGCCGGCGCGCTGCTCTATGTCGAAGCGACCCTGGCCGGCATGGTCGGCCCGAGCGAGCAGCCGGGCAGCGAGGAAAGCCGCCTGCCGACCACCGACGTCGAGCAGATCCACCAGGTGGTGATCAAGGAAGCGCGCAATGGCCTGGAACTGGCCAAGGACGCGATCATCGAGTTCATCGCCTCGCAATGGAACCACCAGCACCTGGCCCGCGTGCCGGAGCTGCTGACGCAGGTGCGCGGCGGTCTGGCGATGATCTCCCAGGAGCGTGCGGCGAAACTGCTGGAATCCTGCAATCGCTATATCCAGGAACAACTGCTGGTGCGCCAGGCCGTGCCGGACTGGCACAGTCTCGACACCCTCGCCGACGCCATGACCAGCGTCGAGTACTACCTGGAGCGCCTGTCCGAGGACCAGGGCACCCAGGGTGACCTGATTCTCGACGTGGCCGAGGAAAGCCTGGAAAGCCTGGGCTACTCCCTCAAGCCGCGTCCGTCGATCCTCGATGCCGTCGAGCCTCCGGCTCCGGCGCCGCTGGACAATCCGCTGGATGAAATCGACGTGCTCGCCAGCGCGGCTCTGGCCGCCGACCTCGCCGTCGAGGCGCAGCAGGAGGCGCCGAGCGCCCCGCTGGCCGCGCTGGATGAGCCGGCAGAGAAACTTCCCGCCGCCCCGGTGGACGATTTCAGCGCCCTGGCCCTGGCGGACGAGCCGGATCTCGGCGAGCCCCAGGCGGATGCGCCGGTGTTCGAGTTGCCGCAACTCGATGCCGAGCCGGTGGCCGATCTCGGCGCCTGGTCGCCAGATGAGCCCGACGCTGCTCCGATGGTCAGCCAGGAGCCGCCTGCTGCACTGGACTGGGGACGCGGCCTGCTGGATGAGCCGGCGGTCGAGCCCGTTGCCGTCACGCTGGATGTCCTGCCGGAGCCCGAGGCGCTGGACGCCCAGGCCCCGGAGCCGGGCGAGCCGGCTTGGGAGCTGGACAACATCGTCGAGCCCGTGGCCTCGGAGGATCACCTCTGGGAAGCGCTCGACCTGAGCACCGAGCCCGACGAACTGCCGACCCAGCCCGAGCTGAGCGACACACTGGCCGCGCCAGCGGCAGCGCCGGTGCTGGACGAAACCAGCGACTCCGTCGAACCGGCTCCTGCTGTACCCGCTCTGAGCGCGGACGAGCTAGGCTGGGACGTCGCCGAACTGCCCGCCGCCGAACAGCCGCTGGTCAGCGACGACAACTGGACCCTTGGCGAGCTGTCCGAGACGCCCGCCCTGGCCGAAGGCGTCGACCTCAGCCTGGATGCGCCGCTGGCTCTGGACGAACTCCCGGCCGCGCCGATTGCCTCAGCGGACGAGCCGAGCTGGGACGTCGTCGAACTGTCCGCCGCCGAACAGCCGCTGGTGAGCGACGACAACTGGACCCTTGGCGAGCTGTCCGGGACGCCCGCCCTGGCCGAAGGCGTTGACCTCAGCCTGGACGCACCGCTGATCCTGGATGAACTCCCGGGTGCTACCGAGCCGACCCCGACCGCCTCTGCAGACGAGCTGAGCTGGGACGTCGTCGAGCTGCCCGCTGCCGAGCAGCCGCTGGTCAGCGACGACAACTGGACCCTTGGCGAACTGCCCGAGACACCCGCCCTGGCCGAAGGCGTCGACCTCAGCCTGGATGCACCGCTGACCCTGGACGAACTCCCGGGCACCCTGGAGTCGGTTCCGACAGCCTCCGCCGCCCCGGCGAACGAACTGAGCTGGGATGCCGAACTGCCCGCCACCGAGCAGCCGCTGGTGAGCGATGACAACTGGACCCTTGGCGAGCTGTCCGAGACGCCCGCCCTGGCCGAAGGCGTCGACTTCAGCCTGGATGCTCCGCTGGCGCTGGACGAACTTCCTGCCCCCATCGAGCCGGCACCGGCTACGCCGATTGCCTCGGCGGACGAGCTGAGCTGGGATGTCGAGCTGCCCGCCGCCGAACAGCTGCTGGTCAGCGACGACAACTGGACCCTCGGCGAGCTGCCCGCGACGCCCGCCGTGGCCGAAGGCATCGACTTCAGCCTGGATGCGCCGCTGGAACTGGAAGCCCTGGCGGCCGACGGCGCCGACGAGCCTCTCGCGCCGGTGGAAGACTGGAGCGAACTGGATATCGCCGACCTCGACCTGCCGGAGGTCGAGCTGCCGAGCCCGCCGCCCGTGGTGGAGCCGGTCGCCGAAACGATCGCAAAACCCCTGTCCCTCGCCGAGGTGATGGCCGCTCCCACCCAGGCCATCAATCCGCCTGCGCAGGATGTGCCGCCCAGCCTGCTGCCGCCGCCGGCCGACGAAGAGCCGATGGACGACGAGCTGCGCGAGGTCTTCATCGAAGAAGCCGGCGAGGTGCTGGAGACCATTGGCGAGCACCTGCCCGCCTGGCTGGCGAACGCCGACGAGCGCGATGCGCTGACCGAGATCCGCCGCGCCTTCCACACCCTCAAGGGCAGTGGTCGCATGGTCCGCGCGCTGGTGATCGGCGAGCTGGCCTGGTCGATCGAAAACCTGCTCAACCGCGTGCTCGACCGCAGCATCTCCACGACCCCCGCCGTGCAGCAGGTGGTGCAGGACGTGGTTGCGCTGATGCCGGAACTGGTCGGGGAATTCGCCGCCAACGCCCAGCGCCAGCGTGATGATGTCGATCGCCTGGCCGCCACCGCGCACGCGCTGGCCAAGGGGCAGCCGGTGCCTCCGCCCGGAGGTGGACAGCCACAGCCGGAAGCCGCCGCTGGGGCCTGCGTCGAGGAGGCAAGCGCCCCCGTCGTGCCGAGCAGCGTCGAAGTCGAAGGCGAAAGCCTCGATCCGCAGTTGCTGGAAATCTTCCGCAATGAGGCGGAAACCCATCTGGAAACCCTGGTCGGCTTCCTCGCCGATTGCGCGCAGCAGCTGCCGCAGCCGGTGACCGACGACCTGCAGCGCGCCCTGCATACCCTCAAGGGCAGCGCGCACATGGCCGGCATCCTGCCGATCGCCGAAATCGCCACGCCGCTCGAGCGGCTGATGAAAGAGTTCAAGACCAACCTGCTGCAGATCGACCTGCGGGAAGCCGAACTGCTGCACGGTGCCGAACGCCTGTTCCGAGTCGGCCTGGACCAGCTGCTGCAAGGCCGCCCGCTGGCACCCATCGACGGCAGCGCGGAACTGCTGGCGCGCATCGCCCAGGTTCACCAGGAGCGCCTGGAGGCCGCCGAGGCCAAGCGCCGCGGCGAGAGCGGCGGCAGCGATCCGCACCTGATCGGCGTGTTCCTCGCCGAAGGCATGGACATCCTGCTCGACGCCGAAGACCTGTTGCGGCGCTGGCGCGAGCACCCGCAGGAGCGCCAGGAACTGGGCGCCCTGCACGACGAGCTGGAAACCCTCAGCCGCGGTGCGCAGATGGCCGAGCTGCCGCAGATGGCCGAGCTGGCGGATGCGCTGCTGGCGGCCTATGGCGCGGTGCAGCAGGGTCGCCTGGACGTCGGCGATGCCTTCTTCAGTGCCGCCGAGGAAGCCCACGAAGCACTGATCGGCATGATGGACCAGGTGGCTGCGGCGCTGCAGGTCAGCGCCCGCCCGGAACAGGTCGAAGCGCTGCACCGCTTGCTGGACTCGGCGGCCGAGCCGACCGAGCCGGAACAGGACTTCGTCGACCTGGAGAGCCTGACCGCCGACGACTTCCCGGCCGAGGATGAAGAGTTCCTGCTCGATACCCGCCCGGTATCCGAAGATGACCTCCCGGACGGCCTGGCCTGGCCGCCGCGCAACGACAGCGCCGAGCAGGCCCAGCATGCCGATGACGACGAAGTCGTCACCGCCGCCGAGCCACGCCCGCACGCCGCGCCGCAGCATCCGCCGCAGGCGCTGGACGAGGAAATGGTCGCGATCTTCCTCGAAGAGGCGGTGGATATCCTGGACAACGCCGGCCAGGCGCTGGAGCAGTGGCTGAAGTCGCCGGAGGCCCTGGCGGCCCTGTCGACCCTGCAGCGCGACCTGCACACCCTCAAGGGTGGCGCGCGCATGGCCGAGATCCGCGAGATCGGTGACCTGTCCCACGAGCTTGAGTCGCTCTACGAAGGGCTGCTGGACCATCGCTTCCAGCACAGCCCACCCCTGGGCGACCTGTTGCGCACCTGCCACGACCGCCTGGCGACCCAGCTCGACCAGTTGCAGGCCGGCCAGGCGCTGACCGATCCGGCCGATCTGGTGCAGACCATACGCACCTTTCGGCAGAACCCCTCCGCCGGACTGAGCGCCTCGCTGGCCCAGGCCCCGCTTGAAGTTGACGCCGAAGTGGAAGAGGCGTTGGTCGCGCAGGAGATCGAACTGGAGCTGCCCGCCGAGCCTGAGCTTGCAGCCGAAGCCGCCGAGGAGAGCACGGCGGCACTGCCGGACCTCGACCTGCCGTCCTTCCTCGACAAGGCCGAATCGGAAACCGTCGAGGCACCGCAGGAGCGCGCGCCCGAGCCTGTCGCCGCTGGCTACGAGCTGGATGACGAGCACGACCAGGAGCTGGTGGAAATCTTCCTCGAGGAAGGCTTCGACATCCTCGAAAGCTCCTCCGGCGCCTTGCAGCGCTGGATGGAAAACGTCGACAACAGCGTCGAACTGGAGGCCTTGCAGCGCGATCTGCACACCCTCAAGGGCGGCGCGCGGATGGCCGAGATCCGCCCCATCGGCGACCTCGCCCACGAACTGGAATTCCTCTACGAAGGCCTGTGCGGCGGACGCCTGCGCGCCAGCCCCACGCTCTTCGAACTGCTGCAGCGTTGCCACGACCGTCTCGCCGAGATGCTCGAGGCCGTCCAGAGGCGCCGCCAGGTTCCGGAGGGCGACTCGTTGATCGAGGCGATCCGCCGATTTCGCGCAAGCCCCGACGAGCAACTGAGCATCCCCAGCAGCGTCAGCCTGCAGGCGCTGAGCGCCGAGTCGAGCCTGGCGGAAGGGCCGGAAGCGGACATCCTCGATATCTTCCTCGAAGAGGCCGACGACCTCCTCGATGGCATGGAACAGGCCCTGGGCCGCTGGGACGGCGAGCGCGAGAACGGTGCGCTGGACGAGCTGCTGCGCATCCTCCACACCCTCAAGGGCGGCGCGCGACTGGCCGGCCAGAGCGGTTTGGGCGACCTGGCCCACGACCTCGAACAGCATTTGTCCGAGGCCCAGCTGCAGGGCGCTCCCTGGCCGGACAGCCTGCTGCTGGACGTGCAGTCCGGTTTCGAAGGGTTGCAGGCCGAAGTCGACCAGTTGCGCCAGCACCTGGGCGAAACCGAGGTGGCCGCTCCCGAGCCGGCGCCCTTGCAGTACGAGGCGCCGACCCCGCCGTCCCTGCCCAGCGTATTGCCCGAAGCCATCATGGCCGCCACCGCGCCGCAGCGCGTCGAAGCGCCGGTGGTGCTGCCGTTCGTGCGCCGCGCCCAGGAGGCTGCCCTGGAGGCGGCCGCCCGCCGTGCGCCGCAGGAGCTGGTGAAAGTCCCCGCGCAACTGCTGGAAGGCCTGGTCAACCTCGCCGGTGAGACCTCCATCTTCCGCGGCCGCGTCGAGCAACAGGTGAGCGACGTCGGTTCGACCCTGACGGAAATGGATGCCACCATCGAGCGTGTACGCGACCAGCTGCGCCGTCTGGATACCGAAACCCAGGCGCAGATCCTTTCGCGCCACCAGGCCGACGCCGAGCGCGCCGGCTACGAAGACTTCGACCCGCTTGAAATGGACCGCTACTCGCAGTTGCAGCAGCTCTCGCGTGCACTGTTCGAGTCCGCGTCCGACTTGTTCGACTTGAAGGAAACCCTGGCAGCGAAGAACCGCGACGCCGAGACCCTGCTGCTGCAACAGGCGCGGGTCAACACCGAGCTGCAGGAAGGCCTGATGCGCACCCGCATGGTGCCCTTCGACCGCCTGGTGCCGCGCCTGCGCCGGATCGTCCGCCAGGTGGCGAACGAGCTGGGCAAGCAGGTTGAGTTCGTGGTCAGCAACGCCGAAGGCGAAATGGACCGGACGGTGCTCGAACGCATCGTCGCGCCGCTGGAACACATGCTGCGCAACGCGGTGGACCACGGCATCGAGTCCGGTGAGGCGCGCCGCGTGGCCGGCAAGCCGGAGGTCGGCACCATCCGCCTGACCCTGGGCCGCGAGGGTGGCGACATCCTCCTGACCCTGGGCGACGACGGCGGCGGCATTCGCCTCGACGCGGTGCGGCGCAAGGCCATCGAACGCGGCCTGATGACCGAAGACAGCGACCTGACCGACCATGAGGTGCTGCAGTTCATCCTCGAGGCCGGCTTCAGTACCGCCGAGAAGATCACGCAGATTTCCGGCCGTGGCGTCGGCATGGACGTCGCCGCCTCCGAAGTGAAGCAGCTGGGCGGCTCCATCAGCATCCACTCGACGCTGGGCGAGGGCACGCACTTCAACATCCGCCTGCCGTTCACCGTGTCGGTGAACCGCGCGCTGATGGTGCTCTCCGGTGAAGACCTGTACGCCCTGCCGCTGAACACCATCGAAGGCATCGTGCGGGTTTCCCCCTACGAGCTGGAGGCGCTCTACGAGCAGGCCGCCGCCGAGGGCGCCGCCGCGCCGCGCTTCGAATACGCCGGCCAGGACTACGAGCTGAAGTACCTGGGCGACCTGCTCAACAACGGCCAGCACCCGAAGCTGGTGGGCCAGTCGCTGCCGCTGCCGGTGATCCTGGTGCGCTCGGCGGACCACGCCGTGGCGGTGCAGGTCGATGCCCTGGCGGGCTCCCGCGAAATCGTGGTGAAGAGCCTTGGCGCGCAGTTCGCCGGGGTCAGCGGCATCTCCGGCGCGACCATCCTCGGTGATGGCCGCGTGGTGGTGATTCTCGACCTGCTGGCCACCATCCGCGTGCGCCATGCCCACGCGCTGCAGGCACAGCCGCGTCGCCAGCTGGCAGGGCCCGCCACGGCGGAAGTCGAGCACCAGCGCCCGACCCTGGTCATGGTGGTGGACGACTCGGTCACCGTGCGCAAGGTCACCAGCCGCTTGCTGGAGCGCAACGGCATGAACGTGCTCACCGCCAAGGACGGGGTGGACGCCATTGCCCAGCTGCAGGAACACAAGCCCGACATCATGCTGCTGGACATCGAGATGCCGCGCATGGACGGCTTCGAGGTGGCCACCCTGGTGCGCCACGATGAACAGCTGAAGGACCTGCCGATCATCATGATTACCTCCCGTACCGGCGAGAAGCACCGCGACCGTGCGCTGGCCATCGGCGTCAATCAGTACCTGGGCAAGCCGTACCAGGAATCCGAACTGCTGGAGAGCATCCTGAGCCTGGTGAAGTCCCATGTCTGAGCAGAGCACGCCGCGCATCGCAGTCATCGCCGACACCTCGCTGCAACGCCACGTGCTGGCGCAGGCATTGGCCGGCCACGGCTACCAGGTGGTGCTCAACGCCGACCCGGCACGCCTGGACGGCGAGCAGCTGGACGCCTGCGAGACCGACCTGTGGCTGGTGGACCTGGCGCAGCAGGAGGACTCGCCCCTGGTGGACAACCTGCTGGAACAGTCGCGGATACCTGTGCTGTTCGGCGAGGGCCACGCGCCGGAACGGCATTCCGAACATTACCCGCGCTGGGAACGGCGCCTGGTCTCCAAGCTGCGCAAGCTGGTGGGCGACCCCAGCGCCGGCGTCGGCCGCAGCCTCGCCGCGCTGCTCGACGATGCGCAGCGGCCCAGCCGCGTGGCGCTGCCTGACGACCTTGCCGCATCGCCCTTGAAAGCCGGCGAGCCGGCCGCGCAGGTCTGGCTGCTGGCGGCGTCGCTGGGCGGCCCGGCGGCGGTGAAGGCCTTCCTCGACGCACTGCCCGGCGCCTTGCCGGTCGGTTTCCTCTATGCCCAGCACATCGATCCGGCGTTCGAGGCCAATCTGCCGCAGGCGGTTGGGCGTCACAGCCAGTGGCATGTGAACACCGTGCGCGACGGCGATCCGGTGCGCTGCGGCGAAGTGGTGGTGGTGCCGATCAGCCAGGAGCTGGGGTTCGACGATGAAGCGCGGATGCGCGTCCTCGATCGTGCCTGGCCGGAGCCCTACAGCCCGTCCATCGACCAGATGATGCTCAACCTGGCACAGCAGTACGGCGATCGCTGTGGCGTGATCGTCTTCAGCGGCATGTGCAGCGACGGCAGTGCGGCGGCGGCCTACGTGCGCCGGCAGGGCGCGGAAATCTGGACCCAGCGTGCCGACAGCTGTGCCTGTTCGAGCATGCCCGACAGCCTGCGCGAAGGCGCCTACAGCACGCTGTCGGGCGACCCTCGCGAGCTCGCGGCGGCGCTGGTCAACCATCTGGCCGCGCAGTGCGTGGCCGAAGTAACGTGAATGGTGGAGTGGTGCGATGAGTGATCTTTCCGTGGTCAAGGAAGGTGGCCAGCCCGCCGTGGCGGCCAACAGCGCGCCGGCGAGCCTGACCGGCCTGCTGGTGCCGCTGGCCGACCGCAACCTGCTGCTGCCCAACGTGGCGGTGGCCGAGCTGATCACCTACCGCGCGCCGCACCCGGTGGACGGCCTGCCGTCCTGGTACCTGGGCCAGGTGGCCTGGCGCGACCTGCGCCTGCCGCTGCTGTCCTTCGAGGCGGCCTCCGGCGGCCAGACGCAAGTCAGCGCCGGTGCCCGGGTGCTCGTGCTCAACGCCCTCGGCGGGCGGGCCAACGTCAAGTTCCTCGCCTTGCTGGTGCAGGGCATTCCGCGCTCGCTGAAAGTCGGCGCCGACCTGCAGCGCGCCAACGTGCCGCTGGAGCGGCTGGAGCTGGATGCGGTGAATCTGGGCGACGAGCAGGCGCGTATTCCCGACCTGGTCGCGCTGGAACAGTTGCTGGCCGATTCCGGCCTGATCTGACGCCGGCATGAGCGGCCTGTGCCTCGCGCAGCTGGGTGACGAGCCCGGCTTCGAGGTGGCCAGCGCCACCCTCGGCGGCCATTCGTTCGAACGCCACAGCCACGACGAATTCGTCATCAGCGCCAACCTGCGCGGCGAGGAGCGCGTGTGGCTGGACGGCCGCACCTTCGCTGCCGGCCCTGGCGCCATCACCAGCTACAACCCTGGCCAGATCCAGGGCGGTGGCGTCGCCGACGGCCAACCTTGGCGCTTCGTCAGCCTCTATGTCGCGCCCGATCAGTTGGCCTCGATGCTCGGCCTGCAGCGCCTGGAGTTCGAGCGTTCCACGGAGCGGCTTCCCGCCCTTGCCGGCGCCATGGCCGACGCCGTTGAGCGCGTGCTGGGCGATGACGAATTTGTCTGCCAGCGTGGCGAGGAGCGGTTGACGCTGCTGTTGGCCGAGATCGCCCGGGCTATGGGCGTGCGCCTGCCGCAGGACGGCGTCGAAAGCGGCGGGCGGATCGTCCAGTTGCAGGACTGGCTGGCCGCCGACCTGGCGCGCCAGCCGAGCCTGGATGAAATGGCCGCCTTTGCGGGGTTATCCAAGTTCCACCTGCTGCGCAGCTTTCAGAAACAGGTCGGCCTCAGCCCGCGGCAATGGGCGATGCAGCTGCGCACCCGGCGTGCCCAGGGGTTGCTGCGCGGCGGGCTTGCGGCGAGCGACGTGGCCCACGCGCTGGGCTTCGCCGACCAGAGCCACCTCAACCGGCATTTCCGCGCGGCCTATGGTGTGTCGCCGGGCAGTTTCCAGCGCGCGCTGCGCTGAACAGCGCAATCCGGTTCAAGTGCGACGGCGTCTTCCCGTGGAGAATCGGCCCATCGCCATCCTGTTCGAGAACTGACCCATGCTGACCCTGTTCTTTGCCGCGCTGCTGTTCGGCATCGTCTTCTGCCTGTCGCCCGGCGCCGTGCTGGCCGAAACCCTGCGCCGTGGCCTGAAGGGAGGTTTCCGCCCGGCGCTGCTGGTGCAGTTCGGCTCGCTGATCGGCGATGCGGTGTGGGCGCTGATCGGGTTGACCGGCCTGGCGCTGCTGCTTGGCCACGAGACCCTGCGCCTGCCGCTGACGCTCGCCAGCGCCGCCTACCTGGCCTGGCTGGGCGTGCAGAGCCTGGCTGACGCCCGTCGCGTTGGCGAGGTGGAGGAGGGCGAGGCTGGCGAGCATAACGCTGGCGCCTTCGCCTCCGGGGCCATGCTGTCGCTGTCGAACCCCAAGAACATCGTCTACTGGGGCGCGCTGGGCGGCGCAATGGCCGGCCTGGTGGATGGCGTGCCGACGCTACGGGATTCGCTGGTGTTCTTCGCTGGGTTCATGACCGCCTCGGTGCTCTGCTGCTTCTTCTGCGCGGCACTGGTGGACTGGTTGCGGCGCAATGCTTCGCCGCGTTGGCATCGGGTGAGCCATGCGCTGTGCGGTTTGGTTCTGCTGGTGCTGGCGGGGTTGGCGTTGCGGGGGATCTGAATCGCCGGGGCCCAGTGCCGAGGCTGTTCGCGAGCAAGCCCAACATCGGCGCCGTCGGTTTACCCTCACCCCAGCCCTCTCCCAGAGGGAGAGGGAGCCGAATGTGCCGGCTGAGGGTGAGGTTTCATCCTGCTGAGGACGGTCCCCTCTCCCTTTGGAGCGGGGCGCGCAGCCAGGGTCAGGGTGAGGGGCTCTTCAAGCGCAGAGGCTCTAGAAATCGCCCCACAATTGCTGCGCCACACTCAGCGCCACCACCGGTGCGGTCTCGGTCCGCAACACGCGCGGGCCAAGGCGGGCGGCATGGAAGCCAGCGCCTTTCGCTTGTTCGACCTCGGCATCGCTCAACCCACCCTCCGGCCCAATCAGGAAGGCGAGACTTGCGGGCTTGTCATGGCTGGTCAGCGGTTCGGCCACCGGGTGCAGCACCAGCTTGAGCTGCGCCTCGCAGTTCTCCAGCCATTCGGCGAGGGTGACCGGCGCATTGAGCACCGGCAGCACCGAGCGGCCGCACTGTTCGCAGGCGCTGATCGCCACCTGGCGCCAATGGGCCATGCGCTTGTCGGCGCGTTCGTCCTTCAGGCGTACTTCGCAGCGTTCGCTGACGATCGGGGTGATCTCGCTGGCGCCCAGTTCGGTGGCCTTCTGGATCGCCCAGTCCATGCGCTCGCCACGGGACAGGCCCTGGCCTAGGTGCACGTGTAGCGGCGATTCGGGCTGGCCGTCGAACGCTTCACGCAACTCCACGCGCACGGTCTTCTTGCCGACTTCGATCAGTTCGCCCAGGTATTCACGGCCTGAGCCGTCGAACAGCTGCACGGCGTCGCCTACCGCATGGCGCAGCACGCGGCCGATGTAGTGGGCCTGGGCTTCGGGCAGCTCGTGCTGGCCGAGGGAGAGCGGGGCGTCGATGAAGAAGCGGGAGAGGCGCATGGCGATATCGGGGCAGAAGGGGGAAAGCGGCAAGCTTAAAGCTTTCGGCCTGCCGCTTGTAGCCGATCAACCCGGATCGCGGTGATCGGGGAAGCGTTCGCTGACCGCCACACTGACGTTGTCGCGGGTGGCGATGTCGATGCCTTCGCTGGCGACTTCGGCGAGGAAGTCGATCTGCTCGGGGGTGATGATGTACGGCGGCAGGAAATACACCACGCTGCCCAGCGGCCGCAGTAGCGCGCCGCGCTCCAGGCCCTGCTGGAAGACCTTCAGGCCGCGGCGCTCCTGCCAGGGGTAGGCGGTTTTCGTTGCCTTGTCCTGGACCATCTCGATGGCGAGGATCATGCCGGTCTGGCGGATTTCCGAGACGTGCGGGTGGTCGGCCAGGTGCGCGGTGGCGCTGGCCATCTTCGCCGCCAGTGCCTTGTTGGCCTCGATGACGTTGTCCTGCTCGAAGATGTCCAGGGTCGCCAGGGCGGCGGCGCAGGCCAGCGGGTTGCCGGTGTAGGTGTGCGAATGGAGGAAGGCGCGCAGGGTGGCGTAGTCGTCGTAGAAGGCCTGGTAGACGTTCTCGGTGGTGAGCACGGCGCTCATCGCCAGGTAGCCGCCGGTCAGCGCCTTGGACAGCACCAGGAAGTCCGGGGTGATGCCGGCCTGCTCGCAGGCGAACATCGTGCCGGTACGGCCGAAGCCCACGGCGATCTCGTCGTGGATCAGGTGCACGCCATAGCGGTCGCACGCTTCGCGCAGCAGCTTGAGGTAGACCGGGTGGTACATGCGCATGCCGCCGGCGCCCTGTACCAGCGGCTCGACGATCACCGCCGCCACCTCTTTATGGTGCTGCTCCAGCGCCTGCTCCATCGCCGCGAACATCGTCCGCGAGTGTTCTTCCCAGCTCACGCCTTCCGGGCGCAGGTAGCAGTCGGGCGTCGGCACCTTGATGGTGTCCATCAGCAGCGACTTGTAGGTCTCGGTGAACAGCGCCACGTCGCCCACCGACATCGCCGCCACGGTTTCGCCGTGGTAGCTGTTGGTCAGGGTGATGAAGCGCTTCTTCTCCGGCTGGCCGAGGTTGTGCCAGTAGTGGTAGCTCATCTTCAGCGCCACTTCGATGCCGGCCGAGCCGCTGTCGGCATAGAACACCCGGGACAGGCCGGCCGGGGCCAGGCGCAGCAGACGCTCGGACAGCTCGATCACCGGCTGGTGGCTGAAGCCGGCGAGAATCACGTGTTCCAGCTGGTCCACCTGGTCCTTGATGCGCTGGTTGATACGCGGGTTGGCGTGGCCGAAGACGTTGACCCACCAGGAGCTGACCGCATCCAGGTAGCGCTTGCCTTCGAAATCCTCCAGCCAGATGCCCTCGCCGCGGCGGATCGGGATCACCGGCAGGCGTTCGTGGTCTTTCATCTGGGTGCAGGGGTGCCACAGCACCTGGAGATCACGCTGCATCCACTCGGCATTCAGGCTCATGGGCTGCTCCTCAAAAATGGCGGCGAGTCCTACTGTCGACTCGCTCGGGTCGGGCAAGCCTATTCAATGCACCTGAGATGAACAAGGACACGTCCTACGACACATACCGTAGCTCGCCGACCAAGACAGCTATTCGGCTTTCGGGCGCTCACGTATGCTTCGCGCCTTTGCACTTTTCTGGGGATCTGGTCGATGAAAATGGGATGGCTGCGCGCGGCTGCGCTGGTCGCTCTGGGGGCGTTCAGCGCGCTGGCGCTGGGCAAGGATAAACAACCGACGGCTATCGTGATCGGCGGCGGTCTTGCCGGTCTGTCCTCGGCCTACGAGCTGCAGCAGGCGGGCTGGCAGGTCACCCTGCTGGAAGCCAAGCCGCAGGTGGGCGGCCGTTCGGGCCTGGCCACCAGCGAGTGGATCGGCAACAAGAAGGTCCAGCCGACCCTCAATGGCTACCTGGACACCCTGAAGGTGAATTCGGTGCCGGCGCCGGACTTCGTCCGTACCCCGAGCTATCTGATCGACGGCGTTTATTACAGCAGCGCCGACCTCAAGCAGAAGATGCCGGCCGTCGCCGCCGATCTCGAGCGCTTCGAAAAATCCCTGGACGACCTCTCGGCATCCATCGACGATCCGCTCAACCCGCTGGCGACCAAGACCACCCAGGCCCTGGACGCGCTCACCGCGGCCCGCTGGCTGGACAAGCTGAACCTTTCGCCGACCGCGCGCCTGCTGGTCAACCAGCGTATCCGCTCGCGCTACGAGGAGCCTTCGCGTCTGTCGCTGCTGTTCCTTGCCCAGCAGGGCCGGGTGTACCGCAACGTCGATGACCGCGACATGCGCGCCTCGCGCCTGCCCGGCGGCAGCCAGGTGCTGGCCGAGGCCTTCGCCAAGCAGATCAAGACCATCAAGACCAACGCCAAGGTCACCGGGATCACCCAGGAAAAGGATGGCGTGAGCGTCAAGGTCGGCGCCACCGGCTACAGCGCCGATTACGTGGTGGTGACCGTGCCGCTGGCCGCCGTCGCCAAGATCCCGATGACCCCGGGTCTGACCGCGCAGCAGCAGGCTTCGGTGACCGGCATGCCTTACGCGTGGCGTGACCAGATCCTGATGAAGTTCAAGCGCCCGGTGTGGGACGACAAGACGCGCCTGTCCGGCGAGATCTACAGCGACCAGGGCCTGGGCATGATCTGGGTCGAGCCCGCGACCAAGGGTGGCGCCAACGTGCTGATCAACCTCTCCGGCGACAACGCCCGTGTGATGCAGGCCTTCGGCGATCGCCAGCTGCTGGAGCAGGTGCTGATCCGCATGAACAAGTACTACCCGAAGATGCGTGGCGCCTATTCCGGCTACGAGATGCGTCGCTACAGCACCGACACCGGTACCGCAGGCTCCTACGTGACCTACGGTCCGGGCGACGTCTCCAACTTCTGGCGCGTCTGGGAGCGTCCGGTGGGCCGTGTGGTGTTTGCCGGCGAGCACACCGATGCGCTCTACCCGGGCACCATCGAAGGCGCCCTGCGCAGCGGCAAGCGCGCCGCGGGCCAGGTGCGCGACCTGCAGTCGGGCAAGACCCTGGCGCTGGAAACCAAGTCTGCCGCTCCGGCATCGAGCAGCACGCCGGGCGATGCCAAGAGCGAGAAGAAGGGCATCATGTCCTGGCTGCCGTTCTGATCAGACGCGTCCTACACACAATGCCGGCGAAAGCCGGCATTGTTGTTTTAGGGCGCCGGTAAGCCCCTTTTCACTGGCGATCTATCTTGTATGTCGATGTTTCAAAGCAGGATTTTCCGCTTTTATTCGATGGATTTGCCGCTAGTCTTTGACCTCCGTTTTTCAAGGATGCAGATCGATGCAATGGCGTAATTCCCCCTCCCGCTACGGACTGGTCAGCCTGTTCCTGCACTGGGGCAGTGCGCTGGTGGTCTTCGGCCTGTTCGGCCTGGGCCTGTGGATGCGCGAGCTGGACTACTACGACAGCTGGTACCACCGCGCTCCGGAAATCCACAAAGGCATCGGCATCCTGCTGCTCATCGCGCTGCTCGTACGCGTGCTCTGGCGCTTCGTCAGCCCGCCGCCGCCGGCCCCGGCCAGCCACGACCAGAAGACCCGGCTGGCGACCAAGCTGGGCCATCTCGCCTTGTATGGCCTGCTGTTCGCCGTAATGATCGCCGGCTACCTGATCTCCACCGCCGAAGGTAAGCCGATCAGCGTGTTCGGCTGGTTCGACGTGCCCGCCACCCTGAGCGGGCTGCCCGACCAGGCCGACGTCGCGGGCGCCATCCACCTGTACCTGGCCTGGGCGCTGGTGGTGATGGCCGTGCTGCATGCCCTGGCGGCCCTCAAACACCATTTCATCGATCGCGACGCCACGCTGACGCGCATGCTCGGCCGCGCCGCGAAGTAAAAACCTCACCCACAGGGAGATTGTTGAATGCTGAAGAAGACCTTTGCCGCGCTGGCTCTGGGCACTGCGCTGCTCTCCGCCGGCCAGGCCATGGCCGCGGACTACAAGATCGACAAGGAAGGCCAGCACGCCTTCATCGAGTTCCGCATCAAGCACCTGGGCTACAGCTGGCTGTACGGCCGCTTCGACGACTTCGACGGTGCCTTCACCTTCGACGAGAAGAACCCGTCCGCCGACAAGGTCAAGGTCACCATCAACACCAACAGCGTGAACACCAACCACGCTGAGCGTGACAAGCACCTGCGCAGCCCGGACTTCCTCAACGTCGGCAAGAACCCGACCGCGACCTTCGAGTCCACTGGCGTGAAGGCCGAGGGCAAGACCGCCGAGATCACCGGCAACCTGACCCTGAACGGCGTGACCAAGCCGGTTACCCTGAAGGCCGAGCTGGTTGGCCAGGGCGACGACCCGTGGGGCGGCTACCGTGCCGGCTTCATCGGCACCACCACCCTCAAGCTGAAGGACTTCAACATTCAGCGCGACCTCGGCCCGGCTTCCCAGGAAGTGGAGCTGACCCTGTCGGTCGAAGGGGTGCGTCAGTAAGACGCGTAACTACGAAAACGCCGGCGAATGCCGGCGTTTTCGTTTGTGGGCCCTGGAGCCTGTTTGCGATCTCGCGAGCTAGAGCCGTAGTAGGCGAGAAGCGCCCGAAGAGCGGAGTTTCCGTGCTGTAAATGAGCATCTGAGGGCGCTTTTCAACGCCCTACGGCCGACGCGCAGCAGATCGTAAACAGGTTCCTACTCCGCGCGGCCGGTCAGGCACTGCTGGAGCAGACGGGTGAGCATCTGTTGCTGGGCATCGTCGAGCGGCGCGAACAGATCGTCATGGGTCTGTGCGAGGATGGCCTGGGTGCGTGCTTCGATGGTCCAGCCGGCCTCCGTGAGAAAGAGCTGGAAACTGCGTTGATCCTCGGGATTACGCTCCCGGCGGACCAGTCCGAGCTCCTCCATCTCGCGAATCTTGCGGGTGACCAGCGCCTTGTCGCGGCACAGCTTGCGGCCCAGGCTCTGCAGGCTCTGGCCGGCATCGGCGCCGATCAGTTCGAGCAGGCGGATGTCCGGCGGTGCGAGATCGATACCCTCGGCGCACAACTTGTCCTGGATGCCTTCGCGCATGTGGTCGAAGACCTTCATCAGGGCCTGCGGCAGCTCGGGATTCACGGTGTGGGTCATCGGCGCGGTCACGGTAAACGGAATGTAAAGTCGGTTGATTGGATCAACCATTTTTCTTATTTTAGTTGATGTTATCAACTTTGTGCTGCACGTCCTGCGCCTTGCGGGAAACCTACTGCGAATTCGGCAATCGGCTAAATCGTTTCAGTAGTTTTCCCTCAGGGCTTTCGGACGTTTACAGACAGGACTGAATGTAAGTATTTTTGCCAGCTTTTCCGGACCGGCAAGCCCACAGCCAACCCGGATGCTTCGCTCACGAGGACAACGATATGCAACGAAAGCCAGCCATGCGCGCCCTGGTCCCGGCCCTGCTCGTCGCCATGGCCACCCTTGCCGGCTGTGACAAGAGCCAGGCTCCGCAGGAGAAGCCGATCCCCGAAGTCGGGGTGGTGACCCTGCAGTCGCAGGAGGTGACCCTGAGCACCGAGTTGCCTGGCCGCACCACTGCGTATCGCATTGCTGAGGTTCGCCCGCAGGTGAACGGCATCATCCTCAAGCGCCTGTTCAAGGAAGGCAGCGACGTCAAGGAAGGCCAGCAGCTGTACCAGATCGACCCGGCCACCTATGAAGCCACCCTGCAGAGCGCCGAGGCCAACCTGGTCTCCACCCAGCAGCAGGCCGAGCGCTACAAGGAGCTGGTGAAGGACGAGGCGGTGAGCAAGCAGCAGTACGCCGATGCCCAGGCCGCCTACCTGCAGGCCAAGGCCACGGTGGACAACGCCAAGATCAACGTGCGCTACACCAAGGTCTACTCGCCGATTTCCGGCCGTATCGGCCGTTCCTCGGTCACCGAGGGCGCGCTGGTGCAGAACGGCCAGGCCAACGCGATGGCCACCGTGCAGCAACTGGACCCGATCTACGTCGACGTGACCCAGCCCACCACCGCGCTGATCCGCCTGCGCCGCGAGCTGGCCGCCGGGCAGCTGGAGAAGGCCGGCGACAACGCCGCCAAGGTCAAGCTGTACCTGGAAGACGGCTCGGAGTACCCGCTGGAAGGCAAGCTGGAGTTCTCCGAAGTGTCGGTCGACCAGGGCACCGGCTCGGTCACCGTGCGCGCCATCTTCCCCAACCCGAACAAGGAGCTGCTGCCGGGCATGTTCGTCCACGCGCAGTTGCAGGAGGGCGTGAAGAAGCAGGCCATCCTCGCTCCGCAGCAGGGCGTGACCCGCGACTTCCGTGGCCAGGCCACCGCGTTGGTGCTGGGCGAAGGCGACAAGGTCGAGCAGCGCACCCTCAAGGCCGAGCGCACCGTGGGCGCCTACTGGCTGGTCAGCGAAGGCCTGAAGCCGGGCGACCGCCTGATCACCGAAGGCCTGCAATACGTCCAGCCGGGCGCCCAGGCCAAGGCCGTACCCGCGAAGAACGTGGCGCCCACCGCCGGTGCCGCCGACAAACCCGCCGCCGCACAGCCGGCCAAGCAGGGTTAATCAAGGGGATTCGTAATGTCGAAGTTTTTCATTGACCGGCCCATTTTCGCCTGGGTGATCGCCCTGGTGATCATGCTGGCGGGCGGCCTGTCGATCCTCAAGCTGCCGGTGAACCAGTATCCGGCCATCGCGCCGCCAGCCATCGCCATCCAGGTCGCCTACCCCGGCGCTTCCGCCGAAACGGTGCAGGACACCGTGGTCCAGGTGATCGAGCAGCAGATGAACGGTCTCGACCATCTGCGCTACATCTCCTCGGAGTCCAACTCCGACGGCAGCATGACCATCACCGTGACCTTCGACCAGGGCACCAGCCCGGACATCGCCCAGGTCCAGGTGCAGAACAAGCTGCAGCTGGCCACGCCGCTCCTGCCGCAGGAAGTGCAGCAGCAGGGCATCCGCGTGACCAAGGCGGTGAAGAACTTCCTGATGGTGGTCGGCGTCGTCTCCACCGACGGCGGCATGACCCGGGAAGACCTGTCGAACTACATCGTCTCCAACATCCAGGACCCGCTGTCGCGGACCGCCGGTGTGGGCGACTTCCAGGTGTTCGGTTCGCAGTACGCCATGCGCATCTGGCTGGACCCGGCCAAGCTCAACAGCTTCCAGATGACCCCGTCCGACGTTCGCGTGGCGATCCAGGCGCAGAACGTGCAGATTTCCTCCGGCCAGCTGGGCGGCCTGCCCGCCGTCAAGGGCCAGCAGCTCAACGCCACCATCATCGGCAAGACCCGCCTGCAGAGCGCCGAGCAGTTCAAGGAGATCCTCCTCAAGGTCAACGCCGATGGCTCCCAGGTTCGCCTGAAGGACGTTGCCGACGTGGCCCTGGGCGGCCAGGACTACAGCATCAACGCGCAGTTCAACGGCAAGCCGGCCTCGGGTATCGCCATCAAGCTGGCCACCGGCGCCAACGCGCTGGATACCGCCAAGGCGATCCGTTCCACCCTGAGCAGCCTGCAGCCGTTCTTCCCGCAGGGCATGCAGATCGTCTACCCGTACGACACCACCCCGGTGGTCTCTGCCTCCATCCATGAGGTGGTCAAGACCCTGGGCGAAGCGATCCTGCTGGTGTTCCTGGTGATGTACCTGTTCCTGCAGAACTTCCGCGCCACGCTGATCCCGACGATCGCCGTGCCCGTGGTGCTGCTGGGCACCTTCGGCGTGCTCGCCGCCTTCGGCTTCTCGATCAACACCTTGACCATGTTCGGCATGGTGCTGGCAATCGGCCTGTTGGTGGACGACGCCATCGTCGTGGTGGAGAACGTCGAGCGGGTGATGGCCGAGGAAGGCCTGTCGCCCAGGGAAGCGGCGCGCAAGTCCATGGGCCAGATTCAGGGCGCGCTGGTCGGTATCGCCCTGGTGCTCTCGGCAGTGTTCCTGCCGATGGCGTTCTTCGGCGGCTCCACCGGGGTGATCTACCGGCAGTTCTCCATCACCATCGTTTCGGCCATGGCCCTGTCGGTGCTGGTGGCGCTGATCCTGACCCCGGCGCTCTGCGCCACCATGCTCAAGCCCATCGAGAAGGGCGACCACGGCGAGCACAAGCGGGGCTTCTTCGGTTGGTTCAACCGCATGTTCCTGTCCACCACCCACGGCTACGAGCGTGGCGTGAAGTCGATCCTGACCCACCGCATGCCGTACCTGCTGATGTATGTGCTGATCCTCGGCGGCATGGTCTACCTGTTCACCCGCATCCCCACCGCGTTCCTTCCTGACGAGGACCAGGGCGTGCTGTTCGCCCAGGTGCAGACCCCGGCCGGCTCGTCCGCCGAGCGCACCCAGGTGGTGGTGGACTCCATGCGCGAGTACCTGCTGGACAAGGAGAGCAGCTCGGTGGCCTCGGTGTTCACCGTGACCGGCTTCAACTTCGCCGGCCGCGGCCAGAGCTCGGGCATGGCCTTCATCATGCTCAAGCCCTGGGAAGAGCGTCCGGGGGCGGAGAACAACGTCTTCGCCCTGGCCCAGCGTGCCCAGAAGCACTTCTTCAGCTTCAAGGATGCGATGGTGTTCGCCTTCGCCCCGCCGGCGGTACTCGAACTGGGTAACGCCGTGGGCTTCGACATCTTCCTCCAGGACCAGGCGGGCGTTGGCCACGACGTGCTGATGCAAGCGCGCAACCAGTTCCTTGGCCTTGCGGCCAAGCATCCGGCGCTGCAGCGCGTGCGTCCCAACGGCCTGAACGACGAGCCGCAGTACAAGCTGCTGATCGATGACGAGAAGGCCAGCGCGCTGGGCCTGTCGCTCGCCGACATCAACAGCACCCTGTCCATCGCCTGGGGCTCGAACTACGTCAACGACTTCATCGACCGTGGCCGGGTGAAGAAGGTCTACCTGCAGGGTCGACCGAATGCGCGGATGAGCCCGGAAGACCTGGACAAGTGGTACGTGCGCAACGACAAGGGCGAGATGGTGCCGTTCAGCGCCTTCGCCACCGGCGAGTGGAGCTACGGCTCGCCGAAGCTTGCGCGCTACAACGGCGTGCCGGCCATGGAAGTCCTCGGTGAACCGGCGCCGGGCCGCAGTACCGGCGAGGCCATGGCGGCGGTCGAGGAGATCGTCCAGCAACTGCCCAAGGGCGTTGGTTATGCCTGGACCGGCCTGTCCTACGAGGAACGGCTGTCCGGCTCCCAGGCCCCGGCGCTTTACGCCCTGTCGCTGATCGTGGTGTTCCTGTGCCTGGCGGCGCTGTACGAGAGTTGGTCGATTCCGTTCTCGGTGATGCTGGTGGTGCCGCTGGGCGTCATCGGTGCACTGCTGGCGACCTCCATGCGCGGCCTGTCCAACGACGTGTTCTTCCAGGTGGGCCTGTTGACCACCATCGGCCTGTCGGCGAAGAACGCGATCCTCATCGTGGAGTTCGCCAAGGAACTGCATGAGCGCGAGGGCAAGCGCATCGTCGAGGCGGCCATCGAGGCGTGCCGGATGCGTCTGCGTCCGATCGTCATGACCTCCCTGGCGTTCATCCTTGGCGTGGTGCCGCTGGCGATTTCCTCCGGCGCCGGCTCCGGCAGCCAGCACGCGATTGGTACCGGCGTGATCGGCGGCATGGTCACTGCGACCGTCCTCGCCATCTTCTGGGTGCCATTGTTCTACGTGGTGGTGAGTACCCTGTTCAAGGACGCCGCGTCCAAGGAACAGGAAACCACCGAGAAGGGGCATTGATATGAGAAAGTCCTTCCTCTCCCTCGCGATCGCGGCATCCGTGCTTTCCGGCTGCTCGCTGATCCCCGACTACGAGCGCCCCGAGGCGCCCGTGGCCGCGGCCTATCCGCAGGGCGAAGCCTACGATGCAGCGAAGCCGGCCAACGCCGGCGCCGACATCGGCTGGCGCGAGTTCTTCAAGGACCCGCAACTGCAGCGACTGATCGAAGTGTCGCTGGAAAACAACCGTGACCTGCGCGTCGCCGCGCTGAACATCGAAGCCTACCGGGCGCAGTACCGCATCCAGCGGGCGGACCTGTTCCCGGCGGTGGACGCTGGCGTCAGCGGCTCGCGCCAGCACGTGCCGGGCAGTCTGTCGCAGACCGGCAGCTCGACCATCAATAGCCAGTACGGCGCGACCCTGGGCGTCACCGCCTGGGAGATCGACCTGTTCGGCCGCCTGCGCGCCCTGCGCGACCAGGCGCTGGAGCAGTACTTCGCCAGCGAGGAAGCGCGCCGCAGCACCCAGACCAGTCTGGTGGCCAACGTCGCCAACGCCTACCTGACGCTGCGCGCCGATCAGGCCCAGCTGGAACTGGCCCGCAACACCCTGGCCACCTACCAGAAGAGCTACGACCTGACCAAGCGCAGCTACGAGGTCGGCGCCGCCTCGGCGCTGGACCTGAGCCAGTCGCAGACCTCGGTGGAGCGCGCCCGCGCGATCTCGATGCAGTACACGCGCCTGGTCGCCCAGGACCAGAACGCCCTGGTGCTGCTGCTGGGCTCCGGCCTGCCGGCCGACCTGCCCAAGGGCCGCGAGCTGTCCGACGACCTGCTGGCCACCGTGCCGGCGGGCCTGCCGTCGGACCTGCTGCAACGCCGTCCGGACATCATCCAGGCCGAGCACCAGCTCAAGGCCGCCAACGCCAATATCGGCGCGGCGCGCGCGGCGTTCTTCCCGCGCATCAGCCTGACCGCCAACGCCGGCAGCCTCAGCCCGGACCTCTCCGGCCTGTTCGACGCCGGCTCCGGCAGCTGGCTGTTCCAGCCGTCCATCAGCCTGCCGATCTTCAACGCCGGCAGCCTGCGCGCGAGCCTGGACCTGGCCAAGGTGCAGAAGGACATCAACGTGGCGCAGTATGAGAAAGCCATCCAGACGGCCTTCTCCGAAGTCGCCGACGGCCTCGCCGCCCGCGGCACCTTCGGCGAGCAGTTGCAGGCGCAGCGTGCGTTGGTGGAAGCCAGCTCCCAGTACTATCGCCTGGCCGACAAGCGCTACCGCACCGGGGTGGACAACTACCTGACCCTGCTCGATGCGCAGCGCTCGCTGTTCAGCGCCCAGCAGCAGCTGATCAGCGACCGTCTGAACCAGCTGACCAGCGAGGTGAACCTGTACAAGGCCCTCGGCGGCGGTTGGCAGGCCACGGCGGCACAAGCCAAGCCGATCTCCAACGAAGCGCCGGCAGGCCGATTGTTCTGATCGGAAACGACAACGCCGCCCTTCGGGGCGGCGTTTTTGTTTGTGCGGCTATGGCGGGTGTAGGGCGCATAACCCGTAACGGGTTATCCGCCACAATGGCGGATAACACCTTAGGCGTTATGCGCCCTACTTCGTTGCGTCGGAGTTTGGTTCGCGAGCAAGCTCGCTCCTACGAAGAGCGCGCGTGCCGAACCCTGTAAGAGCGAGCTTGCTCGCGAACCCGTTGGACTAGAGCATCGCGCTGCGCGTCGCCGGCTGGATATGGTTATCCGCCAGCCAATCCAGCGCGCACTCGCGCAGGCGCTCGGCCTGGTAGGCATACCAGGCCTGCAGCAGCTCGGGATAACCCATCAGCACATGGCGGAACGCCTTGAACGGCTTGCGCCCCTCGATGGCGTTGGCCAGGGCGGAATAGGCGTGGGGCTCGGGTACTTCGCGCAGGAAGTCGCGCATCAGGTCCAGCGACTGGCCGCTGCTCAGCGGCTCGATGGGCAGCAGGCGCTCCGGCTCGCGGTGCAGCAATTCGGCCAGCTCGGGATCGGGGTCGTCTTCGGGGATCAGCAGCACCTGGCCGCTGAAGAGGTCCAGGTAGTGATCGATACCCTGGGTATCGAGCGCGAAGGCCAGTTCGTCGAGGTCGATGGTCAGCGGTCGCATGGTCACTCTCCCAAAGTCGCGAGTAACTGATGCTACGCCATGCGCATGACAACTGTCCTGCCATTGCCGGTCGGCGCGGGCGCACCGACCGGTTGGGGGATCACAGGCGGAAGCGGCCCACCTGCACTTGCAGCTCGTTGCCCAGGCGCGCCAGTTCGCTGCTGGAGCTGGCGGTCTGCTCGCTGGCGGCGGCGGACTGGTCGGCGATCTCGCGCACCTGCACCACGCTGCGGTTGATCTCCTCGGCCACGCTGCTCTGTTGTTCGGCGGCGGAAGCGATCTGCAGGTTCATACCCTGGATATCCGCCACGGTGCGGGCGATCACGGCCAGCGCCTCGCCGGCGCGGCGGGTCAGCTCCACCGAGCTTCCGGTCAGGCGACGGCTGCCGTCCATGCGCTGCGCCGCATCCTGGGCGCCGCGCTGCAGGCCGGCGATCATGCCCTCGATCTCCTCGGTGGACTGCTGGGTGCGCTGCGCCAGGCCGCGCACCTCGTCGGCCACCACGGCGAAACCACGCCCGGCCTCGCCGGCGCGGGCGGCCTCGATGGCGGCGTTGAGCGCCAGCAGGTTGGTCTGCTCGGCCACCGACTTGATCACGTCCAGCACGCTGCCGATCTTCTCGCTCTCCTTGCGCAGCGACTCCATGGCCTCGGCGGAGCGTTCCACCTCGCTGGCCAGACGGTCGATCTGCGCCACCGCATCCTGCACCACCTGATCGCCCTGGCGGGCCTGCTGATCGGCCTGCTGGGCGGCGGCGGAGGCCTGCTCGGCATTGCGCGCGACTTCCTGCACGGTGGCGGCCATCTCGTGGATGGCGCTGGCCACCTGCTCGGTCTCCACGCGCTGGGCATTGACCCCGGCGCGGGTCTGCTCGGTGACCGCCGAGAGTTCGTCGGCGGCCGTGGCCAGTTGGCCGACGCTGCCGCCGAGCTGGCCGATCAGTCGGGCCAGGTTCTCACGCATGCGCAGCATGACGCGCTGCAGCTGCCCCAGTTCGTCCGGGCGTTGCACGTTCAGGTCGCGCGCCAGGCCCCGCGACAGGTCGCCTTCGGCAATGTACTCGGCCAGCTCCAGTGCCTCGTGCAGCGGGCGGACGATCTGCCGGTTGATGGCCCAGCCGGAGAGCAGGCCGAAGGCCAGGGCCAGCACGGCAATGAGGATCAGCCGGGTCTTGGCGGCGGCGGTTTCCGCCGCGTTGCGTTGCAGGGTGTCGTTGTACAGGCGGGTGCTGGCGCCGAGCATCGCCTGGCTGGCGGTGTCCAGGCCCTGGCGCGCTTGCTGCGAGGTGCTGCCTCCTGCGCCGGTCAGGCCGTTGAAGGCCTCTCGGTAGTCGGCCACGGCCTGGCGTACGGCGTTCAGTCTGGCTGCATCGATGTCGCTGCCGCTCAGGCGCTGCTCGATCAGCGTCAGCATCTTCGTGCTGTGCTGCTCGACCCGTTCGGCCTGGGCACGGTCGCCACCCAGTTCGAATTGCAGACGGGCGAGGTTGGCTTGCTGGCTGAGGTCGCCCAGCTCGGTGATGGTCGCCAGTTGCTCGCCGCGCCGGGCCTGATTGTCCAGGCTGCGCAGGCCGCCGAGCAGGACCAGCAGCGTGAGGAACAGAAGGATGCCGAATCCCACCACCAGCTTGAGGCTGACGTTCAGACGTCCCAGCTGGACTACTAACCAATCGTACATGTCGAAAGCTCCAGAAAGGCTTCGCCACGGGATCGACGGCCCGGGGCAGTGAGGATCGGGAAGGAGCGGGTGAGGCGGATTTTTTCGGGACGCATCTGTGTGCGTCAGAGGGTATCGGCGGTGTTTTCGGAAACTAAAGGCTGGAAATAGTCACGATGCGCTCTGGCTTGGGCGAGATTGCTCGCGAACGGGTTTCGCGGCGGGGCGCCCCTCGGTCCTACAGGTCGAATCTGTGCCGGGGATTGCCCTTACCCTAACCCTCTCCCAAGGGGAGAGGGGACCGTATGGTGGAGGGTGAAACTTCGACTTCAGCCGGCAGGGACGGCTCCCTCTCCCTGAGGAGCGGGGCGCGCAGCCAGGGCTGGGGTGAGGGGGAGGCCCCAGAGCCGATATCCCGGAAAACTGCGGCATAAAAAAGGCCCGCATTGCACGGGCCTTATTCATCGCACTGGCGATCAGACGCGGAAGTGGCTGACCAGTACCTGCAGTTCATTGCCCAGGCGCGCCAGCTCCATGCTGGAGGCGGCGGTTTCCTCGCTGGCGGCGGCGGTCTGCTCGGAGATGTCGCGAACGTTCATCACGCTGCGGTTGATCTCCTCGGCCACGGCGCTCTGCTGCTCGGAGGCGGCGGCGATCTGCTGGTTCATCGACTGGATGGTCGACACGGTGCGGGTGATCGCGCCCAGGCGCTCGCCGGCGCGGCGGGTCAGGTCGACGGTGCTGACGGTCAGCTCGCGGCTGGTCTCCATCATCTGCACGGCCTGCTGGGTGCCGCTCTGCAGGCCGGCGATCAGTTCCTCGATCTCCTCGGTGGAGGACTGGGTGCGTTGCGCCAGGGCGCGCACCTCGTCGGCCACCACGGCGAAACCACGGCCGGCGTCGCCGGCGCGGGCGGCCTCGATGGCGGCGTTGAGGGCCAGCAGGTTGGTCTGCTCGGCCACCGCCTTGATCACGTCCAGCACGCTGCCGATCTTCTCGCTTTCGCGCTTGAGCTTGAGCACCGACTCGTTGGAGCGGTCGACCTCGCTGGCGAGACGGTCCATCTGGCCGACGGCCTCGTTCACCGCACCTTCGCCGTCGCGGGCCTGACGGTCGGCGGCGGAGGCGGCCTCGGAGGCCTCCTCGGCGTTGCGCGCGACTTCCTGCACGGTGGCGGCCATCTCGTTCATGGCGGTGGCGACCTGGTCGGTTTCGCTCTTCTGGTTGTTCACCCCGGCGCTGGTCTGCTCGGTGACCGCGGACAGCTCCTCGGCGGCGCTGGCGATCTGCGTCACGCCGTCGTGGATGCGGCCGATCAGCTCGCGCAGGGACAGGTTCATGCGCTGCATGCTCTTCTGCAGCTGGCCCAGTTCGTCGGCGCGGCTGGTGTGGATGTCACGGGAGAGATCGCCGTCGGCGATGCGCTCGGCGTGGCCCAGCACCTCGCGCAGCGGATTGACGATCTGCCCGGTGATGGTCCAGGCGGCGATCAGGCCGAGCACCAGGGCGATCAGGGCGGCGAGGCCCAGCAGGGTCTTCGCCTGGGCAACGCCGGCGTCGCGCTTGGCGGTTTCGCTGACGGTGAGTTCATTGCTGATCTTCTCGATCTGCACGCCGCCGTCGCGCATGCGGTCGCGGGCAGCCTGGCTGGCGTTGACCTCGGTGCGGTAGGTGTCGAGCGCGGCGCGATAGGCGGCCAGTGCGTCGAGGGCGCTCTGGTAGTCGGAGGCCAGGTCGGCGGGGGCATTCTGCATGCCCGCCTGTACGGCCTGGGTGGCCTGCTGGAGTCCGTCGACGGCGGTCTTCTCCAGCGCGGGGTTATCGACGCTGGTATAGGCGAGTACCTGGAAGCGCGCCGCCATCACCTGGCGGCCCAGGCTGGCCAGCGCCTGCAACTGCCGCGGACTTTCGAGGCTGCTGCTGGCGACCAGTTTCTGCTCGGCCTTCTCCAGGCCGCCGGTGATCAGCGCGGCGTTGCGGATCAGGTTCTGCTTGGCGGCGTCACGGGCGGCGAAGGACTTCAGCAGTTCGTCATACAGCCGGCGATACTCCGTCACCAGCTCATGTTGCTGGTCCAGCTTGCGGCGGTCCTGTGCTTCGCTGAACTTGTCGTAGATAGCCTTGTGGCGCTGTTCCAGCTGGTCCAGGGCGTCGACCACCAGCTTGGCGTCTTCCGGCGCGCGGGTGGACTGGAACTTCAGGCGCGCGATGCGCAGGTCCTTGGCGCCGGCCACCAACTCGGAAATCTCGCCGAGCTTGTCACCCCGGTTGATCACGTTGCTCAGGTTGATCCAGCCGGTGAGGGCGATCAGCAGGGTGAGCAGCAGCACCAGGCCGAAGCCGGCGGCGAGTTTGAGTCGGACACTGAGGTTGTTGAACCAGCGGAACATGGTGGTGGGGCTCCAGCGATGAACGGGGCCGGTGCGCATGGCTGAGCGGGAGACGCGCAGAGTGGGAACGACCGGTACTGCGGGTATCGGCGCCCATGGCTGGAACTGAAGTGTTTCGCGGTGCTTTTCTGACTGAAGGTTCACGCGGAAAACCGCGTGGTTCCTGGCCTGTAGCCCGTTTTACCTAGAACAGGCGTGCCAGGAGCGCGGTGACCGCGGTTTCGACACGCAGGATGCGCTCGCCGAGCTGGACCGGGTTGAGCCCGGCTTCGCGGAGTTTTTCCACTTCGTAGGGAATCCAGCCGCCCTCGGGGCCGATGGCCAGGGTGACCGGCTCGGCGAGGGCGCGCGGGCACTCGGGCCAGGGGCCGGGATGGCCGATCAGGCCGAGGCTGTCGGCGGCAAGGGCGGGCAGGCGGTCCTCGACGAAGGGCTTGAAGCGCTTCTCGATGATCACTTCCGGCAGCACCGTGTCGCGGGCCTGCTCGAGGCCGAGGATCAATTGCTCGCGCACGGCCTCGGGTTCGAGGAAGGGGGTCTGCCAGAAGCTCTTTTCCACCCGGTAGCTGTTGAGCAGCACCAGGCGCGGCACGCCCATCGCGGCGACGGTCTGCAGCACGCGGCGGAGCATCTTCGGGCGGGGCAGGGCGAGCAGCAGGGTGAGCGGCAGCTTGGCCGGCGGTGCCTGGTCGAAGCTGACCTGCAGCTCGGCCTCGTTGGCTTCCAGGCGCAGCAGGCGGCCTTCGCCCATCAACCCGCCGAGGCGGCCGACGCGCATGCGGTCGCCGCTTTCGGCGCGATGGACTTCCTGCATGTGGGTCAGGCGGCGGTCGCGCAGGATCACGCGGTCCGCCGCGACGAAGTCGGCGTCGTCGAGCAGCAGCAGGTTCACGGACGGGTGGCCGGCGGCTGGTCGCCCTTGGACTGGCCTTCTTCGGTTTCCGGCCCGCGCTTGCGGATCAGGTGGCTGAACAGCACGCCGGCCTCGAACAGCATCCACATCGGCACTGCCAGCAGGGTCTGCGACATCGGGTCCGGCGGGGTGAGGATCATGCCGACGACGAAGCAGCCGATGATCACGTAGGGGCGGATCTTCTTCAGGTAGGCCACGTCGACCACGCCGATCCACACCAGCAGCACGGTGGCTACGGGAATCTCGAAGGCCACGCCGAAGGCGAACAGCAGGGTGAGGAAGTCGAGATAGCTGTTGATGTCGGTCATCGGCGTCACCCCTTCCGGGGCCTGGCCGAGGAAGAAGTGGAACATCAACGGGAACACCAGGAAGTAGGCGAAGGCCATGCCGGCGTAGAACAGCACGATGCTGGAGGCCAGCAGCGGCAGGGCGACGCGCTTCTCGTGCTTGTACAGGCCCGGCGCGATGAAGCCCCAGACCTGGCCGAGGATCACCGGCATGGCGATCAGCACGGCGACGATCATGGTCAGCTTGAGCGGCGCGAGGAAGGCCGACGCCGGGTCGATGGCGATCATGGTCGCGCCTTCGGGCAGGAAGCGCCGCAGCGGCTCGGAGGCCAGGGCGTAGATCTTCTGCGAGAAGTACAGCAGGCCGATGAAGATCACGAAGATCGCGATCACGCAGCGCAACAGGCGCGTGCGCAGCTCGGTCAGGTGCGAGACCAGGGGCATTTCCTGGTCGTTTTCGGGCTGGTCGGGTTTTTCGGCGCTCATGGGTTACGCGGCGTCTCGGACGAAGCGGGCGGCTGGCTCGCGGCAGTCGGTTGGCTGGCTTCCGGTGCTTGCGGCACAGCAGACGCCTCTTCCGGGGTGGCCGGCGGAACGATGCCCGCGCCCGGCAAGCTGTTCAGGCGGCTATTGGGCGCGAAGGTCGGCGCCGCGGGCGGCTCGACGGGCGTGCCCTGGCCTTCGGACTGGGCCGGCGGCTGCTGCGGGTTGAAGGTTTCCCGGGCCTGTTCTTGCAGGTCGGTCAGCGGCGCCATCAGCTTCTTGGCTTCCTGTTCCATCTGCAGGATGTGCTCGTTGTGCAGCTGGCGGCGAATTTCATCCGCGCCAAGCTCCCGCTCCACTTCCGTCTTGATGGCGTTGAAGCTGCGCTTGAGCCGGCCGATCCACAGGCCGGCGGTGCGCGCGGCACCCGGCAGGCGCTCGGGACCGAGCACCAGCAGGGCGACCAGGCCCACCAGCAGCAGTTCGCTGAAGCTGATACCGAACATGGTTTATCCCATCAGTCCTTGCGAGCCGGCTCTTCGACCTTCTGCGCCGTGGCGTCGATGGTGTGCGGCTGGTTCAGCGGCTGGGCGGGAGCGGCGGGCGCGTCCTTCTTCTCGTCTTCCTCGGTGTTCATCGCCTTCTTGAAGCCCTTGATGGCTTCGCCGACGTCCGAGCCGAGGTTCTTCAGGCGCTTGGTGCCGAAGACCAGGACAACGACGATCAGGATGACGACCCAGTGTTTCCAGTCAAAGATGCCCATCTTGTTTTCCTCGCAATCTCGCTATGAATTCGGGTTCAGGCCGACGGCTGGCGTGCCGCTTTCTCGTCGTGCCCGGAAAGACCGAAGCGGCGGTCCAGCTCGTCCAGTACCGCCTGCGGGTGCTGGCCGAGGGCGGCGAGCATCACCAGGGAGTGGAACCAGAGGTCGGCCGTTTCGTAGATCAGGTCCGTGCAGTCGCCGCTTACGGCAGCGTCCTTGGCGGCGATGATGGTTTCCACCGATTCCTCGCCGACTTTCTCCAGGATCTTGTTCAGGCCCTTGTGATACAGGCTGGCCACGTAGGAGCTGTCCGGTGCGGCATTCTTGCGCGCTTCGAGGACTTCCGCCAGACGGGCGAGGGTATCAGTGCTCATGGGGTTTTCCTGTACCTGCGTGGGAGTAGATGGCATCCGGGTCCTTGAGCACCGGGTCGACGGTCTGCCAGGCGCCGTTCTCGAACACCCGGTAGAAGCAGCTTTCGCGGCCGGTGTGGCAGGCGATGCCGCCCAGTTGCTCGACCATCAGGATCACCACGTCGGCGTCGCAGTCCAGGCGCAGTTCGTGCAGCTTCTGCACGTGCCCGGAGTCCTCGCCCTTGCGCCAGAGCTTGCCGCGCGAGCGCGACCAGTAGATGGCGCGGTTTTCGGCAGCGGTCAGGGCCAGAGCCTCGCGGTTCATCCAGGCCATCATCAGCACGCGACCGGTGCGATGGTCCTGGGCGATCGCCGGCACCAGTCCATCGGCATTCCACTTGATTTCGTCCAGCCAGTCTTTCATCTCGGGTTCCGTACGGCGGGCACGCGAGGTGCCCGGAGCCACTGTCTACAACGCTTAAGTGTGCCAGCCGGGGCGGCGACTGGCTATCGGCGCAGGATCAGATATAGACCACCGGCCAGCATCGCCCAGGCCGGCCAGGCCGCGAGGCTGTGGGTGGCCAGGCCCGTTTCGGCGGCGCCGGCGACCAGCACCGCGCCAATCAGTCGTGCCGGCCAGGCGCTGGCCATGCCGGCCTGGCCGTTGCCGTCGCGGGTTTCGTTCTGCGGCTCGCGGGACAGCCGTTCGAGGGTGTCGCGGGTCATCTGCGCCAGGTGCGGCAGCTGCTCGAAGTGCTGCTGGGCATTGCGCAGCAGGGTGCCGGGGCTGATACGGTCGCGCATCCAGCGTTCGAGGAAGGGCTGGGCGGTGGTCCACAGGTCCAGCTCCGGGTAGAGCTGGCGACCCAGGCCCTCGATGTTCAGCAGGGTCTTCTGCAGCAGCACCAGTTGCGGTTGCACTTCCATGTTGAAGCGGCGCGCGGTCTGGAACAGGCGCAGCAGAACCTGGCCGAAGGAGATGTCCTTGAGCGGCTTCTCGAAGATCGGCTCGCACACGGTGCGGATCGCCGCTTCGAAGTCGTTGACCTTGGTCTCGGCCGGCACCCAGCCTGAGTCGATGTGCAGCTGGGCGACCTTGCGGTAGTCGCGCTTGAAGAAGGCGATCAGGTTGCGCGCCAGGTAGTCCTGGTCCTCGTCGGTGAGGCTGCCGACGATGCCGCAGTCCACCGCGATGTACTGCGGGCTCCAGGGCGCGCGGGTGCTGACGAAGATGTTGCCCGGGTGCATGTCGGCGTGGAAGAAGCTGTCGCGGAACACCTGGGTGAAGAAGATCTCCACGCCGCGCTCGGCCAGCGCCTTGAAGTCGGTGCGCTGGTCGCGCAGGGTGTCCAGGTCGGTCACCGGGATGCCGTAGATGCGCTCCATCACCAGCACCTTGGGGCGGCACCAGTCCCAGTACACCTGTGGCACGTAGAGCAGCGGCGAGCCGTCGAAGTTGCGTCGCAGCTGCGAGGCGTTGGCGGCCTCGCGCAGCAGGTCGAGCTCGTCGTAGATGGTCTTCTCGTAGTCGCTGACCACTTCCGCCGGGTGCAGGCGGCGGGCGTCGGCGGAGATGCGTTCGGCAGTGCGGGCGAGGATGTGCAGCCAGGCGATGTCGGAGCGGATCACCGGCTCCAGGTTCGGGCGGATCACCTTCACCACCACTTCCTCGCCGCTCTTGAGCTGCGCGGCGTGGACCTGCGCCACCGAGGCCGAAGCCAGCGGTTCGCGCTCGAAGCGCGAGAACACCTGCTCGATCTTCGCCCCCAGCTGCTCCTCGATGCGCGCTACGGCGAGCTCGGGCGGGAAGGGCGGGACCTTGTCCTGCAGGCGCGCCAGTTCGTTGGCGATGTCGTCCGGCAGCAGGTCGCGGCGGGTGGAGAGGATCTGGCCGAACTTGATGAAGATCGGCCCGAGGTCTTCCAGGGTCAGGCGCAGACGCTCGCCGCGCGTGAGCTGCAAGGGTTTGCGTGGCAGCCAGCGCCACGGCAGCAGGCCGCCGACCAGCCGCAGCCACCAGGGCACGAAGGGCAGTTCGAGGACCATGTCGTCGAGTCGGTAGCGGATCGCCACGCGCTGGATGCGCAGCAGGCGGCGGAAGGCGAGCAGCTTCATGCGTCGGGCTTGGTCTTCTGGGTCAGGCGGGTGATCCGCGCGTCGAGGCGGTCGAGGGCGATCTTCAACTGGTCGAGCTCTTCGAAGCGGGCTTCGGCTTCATGCTGGCCGACCAGGGTGCGGCTTTCTTCGGCCAGATAGTCCGCCAGGCTCAGGCGCAGGCTTTCCAGGCTGTCGCCGGCCCAGGCCATGCCGCCGCGCAGGCGCGCGCCGAGCAGGTGCGCGGGCACCGGGCCGAGCCAGCGGGAGACTTCGTACTCCCAGTCCAGCTCCAGGCTCTGGAGGATGTTGGCCAGCTCCAGCAACATGGCGCTGTCGCCGTCCATCTCCACTTCCGGGCTGTGCAGGACGCGGGTCTTGTCCCGCGCCAGGGCCAGCTGCAGCAGGCTGCCGGCTGGCGCGCGCAGGGTGCAGTCGACTTCGGCTTCGTGGTGCGCGGCCAGGTGCAGGCCGTCGGCATCGGGGAGGATGAACAGCCGCAGCGCGGGCGCCTGGCAGTCCACTTCCAGCACTTCGCCGGCCAGCCGGCCCAGGCGCTGCAGCGCCACGCCGTCCAGCCGCAGGACGCGGTTCAGGGTGGCTTCGGCGCTGGCCAGCACGGCCTGGGTCAGCAGGGTCATCAGGGCTTGATGCCGCGGTGCAGGGCGACGATACCGCCGGTCATGTTGTGGTAGGTGACGCGGTCGAAGCCGGCCTCCACCATCATCGACTTCAGGGTTTCCTGGTCCGGGTGCATGCGGATCGACTCGGCGAGGTAGCGGTAGCTTTCCGAGTCGTTGGTGACCAGCTTGCCCATCAGCGGCAGGAGGGTGAAGGAGTAGGCGTCGTAGGCCTTGGACAGCAGGCCGCTGGTGGGCTTGGAGAATTCCAGCACCAGCAGGCGGCCGCCCGGCTTGAGCACCCGCAGCATGGAGCGGATGGCCGCGTCCTTGTGGGTGACGTTGCGCAGGCCGAAGGCGATGGTCACCGCGTCGAAGTAGTTGTCCGGGAAGGGCAGCTTCTCGGCATCGGCCTGGACGAAGCTGACGTTGCCGGCGACGCCGCTGTCGAGCAGCTTGTCGCGGCCGACCTTGAGCATCGAGGCGTTGATGTCGGCCAGCACCACTTCGCCGGTCGGGCCGACCAGGCGGGAGAACTGGCGGGTCAGGTCACCGGTGCCGCCAGCGATGTCCAGCACCCGGTTGCCGGCGCGCACGCCCGACAGCTCGATGGTGAAGCGCTTCCACAGACGGTGGACGCCGCCGGACATCAGGTCGTTCATCAGGTCGTACTTGGCCGCCACCGAGTGGAAGACCTCGGCGACCTTCTCGGCCTTCTCGCTCTCGCGCACGGTCTTGTAGCCGAAGTGCGTGGTGGAATCGGCGCCGTCCTGGCCGGCTTGGGGCTTGCGCGGTTCGCTCATGGCGTTTCTACCCTGGAAGTCAGTGGCGGGCATTCTAACAGGAAGCAGAGAAAACGCCGCCCCGGTCACCGTGGCCTCGGGGTGCGGCGATACGGCGCGGCGCGTATGATCGCAAGGTCAGTCAGTCACGGAGTTCCAGCATGTCCCGTATCCACGTCGAACGTCCCCACTCCCTCGGCCGCGAAGCCGCCCGCGCCAAGGCGGAAAAGCTTGCCGACAAGCTCAATCGCGAGCACGGCGTGAGCAGCGAGTGGCAGGGCGACACCCTGGTGATCAAGCGCAGCGGCGTGGATGGGCGCATCGAGGTGGGCGAGGACAGGATCGCGGTGGACGTGAAGCTGGGCCTGATGCTCTCGGCCATGAGCGGCCTGCTCAAGGGTGAGATCGAGCGCGCGCTGGACAAGGCGCTGGCCTGATTCGAAGTCGGCCCCGTTCCCGGCGGGGCCATGCCGTTATCCGGACGGCGCCGGCGGTCCAGCGAACGCTGGTATGTGTTTTCTAATTTTCCCCGATACCTTGGCCCACAGTCCCGCCTTTCGCGGGCAGCTATTCGACATCATCGAATCTGAATCCTGTGAGGTGCCACCATGGCCAAGGCTGTCAGCAAGAAGAAAGTCGTAGAACTGGAATCCTCCCTCTACTCCGATGCCAAGCACTACGCGCGGCAGATCTGGCTCGCGGGCCTGGGCACCTACGCCAAGGTCGGCCAGGAAGGCAGCGAGTACTTCAAGGAGCTGGTCAAGTCCGGCGAGTCCGTGGAGAAGAAGGGTCGCGAGCTGGTCACCACCCAGATCGACGCCGCCAACGACAACGTCAAGGGCCGCCTGCACAGCGTGAAGGCCAAGCTCAACCTGGACAGGATCGAAGAGGCGTTCGACGCCCGTGTCGCCTCCGCTCTCAATCGCATCGGAATTCCCTCCAGGCGTGATGTGGCGGCGCTCTCTGCTAAGCTGGATTCGCTGAGCGAAGCGCTCGAGCGTGTCGCGAGAACTCAATAAGGAGAGCAGGATGGCTGGCAAAAAAACTACCGATAAAGAGTCCGGTTGGATCGGCGAGATCGAGAAGTACTCGCGGCAGATCTGGCTGGCCGGCTTGGGGGCCTACTCGAAGGTCAGCAAGGACGGCAGCAAGTTGTTCGAGACCCTGGTCAAGGACGGCGAGCGGGCTGAGAAGCAGGCCAAGACCGAAGTCGACAAGTCCGTGGGTGCGGTGAAGTCTTCCGCGCGTTCCGCCAAGTCCAAGGTCGAAGCGGTCAAGGGCAAGGCGATCGACAAGTGGGGCGAGCTGGAGGAGGCGTTCGACAAGCGCCTGAACAGCGCGATCTCTCGCCTGGGCGTGCCGAGCAGCCGTGAGGTGAAGGACCTGCACAGCAAGGTCGAGAGCCTCACCAAGCAGATCGAGAAGCTCACCGGCGTCAGCGTCAAGCCGGCCGCGAAACCGGCTGCCAAGGCTGCAGCGAAACCCGCCGCCAAACCCGCCGCGAAAGCCGCAGCCAAGCCGGCCGCGAAACCCGCTGCGAAGACCGCGGCAGCCAAACCCGCTGCCAAGGCTGCGGCGAAGCCGGCCGCCAAGCCCGCTGTAAAAGCTGCCGCGAAGCCTGCTGCCAAGGCTGCCGCCAAACCGGCTGCGAAGCCGGCGGCCAAGCCCGCTGCAAAACCGGCCGCCAAGGCTGCTGCCAAGCCCGCTGCGGCGAAGCCTGCCGCTGCGAAACCGGCTGCCGCGAAGAAGCCGGCGGTGAAGAAAGCCGCTGCGCCCAAGCCCGCCGCTGCCAAGCCGGCGACTCCGGCCGTCACTCCGGCACCGGCGGCTCCCGCCGCTGCCCCGGCCGTGACGCCCGCCGCCGCGCCGGTGACGCCGCCGACCCAGGCCTGATAAGCCTGCTGCCGTACCACGCCCGGCCTCGTGCCGGGCGTTTTCATTTCAGCGTTCCAGGTAGCGCTCGGCCAGGCGTTCGGCGATCAGCCGCGAGTCTTCCCGCAGGTGCGGCGCGACCAGCATCATCACCTGGTAGACCACATGGCGCACGTCGCCCGGGTGGCCGAGGATGCGCTGGTAGTCGAGGGAGAACAGCAGGGTCAGGGTGATCTGCTCGACCAGTTGGCCGAGGGATTCGGTATCGCTGTCCAGCTCGCTACGGGCCTTGAGTTGCGCCAGCAGGGCCGCCAGGGTGCGCTTGAGGCCGTTGAGCCAGTTGCGCATGCCGCGTGCGAGCTTGGGCAGGCGGCCGGCGAGGTTGGAGAGGTCCTGGAAAAGGAAACGGTAGTGCGCCAGCCGCTCGACGATCAGGTGCAGGAACAGCCAGTAGTCCTCGGCGCCCAGGCGGACGTCCTCCGGCGGATCGAGCAGCGGCGCGAGCTCGTCCTGGAAGCGCTCGAACAGCGCCAGCACCAGCGGTTCCTTGCCGTGGAAGTGGTAGTAGAGGTTGCCGGGGCTGATGCCCAGCTCGGTGGCGATCTCCAGGGTGGAGACATTGGGTTCGCCCCGCTCGTTGAACAGCAGCAGAGCACACTCGAGGATCCGGTCGCGCGTTTTCATCCGTGTTCTGGTTCTGGCCGCAGTGGGGCCGACGATAGCGTCAGGGGTGGGTGGCTGCCAATCGGCCGATTTCAAACTTCCGCATGGCGTTGGGCTTTTCGTAGGAGCGAGCTTGCTCGCGATGAGCTCCGCTGCGGGGCTGGTTCGCGAACAAGCGCGCTCCTACGGGTGAGTGGGGGGCTTCAGCGCACGTGCACATAGGTGCCCGGCGCGGCCTCTTTCGCCGGGTACTCGGCGTTGCCCAGCTCGAAGCTCACCGCGCGGCGCTCACCGGAACGCTCCTGTATCCACTCCAGCCACAGCGGCCACCAGCTGCCTTCGTGGCGCTGGGTGTCGTAGTACCAGGCGCGCGGGTCGGAGCTGAGCTTGCCGTTGTCGAAGTAGCAGGCCTTGGGATTGCCCGGCGGGTTGAGGATGCTCTGGATGTGCCCGCTGTTGGAGAGGATGAAGCGGCTCTCGCCGCCCAGCAGCAGGGCCGAGCGGTAGACCGCGTCCCAGGGCGTGATGTGGTCGGTGATGCCGGCGACGTGGAAGTTGTCCACCGCGACCTTCTTCATATCGATGGCGGTGCCGTTGACCTCCATCGCCCCCGGCCGGGCCAGTGGGTTGTGCTTGAAGAAGTCAAGGAAGTCGCCGTGCAGCGCGGCCGGAAGTCGGGTGTTGTCGTTGTTCCAGTAGAGGATGTCGAAGGCCGGCGGCTCCTTGCCCAGCAGGTAGTTGTTGACCCAGTAGTTCCAGATCAGGTCGTTGGGGCGCATCCAGGCGAACACCTTGGCCATGTCGCGGCCGTCCAGCACGCCGTGCTGGTAGGAGCGGCGCTTGCTGCTTTCCAGGGTCTGCTCGTCGGCGAACAGCGCGGCGGGGGTTTCCACCTGGCTGTCGAGCAGGCTCACCAGGTAGGTGGCGCTGGCGATCTTGCGCAGTTGCCGGCGCGCCTGCAGGTGGCCCTGCAGCGCGGCGATGGTCAGGCCGCCGGAGCAGGCGCCCATCAGGTTGACGCTGCGGCTGCCGCTGACCGAGCGGCAGACTTCGATGGCTTCGTCCAGCGCGTTGACGTAGGTCGACAAGCCCCACTCGCGGTGGCGCGCGTCGGGGTTGCGCCAGCTCACCATGAACACCTGCAGATTGTTCTTCAGGGCGTACTGGACGAAGCTCTTCTCCGCGCTCAGGTCGAAGATGTAGAACTTGTTGATTTGCGGCGGCACGATCAGCAGCGGCTTGGCGTGCAGGTGCTCGCCCATCGGCTTGTACTGGATCAGCTCCAGCACCTCGTTGCGGAAAACCACGGCGCCGGAAGTGGTGGCCAGGTTCTGGCCGATCTCGAAGGCGCTGCGGTTGACCTGGCTGGGCATGCCGCCGTTGTGCATCAGGTCGTCGAGCAGGTGCTGCGCGCCCTTGAGCAGGCTCTGGCCGCCGGTGTTGAACAGCTCCTTCACCGCCAGCGGGTTGAGCAGGGTGTTCGACGGCGAGGCGGCATCGGACAGGATCGACAGCAGGAAGCGCGCGCGGGCGCGGTCGTCGCCGTCGAGGTTGCTCTCGTCGATCCAGGCCAGCAGCTGCTTCTGCCAGGCCAGGTAGGCCTGCACGGTGCGCCGGTAGATCGGGTTGAGGCGCCAGGACGGGTCCTGGAAGCGTGCGTCCTGCGGATTGGGCTGCAGCGGAGAGTCGCCGATCAGCACCCGGCCCATCTGCTTGCCGAACGCCGCCAGGTGCCGCGCCGAGTGCACCGGCTGGCGGACCCCCTGCACGGCAAGCATGCGCAGGGTGGACAGCAGGTCCTTGCCACGCAGGCCGACGATGGCGCTCTGTGCATTCATGTACTCGGTGGGAACGGGGACGCTACCTGGCTCGGCTTTCTCTCGCATGAACAGCACTCCGTAGGGGGCCAACCTGACAATGGCAAAGCAAGGCCTGTACCGGAGTCGGGAAGACCCCATCGCAGGCGGCTGCCGCCGGTTCGAGGGATGTACGGGTATCGACGCGAGAGAAAAAACTGCCCGAAAACAGGGCAGTGCATCAGCAGCCGGGCAGCAGTTCGGCCACCTTTTGAGGCGGTCGGGATCTGCTGTCCCGAATCAGGCGCTACGTGTCGATACCCGCGAACACGCCTGTTTGTTGTTAGTAACTGCAAAGCGAATGGTCAAGGCAGGATGGCCTCGAACTATTACGAAGCTGTGATATTCAACCGGCCTTTGGCGTGAATGGCCGCGGGTGGATGACCGCACGCTGTCGTTCTTCCTGGAGGAACTTCATGATGATCGGCGCCACGGTTTCGGCACGGGTCACCAGGAACAGGTGGCCGTCGTCGATCACGTGCAACTCGGCGTTGGGGATGCGCCAGGCGATCAGACGCATGTTGATCAGCGGGATGATCGGATCGTCGTCGCCGGCCAGGACCAGTGTCGGCTGGCGGATCTTGTGCAGCCAGTGGATGCTGGTCCAGCCAAGGCCCGCGAAGAGCTGCCAGTAGTAGCCCATCTTGCCCGAGGAGCGCGCCTTGCTGGCGAAGGCCAGGGCCAGCTTGGGGTCGCGGCGGAAGGCGCCGCCATAGATATCCGGGGCGATGTGCACGCCGTAGGACGGCTGGATGTAGCGGCGCGGGCTGGCCATGCGCCAGAGCACCTTGGGCTTGCCCGGCACCATCACCGCGCCGGCGGCGGTGGCAGCGAGGATCAGCTTCTTGCAGCGCTCCGGGTAGTCATGGGCGAACTGCTGCGCCAGCGCGCCACCCCAGGACACGCCGATGGCCGTCACCTGGCCGTAGTCCAGGTAGTCGAGCATCCGCGCGGCCAGCTTGGCCAGCCCGGGGAAGCGATACGGCGTGTTGGGCGTGGACGAGCCACCGACGCCGGGGACGTCGAAGGCAATCACCTCCAGGTCCGGGTCCAGCGCGGCGACGAAGGGGAAGACCAGTTCCAGGTTGGCGCCGATGCCGTTGAAGATCAGCAGCGGCGTCATGTGCTCCTTGCCCGGCCGCACGGCGGTGCGGATGGTCTGCCCGTCGAGTTCGATGGTGCGGAACTCGAAGGGCTGTGCCGCCGGCGCCTTGCTCGGCAGGATCTCCTCGCCGCTGCGCTTGCCGCGCACGCGCCGGCTCGCCGGCACGGCCACTTCCACGGCGTGCGGCGATTCTGGGGTCTGGGCGTCGTCCACGGCGCCGGCTTGCGGGAGAAGTTCTGTTTTCATCGTTCGTGTACGTAGGTTCCGGGGGCGGCTTCGGCGGCCGGGTGGGCCTTGCTGCCCAGCGCGGTAGGCGCCTTGCGGGTCTTGCCCGAGCGCTCGGCCAGCCAGTTCTGCCAGTGCAGCCACCAGGAGTCGGCGTGCTTGCTGGCGTTTTCCTGCCAGGTCTTCGGATCGGCGGAAAGCTCCGGCCCGGTCATGAAGCGCGCCTTGGGGTTGCCCGGCGGGTTGAGGATGCTCTGGATGTGCCCGCTGTTGGACAGGATGAATTCACATTTCCCGCCCAGCAGCCGCGCGGAGCGGTAGCAGGCTTCCCAGGGCGTGATGTGGTCGGACAGGCCGGCCACGCAGTAGAAATCGCAGGTGACCTGCTTGAGGTCGATCGGCGTGCCGGCCACTTCCAGCGCGCCGGAACGGGTCAGCGGGTTGGTCTTGAACATCTCCACCAGTTCACCGTGCAGCGCGGCCGGCAGGCGGGTGGTGTCGTTGTTCCAGAACAGGATGTCGAAGGCCGGCGGCTCGTTGCCCAGCAGGTAGTTGTTGACCCAGTAGTTCCAGATCAGGTCGTTGGGGCGCATCCAGGCGAACACCTTGGCCATGTCCTTGCCCTCCAGCACGCCGGACTGGTAGGAGCGGCGCTTGGCGGTCTCCAGGGTCTTCTCGTCGGCGAACAGGGCGATCTGGGTGTTCATCTCGAAGTCGAGCACGCTGACCATCTGGGTGAAGGCGTGCACCTTGTTCTCGCCCAGCGCGGCGTAGTGACCCAGCAGCGTCACGGTGGTGATGCCGCCGGAGCAGGCGCCGAGCATGTTCAGGTCCTTGCTGCCGGTGATGGCCAGGACTACGTCGATGGCTTCCTTGAGGGCCTCGATGTAGGTGGTCAGGCCCCATTCGCGCTGCGCCTTGGTCGGGTTGCGCCAGCTGACGATGAAGGTCTGCACGCTGTTGCGCAGGCAGAAGCGCGCCAGGCTCTTCTCCGGCGACAGGTCGAAGACGTAGAACTTGTTGATCTGCGGCGGCACCACCAGCAGCGGACGCTCGTGCACGCTCTCGGTGATCGGCTTGTACTGGATCAGCTCCAGCACGTCGTTGCGGAACACTACCGCGCCTTCGGTCAGGGCCAGGTTCTTGCCGACCTCGAAGGCCGCCATGTTCACCTGGCTGGGCATGCCGCCGTTGTTCACCAGGTCCTTGGCCAGATGGGTGAGGCCGTCGAGCAGGCTCTTGCCGCCGGTCTCGAAGAAACGCTTGACCGCCGCCGGGTTGGACAGCGTATTGGTCGGCGCCATGGCCTCGGTCATCAGGTTGATGACGAACTGGCCGCGGCTGACGTCCTGCGGGGACAGGTCGCTATCGCCGATCCACGAATGCAGTTCCTTGCGCCAGGCCAGGTAGGTCTGCAGGTAGCGGCGGTAGAGCGGGTTCTGGCTCCAGGCCGGATCGTTGAAGCGGCGATCGTCGTCGGCCGGCTTGAGTTCGGATTTGCCCAGCAGCACGTTCTTCAGTTCCAGGCCGAAATGGGTCACGTGCTTGGCGCTGTGGAAGGGCTGCTTGATTGCTTGCAGCAGCACCATGCGGGCAGACGTGAGCAGGTCCTTGCCACGAATCCCGATCACCGGATTGAGGTTGAGCGTGTTTTCCGCGGCTTGCTGAGGCAGATCGTTGTTCTTCTTCTGGGTCATCGGCGACGCTCCATTGTCCTGAGACGAATACTGGCGAGGCTCAACTGGAGTGACGCGGCCAAGTACTGCTCGGATTGGCGGAACGTGGAGAGTTCTCCACGCGGTTCATCACTTGGCGGCGTCACTGGAAGTCAGGAACCTCAAGTGCGGTGCATTGCACTGTCTTGGTTACCCGAGTTTCCTTCACCGCGCAAGCTGGTGCAGCGTGGGCCTTCTCCTAGGAGTATGTCGGGAAAAGTTAGAAAACGCGCCCTAGAGCGGGGGTATCTTCCAAACTCGTCCACGGCAACCACGCGGGAGCCAGTCTGCACGGCGAATGTTGCAAATGGCGTGCCCCAAGGTGATTGCCCGACGAAGGTTTGTGCGGAGGGTAGGGCGGGAGGGAAGTTTCGAATTTCTTCTAGGGATGGTTTGCGTCCAGGAGCGACTGTCTGCGCATTCGTAGGGCGTACAACCGTTCGCGGTTGTACGCCGATGCACCAGGATCGTCAGTTGGCGCAGTGGTTGAGTTCGAAGCGCTTGATGACAGGTGTCCTGGTCGAAGCCTGTGCGGCCGGAAACCAAGGTTAAACGGCGTATAACGTCAAACGTTATACGCCCTACGCTCCCGGTCAGGCTCTCGCAGGAGCAGACCTTGTCCGCGATCGCGGCCATGGGGCGTCCCTGCAGGGAAAGCCGTCAGAGCATCAGCTTGACCACCGACTCCGACGGGTCGCGCGACTTCCCGGCCTTCTCCAGCTGCGCCAGGTAGTCCGCCCACATCTCGTCCTGGCGGGTGCACAGTTCGTAGAGGTAGTCCCAGGTGAACAGGCCGCTGTCGTGGCCGTCGTCGAAGGTCAGCTTCAGCGCGTACTGCCCGGCCGGCTCAAGCCCGGAAAGGCCGACATTGAGCTTGCCGACCTGCAGCACCGGATTGCCATGGCCCTGCACCTCCGCCGAAGGGGAGTGCACGCGCAGGAACTCGGCGGAGAGGTCATAGGACTGCTCCCCATAGGTCAGCGACAGCTTCTTCGAGGCCTTGTGCAGCTTGATGGCGGTGGGAATGCGCATGGACGGCTCCTGATACGTGCGTGTGGCCATTGTAGCGCCGGCGCAAACGAGCGGGGCGCCCTGAGGCGCCCCGTCGCAGCGATGCGGATCGCTTACAGGATGTAGCGGGACAGGTCTTCGTCCTGGGCCAGTTCGCCCAGGTGGCCGTTGACGTAGGCCGCGTCGATCACGATCGGCTTGTCGCTGTGCTCGCTGGCCAGGTCCGCGGCATCGAAGGACACCTCCTCCAGCAGGCGCTCGAGCAGGGTGTGCAGGCGACGGGCACCGATGTTCTCGGTCTTCTCGTTGACCTGGTAGGCGATCTCCGCCAGGCGCTTGATGCCGTCGGTGGCGAACTCGATGCCCAGGCCCTCGGTGTTGAGCAGCGCGGTGTACTGCTCGGTCAGCGAGGCGTGCGGCTCCTTGAGGATGCGCTCGAAGTCGCTCGGGGTCAGGGCTTTCAGCTCGACGCGGATCGGCAGGCGGCCCTGCAGTTCCGGCACCAGGTCGCTGGGCTTGGACAGGTGGAAGGCGCCCGAGGCGATGAACAGGATGTGGTCGGTCTTCACCATGCCCAGCTTGGTGTTCACCGTGCAGCCCTCGATCAGCGGCAGCAGGTCGCGCTGTACACCCTCGCGAGACACGTCGGCGCCGCCCACGTTGCCGCGCTTGGCGATCTTGTCGATCTCGTCGATGAAGACGATGCCGTTCTGCTCCACCGCTTCCAGGGCGCGGGCCTTGAGGTCTTCTTCATTGACCAGGCGCTGGGCTTCCTCGTCGCGGATCAGCTTCATGGCCTCGGCGACCTTCAGCTTGCGGGTCTTGCGCTTGCCCTTGCCCATGTTGGAGAACAGGTTCTGCAACTGGTTGGTCATCTCTTCCATGCCGGGCGGGGCCATGATTTCCACGCCCGAGGGCATGTCGGCCACCTCGATGTCGATTTCCTTGTCGTCCAGCTGGCCTTCGCGCAGGCGCTTGCGGAACAGCTGGCGGGTGTTGGAGTCCTCGCGCGGCGGCTCGTCGCCGAAGCCACCGGTGCGCGCCGGCGGCAGCAGGGCGTCGAGGATGCGCTCTTCGGCGGCGTCTTCGGCGCGGTACTTCACCTTCTGCACTTCCTGCTCGCGAAGCATCTTGATCGCGGCATCGGCCAGGTCGCGGATGATCGACTCGACGTCACGGCCGACGTAGCCGACCTCGGTGAACTTGGTCGCTTCCACCTTGATGAAGGGGGCGTTGGCCAGCTTGGCCAGGCGACGGGCGATTTCGGTCTTGCCGACGCCGGTCGGGCCGATCATCAGGATGTTTTTCGGCGTCACCTCGGCGCGCAGCTCGGCGGGCAGCTGCATGCGCCGCCAGCGGTTGCGCAGGGCGATGGCCACGGCGCGCTTGGCGTCTTCCTGGCCGATGATGTGACGGTTGAGTTCGTGGACGATCTCGCGGGGAGTCATGGACATTTGATGCGTTACTCCGGAACGACAACGCCTCAGATGGCGCTGTCGAGCTCCTCGATGGTCAGGTTCTGGTTGGTGAACACGCAGATGGAGCCGGCGATGTTCAGCGCGGTCTCGGCGATCTCGCGGGCGCTCATGTCGTCGCCGGCCTTCTGCAGCAGGGCCATGGCCGCCGCCTGGGCGAAGCCGCCGCCCGAGCCCATGGCGATCAGGCCATGCTCGGGTTCGACCACGTCGCCGTTGCCGGTGATGATCAGGGAGGCGTCCTTGTTGGCCACGGCGAGCATGGCTTCCAGTCGGCTCAGGGAGCGGTCGGTACGCCAGTCCTTGGCCAGTTCGACGGCGGCGCGCACCAGGTGGCCCTGGTGTTTTTCAAGCTGTTGCTCGAAGCGTTCGAAGAGGGTGAAGGCATCGGCGGTGGCGCCGGCGAAGCCGGCCAGCACTTCACCGTGGTACAGGCGGCGAACTTTCTTCGCGTTGCCTTTCATCACGGTGTTGCCCAGGGAAACCTGGCCGTCGCCGCCCATGACGACTTTGCCGTTACGGCGGACAGATACGATGGTGGTCAAGGGTCTTACTCCACACTGCGGGGCGATGTGCCCGAATGCAGAGTCAGATGGGGACTACAAAGGCGGGGTTCAAGTCCTGCGCCGACCGACGATCGTGCTTTTCGCACGCCGCCTGTCGGCGCGGGCCTTGCTGTCAGCGGGTCTGGCGCTGCTGTAACAGCAGATTGCTGAAGCCGTTGCCGGCCAGTTGCTTCTGCGCGGCCGAGGCCTTGGCGCGGTCGCCGTAGGGGCCGACCATCACCCGGTACCAGGTTTCGTCGCGCACGGTGCCGGATTCCACGCGGGCGTTCTGGCCCATCATGATGATCTGCGCGCGCAGGTGGTCGGCGTCGGACTGCTTACGGAACGAGCCGGCCTGCAGGTAGTACTGGGCGGCGGCCACCGCCGGCGGCGGCGTGGGCTTGGCCGGTGCGGTCGGCGTCGCCGGGGTTTGCGCTGGCGCCTGCTTCTGCGCCGTCGCCACCGGGTTGGCGGCGGCAGCGGTAGCCGGAGTCGCCGCAGGAGCGGCCGGCTTGACCACCGCGGGCGGCGGCGGGGTCTGGCCGCTCAGGGCCGTCAGCGCGCGCTGGGTGTCGATCTTCTCGGCTTCTTCCTTGGTGGCGACCACGGTCGGCGGCTGCTGCGATTGCGCAGGCTTGGCCGGCGGTGGCACGGCCTCGGGCGGCACCGCGACTTCCGAGCCCGGCAGCAGGGTGTAGAAGTCGTACTTGGGCTTCACCCCGGTCGGCGCGGCCGGCTGTTGCTGCTGCACGGTGCCGGACGGTTTGTTGGAGCCGACCACGGTCTTGGGCGCCTCGGGCTTCTCGCGTTTGACGTCGTTGCGACCCGGCTCCAGCTTCATCAGGAACATGATGAAGCCGCCGATGGCCAGGCCGGCGACCAGCCAGACCCAGCCGGGGACCGAACTCTTCTTGGCCGGGGCCTGGTAGCGGCTGGCGCCGCGCTTGGGAGCGGGTTTCTTCTTCGCCATGGGTACTTACATGCGCTCCAGGGTTTCCAGGCCCAGCAGCTCCAGGCCCTGCTTGAGGGTTCGGCCGGTCAGCGCGGCAAGGCGCAGGCGGCTTTCCTGTTGTGCCGGGTCTTCGGCTGCGAGGATCGGGCAGTGCTCGTAGAAGCTGGAGAACAGGCCGGCCAGCTCGTACAGGTAGGCGCAGAGGATGTGCGGAACACCCTTCACGGCGACGTTGTTGAGCAGGTCGGTGAACTGCGCCAGCTGCGCGGCCAGGGCGATTTCCTGGGGCTGCTGGAGGACAATCTTGCCGCCTACTTCGTCATAGCCCTTGCCCAGCTTGCGGAAGATGCTCGCCACGCGGGTGTACGCATACAGCAGGTACGGCGCGGTGTTGCCCTCGAAGCTCAGCATCAGGTCGAAGTTGAAGCTGTAGTCGCTGGTACGGTGCTTGGACAGGTCGGCGTACTTCACCGCACCGATGCCAACGGCATGAGCGATCTGGCGTAGGTCCTGCTCGCTGAAGTCGGGGTTCTTGCCCTTCACCAGGGTGTAGGCGCGCTCCTCGGCTTCGATCAGCAGGTCGATCAGCTTCACGGTGCCGCCGTCGCGGGTCTTGAACGGCTTGCCGTCGGCGCCGTTCATGGTGCCGAAGCCCATGTGCTCCAGTTCCATGCTGGCCGGGACGAAACCGGCGCGGCGGGCGACTTCGAACACCTGCTGGAAGTGCAGGGCCTGGCGCTGGTCGACGAAGTACAGCACGCGGTCAGCGTGCAGCACCTTGTGGCGGTAGCGCATGGCGGCGAGGTCAGTGGTAGCGTAGAGGTAGCCGCCGCCAGCCTTCTGCACGATCACCGGCAGCGGTTCGCCTTCGGCGTTCTTGAACTCGTCGAGGAACACGCACAGGGCGCCGTCGCTCTCAACCAGCAGGCCCTTGGCGGTGAGGTCGGCTACGACCTGCGCGAGGTCGTCGTTGTAGGCGCTCTCGCCCTTCACGTCGGCCATGGTCAGCTTCACGCCCAGCAGGTCGTAGACCTTCTGGCAGTGCGAGAGGGAGATGTCGTTGAAGCGGGTCCACAGGGCGATGCACTTGGGATCGTTGGCCTGCAGCTTCACCACCAGTTCACGAGCGCGGTCGGCGAATTCCGGGGACTCGTCGAAGCGCTTCTTGGCGGCGCGGTAGAAGACTTCCAGGTCGTGCAGTTCAGCCTGGGCGTCCACCGGTTGCTCCTCCAGGTAGGCCAGCAGCATGCCGAACTGGGTGCCCCAGTCGCCCACGTGGTTCTGGCGGATCACGGTGTCGCCGAGGAACTCCAGCACGCGGCTGACGGCGTCGCCGATGATGGTCGAGCGCAGGTGGCCGACGTGCATCTCCTTGGCCAGGTTCGGCGAGGACAGGTCCACCACCACGCGTTGCGCGGTACCTGCCTTGCGCACGCCGATGTGGCCGTCGGCCAGAGCCTTGTCGAGGCTGGCGGCGAGCCAGGCCTGGTCCTGGAAGAAGTTCAGGAAGCCGGGGCCGGCAATCTCGACCTTGGCCACTTCCGGGCTCTGCGGCAGCGCCTCGACCAGCTTGGTGGCCAGGTCGCGCGGCTTCATGCCGGCGGGCTTGGCCAGCATCATGGCGATGTTGCTGGCGAAGTCACCGTGGGTTCGGTCCTTGGTGTTCTCCACCTGGATGTCGGGCGTCAGGCCGGCCGGCAGGGTGCCGTCTTCGGTGAGGCTGACAAGGGCTTGCTGGATCAGGTGGCGAATCGTGTCTTTCATGGTTTTCTCCGTGCTCGCGTGCATCCGGCGCGCGCGACCGGTTATCGGGCTCAGAACCGCGCATTATCCGTGGCCGGGCATGGCTTGCCAACCGCGGAGCGCTCCGAGTTCAGTCTCGCCGCTGTGCCGTCCGTCGCGGCTGATGGAAGTCAATGTAGGACGGATGCGCAAGGCCGGGCGGTTTCCTCGGAAGGAATCGTCCGGGTGAATGGTCAGAACAGATCGATCGGGTCCACGTCCAGCGACCAGCGCACCTGGCGCCCGCCGGGCATGCCTTCGAGCGTCTGCAGCCAGGGTGTGAGCAGACGATGCAGTGGCGCGCGGGCGCTGCTCATCAGCAGCAGCTGGGCGCGGAAACGGCCGGCGCGGCGTTCCATGGGCGCCGGCACCGGGCCAAGGAGTTCCACGTCGCTGCCCAGCGCGGCCTGCAGGCGCTCCGCCTCGGCGCAGGCTTCGTCGAGGAAGGCTTCTGCCTGCCCGGGCTTGTGCGCCTCGGCGCGCAGCAGCGCCAGGTGCGCGAAGGGCGGCAGGCCGGCGGCGCGGCGCTCGGACAGGGCCTGGTCGGCGAAGGCGAAGTAGCCCTGCTCGGTGAGCTGCACCAGCAGCGGGTGGTCGGCCAGGTGGGTCTGGATCAGCACGCGGCCTGGTTCTTCGGCCCGCCCGGCGCGGCCGGCGACCTGGACGATCTGTTGGGCCATGCGCTCGCTGGCGCGGAAGTCGGCGGAGAACAGCCCGCCGTCGGCGTCGAGGATCGCCACCAGGGTGACGCGGGGAAAATGGTGTCCCTTGGCGAGCATCTGGGTGCCCACCAGGATGCACGGCTCGCCTTTGTTGATGGTGGCGAACAGGTCGCGCATGGCGTGCTTGCGCGAGGTGCTGTCGCGGTCGATGCGCAGCACCGGGTAATCCGGGAAGAGGATGCGCAGGCGCTCCTCGGCGCGCTCGGTGCCGGCGCCGACCGGGCGCAGGTCCACCGTGCCGCATTTCGGGCAATTGCGCGGCGGCCGTTCGCGGTGGTCGCAGTGGTGGCAGCGCAGTTCGCCGCTGCCCTGGTGCACGGTCATCCGCGCATCGCAGCGCGGGCACTGGCTGATCCAGCCGCAGTCGTGGCACAGCAGGGTCGGGGCGAAACCACGGCGGTTCAGGTAGACCAGGACCTGCTGGCCGGCGGCCAGGGTTTCCTTGATCGAACGCTGCAGCGGCATGGAAATGCCCGAGTCCAGCGGCAGGCTCTTCACGTCCAGGCGCTGGAACTTCGGCTGGTGCGCGCCGCCGGCGCGCTGGGTCAGGCGCAGCAGGCCGTAGCGGCCGCTCTGGGCGTTGTGCAGGCTTTCCAGCGCGGGGGTGGCGGAGCCCAGCAGGATCGGCACGTTCTCCAGGCGCGCGCGCACCATGGCCAGGTCGCGGGCGTGGTAGCGCAGGCCTTCCTGCTGTTTATAGGAAGCGTCGTGCTCCTCGTCGATGATGATCAGCCCCGGATTCTTCAATGGGGTGAACAGCGCCGAGCGGGTGCCGATGACGATGTCTGCTTCGCCATCTCGTGCCGCCAGCCAGGCGTCGAGGCGCTCGCGGTCGGTCAGAGCGGAGTGCAGCAGGGCGATGCGCGCGTTGAAGCGGCGCTCGAAGCGGCTCAGGGTCTGCGGGCCGAGGTTGATCTCGGGGATCAGCACCAGCGCCTGCTTGCCGGCCTCCAGGGTCTCGCGGATGAGCTGCAGGTAGACCTCGGTCTTGCCGCTGCCGGTGACGCCGGCCAGGAGGAAACTGTGGAAGCTGCCGAAACCGGCGCGCACGGACTCGAAGGCGGCGCGCTGTTCGGCGTTCAGCGGCAGTTCCGCCTGCGCCAGCCAGGGGCCGTGGTGCGGCGGTACGCTATGGATGCGCACCTCCAGCGAGACCAGCCCCTTTTCCTGCAGCAGGTCGAGGCTGTCCTTGTTGATCTGCAGCTGGCTGAGCAGTTCGTGGGCGACGCCGTGGGGGTGCTGCTTGAGAATCTTCAGCGTCTCGCGCTGGCGCGGCGCGCGGGCCAGGCGCGGGTCGTCCTCGCGGGCGCCCGGTTCGGCGTGCCAGAAGCGCTGCTGGCGCGCCTCGGCGGGGTCGCCCTGGCGCAGCAGGTTGGGCAGCGCCCAGGAGAGGGTGTCGCCCAGGCTGTGCTGGTAGTACTGCGCCGTCCAGCGGCACAGCTCCAGCAGGTGCGCCGGCATCGGCGGCTCGCGGTCGAGCACGGCCAGGGCCGGGCGCAGCTTTTCCGCCGGGACGTCGGAGCTTTCCACCTTGTCCATCAGTACGCCGACCAGCTCGCGGCGGCCGAACGGCACGCGCAGGCGCACGCCTGGCTGCAGACGTGCCACGTCGACCCCGCGCGGTGGCAGGTAGTCGAACAGGCGGCGCAGCGGCGAGGGCAGGGCGAGGCGTAGAATGGAGGGTGAGGGCACGCGGTGCGATTCCGGGCGGCGGGGAGCGGCGATCTTAGCACCCGGCGACCATCGGTCGAGGCTTGACTTGCGTGGAAAAACAGCTCTGGTATGATCCTCGCCCTTAATTTGTGCGGTGCCCGGTAAAGATCCCGCCTGCGGTCCTCGAAGACCGTGGCTCGGCTTCTGACAGAGACTGGGTGGCGGCACACCAACCAGAGAGAAGACATCATGAAACCGGAAATCCATCCCGCGTACGAAGAAATCGAAGCTACCTGCAGCTGCGGCAACGTGATCAAGACCCGTTCGACCCTGTGCAAGAGCATCCACCTGGACGTCTGCTCCGAGTGCCACCCGTTCTACACCGGTAAGCAGAAAGTCGTCGACACCGGCGGCCGTATCGATCGCTTCAACCAGCGTTTCGCCATGTTCGGTGGCAAGAAGTAAGATCGATTTCCGGGAAAGGCCCTCGATGGTTTTTCACGGTATCTCGAAAAAGGCGTCCCTTGTGGGCGCCTTTTTTATGGCCGTCTGTTTTGTAACCGACCTGAGCGCGGCTGCCTGCCCGAATCCTGAATCGCCCGAGACGGTGCGCGTGGCGAGGGTGGTGGACGGTGACACCCTGAAGCTCGCCGATGGCCGCAGCGTGCGCCTGATCGGCGTGAACGCCCCGGAGCTGGCCCACCGCGGCCGCTCGGAAGAGCCCTTCGCCGTCGCCGCGCAGCGCCGGCTGCAGGAGCTGGTGGCGGCCAACGACGGCGAGGTCGGCCTGGTCGCCGGCCGGCAGGGCACGGACAAGTACGGCCGCACCCTGGCCCATGCCTACGATTCGCGCGGCAACAACCTCGAATCCCGCCTGCTCGCCGAGGGCCTGGGCTACCTTGTAGCTATTGCGCCGAACACCGATCTCACCGCCTGCCAGCAGGCCGCCGAGCGCGAAGCTCGCAGCGCCGGGTTGGGGCTATGGAAGCGTGCGCCGGTTCAAACCGCGCAACAACTTCACGAAAGTGGCTTTGCCGTGGTTCGCGGCCGCGTCGAACAGGTGCAACGTAATGGCGGTGGCCTGTGGATCGATCTCGATGGCCCGCTGGTGCTGCGCATCGATCCGCGACTGCTGAGGAACTTCGACAATGCAACCCTGCGAGGTCGGCAGGTGGAAGCGCGCGGCTGGGTGATCGACCGGTCCGAGCGCGGCACAATCAAACCCGGACAGGCACGCTGGATGCTGCCTTTGACCGACCAGGCGATGATGGAGGTATTGCCATGAACGTACGCTCGTTCGGAATCCTTGCCCTGCTGGCGCTGATGAGCGTCCTGGGCGGTTGCGCCGTGAACCCGGCCACCGGCAAGTCCGACTTCGTGATGATGAGCGAGCAGGAAGAGCTCAGCCTGGGGCAGAAGTACAGCCAGGAAATCCTCAAGCAGTACCCGCGCTACGAGGACGAGAAGCTGCAGGCCTATGTGCAGCAGGTCGGCGAACGGGTCGCCCGCGCTGGTGACCGGCCCAACCTGCAATACCACTTCACCGTCATCGACACGCCGGACATCAACGCCTTCGCCCTGCCCGGCGGCTACATCTACATCCATCGTGGCCTGATGGCCTACCTGGGGTCGGAAGCGGAACTGGCGGCAGTGCTCGGCCACGAAGTCGGCCACGTCACCGCCCGCCACAGCGTGCGCCAGCAGAGCCAGTCCAGCGCCTGGAACATCCTCGGGCAGGCCGTGGCCATTGGCACCGGCGTGGGCGCTGCGGCCGACCTCACCAACGTACTGGGCACAGCCTTCGTTCGCGGATACGGCCGCGACATGGAGCTGGAAGCCGACGGCCTGGGCGCCAAGTACCTGGCCCGCGCTGGCTACGACCCCACCGCGATGATCCAGGTGGTGCGGGTGCTGAAGAACCAGGAAGACTTCGCCCGCGACGAGGCCCGGCGCAAGGGCCAGGCGACCCAGCCGGTGGGCTACCACGGACTGTTCGACACCCACCCGGACAACGACCAGCGCCTCAAGCAGGTGATCGGTCCCGCCCAGGCCCTGGCCGGCAACAGCCAGCACGAGGTCGGCGCCGAGCGCTACCTGAAGGCCATCGACGGCATGCCGTTCGGCGACTCCGCCGCCAGTGGCGTCCGTCGCGGGCAAAGCTTCTACCACTCGGAGCTGGACTTCACCCTCACCTACCCGGCGGGCTGGGGCATCCTCAACCAGCCGACCGCCCTGGTGGGCTTCACCGCCGACCAGCAGGCCTATATCGGCATGAAGCTGGTGCAGCGCGATGGCCAGCTGACGCCGGTGGAGTTCCTGCGCAAGGGCTCGGGCGGCCGCCTGGCGGGCGAGGAGAGCTTCCAGCAGGCCGGCCTGGACGTCGCCACAGGCGTGGTGCCCGGCTCGCCCGCGCGCCGCGTTGCGGTGATCTACCAGAAGGACCGCGCCTACCTGTTCGTGGGTGCGGTCAAAGGCCGCGCCTCCCTGGAGAGCGTGGATGACCAGTTCCTGCAGGTGATCCGCAGCTTCCGGCCGCTGCGTGCGGACGAGAAGAAGCTGGCGCAGCCGCGCCGGATCGCCGTCGTTCAGGTCAAATCCGGGCAGACTGTCGAGGAGTTTGCGAAAGCGGGGCCGGGTCTGGAGTCTGACTCGATAAATCGTATACGCTTATTGAATGACTTGTATCCAATCGGCCAGCCAAAATCTGGAGATTGGCTGAAGGTCGTACGCTAGAGGTCTTGACAGCAGGGGCTTGGGCTACCTTGGCAGGTGCGGGCTTTCTGCGTATGCTCGGACCCCCGTCTGTCCAACAAGTAACAAAAGCGGAAGTGCCCAAATGTCTGATCTCAAGACCGCTGCCCTCGAATATCACGCCCAACCCCGCCCCGGTAAACTGAGCGTCGAGCTGACCAAGCCGACCGCCACCGCCCGCGACCTGTCGCTGGCGTACAGCCCGGGCGTCGCCGAGCCGGTACGCGAAATCGCGCGTGATCCGGAACTGGCCTTCAAGTACACCGGCAAGGGCAACCTGGTCGCAGTCATTTCCGACGGCACCGCCATTCTCGGCCTGGGCAACCTCGGCCCGCTGGCCTCCAAGCCGGTCATGGAAGGTAAAGGCGTGCTGTTCAAGCGCTTCGCCGGTGTCGACGTGTTCGACATCGAAGTCGATGCCGAAAGCCCGCAGGCCTTCATCGATACCGTCAAGCGCATCTCCATCACCTTCGGCGGCATCAACCTGGAAGACATCAAGGCACCTGAGTGCTTCGAGATCGAGCGCGCGCTGATCGAACAGTGCGACATCCCGGTGTTCCACGATGACCAGCACGGCACCGCCATCGTGACCGCCGCCGGCATGCTCAACGCCCTGGAAATCGCCGGCAAGAAGCTGGAGTCCGCGAAGATCGTCTGCCTGGGCGCCGGCGCCGCCGCCATCTCCTGCATGAAGCTGCTGGTGAGCATGGGCGGCAAGGTCGAGAACATCTACATGATCGACCGCCAGGGCGTGATCCACGCTGGCCGCAACGACCTGAACCAGTACAAGGCCGTGTTCGCCACCGAGACCGACAAGCGCACCCTGTCCGACGCCCTGGAAGGCGCCGACGTGTTCGTTGGCCTGTCCGGCGCCAACCTGCTGAGCGCCGAAGACCTCAAGCGCATGGCGCCGAACCCGATCGTCTTCGCCTGCTCCAACCCGGACCCGGAAATCAAGCCGGAACTGGCCCACGCCACCCGCAATGACGTGATCATGGCCACCGGCCGTTCGGATTACCCGAACCAGGTGAACAACGTGCTGGGCTTCCCCTTCATCTTCCGCGGTGCCCTGGACGTACGCGCCACCCGCATCAACGAAGAGATGAAGATCGCCGCCGCCCTGGCCCTGCGTGACCTGGCCAAGCAGCCGGTACCCAAGGACGTGTGCGACGCCTACGGCGTGAGCGCCCTGGAGTTCGGCCGCGAGTACATCATTCCGAAGCCGATGGACAAGCGCCTGATCACCGTCGTTTCCGACGCCGTGGCCAAGGCTGCCATCGAGACCGGCGTGGCGACCCTGCCGTATCCGAAGCACTACCCGCTGAAGTCCGTCGAAGACGTCTTCAACGGCTGATTCGCAACGGCTCACGAGAAACCCCGCTTCGGCGGGGTTTTTCGTTTCCGGCGGGGCGTCGGGGCCGGGGGACTATGCTTAGAGAAGGGCGCCGTCCATTCATTCACTCGCCACGGCGCCCGCCGGCTGCGGCCGGGAGGCGCCATGTTGAGGCTGCTCCGTCGACTCGCCTGTTTCCTGCTGCTTGGCGCAGGCGGGGCGCTGGCGGCTCCAACGGCTGTGGTGTTGAGTGTGAACGGCGCCATTGGGCCGGCGACCGCCGACTACGTGGTGCGGGGCATCGCCCGGGCCGCCGATGAGGGTGCGGCGCTGGTGGTGCTGCGCATGGATACCCCCGGCGGGCTGGACAGCGCGATGCGCAGCATCGTCAAGGCGATCCTGGTCAGCCCGGTACCGGTGGCCGGCTACGTCGCCCCCGGCGGCGCGCGGGCTGCCAGCGCCGGAACCTACATTCTCTATGCCTGCCACATCGCGGCGATGGCGCCGGGCACCAACCTGGGCGCAGCGACGCCGATCGAGATCGGCATGCCCAGTCCCGAGCGCTCGCAGGACAAGCCCGCCGACAAGCCCGACAGCAACAGCAGCACCCTCGAACGCAAGCAGATCAACGATGCCGCGGCCTACATCCGCGGCCTGGCGCAATTGCGCGGGCGCAACGCGGAGTGGGCCGAACGCGCGGTGCGCGAGGCGGTCAGCCTGGCGGCGGACGAGGCGCTGAAGCAGAAAGTGGTGGATGTGGTGGCGCCGGACATTCCCATGCTGCTGACGCTGATCGACGGCCGAAGCGTCAGCGTCGAAGGCCGCGACATGCGCCTGCAGGTGGCCGGCGCGGCGCTGGTGCAGCGTGATGCGGACTGGCGCACCAAACTGCTGGCGGTGATCACCGATCCCAGTGTGGCGCTGATCCTGATGATGATCGGCATCTATGGGCTGATCTTCGAGTTCGCCAACCCCGGCATGACGCTGCCCGGCGTGCTGGGGGCGATCTGCCTGCTGCTGGGGCTGTATGCGTTGCAGATGCTGCCGGTGAGCTATGCCGGGGCGGCACTGATCCTGCTCGGCCTGGCCTTCATGGTCGGCGAAGCCTTCATGCCCAGCTTCGGTGCCCTCGGGCTGGGCGGCATCGCCGCCTTCGTGGTCGGGGCGCTGATCCTGGTCGACACCGATGCGCCCGGCTACGGCGTTCCCCTGGGGCTGGTGGTCGCGTTGGCGACCGTCAGCGCGCTGTTCATCGCCGGCGTCCTCGGCGTTGCGATCAAGGCCCGGCGTCGCGCCGTGGTCAGCGGCCCGGCGGGCCTGGTGGGGAGCCTGGCAACCATCCAGTGGGTGGCCGATGACGATCCCTGCGCCGGCTGGGTGCTGCTGCAGGGCGAGCAGTGGCAGGTCCGCGCCGACCGGCCGCTGCACAGTGGCCAGCGGGTACGGGTAATGGCGCGCAATGGCCTGAGCCTCGAAGTGGCGGCCAACGACGATTCAGGAGGTGTGTAATGGGCTTTCCCTTCGGACTCTTGGTGGCGCTGATCCTGCTGCTGTTCCTGGTGCTCAGCGCGTTGCGGATCCTGCGTGAATACGAGCGCGGGGTGGTGTTCCAGTTGGGCCGCTTCTGGAAGGTGAAGGGACCGGGGCTGGTGCTGGTGATTCCGGTAGTGCAGCAGATGGTCCGGGTCGACCTGCGCACGGTGGTGCTCGACGTGCCACCGCAGGACGTGATCTCCCGCGATAACGTCTCGGTGAAGGTCAACGCGGTGGTGTACTTCCGCGTGCTCGACCCGCAGAAGGCGATCATCCAGGTGGAGAACTTCCTCGCCGCCACCAGCCAGCTGGCGCAGACCACCCTGCGCGCGGTGCTGGGCAAGCACGAGCTGGACGAGATGCTGGCTGAGCGCGAGCGGCTCAACATGGACATCCAGAAGGTCCTCGATGCGCAGACCGACGCCTGGGGCATCAAGGTCGCCAACGTCGAGATCAAGCACGTCGACCTCAACGAGTCGATGATCCGCGCCATCGCCCGCCAGGCCGAGGCGGAGCGGGAGCGGCGGGCCAAGGTCATCCATGCCGAGGGCGAGTTGCAGGCGTCCGAGAAGCTGATGCAGGCCGCCGAGATGCTCAGTCGCCAGTCCGGCGCCATGCAGTTGCGTTACATGCAGACGCTGGGCTCGATTGCCGGCGACAAGAACTCCACCATCGTTTTCCCCATGCCCATCGAGTTGCTCAAGGGTTTGCTGGAGCCCAGCAGCAAGTCGACCAAGCCTGAGTGAAGGCAAAGCCTGCCGGATAGCCGACATGCAGAGTCGAAATCTCACGCGCGGTCGCGCTCATGCCGGATGCCCCGAGGGAGGGCCACGGGCCTGATCGATCGTGCGGTGCGTGGCGATGCGGCCCTGGTCTCATCGCGTTGGCAGAGGAGCGGCTAGTCTTGCCTGATTCTTCCCCTGAATGAGTGCGCCGATGCCGCTGCGCCTACTGTTGTTGCTGTTGTGTCTGGTCAGTGTCGCACCGCGTGCCGATGAAGTGCTGCGCATGGCGGCGGACCGTTGGCCGCCCTACGCCGACATTCGCCTGCCGGGCGGCGGCGTCGCGGTGCACCTGGTGCGTGCGGCCTTGCAGCGCGCCGGCTACGCCAGCGAGTACGTCGAAGTGCCCTGGCCGCGTGTGCTGTACGGTGTGCGCGGCGGCGAGTACGACCTGGTGGTCGATGCCTGGTACAGCGCGGACCGGGAGACCTTCGGCGAATATTCCGAACCTTACCTGACCAACCGTGTGCTCCTGATCAAGCACCGTGGCTCGCCAATCACCTTCGCTCGCCTTGCCGACCTTTATCCGTACCGGATCGCCGTGGTGCGGGGTTACAGCTATTCCCCCGAGTTCGACCGCGATCCGCAGTTGCAACGGGTGCCGGTACTCAGTTTCGCCAACGCCGCGCTGATGTTGCAGGCCGGGCGGGTGGACCTGACGCTGGAGGACGAGATCACCGCCCGCCATCAGTTCGCCGGAGAGCTGCTGGCGATCAGGGACCAGCTGGAGTTCCTGCCGGTGCCGCTGGCGGAAAAGGGGCTGCATATCCTGGTCAGCCTGCACAATCCGAAGCACGCGCAGATCGTGGCGGCGTTCAACGAGGCGATCCGTGCGATGCGTGCAGACGGCAGTTATGACGCGTTGATGCGGGAGCATGGGTTGTAGGTCAGCTGCGAATCCGTTCGCGAGCAAGCTCGCTCCTACAGGGAAGGACGCGTGCTCAGGCCGTTTCGGCCTGCTCCGCGCCGATGTCCTTCTTCAGCAGGTGCGCCGCCAGCGTGCGCAACGGCGTGAGCTGGCGACAGATCAGCGCCAGCTGGGTCTGCACCAGGCGATGCGCGTCGTCCTCTTCCTCGGGCAGCTCCTCCAGGCGCTTGGCCAGCGTGTCTTCCTCGTCGCTGTAGATCGCCACCGGCCGCCGCTCGGTGAGGCGCATGGCGATGTCGTCGAGACTGGCGGTGAGGCGTTCGGCGGCCTCGCCGATCAGGCTGTCGCTCGGCGCCGGAGGCAGGCGGTCGCGGTGCGCGCCGAGGGCCGAGAGGTAGCTGAGCAGGGTGTGGGAGAGCACCAGGAAACGGAAGCCGATTTCCGCATCCTTCCGGAAGTGACCGGGCTCCAGCAGCATGTTCGACAGCGTGGTGGAGAGCGTCGCGTCGGCGTTGTGCGCGTTGCGCCGGGCGGTGCGGTAGGCCAGGTCGTCGCGCTTGCCGTTGGCGTACTGCTGCATGATCTCGCGCAGGTAGCGGCTGTTGCACGCGAGGGTGCCACCGACCAGACGGTGCAGGCTGCGGCCGTGCCAGTCGGGCAGCACCAGGAGCACCGCGGCGCCGGCGATCAGCGCGCCGAGCAGGGTATCGAACAGGCGCGGCAGGATCAGTCCGTAGCCGTCGCCCACCTGGTTGAAGCAGAACAGCACCAGCAGGGTGATCGCCGCCGTGGCCAGGGTGTAGCGCGTGCTGCGGCTGGCGAAGAAGGCGACCCCGGCGATCACCGCCAGCAGCGACTGGATCAGCGGGTTGGGGAACAGGTCGATCAGCGCCCAGCCGGCCACCAGCCCTATCAGCGTGCCGAAAATCCGCTGCACCAGGCGGATGCGCGTGGCGCCGTAGTTGGGCTGGCAGACGAACACGGTGGTGAGCATGATCCAGTAGCCCTGGGTCGGGTGGATCAGGTGCAGTACGCCATAGCCGGCCGCCAGCGCCAGCGACAGGCGCAGCGCGTGGCGGAACAGCAGCGAGGTCGGCGAGATCTGCAGGCGGAGGCGTTCCAGCGCCTCTTTCAGCGAGTGCGGCGAGCGGTCCAGCAGGGTGCTGTCCTGCTCGTCGTCCAGTGCATCCGGGTTGCTCGCGCCGCTGAGTTTCTGGTCCAGCGTGGTGAGGTTGGCCGCCAGCGCGCCGAGGGAGCGCAGCAGCCCGCGCCAGGCGGGGTTGCCCTGCTGGCGCAGGTAGTCGAGCGAGGCGTTGAGGTCGGCCAGGGCCAGTTCGCTGTCGTTGTAGTCGAACGGCTGGCGCAGCTGGATGGCCTTCGCCAGCGCCTTGCAGGCCTTGCCCTGCTGGTTGAGCAGGCGCTGGCAGCGGAACAGCACGTCGCTGTGGAAGAAGGCTTCGGCCAGCTGGTTGTACGGGTAGTGCGAGGAACTGGCGCGCTCGTGAACGTCCTGGGCGATGAAATAGAGCTTCAGGTAGCGGCTGATTTTCGGGCTCGGCCGGCCGTGGGACAGCCGCGCGAGGATGGTTTCCTTGGCCTGGTTGAGCGCCACCACCACGCGGCCGTTCTGCCGCGCCAGGGCCAGGCGCTTGGCCTCCACGTCGAGCTGGCGCAGCGGTTCGAGCAGGCTCGACTTGATCTTCAGGTATTCGCCCAGCTCGAAGAACAACCGGGCCAGGCTCTGTTGCACCGGCTGGTTGGCGAACAGCGCGTTCCACAGCACCGAGAGCAGTCCATACCAGCCGGCGCCGATCACCAGCAGCGCCGGCTCGCGCCAGAAGTCGCTGGGGATGCCGCCGCGCTGGTCGACCCCGATCATGGTGTAGATCGACAGGATCAACGTGGCGGAGGCGATGGCCGCATAGCGTTCGCCCAGCGCACCGAGCAGGGTCATCGCGAAGGTCGAGAGCGCAAGGCCCGCGACGAAGACGAGCGGGTAGGGGAACAGCAACTCCACCGCCAGCGAGGCGATGCTGAAGCACGCCAGGGTCACCAGCAGCGCCTGCAGGCGGCCCAGCCAATGATCGTCGGTTTCCGCCAGGGCGCTGGCGATGACGCCGAGGAACAGCGGGATTACCAGCTCCGGCCGACCCTGCAGCCAGCACGCGAGCATGACCCCGCTGAGGGCGACGAACACCCGCAGGCTGTAGGCGAACTTGTCCAGCGCCCAGAGGCGCCGCAGGGACTGGAGCAGAGGGGAGGAGAGCATCGAATCGGGGACTTCCGGGTGTCTGCCGCCCAGACTAGCGGATCGTCTCCGAAGCGGCTATCGCGAGCGCGACAGCTTGTATGACGGGAGCGTAGGAGCGGAGTTTGTCCGCGATGTTCTCCGGCGCGATGCGGGGCAATCGCGGACGCAGTCCGCTCCTACGATCTGAGCGGTGACGTCAGAGAATACGCGCCTTGAACGAGCGGCCCTTGATCTTGCCTTCGTTGAAGTGCTTCAGCGCCAGCTTGGCGACGTCGCGTTCCACGGCGACAAAGGCCTGGAAATCGAAGATGGCGATCTTGCCCACCTGGGTGCCCTTGAGCCCCGCATCGCCGGTCAGCGCGCCGAGGATGTCGCCGGGACGCAGCTTGTCCTTGCGCCCGCCAGCGATGGCCAGGGTGGTCATCGGCGGCAGCAGCGGGGCGTCGTTGGCCTTGAGGAAGTCGATGCGCTCCCAGTTCAGCGGCGCGCCCTGGAGGTCTTCGATGGCCTGTGCGCGGCTGGCCTCGGCCGGGGTCACCAGCGACAGCGCCAGGCCCTTCTCGCCGGCGCGGCCGCTGCGGCCGATGCGGTGCACGTGGACTTGTGCATCGCGCGACAGTTCGACGTTGATCACCGCTTCCAGCGCGGCGATGTCCAGCCCGCGGGCGGCCACGTCGGTGGCCACCAGCACGCTGCAGCTGCGGTTGGCGAACATGGTCAGCACCTGGTCGCGCTCCCGCTGCTCCAGGTCGCCGTGCAGGGCCAGGGCGGAAATCTTGCGGGCATTGAGCTGCTCCACCACTTCCATGCACTGCTGGCGGGTATGACAGAAGGCGACGCAGGACTGCGGGCGGAAATGCTGAAGCAGGCGTACGACGGCATCGAGGCGCTGCTTCGGATCGATCTCGTAGAAGTGTTGTTCGATCTGACTGTCGTCGTGCAGCGCTTCCACTTCCACGCGCTCGGGATTCTTCAGGAACTTCGCCGCCAGTTGGCCGATGCCCTCGGGGTAGGTGGCGGAGAAAAGCAGGGTCTGCCGGCGCGCCGGCAGCTGGCCGATGATGTCGGCGATGCTGTCGTAGAAGCCCATGTCGAGCATGCGGTCGGCTTCGTCGAGCACCAGGGTGTTGAGGCCGTCAAGCTTCAGGGTCTCGCGGCGCAGGTGCTCCTGAATTCGCCCCGGGGTGCCGACCACCACGTGGGCGCCGTGCTCCAGCGAGCCGATCTGTGGGCCGAAGGGCACGCCGCCGCAGAGGGTCAGCACCTTGATGTTGTCGGCGGCGCGGGCCAGGCGGCGGATTTCCTTGGCCACCTGGTCGGCCAGTTCGCGGGTCGGGCACAGCACCAGCGCCTGGCAGCCGAAATAGCGCGGATTCAGCGGGCTGAGCAGGCCGATGCCGAAGGCGGCGGTCTTGCCGCTGCCGGTCTTGGCCTGGGCGATCAGGTCGCGGCCCTTGAGGATCGCAGGCAAGGCGGCGGCCTGGATCGGAGTCATCTCGCGATAGCCGAGGGAATCGAGGTTGGCCAGCAGGTCGGCCGACAGGGAAAGGCTGGAGAATGCGGAGGTGGTCACGAGTGAGGCCCGGGTGAATCCATATGGCCGCGCAGTGTAGCAGGAGGGCGGCCTCCAGCGGGCCGGGATACCGGCGGTGCAAGGCTTTGCGGCCACTCGTCAGAAAACGCGCGACCGGGCGCATATGGTTTTTTATACAGATTCGCTTTCCGCAGATTTTTATCGTAGAGTGCCTGAACTGTGTTTGCATGGGTCGCCGTCGATCGTGACCTGATGCGGTCGGTTATTCCACCCCGTCCTGCTCGACTCCTTGTAACTCCTTGCAACTCAGTTCCTGGCCACTCGCGTGGCTAATTTCCAATTCGTTCCAAGGAGAACACCATGTCGAATCGTCAGAACGGCACCGTCAAGTGGTTCAACGAGACCAAAGGCTACGGCTTCATTACCCCGGAAAGCGGCCCGGACGTATTCGTTCACTTCCGCGCTATCGAAGGTAACGGCTTCAAGACCCTGGCCGAAGGCCAGAAGGTCAGCTTCGAAGTCGTGCAGGGCCAGAAAGGCATGCAGGCCGAGCGCGTTCAGGTGATCAACTAAGATCCCCTGGCGTCAGCCAAAAAACCCCGGGTGGAAACATCCGGGGTTTTTTATTGCCTAATGCTGCCGTTGTCCCTTCCGGAGTTGTTATTCATGCCGTCGCCCGTCCTCCGCCTGCTGGCCCTTGGTCTGTTCACACTCACTGGCACCTGCGCCGTTGCCGCCGACGAGCCGGCTCAGCCTTCCCAGCCCAGCACCTGGGGGTGGGCCGAGACGATCAAGCTGATGCCCGAGGAGGCCGCGCTCAAGGCCCGGCTGGATACCGGCGCGCAGACGTCGACGATGGACGCGCGCAACATCACCCGGATCAAGAAGAACAACGAGCGTTGGGTGCAGTACGACGTGATGGTCACCGACCCCACCACCGGCAAGGAATTGCGCCTGCCCTTCGAGCGCAAGATCGAGCGCGTACTGAAGTTTCACTCGGCCAACGGCGTCGAGCGCAGCCCGGTGGTGCTGATGGACGTGTGCCTGGGCAACAAGGTCTACCGCGAGCAGTTCTCCCTGCGCGACCGGCAGGCCCAGGAGTTCCAGGTGCTGCTCGGCCGCCGCAGCCTGGAACACATGGGCTCGGTGGACTCCTCCAGGACCCAGACCCTGGCGCCCAGCTGCAAGCCCTGATCAGTGCTCGCTGACGTCGTTCTCCGGATCGACCCGGCGCGGCGTGGTGCGGCCGTCCTCGCTATTGAGCTGGAAGAAGATCGCCGCCGCCAGCATCGACAGCAGGCCGACGCTCAGGTAGGTCGCGTGGAAGGCTGAGAGCACGTCGCCCTGCGCACTTTCCAGATCGCCATTGAAGCCCCCCAGCAGCGCCGCCGCGCAGGCCACGCCCAAGCCGATGGACAACTGCATCACCACCGACAGCAGGCTGTTGCCGGCGCTGGCGTTGTCGTCGCGCAGGTCGATCAGGGTCAGGGTGTTCATCGCGGTGAACTGCAGCGAGTTGATCCCGCCTAGCACTGCCAGTTGCGCCAGCAGTAGCGCGTAGGACGTGTCCTGATCCACCAGCCCGAGGCTGGCGATCATCGCGCCCAGCAGCAGCGTGTTGCCCACCAGCAGCCTGCGGTAGCCGAAGAGTTCCAGCAGCGGTTTGGCCAGCGACTTGATCACCATCGCCGCCAGCGCCATCGGGATCATCGTCATGCCCGCCTTGGCCGGCGAGAAGCCCAGGCCGACCTGCAACAGCAGTGGTGTGAGGAAGGGCAGGGAACCGCTGCCCAGGCGCGCGAACAGGTTGCCCAGCACGCCCACGGCGAAGGTCCGGGTCTGGAACAGCGCCGGCGGGAACAGCGGCGCCTCGATCTTCAGTGCGCGCAGCCAGTAGGCCGCCAGCAGAACCAGGCCGCCCACCAGCAGCAGGACCACGCGAACGTGGGGCATGTGCAGTTCGCCCAGGCCTTCCAGGGCGATGGTGATCAGCACCATGGCGCCGCCGAACAGCAGGAATCCGATCGAGTCGAAGCGGGTTGCGCGCACTCCGCGCAGGTCCGGCATCAGGCGCAGGGCAACGATGAAGCCGACCAGGCCCACCGGCAGGTTGATCAGGAAGATCCAGTGCCAGCTGGCGTATTCCACCAGCCAGCCGCCCATGGTCGGGCCGGCCAGCGGGCCGAGCAGGCCGGGGATGGTGACGAAGCTGAGAATCCGCACCAGCTCGCTGCGCGGGTAGACCCGCAGTATCACCAGGCGCCCCACCGGCATCATCAGCGCCCCGCCGATACCCTGCACCACGCGGGCGCCGACCAGGATGCCGAGGGTCGGCGACAGCGCGCAAAGCAGTGAACCGAGGCTGAACAGGAAGATCGCGAAGAGGAATACCCGGCGCGTGCCGAAACGATCGGATATCCACCCGGAGGACGGGATCAGCAGCGCCACCGTGAGCAGGTAGGCGATCACCACGCCCTGCATGCGCAGCGGGTCCTCGTTGAGCGAGCGGGCCATGCTCGGCAGCGCGGTGTTGAGGATGGTGCCGTCCAGGGCCTGCATGAAGAAGGCGATGGCCACCAGCCACGGCAGCAGGCGCGCGACGCGGGGCGTCAGGGTGAAGGGTTCGCTCATGATCGATCCGTCGGCCAGGGATGGCTCTAGCTTAGGGAATGTTCGGCATCGACGGGGAAAATCGAATGTGGTGCAGTGCTTTGCCCGCCCGCTGTGATGCTTCGCGCAGGCTCCCCGGCCACCCTTTGGCGGGACTCCCGGCGTGCATTGGAAATGCCTGTGCTAGACCTTTATCGGTCATCTTTTTCCGCCGTTGTGATGGACTGCCGGGTTTTACCTCAGGCGCCGGACATGGCGGAACGATGTCACTGCCGACCGGTCGATATGGCGTCCGGTCGCTTGCCGGAATTCCCAGAGGAGACAGCGATGTCCGTCAAACCCAGTGCCACCCTCGCCCTTGCCGCCCTGCTGGCGACATCTTCCGCATTCGCCTTCAACCTCGGCGACGCCGCCAAGGCAGTGTCCGGCGCCACCGGTGGCGGCACCGCGCAGGTCGCCACCACGCCGCAGGCCAGCGGCCTGCTCAGTGCCCTGACCGGCCAGCTCGGGGTCAACGAAGAACAGGCCGTGGGCGGTACCGGTGCACTGCTGGGCCTGGCGAAGAACAAGCTCAGCGGCGGCGACTACTCGCAGCTGCTCAAGGCCGTTCCTGGTCTCGACAAGCTGTCCGGCGCCAACGCGCTGAGCGGCCTGGGTGGCCAGCTTGGCAACAGCGCGTCCAGCGGTCTGCTGGGCAATGTCGGCAGCCTGGGTGATGTGAACAAGGCGTTCGGCGCGCTGGGCATGGACCAGAGCATGACCGGCAAGTTCGCCGGTGTGCTGCTGGACTACTTCGGCAAGCAGGGCGTGAACAGCCAGCTGTTGAGCAGCCTGAGTGGGCTCTGGGGCGCAGGCGCCTGAGAGCCGGCTCACGACCTGCTGCGCGTCGGCATAACTGCGTTAAAAACAGGCGAGGACTGCTCATTTACAACACGTAAACTCCGCGTCCTCGCCTGTTTTTGCCTTGTTCTGCTCTAGCTCGCGAGGTCGTGAGCAGGCTCTGAGTCACTGGCCGTCGGACGGCGCGGAACCGCCGGCGGCCCGCTTTGTCATATCGACGACCCGGTCCCTGTTCGGGGCCTGGCATCCTCTCCGGAGCCGTCGATGTTCGCCAAATCCGCCGTTGTCCTGGCCGCCGCCTGGCTGGCCGTATCCCCCGTGTTCGCCGCCACCTTCACCGAGACCGCCGACCCGGCGCCTGCGGCTGAAGCGTCCGCGCAGACGGCCAACGCCCTGTTGACCAACCTGACCCATCAACTGGGCGTCAGCGAACAGCAGGCCATCGGTGGCACCGGCGCCTTGCTGGGATTGGCGCTCAATACCCTGAAGGAAAACGACAGCACCCAGTTGCAGAAAGCCATGCCGAATATGCAGCAACTTGCCGGCAGCGGTTCCATGGGCGATCTGGGCGGTATGCTGGGTGGCCTGGGCGGAGCCGCGGCGCTGCTCGGCGGGATCAACAACCTGCAGGACGTCGACCAGATCTTCGGCGTGCTGGGCATGGACCAGTCGATGATCGGCCGCTTCGCCGGGGTGATCCTCGACTACTTCACCGAGCAAGGGCTGAGCAGCACGTTGCTCGGCACGCTCGGCGGCCTCTGGGGGACTCCGATCTCGCCGAGCTCTCCAATCTCTCCGGCCTCGCCGGTGCGACCGGCTACACCGGTTGCCGGGCGCGGGGTATAACCCGTCGCCCTGGGTTCAGAACTCCCGGCGCAGCACCTCGATACGCGCGTCCTTCTCATCCCACAGGCGTGATACCCAGGCCTGCACGTACTGGCGGAACTCCGGATCATTCTCGTAATCGCCCTGCCACAGCGCAGGGTCGATCTCGCGCGCCTGGATATCCACGATCACCCGTGGCACCCGCCCGCACAGCAGGTCCCAGAAGCCCGGGCGCGGGCCTTTCGGGTAGACCAGGGTGACGTCCAGCAGGGTGTCCAGCTGCTCGCCGAGGGCCGCCAGCACGAAGGCCACGCCGCCAGCCTTGGGGCGCAGCAGATGCTGGTAGGGCGACTGCTGCTGGGCCTGCTTGGCCGGAGTGAAGCGGGTGCCTTCGAGGTAGTTCACCACGGTTACCGGCATGCGTTTGAACTTCTCGCAGGCGGCCCTGGTGATCTCCAGGTCCTTGCCCTTGAGTTCCGGGTGCTTCTCCAGGAAGGCTTTGCTGTAGCGCTTCATGAAGGGGTAGTCGAGCGCCCAGAAGGCCAGGCCGAGGAAGGGCACCCAGATCAGTTCCTTTTTCAGGAAGAACTTGAAGTAGGGCGTCTTGCGGTTGAACGCCTGCACCAGCGCCGGGATATCGACCCAGGACTGGTGGTTGCTGATCACGAGATACGAGGTGTCGCCGCGCAGGTTGTCGCCGCCGCGAATGTCCCAACGGGTCGGGGTCATCAGGGCGAAGATGGCCTTGTCGATTTCCGCCCAGGTCTCGGCGACCCACATCACCCCGCGTGAGCAGGCGTCCTTGGCCGTCTGACCGGGGAGGACCAGCTTGAGCAGGGCGATCAGCAGCATCGGGCCGATCAGGATCAGGGTGTTGAGCAGCAACAGGAGGCTGGCGATAACGCCGGTCAATGCCTGCATGGCCCGTGCTCGCGTTGAGAGTGCCCGCATGGAGATCCGATTCCTTGTGCGACGGTGGCGCGGCCATGATACGCAGACAATTCCCGCGGCCCAAGCGGGGAGGGTGTGGCGAACCAAGGGCCGTCGTGCTAGTCCTATGCGCACATGCCCCACCCCGGAGATTCTGCGTGAAACGCGCCCTCGTCCTGCTTTCCCTGCTCGCATTGCCCAGCCTGGTGCTGGCCGCCCAACCCAAGCTCTACGGCCGCTACGAATGGGTCAGCCTGCCCGAGCTCAACCAGACGCTGCAGGCAAAGATGGACACCGGCGCGTACACCTCGTCGCTGTCGGCCAAGGACATCCAGATGTTCCAGCGCGACGGCGAGGAGTGGGTGCGCTTCAAGCTGGCCACCAAGGATGGCGGCGACTCGGTGTACGAGCACAAGCTGCTGCGCATCTCCAAGATCAAGAACCGCGCCGAAGGCGCCGCCGAGGACGAAGAGGACGACAGCAACCCCGGCCTGAGCCAGCGCCCGGTGATCGAGCTGCCGGTGTGCCTGGGCGGCGACCAGCGCACCATCGAGGTCAACCTCACCGACCGCAGCCACTTCAACTACCCCTTCCTGATGGGCACCAAGGGCCTGCGCAAATTCCACGTCGCGGTCGATCCCGGCGAGCGCTTCACCGCCGGCAAACCGAACTGCTCCGGCGGCTGAGGCCCCGATTGACGCGGTGCCGGGCTTGCGGCACCGTGCCGGCAGTTTCCACGGAGCCGGAACCTTATGCCGCACATCCTCATCGTCGAAGATGAAGCCGCCATCGCCGATACGCTGCTCTACGCGCTGCAGGCCGAGGGCTTCGAGACCACCTGGCTGAACCTGGCCGGCGCGGCGCTGGAGCGGCTGCAGCGCGAGGCCTTCGACCTGGTCATCCTCGACGTTGGCCTGCCCGACATCAGCGGCTTCGAAGCCTGCAAGCGGTTGCGGCGCTTCTCCGAGGTGCCGGTGATCTTCCTCACCGCCCGCGACGCCGAGATCGACCGGGTGGTGGGGCTGGAGATCGGCGCCGACGACTATGTGGTCAAACCGTTCAGCCCGCGCGAAGTCGCCGCGCGGGTGAAGGCCATTCTCAAGCGCACCGCGCCGCGCGAGGCGCCCGCCATCGCCGCTGGCGATAACGGTCCGTTCGAGGTGGACGAGGAGCGGGTGCTGATCCGCTACTACGGCCATGCGCTGGCGCTGACCCGCCATGAATTCCGCCTGCTGCAGACCCTGCTGGCGCGCCCGGAGCGGGTGTTCAGCCGCGAGCAGTTGCTCGACGCGCTCGGCGTGGCCGCCGACGCCGGCTACGAGCGCAACGTCGACAGCCACATCAAGAGCCTGCGCGCCAAGCTGCGCCAGGTCGCCGCCACCGCCGAGCCTATCCAGACCCATCGCGGCCTGGGCTACAGCTACGCGCCGGACAAGAGCTGATGCGCCTGTCGCTGCGGATCTTCCTGGTCTACTTCCTGTTCGTCGGGCTGACCGGCTGGTTCGTCCTGCGCACGGTGATGGACGAGATCCGCCCCGGCGTGCGCCAGTCCAGCGAAGAGACCCTGGTGGATACCGCCAACCTGCTGGCCGAGGTGCTCCAGGCCGACGTGAAGAACGGCACCCTCGACCAGAGCCGGCTGCCCGAGATGCTCCGCGCCTATGGCGCACGCAGCCCGCAGGCGGACATCTGGGGAGTGAACAAGACGGCGGTGAACCACCGCATCTACGTCACCGATGCGCGCGGCATCGTCCTGCTGGATTCCCTCGGCCAGGCCGTCGGCCAGGACTACTCGCGCTGGAACGACGTCTACCTGACCCTGCGCGGGCAGTACGGGGCTCGCTCCAGCCGCGAATCGGCGGACGATCCGGAGTCCTCGGTGATGTACGTCGCCGCGCCGATCCGCGATGGCGAGAAGATCATCGGCGTGGTCTCGGTCTCCAAGCCCAACCGCACCCTGCAACCCTACATCGACCGCTCGCAGCGCCGCCTCGCCTGGCTCGGCGCCGGCCTGATCGTCCTCGGCCTGCTGGTCGGCGCGCTGCTGTCCTGGTGGCTCAGCCGCTCGCTGGAGCGCCTGACCCGCTACGCCCAGGCGGTCAGCGAAGGACAGCGCGCGGAGCTGCCGCACTACCGGGGCGGCGAGATGGCGCAATTGGCCGACGCGGTGGAGCGCATGCGTGTGCAGCTGGAAGGCAAGGCCTACGTCGAGCGCTACGTGCACACCCTGACCCATGAGTTGAAGAGCCCGCTGGCGGCGATCCGTGGCGCGGCGGAGTTGCTCGAAGGCGAGATGTCGGCCGAGCAGCGGGCGCGCTTCGTCGGCAACATCGCCGGGGAAAGCGAGCGCTTGCAGCAGTTGATCGAGCGCCTGCTGAACCTGGCCCAGGTAGAACAGCGCCAGGGCCTGGAAGAACGGGTGCCGGTGGCCCTGCACGAGCTGGCCGATGACTTGATCGCCGAGCGCCTCGCGCGGGTTCAGGCTGTGCAGCTGGCGAACGATATTCCGCCTGAGGCGAGTGTGCTGGGCGAGCGTTTCCTGTTGCGCCAGGCGCTGGGCAACCTGCTGGACAATGCGCTGGATTTCACCCCGCCGGGCGGCGCCATCCGTTTCGACGCGCAGCCGGAAGGTGACGGCTGGCGCGTCAAGCTGTTCAACCAGGGCGAGGCGATTCCCGACTTCGCCCTGCCGCGCCTGACCGAGCGTTTCTACTCCTTGCCGCGTCCCTCCAGCGGGCGCAAGAGCACCGGGCTCGGGCTCAACTTCGTGGCCGAGGTGGCGGCGCTGCATGGCGGTGAGCTGAGCGTCGAAAACGCCGAGGGCGGGGTGCGGGCGAGTCTGTCGATCCCCACGTAGGGCGTATAACGCTCCGCGTTATACGCCGATTCACCACGGTGCCAGGGTGCTCCGAAGCTGATCCTGGAGCCGATGACGAGGCGAGGTGTAACGGCGTACAACCGCGAACGGTTGTACGCCCTACGCTGCAGGCTCAACGCCCTTGTAGGAGCGGACTCTGTCCGCGATAGACCTGGTGCTGGGCCAATCGCGGACGGAGTCCGCTCCTACGGGAGCTCCGAAGCTTCCACACAAATCCCACACAGTCTCCACATTCGCTCCCCGGCAACACCACGCCGGCCCCTCAGGCTCTCCCCATCGCCACCCACGGAGAGCCCTCCCCATGAATCGCCAACTCGGCATCAAGCTCGGCGCCATTGCCTTGCTGATCGTCCTCCTGCTGATCCCCCTGCTGATGATCGACGGCCTGGTCGACGAGCGTCAGAACTATCGCGACGAGGTCCTGCAGGACATCGCCCGCAGCGCCAGCTACAGCCAGCAACTCACCGGGCCGCTGGTGATCGTGCCCTACACCCGTATCGTCCGGGTCTGGCGCATCGACAAGGCCAGCCAGCAGCGCGTGCTGCAGGAGCGCGAGGAGCGTGGTCGCCTGTTCTTCCTGCCGGAGACCTTCCTGCTCGACGGGCAGATGCGCACCGAAGTGCGCCATCGCGGCATCTACGAGGCGCGCCTGTACCACGCCGACAGCAAGATCAGCGGCGGCTTCGTGCTGCCGGCCAACTACGGCATCGGCAGTGACCTGGACAGCTATCGCTTCGACGCCCCCCTGCTGGCGGTGGGCATCAGCGATGTGCGCGGCATCGAGAATGCGCCGAAACTGAAGGTCGAAGGCGAACTGCGCGACTTCCAGCCCGGCACCCAGAGCCAGTTCCTCGGCAATGGCGTGCATGCCGTCCTGCCGTTCAAGGTCAGCGACCGCGAGCAACGTTTCGACTATGCCTTCGAGCTGTCGCTGCTGGGCAGTAGTCGCCTGGACATCACCCCGGTGGGCCGCGACAGCCAGGTCAACCTGGTTTCCGACTGGCCGCACCCGAGCTTCGGCGGCGAGTTCCTGCCCACCGAGCGCAGCACCAGCGACCAGGGCTTCAGTGCGCGCTGGCGCACCAGCTTCTTTGCCACCAACCTGGAGGACCAGCTCAAAGCCTGCACGTCGCCAGCCCAGGCCGATGCCGCCCGTGCGGTGACGGCCGACGACCCGGACCTGGCACGCGCCGCGCCGGCGGTGTGCAGCGAGTTCGGCCAGCACCGCTTCGGCGTGGCACTGGTGGACCCGGTGGACCAGTACCTGAAGACCGACCGAGCGGTGAAGTACGCGCTGCTGTTCATCGTCCTCACCTTCGCCGGCTTCTTCCTCTTCGAGGTACTCAAACGCCTGTCGGTGCACCCCATCCAGTACGCCCTGGTGGGCATGGCGCTGGCGCTGTTCTACCTGCTGTTGCTGTCGCTGTCCGAGCACCTGGGCTTCGAGCTGGCCTACCTGATTTCCGCCGGCGCCTGCGTCGGCCTGATCGGTTTCTACCTCTGCCACGTGCTGCACAGCCTGTGGCGCGGCGCGGGCTTCAGTGCCGGGCTCGCCGGGCTCTACGGGATGCTCTATGCGCTGCTCAGTGCCGAGGACTACGCCTTGCTGATGGGCTCGCTGCTGCTGTTCGGCGTGCTCGGTGGCGTGATGGTGCTGACCCGGCGGCTGGACTGGTACGGCATCGGCAAGCCGGTGCGCGGCGATGATCTGGAGTTTTCCCTGGACGAGGTGCGCGTGCAGCGCTGAGGAGAATCGAGATGCCGAACCTGATGCGTTTTTCCCTGTGCCTGTTCGCTGGCCTGCTGATCAGCGGACTGTGCCTGCCGCTGTTGATGTTGATGGGTCGCTTCGACTGGATCGCCCTGCTGATGGCCAGCGGCAAGCCGCTGGCTCACCTGGCCGTGCTGTTGCCGGGCGGGCTGTGGGAGCAGCTCACCGGGGTGGAGGATGCGGCGCACAATCCCCATGTGCGCTCCTTCCTGGAGATGTGCATGGGCGTTGCGCAGATAGGCTTGCTGCTGGCGCTGCCGATCTACCGACTGGGGAAGAAGTCATGAGTGCCTGGCGTGGGCTGCGCGAGGAACGCGATGTCGGAGGACGGCTGGCACGACGGATTGCCGGGTTGTTCTGGGAGGTGAAGGGTGCGCGAGTGGTGCGGGATGAGCGGTTTCAGCGGCGGGTGGTGCGTCGAACCGGCGTTGCTCGTGACTTTGGGCACTGGGCCTTGCCCCTCACCCCAACCCTCTCCCAGAGGGAGAGGGGGCTGGGCGGTGCCGGATGGCGGGTCTGGAGTTCGCCGGCTCGCTCCTCCGGTGGCATTGCGTAATGGGCATCAGGCCGGAACGGTGGCCTGCAGCGACGGCCGCTGGCTGACCTCGGCGAACCACTTGGCCAACTGCGGGAACTCGGCGCGCCAGTCCCAGTGCGGCTGGCGGAAGTCCAGGTAGCCCAGGGCGCAGGCCACGCCGATGGCGGCGACGTCGAAGTGCTCGGCCAGTTCGGCGTGGGCCGGGCCGTCGAAGTAGGCGAGGGTGCGGACGATCTTCAGCTGCTGGTTGTCGAGCCAGGTGTCCCAGTGCTTTTCCGGCGGACGCATGGCGGTCTCGTAGCGGATCAGCACGGCGGCATCCAGCACCGCGTCGGCCAGCGAGGCCAAGGTCAGGCGCCGCCAGCGGGCCGGGCCTTCGCGGGGGATCAGCGGCTCGCCGCTGTGCTGCTGGTCGAGGTATTCGAAGATCACCCGGCTGTCGTGCAGGTCCTGGCCGTCGGCCAGGCGCAGCGCGGGAATCTTGCCGGCGGGGTTGTCCCGCAGCACGCCGGCGTCCGGCGCGATGGGGGTGTGTACGGCGGCGTAGAGTTCGACCTGGTCGAGCTGGCCGGTCTCGTGCAGCAGGACCATGACCTTGCGCACGAAGGGCGAGGCAGCGGCGTGGAACAGGATGGGACGGACGCTCATGGGTTCTCCTCGGCGTTCATTCGTGGATGACCACCAGGCGGTCGGTGCCGGATTCGGCGCCCCAGACTTCGCCCGGGCGGCCCAGCAACTGGCGCACGTTGGCGTGCTCGCGGTCGCTCGGATAGGTGGTGAATCGTTCGCTCTGCGGGTCGAAGCGGAGGATGGCGTTGCTGGCGAAGTCGCTCAGCCACACCTGGTCCATGGCGTCGACATAGAGGGCATAGGGCTGCGGATGATCGCCCGGCAGCTTCCAGGTTTTCCACTGGTTGTTGTCCGGATCGAAGCGCGCCAGCTGGCCGTCGCTCCACTGGCTGATCCACAGTCGCCCGACCGAGTCGGACCACAGCCGGCGCGGGCCGCTGTTGGCGTTGGGCGTGTCGATGCGGGTGACCTTGTCGCCGACCGGGTCGATGTGGCCGATGTAGTCGCCGGCCAGCGAGGCGTACCAGAGTTCGCCGTCGGGCGTCACGGCGATGCCATACGGCCCTTTGCCCTTGGGCGCCGACCAGACCTTGAGTTCGCGGGTCGTAGGGTCGAGGCGACCGTAGAATCCGTTCTGGCCGGTGAACCACAGAATGCCATCGTCATCGAATACACCGGTATTGAGGTTGGCCTTGGCCGCCTCCTTTGGCAGCGGTATGACTTCCACGCCCAGGCGTTCGCTGTCGACGCGGACAATGGCGTTGAGCCCGCCGTCGGTGATCCAGGCATCGCCATCGGGGCCGGCGACCACTCCGTGGGGCGCGGAGTTCTTGCCCAGGTCGACCTGCTCGGTGGCGCCGGTCTGCGGGTCGAGCCGGCCGAGCGCGTGGGCATGCTGCGCGGTGTACCAGACCTTGCCGTCCGCGGTGGGTGCGACGTCGTGCGGGCCGGAGCCCTTGGGCAGGTCGAAGTACTTCACGCTGGCGGCGTCGGCGCCGCCAGCCAGCAATAGGCCGGCGAGTAGCAGGGGCAGGGCGCGCTGGGTGGTGGACATGGGGCTCTCCTTGGCGGGTCCGGATTTGGCTGAGACTGTACGCCGAGCGTAGCGTTCGGCGATATGGAGGAGTGACGCGCGTGAAAACGATACAACTACTGGGGGCGGCGTGCCGCCAGGGTTCGCCGGTCAATGACGATGCCATCGGTTACACCGCGAACGCCGCCTGGGTGCTCGACGGCGCCACCAGCCTGGGGCCGGGGCTGGTGGATGCGCAAAGCGATGCGCGCTGGCTGGCGCAGTGCGCCAATGGTCACCTGCAGCGCCTGCTGGAGGACCAGCCGGGGTTGCCCACCGAGGCGTTGCTGCGGGCCTTGCAGCAGGGCATCGCCGAGGACTTCCAGCGTGGCGCGGGTGTCGCTGCCACTCCGGATCTGGACCTGCCCACGGCCTGTCTGAGCCTGCTGCGGGTGCTGGATGACGGCGCGCTGGAATTGCTCAACCTGTGCGACAGCCGCATCCACCTGGCCTGGGACGATGGCCGCGTGGAGAGCTTCGGCGATACGCCGCTGGAGGAGCTGGACCGGCAATCGGTAGAGCGCCTGCTGGCGCTGCGCGAGAGGCATCCGGACTGGAGTCACTCCCAGCTGTTCCAGGCCAGCCGCGAGTGGGTACGGCGCAACCGGGCACTGGCCAACACGGCGCAGGGCTACTGGGTGCTCGACCCGACCGATCGCTGGCTGGCGCAGGTGCAGCGGCGGGTGCTCGATCCCGCGCAGCTGAAGGCGTTCATGCTGGTGACCGATGGCTTCGACCGTCTGCTGGAGTTTCGCCGCTACGATCTGGAGGCTCTGTTCGCGGTGCTGCCCGAGCGCGGAGTGGAGGCGCTGATCGATGAGCTGCGCGCGCTGGAGTCCGCCGATGGCCAGGCGCTGGAACATCCGCGCCTGAAGATCCATGACGATGCCAGCGTGGTCTGGGGGGAAGTGCGCCGCTGAGTGTTGCCCGGTAGCACGGCGGGATGGAAATTGCGTAGGAGCAACTATCTTCTGGGCTCCCGCGTTCGCGGGAGTGACGGAGTTGTGCACGCACTCCGCCTCCGTCATCCCCGCGAACGCGGGGACCCAGAAAGCAATGTAGATGCACGGCATTGATGGGTTTCGCTTCGCTCTACGCCATCCTACAAGAGCCAGGGTTCCGCGCCCCGGCTTCTCCCTGAAGAGAAAGGGCGAACCGCGCGCCGGATTTATCCGGCAATCGAGTCCGCCCGCTCATCACCACTTGTAGGTCAGGCTCGCCACGACCTTGCGCTGGTCGCCGTAGTAGCAGTAGTAGCCGTCGCAGGTGGAGAGGTAGTCCTTGTTGAACAGGTTGGTGGCGTTGACCTGTACCGAGGCGCCATCGAGGCCGCTGGAGAGTTTGCCCAGGTCGTAGTGCACCGCGGCGTCGTACAGGGTGTAGGAACCCGTGTAGCCGTCGTAGGTGTTGGCCTGGTCGCCGTAGGTGTCGCCGACGTAGCGCACGCCATAGCCGACGCCGAAGCCGTCGAGGGTGCCGGCGTGCCAGGTGTAGTCGGCCCACAGCGCGGCCTGGTTGCGCGGCACCCGCTGCAGGCGGTTGCCGGCATAGATGCCTTTCTTCACCTCGGTGTCGGTGTAGCTGTAGCTGCCGATCAGCTTGAGGTTTTCGCTCAGGTTGGAGTTGGCTTCCAGCTCAAGGCCGGTGACCTTCACTTCGCCGGTCTGGCTGGTGACGGCGACGCCGCCGACGTTTTCGGTCACGCTCACGTTCTTCTGCCGCAGGTCGTAGACGGCGGCGGTCAGCAGGGTGTCGCTGCCCAGCGGCTGGTACTTCACGCCCAGTTCCCACTGCTTGCCTTCGGTGGGCTTGAACGACTCGGTGGCGGAAACGTCGGCGCCGCTGGCCGGCTGGAAGGACTCGGCATAGGACAGGTACGGCGCCACGCCATTGTCGAAGAGGTAGCTCAACGCGGCGTTGCCGCTGAACTTGCTGTCCGACTCGGTGCTGGTCGCGTCGCCCTTGTTGTGGAATTTGGTGCCGGTGTGTACCCAGTCCTGGCGGCCGCCAAGGGTCAGGCGCCAGTTGTCGAGGGCGATCTGGTCCTGCACGTAGGCGCCGGTCTGGAAGGTCTTCTGGTTGTAGTCGTAGTACGCATCGGAGCGCGGCGGACGGACGATGGGCTGGCCGTAGATCGGGTTGTTCACGTTGGTGGGCGGAACGTTGTAGCCGTAGATCGCCAGGTAGTTGGTGTTGTTGCGGTTGTGGTCCAGGCCCAGCAGCACGGTGTGCGCGAGCTCACCGGTCTGGAAGTCGGCCTGGAAGTTGTTGTCCACCACGAACTGGGTGACGTCCTCGTCCACCGAGGTGCTGACGCGGTTGAGGGTGCCGTCGTCGCTGACGGTTTCCAGGTAGCCGCCCGGGGTCAGGGCGTCGAACGACAGGTCGTTCTTCATGTAGCGCAGGTTCTGGCGGAACTGCCAGACGTCGTTCAGGCGGTGCTCGAAGCTGTAACCCAGCCAGTAGGTGGTGCGGTCGTAGTTCTCCCAGTCCGGGTCGCCCAGGTTCTTGTGGTGCGAGATGTCGCCGAAGGGCGCGTCGTACTTGGTGCCCTTGAGCGGCAGGAACTGGGTGGTGATGCCGGTATCGTCGCGGGTGAACTGGCTGAGGAAGGTCAGCTTGGTATCGTCGTCCGCGTTCCAGGTCAGGCTCGGCGCGAGGTTGTAGCGCTTGTCCGGGATGTGGTCGATCGGCGTGTTGCTGTCGCGTGCCACGCCGCTGACGCGGTAGAGCAGGCGGCCCTGGTCATCCAGCGGGCCGGTGCTGTCGAAGTTGATCTGCTTGTGGTTGTAGTTGCCACCCTGCAGCTGGACGGTGTTGGACTGCTCGGCCTGCGGGCGCAGGCTGCTCATGTCCAGCAGGCCGCCGGGCGGGGTCTGGCCGTAGACCGAGGAGGCCGGGCCGCGCAGCATGGCGACGCGTTCCAGGTCCCAGGTTTCCAGCTTCGGGTTGGCATAGATGCCGGTGGCCATCGGCAGGCCGTCGAGGAACTGGGTCGGCTGGAAGCCGCGCACGAGCAGCCAGTCGGAACGGGTATCGCTGCCGAAGCTGCTGGCGACGGTGCCGGGCATGTAGCGCACGGCGTCGTCGATGTTCTGCACCGCGCGGTCCTGCATCTGCTCGCGGGTCGTCACGGAGATCGACTTGGCGGTTTCCAGGATCGGCGTATCGGTCTTGGTGCCGATGCGCGAGCGGGTGGCGACGTAGCCGACTGCCGGGCCGTCCGGGTCTTCCTGGGCGGCGCTGATGGTGGTGGCGGACATCGACAGGGTGTCGTCCGGCGCCGGGCGCAGGCTGTAGCTGCCCGTGCCGCTTTCCACCAGCTCCAATCCGGTGCCTTGCAGCGCCTGACGCAGCGCGCCGACGGTGTCGAAGCGACCTCGCACCGCATGGGCGTTGCGGCCCTGGGCCAGCGCCGGGTCCAGGCTCAGGCTCAGGCCGCCCTCGGCGGCGATGCGGTTGAGGGTGCTGGACAGCGGGCCGGCGGGCAGTTGGTAGTCGCGTTGGGCATCGGCGGCGAAAACCGGGGTGCCCAGCAGGATGGCGGTGGCCAGCAGGCAGGGGCGGAGCGAAAGGTCGAACGGGCGGCGCATGGACAACGACTCCTGAATGAAAACGTTCTCGATGCCTCCTTGCCGAGCGAGAAATGGAAAGTGATAGGGCTGGGTGAAATTTTTTCGTGGGATGTTCCGGGTGGCTTTTCGTAGGGCGGATAACGTTCGACGTTATCCGCCGTTTGACCAGCGCGGCAGACCGCACCGTGGTACGTCAGCGAGGCTCGGCGTCAGGGAACTTCGGGCTTGGCTTTGATGCTGCTGAAGGGCACGGTGTATCGGCGTACAACCGCGAACGGTTGTACGCCCTACGGAAGCACTCCTCAGCGTCGTGGTGCCACGCGCGACCACCAGGGACCATGCTTCTCGATCCGCACCGGGAGGCTCGGCTCCAGCGAGCTCAGGGCCAGGCCGATGTCGTGCAGTGGGAAGCTGCCGGTGATCCGCAGGTCGGCCACCGCCGGGTCGATGCCCAGGTAGCCCGGACTTTCCCGCGACAGGCGCTCGACCAGGTCGGCCAGGCGCACGTTGTCCACCACCAGCATGCCGTGGGTCCAGGCGTCGGCGGTGGCGCTGTTGGCCTCCACCGGGCCGAGGCCGTCGGGCCGTACGCGCACGTGCTGGCCCTGGGCGATGACCTTTTCTTCCGCCAGTTGTCCGGGGCGCGCGGCAACCGCCGATTGCAGGACGCTGAGCAGGGTGCCGTCGCCGCCGTCGCGCTCCACCAGGAAGCGGGTGCCAAGGGCGCGCAGGCGGCCGTCGCGGGTCTCGACGATGAAGGGGCGGCTGTCGCCGTGGGCGGTTTCCACCAGGATCTCGCCGCTGAGCAGGACGATGCGCCGCTGCTCGGCGTCGAAGTGCACGTCGACGGCGGTGCGGCTGCCCAGTTGCAGCAGGGTATTGTCGGACAGGCGCAGCTCGCGCTGCTGGCCGGTGCCGGTGAGCAGGTCGGAGAAGGCGTATTGCACGGGCAGGTAGCGATTGCCCACGCCGAGCGCCAACGCGCCGACCAGCAGCAGCGACAGGCCGGTGCCCGCCAGTCGGCGGACCTTCTGCCGGGCCTCCCGCGGCGAGCGCAGCAGGGCGTTGCGCGCAACCAGGGGCGCGGCGCCTGCAAGGCTACGGTCGAGCATGCCCAGTTGGCTCCAGGCCCGCGCGTGCTCACTGTGTTCGGCATGCCAGCGGCTGAAGGCCGCCTCGTCATCGGGGCGGGTCTCGCCGGAGCCCAGGCGCAACTGCCAGCTGATGGCCTCGTCGAGCACGCGCAGGGAAACCGGACCCTTCACGTCGGCGTTCCGTACAGCGCGATGTAGCACTGGCGCAGGCCCTGGGCGATGTACTGGCGCACGCGCGGTAGGGAGACGCCGAGTTGTTCGGCGATCTCGGCGTGGCCCAGGCCATCCAGGCGGTTGAGCAGGAAGGCGCTGCGCGCACGGGTGGACAGGCTGCCCAGCAGGCGGTCGATCTCGCGCAGGTCGGCAAGGATCAGGCAGTGATCTTCCGCCGAAGGCTGCACGGCCTCGGGCAGGTGGTGCAGCTCTTCCAGGTAGGCCTGTTCCAGCGCCACGCGGCGCCAGTGGTCCACCAGCAGGCCCTTGGCGATGGTCACCAGGAAGGCGCGGGGTTCGCGCAGGGACGGCAGCTCGCGGCGGCCGAGCACGCGGACGAAGGTGTCTTGGCTCAGGTCTTCGGCACGCTGCACGCAGCCCAGGCTGCGGTTGAGCCAGGCGGTCAGCCAGTCGCGATGATCGCGGTACAGCACACCCACGCGTTCGCCATTGACAATCTGGACGGCCGACACCCCTTGCTCCCCATGCCCCAAGTCGGGAATTAATTTAGTAACGAGAACTATTCGCAAATGATCGCAGGTTGCCGCCAGCGCTGCAATCACGCTCGTCGGCTTTTATCGGCCAATCGCTGGAAGATCGACGGCGTTCTACAATCGATCGACTTCAAACCACCGGATAACCGATATGCGCGAACCCTTGCTGATCATTGGCTCCTACCTCTCGCCCTACGTGCGCAAGGCGCTGGTCATGCTCGAACTCAAGGGCGTGGACTACCGCGTCGATTCCGTCGTGCCCTTCTACGGCAACGACGAGTTCGAGCGCCTGAGCCCGCTGCGCCAGGTGCCGGTGCTGGTGGACGGCGATCTGGTGCTCAACGATTCCTCGGTGATCTGCCAGTACCTGGAGGAGCGTTATCCACAGCCCGCGCTCTACCCGGCGGACATCGCCCAGCGTGCCCGCGCGCGCTGGATCGAGGAGTTTGCCGACGCCCGCATGGGCCAGGTGGTGATCTGGCAGTTGTTCGACCAGTTGGTGATCGGCCGTGGCGTGTGGGGCCGCGAGCCGGATGCGGCGATGCTGGAGAAGACCTACCAGCAGGACCTGCCGGCGGTGTTCGACTACCTGGAGGCGCAGTTGCCGGCCAGCGGCTGGCTGTTCGGCGAGCTGTCCATCGCCGACATCAGCGTCGCCTGCTTCATGCGCAACGCACAGTTCGCCCGTTATGAACTGGACGCCCAGCGCTGGCCGAAACTAGCGGCGATGCTCGATGCGGCCTTTGCGCTGCCGGCGTTCCAGAAGCTGAACCAGTTCGAGCGCGCAATCGCCCGCACGCCGATCCTGCAGCAGCGCGAGGCGCTGTTGGCCGCCGGTGCGCCGGTCAGTGCTATCAGCCACATGCGCGAGCAGCCGGTGCGTGGGCCGATGAGCCGCAGCTGATCAGGCTTGCTGCAGGAAGCGCCAGAGCCGCTGCGCCACCGGCCCGTGGGAGCGGTCGCGGCGGCGCGCGGCGACCAGCTCCTCGCGGCGGCCGGGCAACTGCGTACCGCTGAGGTTGCGCAGGCGCCCAGCGGCCAGCTCTTCCGCTATCAGGTGTCGCGGCAGGTGACCCCAGGCCAGGCCGTGCAGCACCAGTTCCTTCTTCATCGCCTGGTCCGGCACCGTGCATTGCGGCGCGCCATCGAGGGTGAAGTAGTCCACCGGCGGCGAGTGCCGGGCGCTGTCGCGCATGACGCACTGGGTAAGCGTGCGCAGGTGCTCGGGTGTGACGCTTTCCATCCCCGGGAGCAGCATCGGCGCGATCACCGGGACGAAAGCGACGTTGCCCAGGTCTATCCATTCCAGACGCGGGTCGGCCTTGTCCACGCGGTGCAGGATCAGGTCGGCGTCGTCATCCAGTAGCCGCTCCAGCGGGCCGCTGACGCTCTCGAAATACAGTTGCAGGCGCGTCTGCGGTTCTTCGGCGAAGAAGCGCGCGAGCTTTTCCAGCAGTGTCGGGCGTGGACAGAAGTCGCCGAGCACCACGCGCAGTTCGCTTTCCTCGCCGGCCGCCAGGTGGGCGGCGTGGTCGCGCAGTTGGCCCAGCTCGCGGAGCAGGCCCTGGGCGTGGCGGTGGAAGGACGCTCCGGCGGCGGTCAGGCCGACGCGATAGCCGCTGCGGTCCAGCAGCTCGAAGCCCAATTGGCGCTCCAGCCGGGCAACAGCGGCGAAGATCGCCGGGTGCGAGCGGTGCAATCGTTGCGCCGCCGCCTGGAAGCCGCCGGACTCGACGACTGCATCGAAACATTGCAGGTCGTGCAGGGTGAAATCGTGCATGTCAGCTTTCCTGACAAAGTTGTTCAGATCTTTGTAATTTCTTCGGAATCCCCCCGCAACTACCTTCGTCTCCACATTCACTCGAGGAGACGCTCCCATGAGCTCGCTGCACTACCTGACTACCCGCGACAACGCCCGCATCGCCTACCGCCTGGACGGCGCCGCCGAGTTGCCGCTGCTGGTGCTGTCCAACTCCATTGGCACCGACCTGCACATGTGGGATGGGCAGATCGCCGCATTGACCGAGCACTTCCGCGTGCTGCGCTACGACGCACGCGGCCACGGTGCTTCCAGCGTGCCGCCGGGACCTTATGCGCTGGCGCGGTTGGGCGAGGACGTGATCGAGTTGCTGGATGCGGTCGGCGTGCGGCGGGCGCATTTCCTTGGCCTCTCGCTCGGCGGAATCGTCGGCCAGTGGCTGGCCGTGCATGCGCCGCAGCGCATCGAGCGGCTGGTGCTGGCGAACACCTCGGCCTGGCTGGGGCCGCAAGAGCAGTGGGATGCACGCATCGCCGAGGTGCTGGAAGCCGAGGACCTGCAAGGCACCGCTGCGACCTTCCTGGCCAACTGGTTCCCGGCGGCCTGGCTGGAGCAGCGCCGGCCGGAAGTGGAGCCCTTCCGCGCCACGCTGCTGGCGACCAACCGTCACGGGCTGGCCGGCTCCTTTGGCGCCGTGCAGGGCGCCGATCTGCGCGCCGCCCTGAGGACGGTTCGCCTGCCCACGCTGGTGATCGCCGGGCAGTTCGACACCGTCACTGCCGCCAGCCACAGCGAGCTGATCGCCGAAGCGATCCCTGCTGCGCGCCTGCTGACACTGCCGGCGGTGCACCTGTCGAACATCGAGTTTCCCCGCGAGTTCGAGGGTGCGGTGCTGGATTTCCTGCTGGCGCCCTGAATGAAAAAGGCCGCCCTCGGGCGGCCTTTGTCTTATCGGCAGATCAGTGATGCGCCGCATCCACCGCGATGGGTTCGCCGGATACGTCCGCATAGCCGCACTTGCGATCGGCCAGGGCGTAGTGGATCAGCGCGCCGAGGCCGGCGCCGAAGAACCAGGAGAACTGCGACAGCGCATCGAACGCCGGCATCAGCGCCAGCACGATGGCGATCAGCGCCGCCGGGATGAACGCTGCCACGGCGCGCAGGTTGACGCCGCCATGGTAGTGGTAGGCGGCTTCGCGATTTTCGCTGTACAGCTCCGGCAGGTTCACCCGGCCACGGCGCACCAGGTAGTAGTCGGTGACGATGATGCCGTACAGCGGGCCGAGCAGGGCGCCCAGGCCGCCGAGGAAATACACGATCACCGCCGGGCTGTTGTACAGGTGCCAGGGCAGGATCAGCACCGCGATGGTGGCGCTGAGCAGGCCGGCGCGACGGAAGTTCAGCAGGTTCGGCGCAAGGTTGGTGAGCACGTAGGCCGGGGCGACGAAGTTGGCCATGATGTTCACCGCCACGGTGACGATCAGGAAGGCCAGGCAGGCCAGCACCAGGCCGGCGGTGTTGGGGATGGCGGCGACGATCTCGGTCGGTCCCTGCACCAGCTTGCCGTCGATGCTGAATTGCGCGCCGGCCAGCACCACGGCGATCAGCGCGAAGCCCAGCATGTTCACCGGCAGGCCCCAGAAGTTGCCCACGCTGATGGTGCGGCGGTCCGGGCAGTTACGGGTGAAGTCGCAGAAGTTGAGGATCATGGTGCCGTACAGCGACACCCACAGCGCGGCGGCGCCGAAGACCTTCAGCCACATCGCCGGGCCGGTCGGCGCGTTGCCACTGGACCAGGAGATGGACAGGCCGCTGCGCCAGTACATCCAGCCGGCGAGGCTGGCGAAGGCTACCAGGATGATCGGGCCGGCGAAGGATTCGTAGCGGCGCACCATCTCCATGCCGTAGGCGAAGATCGCCAGCTGCACGCACCAGATGCTGAGGAAGGTAATCCAGCCCAGGGTGGAGAGGCCGAGGATCGAGTTCTGGTCGTAGGGCTTGAGGTCCGGGGCGATGGCGGTGAGCAGCACGCGCAGGACCACCGAGGCCAGGTAGGTCTGGATGCCGAACCAGGCGATGGCAATCACCGCGCGGATCAGCGCCGGAACCTGTGCGCCATGAATGCCGAAGCTGATACGGCACATGACCGGGTAGGGCAGGCCGGTCTTCTGGCCCATGTAGCCGGAGAGGTTCATCAGGCCGTAGATCACCAGCGCGCCGAGGGCGAAGGCGGCGAGGATCTGCGCGCCGCTCATGCCGAGGGCGAAGAGGCCGATGGCGAAGGAGTAGTTGGCGATGTTGTGCACATCGTTGGTCCACAGCGCGAACAGGCTGTAGCGCCCCCAGCTGCGGCCCTGGGCCTTGGTCGGGGCGAGGTCGGCGCTATACAGGCGCGGGCTCAGGGTTGGCGCGGCACCGCTGGTGGAGGCCGCGCTGTCGACAGGTTGGATGGGGGAAACGCCGGACAGATGAGAGGGGCTGGAAGTCATGGGCTACTCGGATTTTGTATGCACGGCTTTTTGGGTTTGTGTGCAAAAGCCAGATCCGTGCCAGTGCGTGCCGAGTGCTTCCCGATGCCTTGCTGGATTCGATGGATGATCAGGCGGGAGCCCTGATTTGGTGCGGCCTTCATGGCTGCCGGAGCGGTCCTGAAATTATTTTTCCAGATTTATCATTGACTTATAGGTCAGGTTTTCGGTGTGCGATGAATGTATGAAATGGGGATTTTGTACACAAAAATTGTGCACAGACGTTACGTGTGGGGCTGTGCTGCGGCGAAGGGCATCGCGGACGGAGTCCGCTCCTACGAGAACATCGCGTTCTGTGTCCTGCGAGTTCGTGCCGTTGGTTCTCTGATGCCCCTTGCTCTTGTAGGAGCAACTGTCTTCTTCTGGGATATTTGTGCCAACGCTTGCCCTCACCCCAGCCCTCTCCCAAAGGGAGAGGGGGCAGATCGTGCCGGCTGACGTCGTGGTTTCATCCTGCACCGAACGGTCCCCTCTCCCGCTTGCGGGGGAGGGTGAGGGTGAGGGGCTCTTGATCTCGTAGGAGCGGAGCTTCTCCGCGAAATTGGCGCATCCTGAGGGATTCGCGGACAAGGTCCGCTCCAACGACTCAGGCTTGCACTCGACGTAGGAGCGGACTCCGTCTGCGATGATTCCTGCCGCCCCTCGATCGCCTTTCAGAAACCATAAAAAAACCGCCCCGAAGGGCGGTTCTTTCATCGCGCTGCGAAGTTCTTACAGACCGTTCTTGACCTTGAACTCGCGGCGGCGGCGGTGCAGGACCGGCTCGGTGTAGCCGTTGGGCTGCTTGGTGCCCTCGATGACCAGTTCCAGCGCAGCCTGGAAGGCCACGTTGTCATCGAAGTTCGGCGCCATCGGGCGGTACAGCGGGTCGTTGGCGTTCTGGCGGTCCACCACCGAAGCCATGCGCTTGAGGCTTTCCAGTACCTGCTCCTGGGTGACCACGCCGTGGCGCAGCCAGTTGGCCAGCAGCTGGCTGGAAATGCGCAGGGTGGCGCGGTCTTCCATCAGGCCGACGTCGTTGATGTCCGGCACCTTGGAGCAGCCGACGCCCTGGTCGATCCAGCGGACTACGTAGCCGAGGATGCCCTGGGCATTGTTGTCCAGCTCGTTCTTGATCTCTTCCGCGCTCCAGTTGGTGTTCGGCGCCAGCGGCAGGGTCAGGATGTCGTCCACCGAGGCCGGTGCGCGCTTGGCCAGTTCGGCCTGGCGGGCGAACACGTCGACCTTGTGGTAGTGCAGCGCGTGCAGGGTGGCGGCGGTCGGCGACGGAACCCAGGCGGTGTTGGCGCCGGCCAGCGGGTGAGCGATCTTCTGCTCGAGCATGGCAGCCATCAGGTCCGGCATGGCCCACATGCCCTTGCCGATCTGTGCCTTGCCCTGCAGGCCGGTGGCCAGGCCGATGTCCACGTTGCTGTTCTCGTAGGCGCCGATCCACTTTTCGGTCTTCATGGCGCCCTTGCGCACCATGGCGCCGGCTTCCATGGAGGTGTGGATCTCGTCACCGGTGCGGTCGAGGAAGCCGGTGTTGATGAACACCACGCGCTCGGCGGCCGCCTTGATGCAGGACTTCAGGTTGATGGTGGTGCGGCGCTCTTCGTCCATGATGCCGACCTTCATGGTGTTGCGCGGCATGCCCAGCACGTCTTCGACGCGGCTGAAGATCTCGGCGGCGAAGGCCACTTCTTCCGGGCCGTGCATCTTCGGCTTCACCACGTACATCGAGCCGGTGCGGCTATTCTTGCGGGTGGTGTTGCCCTTGAGGTTGTGCAGCGCGATCAGGCCGGTGAACAGGCCGTCCTGGATGCCTTCGGGCACTTCATTGCCCTGGGCGTCGAGGATCGCCGGGTTGGTCATCAGGTGGCCAACGTTGCGCACGAACAGCAGGGAACGGCCGTGCAGGGTCAGCTCGGTACCGTCGGTCTTGGTGTAGACGCGATCCGGGTTCATGGTGCGGGTGAAGGTGCTGCCGCCCTTGGTCACGGACTCGGCCAGGTCGCCTTTCATCAGGCCCAGCCAGTTGCGGTAGACCACGACCTTGTCGTCGGCGTCGACGGCAGCGACCGAGTCTTCGCAGTCCATGATGGTGGTCAGCGCGGACTCCATCAGCACGTCTTTCACGCCTGCGGCGTCGGTCTGGCCGATCGGGCTGGTGGGGTCGATCTGGATTTCGAAGTGCAGGCCGTTGTGCTTGAGCAGCACGGCTTGCGGCTTGGCGGCGTCGCCCTGGAAGCCGAGGAACTGGGCGGCGTTCTTCAGGCCGGTGTCGCTACCGTTCTTCAGGGGCACGACCAGCGCGCCGTTCTTCACGGTGTAGGCGGTGGCGTCGACGTGGGAGCCCGATTCCAGCGCGGCGGCTTCGTCGAGGAAGGCGCGGGCGAAGGCGATGACCTTGTCGCCACGGACCTTGTTGTAGCCCTTGCCCTTCTCGGCGCCGTTCTCTTCGCTGATCGCATCGGTGCCGTACAGTGCGTCGTACAGCGAGCCCCAGCGGGCGTTCGAGGCGTTCAGCGCGAAGCGCGCGTTCATCACCGGCACCACCAGCTGCGGGCCGGCCATGCGGGCGATTTCTTCGTCGACATTCTGGGTGCTGGCCTGGAAGTCAGCCGCTTCCGGCAGCAGGTATCCGATTTCCTGCAGGAAGGCCTTGTAGGCGACCGCATCGTGCGGCTGACCGGCGCGGGCCTGATGCCAGCCGTCGATCTTCGCCTGGAGGTCGTCGCGCTTGGCGAGCAGGGCTTTGTTCTTGGGGGCCAGATCGTTGATTACGGCTTCCACACCTGCCCAGAACTTGCCGGCGTCGACGCCGGTGCCGGGAATGGCTTCGTTGTTTACGAAGTCGAACAGGACTTTGGCGACCTGCAGGCCACCGACTTGAACGCGTTCAGTCATTGCTTGCCTCACTCTGCTCAGGACCAGCTCTGGACACAGGCAAAACGCCTTGTAGTCCGAGCCGCGGAATACTACATGATGCCATGGGAAAAATCAGTGGGCTTGCGTCGCGGTTAGACCAAAGTACGCATCTCAGTCACGTAGCGTTTAATATGTTCGCAAAGTTTTTATGGGTTGTTCCAGATAAATCTTCAAACTGTATACGAATGGTTTGAATCGGTACCTGTGGCACCCCGTCGCAGCCAGCGCCGCGTGCCCTGCCTATACTGCTTTCTCCGCCCTGGAGAATCCCGCATGTCCGTGACACTTGCCACCCCCGCCGATCTCGACGACCTGGTGCCGCTGTTCTCCGGCTACCTCGACTTCTACGAAGTACCCGCGCCCCATGCGGCAATTCGTGGCTTCCTCCAGGCGCGCATCGAGCAGAGCCAGTCCACCGTGTTCATCGCCCGCAGCATCGACGGTCTGGCCGTGGGCTTCGTCCAGCTCTACCCGTTCTTCGCCTCACTGATGCTGCAGCCCGCCTGGCTGGTCAGCGACCTCTACGTGATCCCGGCCGCGCGCCGCGACGGTTATGGGGAAGCGCTGATGAACGCCGGCCGCGCCCATGCGGAGGCCACCGGCGCCTGCGGCCTGATGCTGGAAACGGCCAAGACCAACCGCGCCGGCCAGTCGCTCTACGAGCGCCTCGGCTACCAGCGCGACGAGAAGTTCTACACCTACTGGCTGGATCTTTCCGCCTGATGGAGGCTGCACCATGGATCACCTCGTTCTCACGGTCATCGCCCCGGACCAGCCCGGCCTGGTGGAGCGCATCGCCCAGTGCATCGCCGCCCATGGCGGCAACTGGCTGGAAAGCCGCATGTCACGCATGGCCGGGCAGTTCGCCGGGATCCTGCGGGTGGCGGTTCCCGCCGAGGGCTACGACGAACTGGTTGAAGGCCTGCAGGGCTTGTCGGCCCACGGCATTCGCGTGCTGCTGGCGGAAAGCGGCATTGAGCCGGCGTGCAACTGGAAGCCGATCCATCTGGACCTGGTCGGCAACGATCGTCCGGGCATCGTCCGCGATATCACGCGTTTGCTCAGCGAACATGGCGTCAACCTGGAGAGCCTGACCACCGAAGTCCTGCCGGCGCCGATGAGCAGCGAGCCGCTGTTCCACGCCGAGGCGTTGCTCGCGGTGCCGCTGACGTTGTCGCTGGAAACCTTGCAGGCGCGCCTGGAGGAACTGGCCGACGACCTGATGGTGGAAATGAATTTCCACAGTGGGGATTGATCCGCCATCCTTCCTTGTCTCATCTGTGGGTAAGTCTGTGGGCTCTCTGTGATTGGATTCGCGGAGGGCCCATTTTCATTGGGTCTTACCCCTAAGCGCTTATCCACGATCAGCATCGCCGCTGTGCACAGATCGCGTGGATCGCTCCGTGGGCTTTCTGTTGATAACTGTCTACAAGCGAGCAACGGCGGTGCCTGCAAGGGGTTGTTCGTTTTCTGAGCGGTATTTGCGGCCACGCCGTGCTGCCAGGTGAGCACGACACGCGGTTCCGTCGCTGTGCACAAAACCTCTGGATGAGTCTGTGGAAAGCCCGTTGATGGATGGCTGAAGGCCTTTGCTTACGCGGCTTATGCGGAGTTGTCCACGCGCTGGCAAAGGCTGCTCGGAAGATTCACAGCGCAGGGGGATTAGCCTGTGGAAAAACACTGGGAATCTGGCTGTATCCCAGTAATTACAGAGCTTTCAGAGATTTGATCGAAAAATGATCGGAGGCTGTGCCGACGAATGCGCCGACCGACGCTGAAGGAATTGGAGTGGGGATAAGGGCCTGAGCAAGGCGGTTATCCCCGTTGGCGCGGGATGGGGCTGTGGATAGTCTGGTGGTGGCTTGCTGAAAGCCCCGAAGGGCGGGGCTTTCAGCAATGTGGTCAAGGATTGATCAGTTGCCGCGGGACAGGCGATACCAGATGTCCACGCTGTACACCACCAGCGCCAGCCAGATGCAGCCGAAGGACACCAGGCGGGTGCTGTCCAGATGCTCGCCGAACAGGAAGATGGCCTGCAGCAGCACCAGGGTCGGCGCCAGGTATTGCAGGAAGCCGAGGGTGGCGTAGGGCAGGTGGCGTGCGGCGGCGTTGAAGCAGACCAGCGGCACCAGGGTGATCGGACCGGCGGCGGCCAGCCAGATGGCGTCCTTGGTAGTCCAGAAATCCGCGTGCACGCTCGGGCCGTCGGCAAACAGCACGAGGTAACCAATCGCCAGCGGCAGCAGGATCCAGGTTTCCACCACCAGTCCCGGTAGCGCGGCGACTGGCGCCTGCTTGCGGATCAGCCCGTAGAAGCCGAAGGTCAGCGCCAACGCCAACGATACCCAGGGCACGCTGCCCAGTTGCCACAACTGCTGCGCCACGCCCAGCGCGGCGAGGCCGACGGCGACCCACTGCAGCGGGCGCAGCCGCTCGCGCAGGATCACCAGGCCGAGCAGGACGTTGATCAGCGGGTTGATGTAGTAGCCCAGGCTGGCCTCGATCATGTGGCCGTTGTTCACCGCCCAGACGTAGACCAGCCAGTTGCTGGCGATCAACAGGCCGCTGGCGGTGAGCACGGCGATGCGCTTGGGATTCTCGCGCAGCTCGCGCCACCAGCCTGGATGCTTCCAGACCAGCAGGAGCAGGGCGCCGAACACCGCGGACCAGATGGCGCGGTGGGTGATGATTTCCAGCGCGGGAATGCGTTCGAGCAGCTTGAAGTAGATCGGGAAGAGTCCCCAGATGACATAGGCAGTCAGGCCCAGGGCATAGCCCCGGCGGGGATTGGCGGTAGCCATGGAACATCCTTGGTTAGGCAGCTAATGAGTGGCTGCACAATTCTAGGGCGCGCGTGGTGGCTTGTCTGTGCCGGGAAGGGCACCGATGCGCGGGCTGCAGTGAATGCGCGTAACGTTGTCGTTACGGCGTGTAGGAGCGAGCTTGCTCGCGAACCGCATGGCGACGTAGCTGCCGGGGAATCTGTACGCGAGCAAGGACTAGGCGTCCCCCTCGGTCCTACGAAAAGCCATCGCGTGTCTAATCTCTGCGTCGGAGTGGACTCCGTCCGCGATCCGGCCGTCGGGCCGGCAAAAATCAGAACAACCGCAGCGGCTCCTCATCCAGCGCCGCCAACTGTTCGCGCAGCACCAGCACCTGGTCACCCCAGTAGCGCTCGCTGCCGAACCAGGGGAAGCTCGGCGGGAACGCCGGGTCGTCCCAGCGGCGTGCCAGCCAGGCGCTGTAGTGCATCAGGCGCAGGGCGCGCAGGCCTTCGATCAGCGGCAGTTCGCGCGGGTCGAAGTCGTGGAATTCCTGGTAGCCGTCGATCAGTTCCGAGAGCTGCCCGAGGCGCTCCTGGCGTTCGCCGGCGAGCATCATCCACAGGTCCTGCACGGCGGGGCCCATGCGGCAGTCGTCGAGGTCCACGACGTGGAAGGTCTCGTCGCGGCACAGCAGGTTACCGGGGTGGCAGTCGCCGTGCATGCGGATCGGCGTATAGCTCACGCGTGCGTACAGCTCGTCGATCTTCTTCAGCAGGTCGCGGGCCACGGACTCGTAGGCCGGCAGTAGGCTCTTGGGGATGAAGTTGCCTTCCAGCAGGGTCGCCAGGGACTGGTGGCCGAAGTTATCCACCGTCAGCGCCTCGCGGTGCTCGAAGGGGCGGTTGGCGCCGACCGCATGCAGGCGACCGAGCAACTGGCCCAGGCGATAGAGCTGGTCGAGGTTGCCGGGCTCCGGCGCGCGGCCGCCACGGCGGGGGAACAGCGTGAAGCGAAAGCCCGCGTGCTCGAACAGGGTCTTGCCCTCGTGGACCAGCGGTGCCACCAGCGGCACTTCGCACTCGGCGAGTTCGGTGGCATAGGCGTGTTCTTCGAGGATCGCCTCGGTGCTCCAGCGTCCCGGGCGGTAGAACTTGGCGATCAGCGGTTCGCTGCCTTCGATGCCCACCTGGTAGACGCGGTTCTCGTAGCTGTTGAGCGCCAGCACGCGGGCGTCACTGAGAAAACCGATGCTTTCCACTGCATCCAGAACCAGGTCGGGCGTGAGGTCGGAGAAGGGATGGGACATGGCGACGATCCAGGCAGTGTGCAGGCCGCCTAGTGTACCCCCGCGAGCGCTTTGCCTCAGTGTCTCTTGCAGTCCTGTTGTTTCAGGTAGTCGAGGAAGTGCGTGGCCAGTGCCTGTCGCTCGCCCCGCACCAGGGTCAGCTCCTGCATGGGCTGCGCAGTGCAGCCAACGGGACGGGGTTTCTCGCCGTGGCCCTGGTGGTGCAGGTGGGTCAGCGGCGCGGGTTGTTCGCTGAACAGCAGGTCATAGGGCGTGCCCTGGTGCACCTGTTCGCCGAGTGCCTCGTCGTCGCCACCGATCAGCAGCACCTTGTTGCGGGTCTCGATCTGGTAGCGGTCCACCAGCGGCTCCAGGGTCGGCATCAGCGCCTGGCTGGCGCCGACGCGCAGCACGTCCGGGCCGGCCTGGCCGAGCAGGGGCAGGGACAACAGCAGGGGCAGGATGAGCAGGCTTGGCAGACGGCGCATGGCGGGGCTCCGGTGTGGCTGAACCGCAGGGCCCGCCCCTTGGGGCGGGAATCGCTGACGGTCATTGGAGCGCGGCGCGGTGGTGCGGGGCTTGATATACGGCAGGGAAACTACAGCGGCGTACCGAGGATCACCTGGGCGGGGGAGAACTGCGCGCGGACCTGGGTGCCGGGTTTGAGACGCAGGATCTCGATGCGCTCGGGATCGGTCAGGGCGCAGAGCATCTGCCCGCTGGGCAGCTGGATGCGCACTTCGCTGGGGCCGTCGTCGGCATCGCGGATGTCGTCGATGTGTCCTTCCAGCGCGTTCAGCCCTTCCGGGCAGGGAATGTGCGGCAGGTCGACGTACAGCCAGCCGGCCTTCATCAGTGCCACCACCGGTTGGCCGTCGTGCAGTTCCAGCTTCTCGGTGCTTTCGCGGGTGACCCGCGCCTGAATGCGCGAGCCGCCGGGCAGCTCGATGCACACCAGGTCGTTGAGCCCGGCGTGTTCGATGGCGCAGATACGCCCATGCAGCTGGTTGCGGGCGCTGGTGCGCATCATCAGACGGCCGATCAGCTCCAGGTCGGCCTGGTGTTCGACATGTTCGACGATGTGCTCGCGCAGGGCCTCCAGGCGCTGGTAGAGCGCCAGCAGGCGTTCGCCGTCGGCGGTCAGGCGTGCGCCGCCGCCGCCCTTGCCGCCGACGCTGCGTTCCACCAGCGGGCGGTCGGAGAGGTTGTTCAGTTCATCGATGGCGTCCCAGGCGGTCTTGTAGCTCATGCCGGCCGCCTTGGCGGCGTGGGTGATCGAGCCGAGCTGGGCGATCTGCGCGAGCAGGGCGATGCGTTGCGGGCGGCGGGTGACGTGCTGGGTCAGCAGGCTGAGGGTGGTCATGGTTTCGCGAGTGCTTATTGGTATGCGGCGAGGCTCCGACGCCTGCCGACAAAACGCAAGGGAAAGTTGCCAGGAATGTGGACGAGCGGTTGTCTATTCCGGGGCCGGCGTGCGCGCCAGGCAGTAGACATCGACCCGACGGGCGCCGGCCTTGCGCAGTTCGCGGGCGATGAACTGGGCGGTGGCGCCGGTGGTCAGCACGTCGTCCACCAGCGCCAGGTGCAAGCCTTCGACTCTGGCGCCATCGGCCAGGGCGAAGGCATGGCGCAGGTTGCGTTTGCGCGTGGCGGCGTCCAGGCCCTGCTGCGCGGGGGTGTCCTGGATGCGCCGCAGCAGCCGGTTATCCACAGGCGGGCCCAGTGGTGCGGTCAGCCAGCCGGCCAGCAGGGCGGCCTGGTTGAAGCCGCGTCGGCGTTCGCGTTGGCGCGACAGCGGTACGGGCACGAGGCGGTCCGGACGTGGCAGTCCCTCGTCGAAGGCGTGCACCAGATGGCGCGCCAGCAACTGCGCGAGCAACCGGCCGAAGGGCGCGTTGGCCTGGTGTTTGAAACGGGTGATCAGCGCGTCGACCGGGAAGCCGTAGCGCAGGGGCGTTTCGACGCGCTGGAAGGCGGGGGCGCGGCGCAGGCATTGTCCGCAGGTGAGGCCGGCGGCTGGCAGCGGCAGGGCGCAGATCGCGCAGTGCCCGGCGAGCCAGGGCAGGTCGTCGTCGCAACCGGGGCAGAGCGGCAGGCCGGCCTGCTCCGCCATCCCGCCGCACAACAGGCATTGCACACGTGGGCGCCACCAGACGGGGCGCCATTGAGAGAACCGCATTCCACCCCTCCATGGGTGGCGGCCATCAGTGGATCAGCCAGCTCAGGACCAGCAGTCCCAGCACCGTCCAGATCAGCCCGCCGAAGATCGAGCGCCGCAGGAAGGCGCGGATGCCACTGTAGAGCAGCAGCAGGCCGAGGAAGAGCAGGACGAAGCTGAAGATCGAGACGTCGATTCCGACAGCCCGCGCCAGGCCGTGGAAAAAGTCGTCCATGGCGCGCCACAGGCCGCCGAGCAGGCCCGACAGCAGATCGACGATGAAGCGGATGGCCTTGCCGACCATCTGGCCGAGGCTGTCGAAGAATCCTTCTGTTCCCATCTGGGGGGGGACTCCTGAATGTCCTGTTGGGTTGGATCGGTCCGTAGGCCTCCGGGTTCAGCGGGGCACGGAGAGGAAATATCGATTTGATCATTAAATGATCACTTGTCGACCTGTGTCGCAAGAGTGGTTGACAGCGTCACAGGTCCACATATGATGCCTTGAGCCTGATTTCCCCGGTGGCGCGCCGCCGGGGCACCTTAGACAAGAGGCGCCCCCAAGCGTCGAAGGACTTTGCCCATGAGTGCCACCGCAGCCCAAGTAACCCGCCACGACTGGACCCTTGCCGAAGTCCGCGCCCTGTTCGAACAGCCGTTCAACGACCTGCTGTTCCAGGCGCAGACCATGCACCGCGCGCACTTCGACCCGAACCGCGTGCAGGTTTCCACCCTGCTGTCGATCAAGACCGGCGCCTGCCCGGAAGACTGCAAATATTGCCCGCAGTCCGGCCACTACAACACCGGCCTGGACAAGGAAAAGCTGATGGAAGTGCAGAAGGTGCTGGAGGCCGCAGCGGAAGCCAAGGCCATCGGCTCCACCCGCTTCTGCATGGGCGCGGCGTGGAAGCACCCGTCGGCCAAGGACATGCCCTACGTGCTGGAAATGGTGAAGGGCGTGAAGAAACTCGGCCTGGAAACCTGCATGACCCTCGGTCGCCTGGACCAGGAACAGACTAAAGCCCTCGCCGACGCCGGCCTGGACTACTACAACCATAACCTCGATACCTCGCCGGAGTTCTACGGCAACATCATCACCACCCGCACCTACAGCGAGCGCCTGCAGACCCTGGCGTACGTGCGCGAGGCGGGGATGAAGATCTGCTCCGGCGGCATCCTGGGCATGGGCGAGTCGGTGGACGACCGCGCCGGCCTGCTGATCCAGCTGGCCAACCTGCCCGAGCACCCGGAGTCGGTGCCGATCAACATGCTGGTCAAGGTGAAAGGCACTCCGCTGGCGGAGGAGAAGGACGTCGATCCGTTCGACTTCATCCGTACCCTGGCCGTTGCCCGCATCCTGATGCCGAAATCCCACGTGCGCCTGTCCGCTGGCCGCGAGCAGATGAACGAGCAGATGCAGGCCCTGGCATTCATGGCCGGCGCCAACTCGATCTTCTACGGCGAGAAGCTGCTGACCACCAAGAACCCGCAGGCCGAGAAGGACATGCAGCTGTTCGCGCGCCTGGGCATCAAGCCCGAGGAACGCGAAGAGCACGCCGACGAAGTGCACCAGGCCGCCATCGAGCAGGCGCTGGTGGAGCAGCGCGACTCGCAGATGTTCTACAACGCGGCTTCGGCCTGATCTGCTTTTCTTGTAGGAGCGAGCTCGCGAATTCCGCACGCTGAATCGCGGGCGCGTTCGTTCCTGCAGGTTCTCCACCTGGAGGACCGCCGCCGATTCGGGGTTGCGTATGTCTTTCGATCTCGCCGCCCGCCTGGCCCAGCGCCAGGCGGAGGACCTTTACCGCCGCCGCCCACTGCTGGAAACCCCGCAGGGGCCGGACGTGGTCATCGACGGCCAGCCGATGCTGGCTTTCTGTTCCAACGACTACCTGGGCCTGGCCAATCACCCCGAGGTGATCGCCGCCCTGCGTGCCGGCGCCGCGCGCTGGGGCGTGGGTGGTGGTGCTTCGCACCTGGTCAACGGCCACTGCGGTCCGCACCACGAGCTGGAGCTGGCGCTGGCCGAGTTCACCGGCCGTCCGCGCGCGTTGCTGTTTTCCACCGGCTACATGGCCAACCTCGGCACCGTCACCGCGCTGGTGGGCAAGGGCGACAGCGTGCTGGAAGACCGCCTCAACCACGCTTCGCTGCTGGATGCCGGGCTGCTGTCCGGTGCGCGCTTCACGCGCTACCTGCACAACGATGCCGCCAGTCTCGCGTCGCGCCTGGACAAGGCCGAAGGCAACACCCTGGTGGTGACCGATGGCGTGTTCAGCATGGACGGCGACCTGGCCGACCTCCCGGCGCTCTGTGCCGAGGCACGGAGCAGGAACGCCTGGATGATGGTCGATGACGCCCACGGCTTCGGCCCGCTGGGAGCGACCGGCGGCGGCATCGTCGAGCACTTCGGGCTGGGCATGGAGGACGTGCCGGTGCTGGTCGGCACCCTCGGCAAGGCTTTCGGCACCGCCGGCGCCTTCGTCGCCGGCAGCGAGGAGCTGATCGAGACGCTGATCCAGTTCGCCCGCCCCTATATCTACACCACCAGCCAGCCGCCGGCGGTGGCCTGCGCCACCCTGAAAAGCCTGGAGCTGCTGCGCGCCGAAAGCTGGCGCCGTGACCACCTGAACACCCTGATCGCCCGCTTCCGCGCCGGCGCCCAGGCCATCGGCCTGCGCCTGATGGACAGCCCGACGCCGATCCAGCCGATCCTCATCGGCGGCAGCCGACAGGCCATGGCCCTGTCGGCGGAACTGCGCGCGCACGGTATCCTGGTCGGCGCCATCCGTCCGCCGACCGTGCCGGCCGGCACCGCTCGCCTGCGCGTGACGTTGTCCGCGCTGCACAGCGAAGCCCAGGTCGACCGCCTGCTGGTGGCGCTGGCCGATGGCTGGCAGCGGGTGTCGTCTAGCCTTCTGGCAGAGATCGATGCCGAGGAGGGCGACGATGCGTGACCAACTGATCCTGCTGCCGGGCTGGGGCCTGGGCAGCGCGCCGCTGGAGCCGCTGCGCGAGGCGCTGCTGGAGCAGGCGCCGCACCTGAACGTGCAGATCGAGCCGCTGCCGACCGATGCCGAGCCCAGCGTCTGGCTCGACGAGCTGGACGACAACGTTCCCCACGACGCCTGGATCGCCGGCTGGTCGCTGGGCGGCATGCTCGCCGCCGAGCTGGCGGCACGGCGCGGCGAGTCCTGCCGTGGACTGGTCACCCTGGCCAGCAACCCCTGTTTCCGCCGCCGCGAAGACTGGCCCGAGGCGATGGCCATCGAAGTGTTCGAAGACTTCTTCGAGGCCTTCCTGCTGGAGCCGCAGCTGGTGCGCAAGCGCTTCACCCTGCTGGTCAGCCAGGGCGCCCGTGACCCGCGCACCCTGGCGCGGCAACTGCAGGTGGCGCTGCCGCAATTGGATGCCGCCGGCCTGACCGCCGGCCTGCAGTTGCTCGGCCAGCTTGATACCCGTGCCGCCCTGGGCCGCTATCCCGGCCCGCAGCTACACCTGTTCGCCGGCAACGACGCCCTGGTGCCGGCCGCTGCCGCCGACGCCCTGCTGGAATGGCTGCCGGACGTCGAGGTCAGCCTGGTGCCCGGCGCCAGCCACGGGCTGCCGTTGGAGCTGCCGGACGAAGTGGCCGGCGCCATCCTCAGATTCATCCACGAGGGCGACGATGCCTGAAAGCAGTTCGAACACGCTGCCTGACAAGCGTCAGGTCGCCGCTTCCTTCTCCCGCGCCGCAGAGACCTACGATGCGGTGGCCGACCTGCAACGCGCGGTCGGCTCGCAGCTCCTGCAGCAGTTGCCGGGCGAGCTGGCGCCAGAGCGCTGGATCGACCTGGGCAGCGGCACCGGCTATTTCACCCGCGCCCTGGCGGCGCGTTATCCACAGGCACGGGGCCTGGCTGTCGACATCGCCGAAGGCATGCTGCGCCATGCCCGCGAGCTGGGTGGTGCGGAGTACTTCATCGGTGGCGACGCCGAGCACCTGCCGCTGCGCGACGGGGCGTGCGACCTGCTGTTCTCCAGCCTGGCGCTGCAATGGTGTGCGGACCTGCCGTCGGTGCTGAGCGAGGCACGGCGGGTACTGCGCCCGAACGGCGTGCTGGCGTTCAGCAGCCTGTGCATCGGCACCCTGGGCGAGCTGCGCAGCGCCTGGGAGGCAGTGGATGGCTTCGTCCATGTGAACCGCTTCCGCGCCTTCGAGGATTACCAGCGGCATTGCACCGACAGTGGGCTGGAGGTGCTGGAGCTGCGCACCGAGGACCGCGTCCTGCACTTCCCCGACCTGCGCAGCCTGACCCATGAACTCAAGGCGCTCGGCGCGCACAACCTCAATCCCGGCCGGCCCGACGGCCTGACCGGGCGCGAGCGGGTGCGCGCGCTGATCGCCGCCTATGAACAATTCCGCCAGCCCCAGGGACTGCCGGCCACCTACCGGGTGGTCTACGCCGTCCTGCGCAAAATCTATTCTTAGTAGGAGCGGAGTCTGTCCGCGAATGGCCGGCGTATCCGACGCTGATCGCGGATGAGAACCGCTCCTACGGTCTGCTTCCGAGGTACCTATGCCCAACGCCTACTTCATCACCGGCACCGACACCGAAATCGGCAAGACCACCATCGCCGCCGGCCTGCTCCATGCGGCGCGGTTGGCCGGGTTGTCCACGGCGGCGGCCAAGCCGGTGGCCTCCGGTTGCGAGCGGACGCCCGAGGGCTTGCGCAACGAGGACGCCTTGGCGCTGCTGGGCGAATGCAGCCTGCCGCTGGCCTATGACCAGGTGAACCCCTTCGCCTTCCAGCCGGCCATCGCGCCGCACCTCGCCGCGCGGGAGAAGGGCGTGAAGTTGCAGGTCGAGACGCTGGCCCCGGCCGTGCGCTCGGTGTTGCAGCTGGGCGCCGACTTCTCGGTGGTGGAAGGGGCGGGCGGCTGGCGGGTGCCGTTGTCGGGTGAGGAGAGCCTGTCGGACCTGGCGATCGCCCTCGACCTGCCGGTGATCCTGGTGGTCGGCGTACGCCTGGGCTGCATCAACCACGCGGTACTCAGTGCCGAGGCGATCCAGCGCGACGGCCTGCAGTTGGCCGGCTGGGTGGCGAACATCGTCGATCCCAATACGTCGCGCCTGGAGGAAAACCTGGCGACCCTGGCCGAACGCCTGCCGGCACCCTGCATCGGCCGCGTGCCCCGGCTGTCGCCGGCGACGCCCTCGGCTGTCGCCGCGCACCTGGACCTGAGCATCCTCGATCTGTAACAGCACCTGGCCGGGCGGGCGGAACTCTGCTTGAATGGTGGCCATTGGCTGCTTTCGTCCAGGGAGACGCACCGATGGAAATCTCCGGTAATGCATTCGCCGCCGGCTTGAGCTCGGTCCAGAGCGGCCAGCAGCGCGTCGACCAGGCCGGCGCCGGGATCGCCAGCGCCCGCAGCGGCGCAAGCGACGCCCTGGCCGATCACCTGGTCGACCTTCGCCGCGGCCAGCATGAGGTCGAGGCGGGCGCCAAAGTCATCCAGGCGGCCGACGAAACCCTCGGCACCCTCATCGATATCCGCGCCTGACGCTCACTTCCCTCCCGTATTTTCTTCCTGCCCCGCCGGCTGTCCTCGCGACGCGCCGGCCGCTCTGCCATGGGCTTTAATCAATCTCAGGACGGCGGCGCGCAAGCGCACCGGCGGTAGCCCTGCGAGCGTGACCGGGCGGTCGGTCTGCATGCTTGACAAGGGTATGGCATAAACGTATGTTTCAAACGCCTGTTTGATTGTCGGGGTGCGTGCGCGCACCGACTGGGCGGCCGGGAACGATCCCGCACTGCGACCGCAACGACCGGTCGCCCATTAACCAGAACCCTTCGTAGAGGTTTATCGCTATGCCTGATTACAAGGCCCCCTTGCGTGATATCCGTTTCGTTCGCGACGAGCTGCTGGGCTACGAAGCGCACTACCAGAATCTGCCGGGCGCTCAAGACGCCACCCCGGATATGGTCAATGCCATCCTCGAAGAGGGTGCCAAGTTCTGCGAACAGGTAATCGCTCCGCTGAACCGCGTTGGCGACCTGGAAGGCTGCAAGTGGAGCCCGGAAGGCGTGAAGACCCCGACCGGCTTCAAGGAGGCCTACCAGCAGTTCGTCGAAGGCGGCTGGCCGAGCCTGGCCCATGACGTCGAGCACGGCGGTCAGGGCTTGCCCGAATCCCTCGGCATGGCGATCAGCGAAATGGTCGGCCAGGCCAACTGGTCCTGGGGCATGTACCCGGGTCTGTCCCACGGCGCCATGAACACCCTGCACGCCCACGGCACCCCGGAGCAGCAGCACACCTACCTGACCAAGCTGGTTTCCGGCGAGTGGACCGGCACCATGTGCCTGACCGAGCCGCATTGCGGCACCGACCTGGGCATGCTGCGCACCAAGGCCGAGCCGCAGGCTGACGGCACCTACAAGGTCACCGGCACCAAGATCTTCATCTCCGCTGGCGAACACGACATGGCCGACAACATCGTCCACATCGTGCTGGCCCGCCTGCCCGACGCCCCGCAGGGCACCAAGGGCATCTCGCTGTTCATCGTGCCGAAGTTCCTGCCCAACGCCGAAGGCGGCGTAGGCGAGCGCAACGCCGTTTCCTGTGGCTCCATCGAGCACAAGATGGGCATCCACGGCAACGCCACCTGCGTGATGAACTTCGACGCCGCTACCGGCTTCCTGATCGGCCCGCCGAACAAGGGCCTGAACTGCATGTTCACCTTCATGAACACCGCTCGCCTGGGTACCGCGCTGCAAGGCCTGGCCCACGCCGAGATCGGTTTCCAGGGTGGCATCGCCTACGCTCGCGAGCGTCTGCAGATGCGTTCGCTGACCGGCCCGAAAGCCCCGGAAAAAGCCGCCGACCCGATCATCGTGCATCCGGACGTGCGCCGCATGCTGCTGACCGCCAAGGCCTTCGCCGAAGGCAACCGCGCCATGCTGTACTTCGCCGCCAAGCAGGTGGACATCGTGCAGCGCAGCCAGGACGAAGAAGAGAAGAAAGCCGCTGACGCGATGCTGGCCTTCCTCACTCCGATCGCCAAGGCGTTCATGACCGAAGTGGGCTTCGAGGCCGCCAACCACGGCGTGCAGATCTATGGCGGCCACGGCTTCATCGCCGAGCACGGCATGGAACAGAACGTCCGCGACAGCCGTATCTCCATGCTGTACGAAGGCACCACCGGCGTTCAGGCCCTCGACCTGCTGGGTCGCAAGATCCTGATGACCCAGGGCGAAGCGCTCAAGGGCTTCACCAAGATCGTGCACAAGTTCTGCCAAGCCAACGAAGCCAACGAAGCCGTCAAGGAATTCGTGGCCCCGCTGGCGGCGCTGAACAAGGAGTGGGGCGAACTGACCATGAAGGTCGGCATGGCCGCCATGAAGGACCGCGAGGAAGTCGGTGCCGCTTCGGTGGACTACCTGATGTACTCCGGTTACGCAGCCCTGGCCTACTTCTGGGCCGACATGGCTCGCCTGGCTGCCGAGAAGCTGGCTGCCGGTACCAGCGAAGAGGCCTTCTACCAGGCCAAGCTGAAGACCGCGCGCTTCTACTTCCAGCGCATCCTGCCGCGCACCCGCGCGCACGTTGGTTCCATGCTGTCGGGCGCCAACAACCTGATGGACCTGGCCGAGGAAGATTTCGCCCTCGGTTACTGATCGCCAGCGGACGCTTTGCCGTCCGTCTGCTGAACAGGAAGAAGCCCGCCGCAAGGCGGGCTTTTTCGTGCCTGTGATCACGCAAATGTCGCCGGAAAGTGCCATCATTACGCCACTTGCCGGTCCGCTGATCCCGAGTCCGGCGCCAACGCTTCGGAACCCCCTGTGCGACCCACGGCCCCCTACCGGCTCAGCCACTTCCTCATACCCCTGCTGCTGATCCCGGCCGGCATCGCTGCCGGCTCCCTGGCCGAACTGTCCGAATTCTTCATCTCCCTGTTCAACGTCCTGCCGACCCTGTTGCTGCTGCTCGGTGGCGGCCTGTGCATGGTTTATGGCCGCCAGCGCCAACTGTTCATGCTGGGGGTGGTGTACATCGCCTACTTCCTGCTCGATACCCAGGTCGACTACTACCGCGCCAACCATACGACGCGGCCGGACGCGGCACTGGTGTTCCACCTGTGCTGCGTACTGCTGCCGCTGCTCTACGGGATGTACGGTATCTGGCAGGAGCGCATGCAACTGCTGCAGGACCTGCTGGCCCGCAGTGCCGTGCTGCTGGCGGTGGCCGCGACCGCGACGGCGCTGGCGCAACGCTTCCCCCAGGGCCTGGCGGAGCTGCTCAGCGATGTCTACTGGCCTTCGCTGCACGGGCGTTGGATGAGCCTGGCGCAGTTGTCCTACTTCGGCTTCATCCTCGCCTTCATCGCCCTGCTCGCCGCCTACCTGCGCCAGCCGCGGCCGCTGCATGCCGCGCAACTGGTGGGCCTGCTGGGGCTGCTGTGGATGCTGCCGAAGGTGTTCATCCTGCCCCACGCGCTGACCGTGATGACCAGCCTGGTGATGCTCAACCTGGCCGGCGCGGTGGCCCACGAGGCGTACCAGATGGCCTTTCGCGACGAGCTCACCGGCCTGCCCGGACGCCGCGCGCTGAACGAGCGCTTCGAACGCCTAGGGCAGCAATACGTGCTGGCGATGGTCGACGTGGACCACTTCAAGAAATTCAATGACAGCCACGGCCATGACGTCGGCGACCAGGTGCTGCGCATGGTTGCCAGCCAGTTGCGACGTACCGGCGGGGGCGGCAAGGCGTACCGCTACGGCGGCGAGGAGTTCACCCTGGTGTTCTCTGGCAAATCGGTGGAAGAGTGTCTGCCGCACCTGGACGCGGTGCGCCAAGCCATCGAGGGCTACGCGATGCAGCTGCGCGATCGAGGCAACCGGCCCAGGGACGATCGCCAGGGCCGCAGCAGACGCAGCGGCAGGGAAGCGCAGACGGTCTCGGTGACCATCAGCGTCGGCGTCGCCGAGCGCGACGGCGAACGGCGCAGCCCGGAAGAGGTGATCAAGGGCGCCGACCAGGCGCTGTATTCGGCCAAGAGCGGCGGCCGCAACCGCGTGGCGGTGCACGGGCAGGCGCACCGGGGCGCTGTACGCACAAGTTGATGGCTGCTTATGGCTGCGCATTCAGCGCGTGCAGCGTGATTGTCCGGGCCGCCATGCACCTTTAGGTTCGAGGTTTGCGCGCCACTCTGGCGCCCTGAGCCGAACGGAGATTCGCGATGCCCGAGTACAAGGCCCCCCTGCGCGACGTGCGCTTCCTCACCGACGAAGTCTTCGACTTCACCGGCCGCTACGAAGCCCTTGGCGCTACCGACGCCACTCCGGACATGTTCGCCGCCATCCTCGAGGAAGGCGCGAAGTTCTGTGAGCAGGTCATCGCCCCGCTGAACCGCTCCGGCGACGAGGAAGGCTGCCACTTCGACAACGGCGTGGTGACCACGCCCAAGGGCTTCAAGGAAGCCTTCGCACAGTACGTCGAGGCTGGCTGGAACGGCGTTTCCAGCGATCCGGAATATGGCGGCCAGGGCCTGCCGCCGTCCCTCGGCCTGCTGGTCAGCGAGATGATCGGCGCGTCCAACTGCTCCTGGGGCATGTACCCCGGCCTGACCAAAGGCGCCATGGCTGCCATCCACGCCCACGGCAGCGAGGAGCAGAAGAACACCTACCTGCCGCGCATGACCAGCGCCGTCTGGACCGGCACCATGTGCCTCACCGAACCGCACTGCGGCACGGACCTGGGCATCATCAAGACCCGCGCCGTGCCCAACGCCGACGGCAGCTACGCGATCACCGGCACCAAGATCTTCATCTCCGCCGGCGAGCACGACATGAGCGAGAACATCATCCACCTGGTGCTGGCCAAGCTGCCCGACGCGCCGGCCGGCACCCGGGGTATCTCGCTGTTCATCGTGCCCAAGTTCAATCTCGACGCGAACGGCGAGGTGGGCTCCCGCAACGCCGTGGCCTGCGGCTCCATCGAGCACAAGATGGGCATCAAGGCTTCGGCCACCTGCGTGATGAACTTCGATGGCGCCCGCGGCTTCCTCATCGGCGAGGCCAACAAGGGGCTGGCCTGCATGTTCACCATGATGAACCACGCGCGCCTGGGCACCGGCATGCAGGGCCTCTGCCTCGGCGAGACCAGCTACCAGGGCGCCGTGCGCTACGCCCAGGACCGCCTGCAGATGCGTTCGCTGACCGGTCCGAAGGCGCCTGAGAAACCCGCCGACCCGATCATCGTCCACCCGGACGTGCGCCGCATGCTGCTGACCATGAAGGCGTTCAACGAAGGCAACCGCGCGCTGGCCTACTTCACCGCGCAGCTGCTGGACATCGAACACCTCTCCCAGGACGCCGAGGAGCGCGAGCGCGCCGCCAACCTGCTGGCCTTCCTCACCCCGATCTGCAAGGCCTTCATGACCGAGACCGGCCTTGAGGTCACCAACATCGGCATGCAGGTGTTCGGCGGCCACGGCTTCATCCGCGAATGGGGCATGGAGCAGCTGGTGCGTGACTGCCGCATCGCGCCGATCTACGAGGGCACCAACGGCATCCAGGCGCTGGACCTGCTGGGCCGCAAGGTCCTCGGCAGCCAGGGCAAGCTGCTGATGGGCTTCACCAAGTTGGTCCACCAGCTCTGCCAGCAGCACGCCGAGCATCCGCAGTTGGAAGCGCAGGTCGCCCAGCTCGCGGCACTGAACAAGCAGTGGGGCGAGCTGACCCAGAAGGTCGGCATGGCCGCCATGAAGAACCCGGACGAAGTCGGCGCCGCCTCGGTGGATTACCTGATGTTCTCCGGCTACGTGACCCTGGGCTACTTCTGGCTGCGCATGGCGCTGGTCGCCCAGCAGAAGCTGGAGGAGGGCGCCGGCGAGGCGGCCTACTACCAGGCGAAGCTGGCCACCGCCGAGTTCTACTTCAGCCGCCTGCTGCCCCGCGCGCAGGCCCACCTGGCGGCGGCGGAGGCCGGTTCCGACGTACTGATGCGCCTGTCGGCCGAACAGTTCGCCCTGTAAATCGCGCGCCAGACGAGAAGGCCCGCCGCGTGCGGGCCTTTTCGTCATGGCTACATTTCGTGACCAATATATTGCTGTGTGGTCACAACATGACGCTTAAAGTCTGAAAAGTTGTTGGAGTAAACTCCGGCGGCGTACCTTCGCGTACCTCCTATTCTGATACCGCTGGCTGGCTGATCAGCCGTCGTTTTCGTTCGAGGATTTATCCATGGCTGACTACAAAGCTCCCCTGCGTGACATGCAATTCGTCCTCAATGAGGTCTTCGAGGTTGCCAAGCTCTGGGCAGAACTGCCGGCGCTGGCCGAGACCGTCGACGCCGAGACCGCCAGCGCGATTCTCGAAGAGGCCGGCAAGGTCACCGCGGGCGTGATCGCCCCGCTGAACCGCAGCGGCGACGAAGAAGGCTGCAGCTGGAGCGCCGAGGGCGTGAAGACCCCGGCCGGCTTCCCCGAGGCCTACCGCACCTACGCCGAAGGTGGCTGGGTGGGCGTGGGCGGCGCGCCGGAATTCGGCGGCATGGGCATGCCCAAGGTGATCGGCGCCCAGGTCGAGGAAATGGTCAACTCGGCCAACCTGTCCTTCGGCCTGTACCCGATGCTCACCGCCGGCGCCTGCCTGTCGCTGCTCAACCATGCCAGCGAAGAGCTCAAGGCCAAGTTCCTGCCGAACATGTACGCCGGCACTTGGGCGGGCTCCATGTGCCTGACCGAACCGCACGCCGGCACCGACCTGGGCATGATCCGCACCAAGGCCGAACCGCAGGCCGACGGCAGCTTCAAGATTTCCGGCACCAAGATCTTCATCACCGGCGGCGAGCACGACCTCACCGAGAACATCATCCACCTGGTGCTGGCCAAGCTGCCCGACGCGCCGGCCGGCTCCAAGGGCATCTCGCTGTTCCTGGTGCCGAAGGTGATGGTCAACGACGATGGCTCCCTGGCCGGGCGCAACGCCGTGTCCTGTGGCTCCATCGAGCACAAGATGGGCATCAAGGCCTCGGCCACCTGCGTGATGAACTTCGACGGCGCCACCGGCTGGATCGTCGATGCGCCGAACAAGGGCCTGGCCGCCATGTTCACCATGATGAACTACGAGCGCCTGGGTGTTGGCATCCAGGGCCTGGCCACTGGCGAGCGTTCCTACCAGAGCGCCGTGGAATACGCCCGCGAGCGCATCCAGAGCCGCGCGCCGACCGGCCCAGTGGCCCAGGACAAGGCCGCCGACCCGATCATCGTGCACCCGGACGTGCGTCGCATGCTGCTGACCATGAAGGCGCTGAACGAAGGCGGTCGCGCCTTCTCCAGCTACGTCGCCATGCAA